>CAZHXN010000063.1:0-26106 GCA_964536415.1 uncultured bacterium
CTACGCGCCCCCACCATAAACCCAGCATTTTAGTTTTTTAATTTGTCGCTTTTTGCACTGTTATACCAAAATCTCAGGAGAGCCGTCATCCGGATGATAGAAACGATAGAGATGAAGAAAGTTCTTGTGATTGAACCAGAGAAGTCACTACAACGGAATATCCTCACCCTGGTAGAAACAGAAGGGTTTTATGGCTTAGGGGCTGAGGATGGGCATCAGGGCCTACAGTTGGCGTTTGCCCAAACGCCTGATTTGATCCTGTGTGATACCCAGGTTCCCAAACTGGATGGGTTGACAATCCTACAGAGCCTGAAGTATGACCCGGAGATGGCCCAAATCCCGTTTTTACTGATGACCGAGATGGGCGATCGCGTTGCCCGCCAGCGTGCCCTGGCATTGGGGGCTAGCGATACCCTGCCCAAACCGCTGAAGATGGCCAATTTACGCCAGACGATCGCCCAGTGTTTGGGGAAGCCTGACCTTACCCCAACAGCAGTGGTACTGCCTGAGCCGACAATCCCCCTATCCCCGGCCTGCGATCTGCTTCAGCCCTTTTTTGATGGAGCGGCGATGGCCAGCATCGGTTTGGCCTTATTAGATCAGGATCTGCGATTTGTAGCGCTCAATGATCCCTTTGCTCGCCTGAATGGTTACCCGACAGCCACCTACCTGGGTCGGACCTTTCGGGAGGTGTTACCCACCATTGCACCAGGGATAGAGCCAGTCTTACAGCAAATCTTCCAGACAGGCCAACCGCTCTTGAAACTCAAACTCCGGGGGACGCTGCCGGACCAGCCGACGCAACTGCACCATTGGTTAGTTTCCTACGTCCCGATCGCGACACATCCCGTTCAGGCCACCGCTCCAACGGCGAATCAACCACCCGCCTACGTCGCCGTGATCGTGGTTGAGATACACCCCAGCGACTGCGATGGGTGGGAAGCCCTCCCCTAGCCAAACGGCCCAGTACGCATGGGTTGGCTGAGCCGACTTTAATCGCTTGAGGGATACGGTGTGCTCAGTAGGTAGTGAATTGCCTTATGTGCTCCCATCTTTTTCCCGGTAGTGATGCATAGTATGCATAGTAATGGTAATCACAGGCTGGAACCCCCAGTTTGCCGTGGTTGACGCCATTAGAATGCACGACTACCTTTTTCCCCTAATTGGATCTGCCAAAGATCGGCATAGATACCGTCTCTGTCGATTAATTCCTGGTGCGTCCCCTGCTCCACAACGTTGCCATGATCCATCACATAGATACAATCCGCATGGCGGATCGTGGGCAGGCGATGGGCGATCGCGATCGTCGTGCGATTGGCCGTAATTTTGGCTAGTGATCGCTGGATTGCTGCTTCGGTTTCGTTATCGACTGCGGAGGTGGCCTCGTCCAGCACCAGAATTGGCGGATCTTTAAGCACCGCCCGGGCAATGGCTAGTCGTTGCCGTTGGCCGCCGGAGAGTTTTTGGCCCCGTTCCCCGACGATCGTGTTGTACCCCTGGGGCAGGGCTTCAATAAAGTCATGGGCCTCGGCAATCTTCGCCGCCGTGATCACCTCATCCCACTCGGCCCCGAAACTGCCATAGGCAATGTTCTCTGCGACGGTGCCGTGGAAAAGAAAAACATCCTGACTCACTAGACCGATCGCCCGTCGCAGGTCCGCCAGCCGCAACTCACGAATATCAATCCCATCCAGGCGAATCGTACCAGATTGGATCTCATAGAAGCGCAACAAGAGCTTCACCAGGGTACTCTTACCCGATCCCGTGGCCCCCACAATGCCGATCGTCTGTCCTGCCGGGACGTGTAAGGTCAGATTTTCCAGCAGAGGCACCCCCGTATAGTAGTGAAAGCTGACCTGTTCAAAGTCAACCTGACCGCGCACCTGGCTAACCGGCAGGCGGCGATCGCCAGAAGCGATCGCGATCGGCGTATCCAGCAAATTCATCACCCGCCGCGTGGAGGCCATTGCCCGTTGGTACTGATCCAGGGTTTCGCCTAAACGGGTGAGTGGCCAGAGCAAACGTTGAGTGAGAAACACCAGGACACTGTAGGTCCCGACGGAGAGGCGTCCGGCCACGGCTTCCATGCCGCCCAAGAGTAAAATGGCCACAAACCCCACCAGGATCACAATCCGGATTAGGGGAATAAAAGCCGCACTCAGGGCGATCGCATCCCGGTTGGCCTGCCGATAAGCCCAACTCTCGCGGTTAATCCGCTCCCGCTCATAGGCTTCAGCCGTAAAACTTTTAATCGTGACGATGCCGGTTAAATTATTCGACAGTTGCCCATTCAGCAGACTCACTTTCTCTCGCACAAGTGCATAGCGGGGGGCTAGGAGCCGTTGGAAAGCGATCGACCCCAGGAAGATAACTGGCATCGGCAAAATTGCCATCCCCGCCGCACGGGGAGCCAGGATAAAAAACGCCCCCCCAATCACAATCACGGTCGTCGCAACCTGAATAATTTCGTTCGCCCCAATATCCAGGAATCGCTCCAGTTGGTTGATATCGTCACTGAGGATCGACATCAGACCCCCAGTGCTGCGTTCCTCAAAATAGGCCAGTTCCAGATTCTGTAAGTGGCTGTAGGCATCTAACCGCAACTCGTGTTGCATCGTCTGGGCCAGGTTGCGCCACAACCGTGCATAGGCGTACTCAAAGACTGACTCTAACCCCCAGATCACCAAGCTCAGCAAGGAGAGGGCGACCAACTGCCAGAAGACATCTTCAATCCCCAGTCGGGCCAACAGCGAATCCTGTCGCTCCACCACCACATCTACAGCCGCACCAATCAGGGCCGGGGGAGCCAAGTCAAAAATCTTATTGAGGATTGAACACACTACCGCCAGCCAGATTTGGGGGCGATGGGGTCGCCCGTAGGCAAGGAGGCGTTGGAGCGGCGGTAGGCCGCGAGGGGAAACAACAGGTTTCAAGGTAGGGACCCAAACAGGCAAGGACGGTTACCCGCGACGTTCCCTAACTGGGAACCCACAGGTACTCTCCCCACGATAGCCTTTGTCAATTAGGGCTGCCTAGCGATCGCCGAGAATATCAAATCTGGCAAGACGCCGATATCCCCGCCCTGCCGTTGGGGCAGGGTTGCACGCGGGCGATCACGATTGGCTCTGGTGCGCGACTTAACTCCCGGCCTCCTCAAAAACGACAATATCTAGTTCTAGTTCCGAATAAGCATCCAGTTGAAGAGAATTAGGGGGCAATCACTCCTTAGCCCTTGGGGAAAGAGTACTCGCTAGCGAAAATCCGTCTCCGGTTGGGTCTCCGTCATTTCAAAATTAGAGGGGTCATAGAGAAAACGACTAATTTCCTGTTCTAGACGGTGAATCAAATAGGGTTCGATCGCATTACTATGACGCAACGCCGCAATATAGCCGTCAATATAGAGCCGTAAATCATCGAAGCGGTAGCCCCGTTGCCACAGTTCGACGAGGGCATCGCTCAGGCGTTGGTAGAACCGAATGGTTTGGGTGTCCTGTAGCATGGCAATTATTACTCCTCTTGCCAGATAAGTTGGGGCGATCGGGCAGCCTTGGCTTCATCGACCCGCCCAACCGGGAGGTTATGGGGGGCATGGTTAACAAAGTCGGGGTCCTGCTGGATCTCATGATCAATCTGGAGCAGCGCCTGGGCAAACTGGCGCAGGGTTTCCGGGGTTTCAGTTTCCGTCGGTTCAATCATCAGTGCCTCCGGCACGATCGCCGGCCAGTAGACCGTAGGCGAATGGAAACCATAATCCAGTAAACGCTTGGCAATCCCGTAGGCGGAGCTACCTGCTTTCTTTTGCTTCTGGGCCGAGACGACAAACTCGTGCATACAAGGGACCTGGCCGTGGGAGGGGGGATAGTGCTCCTGAATTAAGTGGCGCAGGTAGTTAGCATTGAGAATGGCATCTTCGCTGGATTGGCGTAGGCCATCAATCCCCAGGGTCATGATGTAAGTATAGGCTCGCACCATGACACCAAAGTTGCCGTAGAAGCCCTTAATCCGACCGATCGCATCACTCACCCCAAAGTCCAGCCCATAGCCCGTTTCCGTCTTCACGACCCGTGGTTTGGGCAGATAGGGCGCGAGTTTAGCGTTGGCAACCACGGGGCCACAGCCGGGGCCGCCCCCACCGTGGGGCGTCGAGAAGGTTTTATGGAGGTTGAGATGTACCACGTCGAACCCCATGTCACCGGGACGGGCCAGACCGGCGATCGCATTCAGATTGGCCCCGTCGTAATATAAAAGGCCCCCAACAGCATGAACTTGTTGTGCGATCGATCGGATATTCGTTTCAAACAAGCCCACCGTATTGGGATTGGTCAGCATTAACGCGGCTACTTGATCATTCAACAGTTCCGCTAGATGTTCCAGATCCACCAACCCCTGGGCATTGGAGCGCACCTCCCGCACCTGATACCCAGCCATTGTGGCCGTCGCTGGATTGGTCCCGTGGGCGGATTCGGGCACAAGGACAATCCGACGTTGGTCCGCTTGGCTATGGGCTGCATGGTAGGCGCGCACCATGAGAATTCCCGTCAGTTCGCCGTGGGCACCGGCTGCTGGTTGCAGACTGGTTTCGGCAAGACCCGTAATATCAGCAAGGGCGACCCCCAAGTCGTACATTAACTGGAGGGCACCTTGCACAGTAGCCTCCGGCTGGTAGGGATGGAGGTTGGCAAACCCAGGAAGGCCAGCAGCCCAATCGTTCACCTTGGGGTTGTACTTCATCGTGCAAGACCCCAGGGGATAGAAATTGGTGTCAATGGAAAAATTTTCCTGAGACAGGCGGGTGTAATGCTTCACCACTTCCCGTTCGCTCACCCGTGGCAGGGCTGGCGGTTCCGGGCTGATCAGATGGGCGGGGAGATAATCGGTCAGGGGGGTGGAATCTGCCGGGGGAAGGTACTGGGCAGTGTAGTCGGGGGTACTTTTGCTGTAGATCGAGGCTTCCAGCATAATCGGTAAATTCGCCCGTTTGGGAACTCCCAACAAGTTTTATTTATTGTAACCATACCTATCGACAGGCGCGGGGGGATGGGTGCCAGTTATCCCAATGGCCCGCTATCGATAGTTTGTTAGCTATAAGTTGCCATCTATCGTTAGTATTCCCAGAGACTGAGGAATTCTTTCTCAGGGTGGTGAGTTGAGGCAGACTATGGTCAGGGGCGTTGACATCGCGGAGCATTGCTGCAGGCGCATCAATAGCTCAATCCCCCTTTAGGGGGGAATCATCACCCGATCTGGGGTAGCAAAACGGCAAAGACGCTGCTAGAGAATAGAGGAAAGAAGAGTCTCGGTTAAACATTGACCGGCCACTCCATCATCTACCCCCCAATCCCCCTAATCCCCATGCCTTTAGTCTTTGCTAATCACGCTCAAGAGATTACCTATCGCAAGGTTGCTGACTATTTGGGGCGATCGACCCTTTTCAAGGCGACTTTGCAGGCCAATCCTGATTGCCCCCACTTTAACCTGCTGTATGGTTCGACAATGGTTGAGGTCGAAGTCTTACCCTGGGAAGTCCATCCCTGGGAAGAACGGGACTTGGCGATCGTCCGGGCTTCGAGTTGTGTCACGATCGGCAGTGGCATTGACTGTGACCTCATGCACTACCTCCTAGCCGAAAACCGCCGGATGCGTTTTGGAGCCTTCCACCTTGACGCAGCCAACCAGGTTGTTTTTGCCCATACGGTCCTGGGGGGCGAGAACATGGATTTGCTGGAGTTGCAGACTTGTATCCTCTCAGTGGTGACGATCGCCGATACCTACGACGATCTAATTGTCGAAAAATTTGGGGGCAAACGCTTTAAGGAGTCGTTGACGACAGCGATTGCGGGCGGACGGATTGCAGGATAACCAGTGTACCCCCGACTACTGGACTGCGGGCAAGCAACGTGCCCGTGCGATCGCGCAATTCCAAACGCACAAAGTTGAGGGCACGGGCCTGGGTTAATAACTCCCGGCCCAACTGCTCCTGACGGTTGGGGGCCAGACTGTACCACTCATCTCCGATCGTCACGACTAAACGCCCTTGCGGGAAGTTGGCCTGTACAGCTTGGACGAGTCCATCGGCATACTGGACCGAAATTTCAGCAATATCACTTTGGATAGCGGCAATTAAACTTTGCTCAGGGGTGAGTTCAGCCGGTGGCGGAGCCGGTTGGGGTTCGGGGGGAGGCACTGGCTTCGGTTCAGGAGATAAGGTCGGTTGGGGTTGGGGTTTAGCCGGTGCGGTGGCCGGAGGCACGGTGGGGGGAGCTACCGCAACCGTCGTTGGTGGCGATTCACAGGGTGGACATTCGGCAACGGCTGGGGGCGTCGGGGCCGTGGCCACACTGGGCTTACCGGAAACCACACTGGACACCAACCAGACCCCTAAGACCATCAATGCCAGCGTCATCCCCGTAAGGACAGAATCGGAGAGGGTTTGCTGGACACCCGCCGGTAGGCGCCGCCGGATTTGCAACAAGATCTGTCGCCACAGGATTTGGACGGGAATCGCGATCGCTTGTAGCCAACGTCCTACCTGCGATCGTGGCGGGGGCTGGGTTTCCAGCGCCGCAATCATTTCATCCAAAAGCGCGATCGTTCCCCGTAACTGGCGGATTAGCCAGCGATTGGCCGCAGAGGTGGAACCCGCCAGGGGGCGTGGGCGGTCCCCCGATGACGACTCAGTCGCAGGGGAGTTAGATGGCGGGTCCTGGGACGGATCTTCATCAGAAAACGACATCGTAGCCTCTTTGAATGCACAAGCAACCGGCGAAGCCAATCCCCTTAGCCCAGCGATCGCTTCAAGCTAGGGCGCAACGTCCAGCCCCAATGTATCATTTTGGTGTTCCCACATTGTATTGCCGTGGCGTTTGCACAAAATAGAGGGCCAAGAGCAAAGACCATGCAGCTCAAGTCAGTTACAATTTGCCGACCTAGCGTGGACAATAACGACAGGCAAGATCCTATGAACGGTGCGAATGCCCTGCGTCCACTAACGTCTTTCTTCTAATAACTGGCTACGTTTCCAGAAATAACCCGACAGCCAATTGGTGGAAATATGGGCCAGTACGGGGACTAGCAGATTGCCAGTCACGATCGCGCTAAACCCAAACACTAGACCGATTACTGTTGCCCAAATTGCATAAGGCCATTGTTGCCGCCCACTCAAGTGTAATACGCCAAAGCAGAGGCTAGAGAGTATCACCGCGATCGGGGTTAACCCCAACGCCGACAGCATCACCCCCCGGAACAGCAGTTCCTCGCTCAACCCTGGCAATAACCCCAACCAGACTAAATCCGGCAGCGTCAGGGGCTTCAACACCAACGCCAGATAATAGTCGGCACTTTGGCGGTAGGCCCCCCAGACTTGGTATACCAGAGAACTTGCCAACGTGACCGCTAGGCCCAAGCCCAAGCCGATGAGAATCGCAACCCCATCCCAGGCCGCTGTCAGCAAGTCGACTCGGCCAAATTGCAACCACAACTTAGCAATGACCAAAAGGATGACTGCCGTACTCCCCATCGCCACCAGGATTTGGGTACGGGTGAGGGGTTCGAGTTCCGGTAGATTCGAGTGCTGATTAGCCACGGGCGATCGCGTAATCCGGTAAGGGACAGTGTTTATCTAGTGTACCGCTAGGTGCCGTGGCACTAGGGGACGATCGCCTCACTACCCATGTCAGTAAATGCCCCCCGCAATCATAACGGCTCAGTTGAGGGCTAGCCGCATCGCAACGGGGGCTGAAGGGGGCTAGAGCTTATCTGGATCTTCACCCAGTGCCCGCAAACGCTCGGCTAGACGTTCAGCCCGTCGGCGTTCGGCTTCGGCTTGTTGTTGGGCCGCTTCAGCCTGTTGTTGGGCCGCTTCAGCCTGTTGTTGGGCCGCTTCTTCGGGTAGGAGAATCAAATGACCGTCACGATCGTAGAACCGGAGCCAGGTTGCCGTTTCGCGATCAACCGTACCTTCCCATTGGCCTAACCAGAAACCGAGGGTCTCACACCAGAGCCAGCCTTGTTCATTCGGGGTGAGGGGTTGGTAGTCCCACTGGCCATTTAACTGCCAGCCCTGCAAGGAGGTAGGGTCAAAGGGGTCAAAAACAAAGTAATGGCGGGTCTTAAAGGTGTGGGCATACAGGTCTTTTTTCACGCCCAAATCGCTCGCTGCCGTTGAGGGGGACATCAGTTCGACAATCACATCCGGATAGCGGCCTTCTTCGTCCCAGACCACCCACCCCTGGCGCGATCGCGTACCATCCACACCCAGCACCACAAAAAAATCCGGTCCCCGAAAGTCGCGGTTACGGGCCTGGGTGCGACTGTAGTAGATAAACATATTGCCGCCCGTAAAATAGTCATCGCGATCGTGCCAAGCCTGTTGCAGCGATCGGATGAGAACATTCATGGCAATCCGGTGGCGGTTACTTTCCAAGGGTTCTCCGTCATCAAAGATCAGATCATCGGGTGGGGGTTCGGGTTCCCAATCGGGTAGGAAGGCCGTCGAAGCGGCTGATTCGGTCGCAAGTTCGGCTGTCATGTGGCCTAGTTTCCTCCCAGTAAGCAGTAGGATATTAGTACATTAGTACAGATTGAGCAAGCTGGCTGTAAACTGCAAAGGGTAGGCTCACCGTGATCTCGGTTCATCCATAGATCACCAATATGAACCCGTCCCCTGGATTGGATTCGTCTTGTCCAGCAGCCAGATCTGTGGGTATTCAACCATGCCTTTCGACAATCTTGGCAAACTTCATTGCGGAAAAGTATCCCGATCGGTTTGCAGCCTGGATACTGGGGGATGCCCCAGGAAGGGTGCATGTTCTGAAGACAGAATTGAGTATTGAACCGATCCGGGCGGATTCGCTGGTGTTTTTAGAAACCCAGGACCGCATCCTCCATCTGGAATTCCAAACCCGCCTACCCTCCGATCCCCCGATCAAATTCCGGATGTTGGACTATTGGGTACGCTTGTATCGCCAGTATCAAGTGCCGATCATCCAGGTGGTGATCGTGTGACTCCCCCCGGCAGCAAACACCGTGCTTCAGGACCGCTTTCAGGTGGGAGAAACCCAGCATCGCTTCCGGGTTATTCGTCTCTGGGAGCAGGACCCAACCGTATTGCTGCATGATCCCGCGTTGTTACCCTTGGCTCCCTTGGCGGCAACCCGTGAGCCGGAGGCATTGCTGCGACGGGTAGCGGCCCAGATTGGCCAGTTAGAATCGGAACAGCAGCGACAGGAGTTAGCGACCTATACGCAGATTTTTGCGGGGTTGAAGTTTAGGCAACCGTTGATTCGTCAAATTTTCCGGGAGGGCATCATGCGCGAATCGGTGATTTATCAGGAAATTTTGCAAGAAGGGCGCCAAGAAGGTGAACTGGCTCTGATTTTGCGGCAACTGAACCGCCGATTTGGACTGTTAGAGCCTGATTTAGAGACGGCGATTCGGGGATTATCGTTGGAGGCATTGGAGGGGCTGGCGGAGGCATTGTTGGATTTTGATACGGTGGCGGATTTGAAACGCTGGTTGGGACCATTGGACCAAAGATCTACAGATGAAGGCATATACACTGGAGTTTCGTCAGAAGATTTTGGATGTCTATGAATCGGAACCCATCTCGCAACGACAACTCGCTAAACGTTTCCGAGTTGCTAAAAGCTTGGTGCAGAAAATTCTCAAACAGCGTCGGGAAACGGGATCGATCGCACCGAAAGTGCGCACACAATAAACTCCCACAAAGCTGAACAGTGAGCAGTTAGCGATCCTCGCATGCCCGCTGGAGGATAACAACGACGCCACTCTCGAAGAACTCCGCCAGTTATTGGCGCATGAAACCGGGGTTACGGTGAGCAGATCTACGATTGATTAGATGCTCAAGAGGCTGAATATCACGTGCAAAAAACATTCCACGCGGACGAGAAAGCCAGTGAAAACGGGTACAATTCTGGCAACTCATCCAAGGGATTTTGGCCAAAAGCCTAATTTCCATTGATGATACGGGGATTAACCTAGCTTTAATGCGCTTATCTGCCCGATCACCAAGAGGTAAACGCGCGCATGGTAAGTGTCCCCAGAAACGAGGCAAAAATGTTTCTGTTATTGGTGCGATTTGTCTCCAGGGAATTATCGTGCCTGTGGCCGTGATGGGGAGTGTTGATAAATTCACATTTGAAGCCTTCATTGTCTGTAAGTTAGTCCCGAAACTATGGGCAGGTGCTTATGTGATTATGGACAATGCTTCGATTCATTTTAGTGTCGAAAGTGAAATCAATTCTGCGGGCGCTACAAGCCCGGTTGTATCCAGAGCTTACAGACGCGCTTGAGACAGCTTTTAAGCAAGTTTCCCAAAAGGATATCGAGCCATAGGCTGTAACCACAACAATCCCATTCTCGACTTTCCCCAAGTTGCCAAGGTATTGTCGTTTCACATAATCAGTCTTCTGACCGGCTTTCGCATCATCAGTCTCATCAATAATTAATGTAAAGTTTAATGTAAAGTGACAAAAGAGGGATAGTAATTGACCGTCCGTCATTACCAAGTGCTGCGCCTTTGGGAGCAGGCCCCACAGCCCTTACTAGCCGATCCAGCCCGGTTGCCCTTGGTGGCGCTGGTAAGTAGGCCCGATCCAGAGCCGTGGTTAGGTACCGCAATCCTACAGGGAAACTTGCTAGCGTGATTTTCTGGCTCAGGCTATCCCCAATACTTGCAGTGCGTTGATCCCAGAGGGTAGGATCAGCAGTACTGGGATATCGGGTCATCTATCGCGCCGGGAAATTATTATAGAAGGGTGACTGATCTGTACCGTCCTTTACAATCACTCTGCGAGGGGCACTGGTTCAAGTTAATTTGTGGAGCCAGTTACCAGCACCTCGCCAGCATTCGCGATCTGACCCTGGCCTATACCCTGGCAGGAGCCGATTGCATTGACGTGGCGGCTGACCCGGCGGTGATTACTGCCGCCCAGGAAGCCATCCAGATGGCCACAGCCCTGAACACCCCTGATTTCAACCTCGCTCCAGCTCCAGCCATCGATACTGCCCCAACCGTCCATCCCGACTTCCTAGCGGCCCATCGCCCGTGGTTGATGGTTAGCCTCAACGATGGCGAAGACCCCCATTTCCGCAAAGCCCACTTTGATGCCGATCGCTGTCCGCCCGATTGCCCGCGCCCCTGTGAGCGCATCTGTCCTGCCCAGGCGATCGCTTTTCCCGCAGCACCCGCTGCCCAGGGCGTTATCGCCGATCGCTGCTATGGCTGTGGTCGGTGTTTACCCGTCTGTCCGATTGGTCAGATCATCACCGAGGCCACCGTCGTGAACCCAGCCCAGAGTTTGCCCCAAATCATGGCCCTGGGCATTGACGCGATCGAGATCCATACCCAACTCGGTCGCGTCGCCGACTTCCAACGCCTGTGGTCCGCGATCGTGCCCCACTGCCCCCACCTGAAACTGATCGCGGTGAGCTTCCCCGACAGCGACGATGCGATCGCCTACCTATGGACGCTCCATGACGTAATACGAGCCACTTGGTCCGGTCCCCTAATCTGGCAAACCGACGGTCGGCCCATGAGCGGTGACCTGGGCAAAGGCACCACCCACGCGGCCTTGAAACTGGCCCAAAAAGTCCTTGCCGAGGGTCCCCCTGGTTATGTGCAACTGGCAGGCGGTACCAACGCCCACACGGTCACCAAAGCACGCCAACTCGGCCTGCTCACCCCGCCGGGGCAACCCGTCAGCCGTGAACCCGGCCCCCAGCGGACGATCGCCGGGATTGCCTACGGGAGCTATGCCCGGACTCAACTGCTTCAGTGGTTGGAAACCGGGTTGGTTGGGGAAGGAGAAGTGAGGGGGGAGGAGAGAGAAGTGAGGGGGCTGTTTGGCGAGCGGCTGGGGTCGGCTGTACAAGCGGCTGCGGCTCTGGTCTCCCCACTCAAATCTCGGTTCGTAGCCCCCCTGGACCGGGAGGCGATCTCGTCCCAGGTCCCCGCACTGGTTGCCTCGGCTAGGCCGCCCTAGTCTGAGGGGCCTGGCTGGGCGCTCATGGGCGTCCCGCTGGCTGAAGTGTGATGAGGTTCTGCTTGTATCGATCACCTCTAACCTCTATTGCCTTTACGGGTTGAAACTTCCCGATGCACCTATGCAAATTACTGACGATCTGAATCAACTGCTCGATATTCTGCCCGATGAATTGCAGTCGCGCCTGCGCCACCACCCCGATCGCGATCAATTGGTGGAAGTGGTCATGGATCTGGGCCGGGTGCCAGAAGCCCGCTTTCCCCAGCGGGTGGAGGAACTGTCGGCGCATCCGGTGACGCGCCCGGTGTTGGCAACCTGTGTGCAACGGGTGGGCAGCTTCAGCAGTGATAACCGCGCCGGTATTGAGCAAACCCTGCACCGGATTAGCGCGATTCGTAACCGCACGGGCGACGTGGTGGGCCTGACCTGCCGGGTGGGCCGCGCCATTTTTGGCACTACCAGCATGATTCGCGATCTGGTTGAAACTGGACGATCGCTGCTGATGCTGGGACGACCGGGGGTGGGCAAAACCACCGCCCTGCGCGAAATTGCCCGGGTGCTGGCGGATGAACTGGGCAAACGGGTTGTCATTATCGATACGTCCAACGAAATTGCGGGTGACGGGGATATCCCCCATCCGGCGATCGGGCGGGCGCGACGAATGCAGGTGGCCCGTCCCGAATTGCAGCACCAAGTGATGATCGAAGCGGTGGAAAACCATATGCCAGAGGTGATCATCATCGACGAAATTGGGACGGAATTGGAAGCCCTAGCGGCCCGGACGATCGCTGAACGGGGTGTGCAACTGGTCGGCACCGCCCACGGCAATCAAATCGCCAACCTGATCAAAAACCCCACCCTCTCAGATTTAATCGGGGGCATCCAATCGGTCACCTTGGGGGATGAGGAGGCTCGTCGTCGCGGTAGCCAGAAAACGGTGCTGGAACGCAAGGCTCCGCCCACGTTTGAGATCGCGATCGAAATGCTGGAACGGCAACGCTGGGTGGTGCACGAGCAGGTCGCCGAAACCGTTGATAGCATCCTGCGCGGACGCCCCATCAGCCCCCAAATTCGCACTATCAACGACGAGGGCAAGGTCGTCATCACCCGCGAACTGCCGCCTGCCCAGGCCGATGCACCCACCATGACCCCCTTCGCCAAGGGGTGGCAAGCCTCTGGTCGTATGGTGCCCCTGCCCAGCGCTCCCAGTAGCTGCAAGGTTTCCCAGCCCCCGGCTCCCCTCTCGGAGGAGCAGTACTTTGCCCAACTGTTGGATGCTTCCTTGGCGGAACACCCGATGCCCTCGGACGCGCTAGCGGCCTTTGCCGATACACCTGGGTCTGGGCGCGAGTCCGTCGTCGATTTCCCTGGTGCAGTCCCGATTGCGGCGGGGGGAGATACCCTCTGCGTCTACCCCTATGCCGTCGGGCGTCAACAACTGGAGCAAGCCGTTCACACCCTGGCGCTTCCGGTGGTGATTACCAAAAACATTGATGAGGCCGATGTGATCCTGACGGTGCGATCGCAGGTGAAGGGGCACTCCAAGCTCAAGCACTTGGCTAAAATGCGTCAGGTGCCTATCCACGCCATCAAGGCCAGTACCTTGCCCCATATTGTCCGCGCCCTGCGGCGGATGATGAATCTGGATGAACCGGCCCCGGCCAGTGGCATGGATCTGAGCCTGTTCTCCCACACGGGCAGTGATGACGAGTTGGAAGCCCTAGAAGAAACTCGCCTTGCGGTGGAACAAATTGTCCTGCCCAAGGGCCAACCTGTGGAGTTATTGCCGCGATCGGCTAAGGTGCGCCGGATGCAACACGAGTTGGTGGAACACTACCATCTCAAGTCAGCCAGTTTTGGCGAGGAACCGAATCGACGGCTGCGGATTTATCCGGCGTAGGGATGGGAAGGCAAAAGGAAAAAGAAAGAAGGAAAAAGGTCAATGGGTGAGTGTTGTTCAAATTAATCGGGAGAGGGGCAGGATGGGGCGGAATCTGCCACAGGGAAGACGCCAATCTTGGGGATTACTTGCAATATGGGAGTGAGGACATCCCTGCCAGGGCGGGTTTACCCAGATGGTGGGATTTCCCGCTAGATTTTGGGGGGGTACCCTGTCCCGACCAGAATTTGGGATTGATTCATACCCGTCAATCAGGCTGCATCGCTTCTCTGGCTGGGGACCCTGTCTTTTGGCATTTTCCCTTTCCAAACCGTCCCTACCTCGATACAGTAGCTTAAGTAATCATGTTGACCGCTCCCTATCCATCGTCTCCCCCGCCGCGTAGCGTGACGACCGATCGCATCCTGGTTGTTGATGATTCGCCCGATAATGCCTACCTGATTCAATCGGTGCTGGATTCGGAAGGGTATGCTGTGGAGGTGGCGGCGGATGGCTATACGGCATTGCGTCAGGTTGAGCAGGAGCCGCCGGATCTGATCATGCTGGATGTGATGATGCCAGAGATCGATGGATACGAGGTCACCCGGCGCATTCGCAATCATCCCCGTCTACCCTTTGTCCCAATTTTGTTGATCACGGCGTCGGACCAACCCAGTGTGGTGCGGGGGCTGGATTTGGGGGCGGATGATTTTATCCGGAAGCCGGTGGAGTTTGATGAACTGCTGGCGCGGGTGCGATCGCTGTTGCGCCTGAAACACACGATCGAGGAACGTAACCAGATTGCGCGTCAACGGGAGGATTTTGTCTCGCGTTTGACCCACGACCTGCGGACGCCGTTGATTGCCGCCGATCGGATGTTCAACCTGTTTTTAGAGGGAGCCCTGGGTGAGTTGACACCCCAAATGCAGGAGGTCATCCCCAGCATGATTCGCAGCAATCAAAACCTGCTCCAGATGGTGAACCAATTGCTAGAAGTCTACCGCTATGAAGCAGGGGCCAAATCGCTCACCTTTTCCGCTGTTAACCTTCAGGATTTGCTCCAGGAAGTCGTGCTGGAACTGCGGCCCCTGGCGACGGCCAAAAATATCGCCCTGGGGTTTGCCACGGCCTGTGGTCCCACAACCTTTACCCGGTTTGAAGTGGCGGGCGATCGCCAGGAGTTGCGACGAGTGTTCACGAATCTGGTGGGGAACGCGATTAAATTTACCGATCGCGGAGCCGTCAAAGTCGCCCTCGGCTATGTCCCCCCTGATCCGGCTAAGGACCCATTCCCGAATCAAGCCTGGTTAGTTATTCGGGTGAAGGATACGGGTCCCGGTATCCCGGTAGCAGAGCAAGCGACCCTATTCCAGCGCTTTCGCCAGGGCAACCATACGCGATCGGGCAGTGGCCTGGGTTTGCATCTATCCCGACAAATTGTGGAGGCACATGGAGGTACGATCGAGGTTGAGTCCCTGGTAGGCCAAGGAAGTGCCTTTGTAGTGCGCTTACCCGCCCGCCAGACCTAGAAGTCAACATCAAGTTTTACCACGTTTGTAGTAACGACTTTAGTCGTTGCCAGTTGTTGGCTAAAGCCAGCACTACAAACGTTAAATAATTAATGATGTGCTGCACTAACCTTCCAGTTGTCCATGTCCTTGTCTCCCTATCCCCGTGATCTCGTTGGCTACGGTGCCCATCCTCCCCATCCCCAATGGCCGGGAGATGCTCGCTTAGCATTGCAAATTGTGATGAATTATGAGGAAGGCTCAGAGTATTCGATCCCGGATGGGGACAATTGCTCCGAAACCTATTTATGGGAAGTCCCCGGTGCTTCGATGGGACCGGGGAAACGGGATTTAATCGTGGAGTCGGTGTATGAATATGGCAGTCGATCGGGCTTTTGGCGATTAATGCGCTTGTTTCAAAGCCGTCAGATTCCGATTACCGTGTTTGGGGCGGCCCTGGCGTTGGAGCGAAATCCGGAAGCAGCTAGGGCGATCGTTGCAGCAGGTTATGACATTTGCTGCCACGGGTGGCGGTGGATCGGCTTTCATGAGATGAGCGAGGTAGAGGAACGGCATCAGATGCAGTTGGCTGTAGCCTCAATTGAAAAACTGACTGGATCGCGCCCGCTGGGGTGGTATTGCCGCTACGCGCCGAGTGTCAACACACGCCGGTTGGTGGTGGAAGAAGGCGGGTTTCTCTACGATTCCGATGCTTATAACGATGATTTACCCTATTGGGTCGAAGTCGCTGGAAAACCCCATCTCGTCATTCCCTACACACTAGATAATAACGATATGAAATTCTCAGTTGCACCAGGATTTAACAGTGGGGACGACTTTTTTACCTATTTAAAAGATGCCTTTGATGTGCTCTATCAAGAGGGAGAAACGGCTCCTAAGATGATGTCCGTGGGGTTGCACACGCGCCTCGCCGGACGCCCCGGACGCACGGCAGCCTTGGCCCGGTTTTTGGACTATGTGCAAAGCCACGATCGCGTCTGGATTTGCCGCCGTCTGGATATTGCCCAACATTGGATTCAGCATCATCCTTACGTGAGGAGTGAGGAGTGAGACAAGAAGAAAGCCAGACCCTCTTCTCTCCTCTCCCTTTTCGGGAGCATCCCAGTTGGGCAAGATGCATCCCTCATCCCCTAACCCCCCGTTTGCGGGGGGATGGAGGGAAGGGGAGCCGGATTTTCAAGTCCCTCTCCCAGAGCGGGAGAGGGGTTTAAGGTGAGGGCGGCACAAGTGAGATGCACCCCCTCTTTTCTCTTTTCTCCATTCTCTTTTCTCTAATACGGGCAATCAGGAGCCACGATCGTGCCATCTTCCAAGGTAGTCTGGCAAAGGTAAACGCCCTCACGATGACTGCCACGGGTATCAGCTTGCTGTAAGTTAGCGTGCGTTAATTGGGCATTTCGCAGATCAGCTTCAAAAAGGTCAGCGTCCTGAAGGTTAGCGGCGGTCAGGTTAGCGGTTTCCAGGTTGGCGCTGCTGAGGATGGCGAGGTGTAGGTTGGCGCCACTGAGGTTGGCGCCACTGAGGTTGGCATGACGCAGGTCGGTATTGCGCAGGTCAGCCCCCTGGAGATTTGCGCCTTGCAGGTTAGCAAAGCGGAGGTTGGCAAAGCGGAGGGTTGCCTCCTGAAGGTTAGCCTGTTGCAAGTTGGCCCGCCGCAGATTGGCACTGGTCAGTTGGGCAGCGGGTAGTTCTGCACCGGACAGTTGACAGCTGGCACACCGATGGGTGGTGAGTACTTGCGCGATCGTTGCGGAGGCCGGGGCAGTAGGCAATGAGGTTCCAGGAAGAGGGGGCGTTGAGGCGACGGTACATCCCAGGAGTCCACTCACTACCAGCATTGCTCCCCCCAGCAGCCAGGGCAGCCGCCGACAGAGCGTGAACAGGAAGGGTAACAGGGTTATCATCATTGTGGCTGGGAGTTTTCAGATCGCCAGGATTGCCGCCGCTGCCCGCAGGCCCGATAGGTAGGCCCCATGCGCAGTACCGAAAAAGTCGGGGTGGGTCGCTTCCCCCGCAAAAAATAACCGTTTCTCCAGGGGAGCTGCCAGTGCCTGACGCATTCTGGGCGTGGACCCAACAGCGTAATAGGAATAAGCCCCCAGGGCAAACGGATCAGTGGCCCAACGGGTAATCTGGTAGTCAACGGGTTGAGGAATGCCAGCCCCGAAAATGGTTTTCAGGGTATCCATCGCACTGGCAACAATTTGCCGATCGGACCACTGCTCCATCGCCCACCCCTGCTCAGCCGCATTAAACCCCAGCAGGATGGGCCGCTCAACCGCCGGTTGGAAGCTCACCCAGCCAGTCCAGGCCCCGTGTGTGGCCGGGATGTATTCCAACCAATCCACATCATCCGGCCAAAAGGCCGATGCAAACCGTAAATAGCACTTGTTCAATACGCCCATCCCCAATTGGGCGATCGCTGCCCGTTTTTCGGACGGCAAGGCGGGGAAAAACTGCACCCGTTGGGCCTTTAAAACCCCCAGAGGTAAGGTGACAACCACATGGTCAGCGATCAACGTAGACTGTGGGGTGATGACCTCCACCGGCGATCGCCCCCACCGGATCTCCAACACGGGTTGCCCCAGTTCAATCCTCAACTCACGGGCCAGAAAATCGGTAACGGTCCGGAAGCCCTCTGGAAATAAGGCGTCATCCCCATCAAATTCCTCATCACTGTCATACCAGTGAGCCGAAAGGCTGGCGGCACTCCCTGCATACTGATGTTCCAATTCACTGCTGAGGATAAAGTTAATCAACCGGTATTCCAATGATGATGGCTCGAATGGTTGCGCCAAGGGGGCGATCGCCTGCCGGATCGAGATATCCTCATCCTGTTCCCGTGCCCGCCCTAAGGTTTGGTAAAGCCGGGTTCGCAAACGATCCAGCCGATCAGCTTGAGCCGCTGTCAGGGGTTGACCATTGGTGTTATAGGTGATGGCACTTTCGTAACGGGTGATGACCCGTTCAGCCCCGATTTCATCCGCTAATTCACTCAGGGGATTGCCGTGGACGCCATGAATCCAGCTTGCCCCTAAATCCAGGGGGATATCCGGCCATGCGGTGCTGGTCCAGATGCGCCCCCCCACGCGATCGCGGGCTTCGATGACTTGAACCTCATACCCTTGACGGTGCAACTCCCAGGCCGCTGCCAGACCCGCCAGACCTGCACCAATCACCAGAATCCGGGAGGAGGGTATCTGCCCCTTTTTCTGAGCATAGCCCCCGCCCGTACAGCCGACCAAGGCCAATGCCATGAGTTTAAGCAACTTTCGCCTATGCATCTGCTCTTTTCTTCTCAGGTCTTCTCAGGGGGGTGGCCTACGGGCATAGCCTAGCCTAATGCCGATGGCTTGGGGGGCATGACTGCTTGATCGGGGTCGGGGGCAGCTTCAGGGCTGGGGCTGTGACCATTGGAGGGCGGTTCCGGGGCCTGAACCCGGAAGGACGGAGCGATATAATTGGCCGGCAGATAGTCAGCAGGAATGGTGGAATGGTTACCATCCCGCAGAGCCGTATACCCCGGTGAGAGAATTTCAATATCGTTTTGATTACAATAATCCTGGATGTTTTGATGCAATTCTGAATACACCAGAAATAACTTGACGGAAAGATCAGTGTAGGCGTTGAGTTCATAGCTGACATAGAAATCATTCAGGGCCGTTTGCAGAACAAAGGGTTTAGGTTCAGGGACGATCCCTTGAGTGGCGAGCGCAGCTTCGACTAACACTTGATGTATCTTGCGCCAGGGGATATCGTAGCCTAGCGTCACGGTGGTGTGGAGCAACAGATAGCCCTGATTCTGCCGTACCGTGGCACTGAAGTTGAGGACATGGCTATTCAAAACTGTAGAATTGGGCAACGTGACCACCACGTTTTTAGGGGTACGCAGGCGGGTGACAAAGAGGGAAGTTTCGACAACAACTCCCGTCGCCTCCCCCATCTTCACCAGATCACCCAATTGGAAGGCACGGGTATAGATCAAAATCACGCCCGAAATGGCATTGGCGATCACGGAGGTCGATCCTAAGGAGAAGAGGACCCCTAGGAAAATTGATAATCCCCGAAAAACTGGGGATCCAAACCCTGGTAGATAGGGTCCGGCAAGAATGCCCGCGATCGCAATGACTAAAAAGCTCACCAGGCGTGTCGTGGGTGCTGTCCATTCTGGATAAAACCAGGGATAGCTATCATCCCGGCCTAATTCATTGATGACCAGTTTGACTAACCCCAAGGCATAGTAGGTCACCAGAATTACCAGTGCGATCGTGACCAAATTAGGTAAATAGGCAATGAACCTCTGGACTAATTGGTTAGCTTGATAGGCGATCATTTGCAACAGCCGATCGCCCAGGGCTTCCGTGGCGGGGAATAATTGCAGAACAAAGGGCAGGTATAGATAAAGGCAGGTTAGAATCAGGAGCAGTCGAATCGCTTTTAAGAGATTGACTAACAGATAGCGGGTTGCTCCGGCTCCTAGTAACCGGAGATTACCGATGCGTAAACTTAAAGTCCCCGTTTCATAGCGAACACAGACCTGGTTGAACAGCCGGGGGAAGAGGGCAGCTTGCGCCCGAAAAATGGCTATGAGGATGGCCGTACTCACCACGGTCTTAAACACCCCTAGCAGCAAGCGGCGGAAACTGCGTCGCTCACGATACTGAATAATTGCCGTTTCAATTGATGCTTTAGCTCGTTGGGCTAACTGTTGGCGTGTCTGGTTACCGTAGACCGCCCGATCGCTTTCACGAACGGTGAGCAGGGTTAAATCATTGACTTGAATCACGGTGACCTCGCCTTCGTCCTTAATCACCAGATCAGCCGGCGCGATCGTGGGATCATTCGCGACCACCTGTAGACGTTCACTAATAATTTTGGCCCGCTCTGCAGCAGACACCAGCCCAGGAATTCCCTGCCTCACGCGAAAGATGCTCCGATTGTCCAACATCACCGGATACCCATCGACTGGATTCCCGGTCGTGGGGGTGGGGATGATCTCAGACGCAGGTGAGGCGATGACGGGTGATGCTTCAGGAGTGGGGCTGGCTAATTGCGCCAACAGGGGAGACGGAGCCAACACCAGCAGCGCGATCGTGGCCGCCAGTAACAGCCAACGACGAAGCACAGGGGAAATTGAAAAGCTAAAATCACCGGACTTGACCCAACGCCACTTGCCTATCGCCATCGCACCGCCTTCTGACACAACTTTGCGCAATTCTAGAAGAATAACCTTCACTTTAGCGTAAAAGGTATGCGGCTCAGGCAATCAACGCCAACACCGGCATGATTTTGTAACACCTACTGGTCACCCCAATTGTGATGGATGGGTCGGATCAAATCAGCCGATTCAAGGTTTCGAGTAAAACATCCTGGTTAAAGCTACTCTTGGTGATATAGGCGTTGGCCCCGACCTCGGCTCCCCGGCGTTTGTCCTCCTCACTGGCGAGGGTGGTGACCAGGATAATCGGTAATTCGCTGTATTCCTTGTGTTGGCGAATCCGCTGGGTCAACCCTAACCCATCCAGATTGGGCATTTGGATGTCGCTGACAACGGCATCGAAGGGACGAGTTTGCAACTTATTGAAACCATCGATCCCATCCACAGCAGTGACCACTTCGTAGCCCGCCCCTTCCAGGATGCGCTTTTCCTGCGTTCGGGTAGCGATCGAATCTTCGACTAACAGGATCGAGCGGCGTCGCTGCTCCGTGGGCTGGGCCGTGGTCATCGGGCGACTCGCTGCCCGCCCCAGCCAACGTACCGACTTAATCAAATCGCCTGGATTTAACACCATACACACCTGCCCGGTTCCCAGAATCGTGGCTCCCGAAATGTTCCGCACCCGCTTGAGTAGCTGACTTTGGGGCTTTAGTACCACATCCTGTTCATCCAGCAGGGCATCGACAAAAATTCCTAGGCATTCTTCCCCCACCCGCAAAATGATGCAGGGTAACTTTTCGACACTGGCCAGATCGCCGCGTTTCCCGTTGTCACTGTTGGGTAATTCCAACAAATCCGCTAGATGGGCCACGGAGACGGGTTGGTCCTGGTGCAGAATCGTGGGGCGATTTTCGATCGTAAACACACTGTCTAAATGCACCAGACACGCAGTTTCCACCGCTTCAACGGGAATGGCATAGGATTCGCCCCGCAAGGCTACAATCAGGACATGGGCCGTGGCCAGGGTTATGCTCAATTGCAGCCGAATGGTACAGCCTTGCCCCGGTGTCGAGAGGACTTGAATATTGCCCTTGAGACGATCGACATGGGTGCGCACCACATCCAGGCCCACCCCCCGACCTGACACTTCCGTCACTAAACTCCGGGTTGAGAAGCCCGGTTCAAAGATGAAATTCTGGATTTGGCTGGCCGATAGACTGCTCAGTTCCTCCTCCGTGACCATGCGCCGTTTGAGGGCTGTTTGCTTAATCTGCTCCAGATCCAACCCCCGACCATCGTCACTCACTTCAATCACAATATGGGTGGGGGTTTGGTAACCGCGCAGATGAATCGTGCCCATTGCCGGTTTGCCGCGCCGTTCCCGTTCCGCCGGCGATTCAATCCCGTGATCGACGGCATTCCGCAGGATATGCATGAGGGGGTCCTTCATTTCCTCCAGGATGCGTTTATCGGCACGGGTATCGCCGCCTTCGATCACCAGTTCGATCGCCTTCCCTTCCTGCCGTGCTAAATCCCGCACTAACCGAGGGAATAGATTAAACAACGTACTTAAGGGCAAGAGCCGGAGGGTCCGAATTTCTGCCTCCAGATCTTCGCTAATCAGTTCCAACCGGGCTGTATCCTCCGACAGGGTGCGCCGGATCTGGTTAACCAATGTCCCCAACTGCTCCAGATGGGTCTCCGTGCGGTTGTGAAACTCCTCCAGCTTTTGCAGGTTACTCGTGCCCTTGCGGATTTCCTCTAACAGGAACCGGTTGAGGAATAAATCCCGGCTCCACTCCTCCCAAAGACTGACGATCGCGTCCACTTCTGCCAACCGATGGGCAATGCGGATCTTCGTCACCGTCAGTTCCCCCGCCTGGGTCATCAGGGCATCCAGGTTCCGGGTAGGTACGCGGATGGTTTCGATATGGTAGTTGCTGTCCGCGGGACTGGTGGCGGTGACCACGGCCCCTGCGGCCTCTTGGGAGCCATTAGGCCCCTCCGATCCGGCCTCAATGCCTGCGCCGGATAAGTTGACCTCTGGTAGGGGGGCGATCGCCTCTCCCGTGACGGGTGAGGTGCGGGCCGTTGCCATCACCTCTGCAGGGGGAGCGGTTTCCGGTTCTGGGCTGGCGAGGGAAGCGGCATCGCGGGTATCCGGGGCAGCAGCCGGGGATACAGTTGGTGGGATCGCTTCACGATCTTGGGGGATCGCCACTTCCGCCTCGGCCTCTGGCTTCCCAGGCACGCTCCCCCCCGCTTCAGGGGTTGCACCCATGAGTTCTGCCAGCACATAGAAGGTATTCACGGCTGCGGGTTCGCCCGTGAGTGCTTCGTGGGCCAGTTTACGGACAGCATCCAGGCCGTGCCCCAGGTGATCAGCGAGTTCCGGCGTAAAGGGCTGTTCACCACGGGTAACCTTGCCAAAGAGATGTTCCATTTGGTGGGCCAAGGTGCTCAGATCCTTGAGGCCCAGCATGTTGGCATCGCCCTTGAGGGAATGGGTGTCCCGCATGAGGGCCTTGAGGGTTTCCATGTCATCGGGATGCTTTTCCAGGTGCAATAGACCCGCATCCAGATTTTGGATATGTTCCTCACTGGCGATCTGAAAGACCTCGCGCAGTTCATCATCTTCGATTCTCATGGTCGGGTTCCTCGTGGCATGGACGCCCCCAATACGGGCGGCTGTGGTGAACGATCGGTCCTTGAGGGACAGCTTCGCTAGGTAGAACTGGCAGACACATTGTGCCCACCCCATCCCCTAGACGATCGCTACACGATCGCTTGCAGGCTGAGTGCAGCCTCATTCAGACGCTGAGTACCAATGCGAATTTGGCCAATACCGCCCGTGGTTTCCTTGGCAGCGACATTGAGCGCGTTCATCGCATCCACCACCTGTTGAATGGCGATCGCCTGTTGCTTGATGTTGAGGGAAATCTGCTGGTTGTTCAGCACGACATTATTGACGGCATTGGTGACACCCGCAAAAGCATCCGAGGTTTCCTGGGCAATGCGCACCCCCTCATCGACTGTCTTGGTGCCCTCA
Organism: uncultured bacterium; assembly: GCA_964536415.1. Classification (GTDB taxonomy): domain Bacteria; phylum Cyanobacteriota; class Cyanobacteriia; order B231; family B231; genus Trichothermofontia. The sequence goes on from CAZHXN010000063.1 coordinate 23,618, forward strand.
TCGGTAGCCATCACGGTAGCGTTAATGGCGTTTTGAATATCCGTGACCAGCGCACCAATCCGCTCCGCCGACTTTTTACTTTCATCGGCCAGCTTGCGAATTTCTGCCGCCACAACCGAGAAGCCCTTGCCATGTTCCCCGGCCCGGACGGCTTCCACGGCGGCATTCAGGGCCAGCATATTGGTTTGATTCGCCAGATCGCTCACGAGGCCAGAAATACTACCAATCTGGCTGGTTTGCTCGCTCAGGCGCAGGATTTGTTCGGCGATCGCACTCACCTTGGTTTTCAGCGTTGCCATGCCCTGGATCGTGCGTTCAACGGCTCTGGTACCATTGTCGGCTAAGACCAAGGCTTGCTGTGCCCCTGCTGCTGCCGCTTCGGCCTGTTCGGCGGACTGGCGGGAGGAGGCTCCCAACTCATCCATCGTCGTGGTGGTTTGGCTGACCGAGGCGGCCTGGTGGCTGGAACTACGCTCCTGCTCTTCAATACTGGCAGCAATTTGAGTAGTGGAACTGGCAATGGCGGCGGCGGCTTCATTCATCTGCTGACTGGCCCGCCGGATCACTAGGGTACCAATCACCCCTGAAGCCGCGAGGGAAATCGCCGAGGCCCAAATCAGCAGACGTTGTAAATCATTCAGTGCGCGGTTCTCTTGCTCACGGGCCCTGTCCACCAGATTGCGCTCATAGTCTTCCATCGTCTTCAAGGCAGCGGTAGTGTTGTCTGCTTGTACCCGCCCATTTTGCTTGCGCCATGCCTGTACCGCAGCTTCCGGTTTACCTTGTTGGGCCATATTCAGGAAGTTCTGGTTCAGCACCACCAGTTCCTCAGCCAAAGCCTGCACCTCTTGCAGATTGGCTTTTTGCTGGGGATCAATAATCAGCTGATTTAAGGTTTCCAGCGACTGCTCGTACCGGGTTTTCGCTTCGGCAAAGACGGTCAGGAACTCATCACTTTGATCCAGCAGATAACCACGGGTAGACTGTGACACGATGTTAAAATTAACCGTCACGATACTGATCTCATCCAAAACCTTACTGGCACGGGTCACGGCTTCAGCGCTTTCCCGTACCCGACTCACGCTCATAAAGGCCATCGTAGCTGCGCCCAGCAGCGCAATCACGGGAACGGCATACCCGATCATGATCAACTGGCGCAGTTTTAACTGATTTCGCTGAGACATAGACTGACCTACCTAACACCAAACCGTGCGCTACCCATCACCTTGTACATCGGAATATCCTGAGGCCAACCGACTAAACCACATCGGGCGCGAGACGCCACATGGGGACTCAGGAGGTTGATTAATGGCTGATTTAAACCTCCTCATTGACAACGAGATTTCCTTTCAGGAAAACTTTGGGCAGATCCAAAACGCCCATCGACTGGTCGTAATAGGGAGCAATCCCCTCTAAAAATTCGTCATGGCCGGTATGTAACGCAGCGGGAATCGGCTGAATATGACGCGGATCGACATAGATGACATCTAGAACTTCATCCACCGCAACCCCTGCCACAAGTTGATCAAGACGACCAAAGCGCCGATTCAGATCAATCACCGGCAAGATCTCGCCCCGCAGGTTGAGAATGCCCACAATATCTGGCGGGGCTTCTGCTACCGGGATTAACGCGGGGAGAAAGAAAATTTCCTGAACTGCCGAGGTGGTGACGCCGTAGCGGCATTGATTGAGATCAAAAATGAGGTAATGAGAGGCTAACGTCATATATCCGTTCTCGCTTAACCAAAGGCGACACTGATCATCGATGCCCACAGCCTGGGTCGATACCAGCCTAGCGCATTGATGCCTGCTCAACTGTTAGATGCCCTGATTGGATCTTTCCCGCTCTTTTTAGTAAACGACGGAGATGATATAAAAATTAAACTTTAGTGTTCATTTTTAATTTTTTCTCTAAGTATTGTTGCAGTTCTGTAACTGTTAATGAATAATCGGCTTCGATCGGGGTATCGCTAGGTAATTTCTTAAGCATTTCTAAAGCCGAGAGCCACATCTTATTGGCCCTCGCCCAATTGCCCTCGTGATCGTAGAGGTTACCTAATTCCACGTAAGCATTAATGGCATCTGGCTCTAGATAAATAATGCGTTTCAGGAATACTTTTGCCCCTTCAACATCACCTTTTGCTTCCGCGATCTGGGCGAGGAGATAGTAGGGCTTCAAGACCCAAGCATTGAGATCTAATGCCTGTTTGCACGTGATTTCAGCTTTGGCATAGTCTCCCAAACTTGCATACGCTTCCGCCATGAGGCAAAAGGCCGGGAGACATTGCGGTTGGCGCTGAAGCAGCGCCTCAGCCGCCGTAATCGCCTGGGCGTATTGCCCGTGTTTGAGATAGCGAGTGAGGGCCTGTAATTCCGTCGTGGGGGCATCTGCGGGGAGGTCACCGGGGAGGTCGTCAAAAGCCTCTCCCAAGGGGAACGATCGCGCCGCTAGGGGCGATAAGGGGGGTGGGGAGAGGGGATGGACAGTG
>CAZHXN010000064.1:0-5355 GCA_964536415.1 uncultured bacterium
CCCCCTCAGCGCTTTTCTAGATTAACCATTCCTAAACCCCCTGTCAACCCCCTCAACCAAACTTTTTTCCTGGAAATTCTCTCTGAATAGCCCAATCCTTTGTACAGTAAGACTTGCAGAGTTTTGAAAATACTGCTATGGATGGCTTGCGTATGGATGGCTTGCGTGGGGGGGTAGGCGTGCCGCCGTTGATTTTGTTGGAGGCGGATCTACGCCAGTGGTTGCGGGAGGATTTGGGCCGGGGCGATCGCACGACGCAGGCATTACTGGCTGATCGCGATCCGGGTGGGCGGGCGGTGTGGGTGGCGAAACAGCCAGGGGTGGTCGCAGGGTTACCGATCGCGGCTGAAATTTTTCGACTGGTGGACCCCAGGATTGAGTTTACGGTGCGGGTGGCGGAGGGGGAGAGGTGCGATCGCCAACAAGCGATTGCCGAAATTCAGGGTCCCTTGGCAGGACTGCTCACGGGGGAGCGGGTGGCGCTGAATTTGGTGATGCGGTTGAGTGGGATTGCGACGCTGACCCGGCAGTATGTTGAGGCGATCGCGGATTTGCCTACCCAGTTTGTGGATACGCGCAAGACGACGCCGGGGTTACGGCTCCTGGAGAAATATGCGTCCCAGGTGGGCGGGGCGACGAACCATCGTTTGGGGTTAGATGATGCGGTGATGTTGAAGGATAACCATATTGCGGTGGCGGGGGGGATTGGACCCGCGATTACCCAGGTGCGCGATCGCATTCCCTATCCGTTGGCGATCGAGGTGGAGACGACGACACTGGCTGAGGTCGCTGAGGCGCTTGACTATGGGGCTGACATCATTATGTTGGACAATATGACGCTACCGATGATGGAGCAGGCGGTGACTCAGATTCGGCAGGCGAATCCGAGGGTGAAGATTGAAGCGTCTGGGAATATGACGTTAGAGACGTTGCGATCGGTGGCGATGACCGGGGTGGACTATATTTCTAGCAGTGCACCCGTGACGCGGTCGCACTGGCTGGATCTCAGTATGAGGATTGACTAATGGAGTCCACACTTTCGCAATTACAGACTCGCTTTGCCCAGGCAATGGTGGCGGCTTTTGGCGAGTCGGTGGCGGGGACTGATCCGCTGCTGGCACCGGCCAGTAATCCCAAGTTTGGGGATTATCAGGCGAATGTGGCGATGTCGTTGGTGAAGACGTTGGGCCAGCCACCACGGGCGATCGCGGAACAAATCGTGCAGCAGTTGCAGGTGGATGATCTATGTGAAGTGCCAACGATCGCGGGGCCAGGATTTATCAACCTGACACTAAAGCCTAGTTATTTGCAGCGTTATTTAGAAGCTTTACAGGCTGATCCTCGATTAGGGGTACCCCTCACCCAGCAGCCAAAACGGACGATCGTGGATTTTTCCAGCCCCAATATTGCCAAGGAAATGCACGTGGGGCATCTGCGATCGACGATTATTGGCGATGCCTTGGCTCGGACCCTGGAGTTTTTAGGCCATGATGTCCTGCGGCTCAACCATGTGGGGGATTGGGGGACGCAGTTTGGGATGTTAATTACCTATTTGCGGGAAGCCTATCCACAAGCACTGACGACTTCGGCTGCGTTAGATTTGGGCGATCTAGTCGCGTTTTACCGCAAGGCCAAGCAGCGGTTTGACGAGGACGCAGCGTTTCAGGAAGCAGCCCGCCAGGAGGTGGTGAAGCTTCAGTCAGGCAATCCGGAAACCCTGAAGGCATGGCAACTTCTTTGTGAGCAATCACGGCGGGAATTTAAGGTGATTTATGATTTGTTGGATATTCACCTGACGGAGCGAGGGGAGTCGTTTTATAACCCCCTGTTGCCAGCCGTAGTGGCTGATTTGGAAAAACTGGGGTTGCTGGTGGAAGATCAGGGGGCGAAATGCGTGTTTTTAGAAGGGTTTACCAACAAGGAAGGCAAGCCCCAACCCTTGATTGTGCAGAAGTCGGATGGCGGGTATAACTACGCTACGACGGATTTGGCGGCGATTCGCTATCGCATTGAAAAGGACGGGGCTAAGCGCTTAATTTACGTGACGGATGCGGGTCAGGCGACGCATTTTGCCCAGGTGTTTCAGGTGGCGCGGCGGGCGGGGTGGATTCCTGCGGATGTGGAGGTAATCCATGTGCCCTTTGGGTTGGTCTTGGATGATCAGGGTAAGAAATTCCGGACGCGGGCCGGGGAAACGGTGCGGTTGCGGGATTTGCTGGATGAGGCGATCGCCCATACGCGGGCGGATTTGGGAAAACGGTTACAGGAAGAAGATCGGGTTGAGACGGAGGCTTTTAAGCAGCATGTGGCTAAGGTGGTGGGCATTAGTGCCGTTAAGTATGCGGATTTGAGTCAAAATCGCACTAAGGATTATCGGTTCAGTTATGACAAGATGCTGGCCTTGCAGGGGAATACGGCTCCCTATTTGCTTTATGCCTATGTGCGGATTCAAGGCATTAGTCGCAAAGGTGGGGTAGACTTTGGGCATTTGGGTGAGGGACACCCGATCGCACTTACGGAACCAGCCGAATTAGTGCTGGTCAAACATTTACTGCATTTGGGGGATGCGATCGCTGCCGTTGAGCAGGAGTTATTACCCAATCGCCTTTGTCAATACCTATTTGAACTTAGCCAGAAATTCAATCAATTTTTTGAACAATGTCCCGTCTTGCAATCCGAGGAACCGGTGCGGACTTCCCGCTTGATTTTGTGTCACTTGACAGCCCGCACACTGAAGTTAGGATTATCCCTGCTGGGGATTCCGGTACTAGAACGAATGTAGGGGGGCAATGCTCAGGTAGTTGTTATCTCGCTTTAGTCCTGGGGTGGGACTGTGCTTTGAGCCGCTCATCCAAAGTTAAAAATCCTCACGTTCGCCCTTGGCGTGTCTGCTAGGATAATCGCCCTTGGCATATCCACTAGGAAGCCCACCCCACTTATCACGCCCAGCCCACCCTGCAAAACGCTTGATTTGGTGGCATTTCAGGCAACGACTATAATTGAGGGCAGATCTTTACGCCTTCATACGGCCTTTCTATGACTCAATTGCCCACCTACGGCCCCCACAATCCGCACCCGCTCTCAACGCTACGCACGGAACTGGGGTGGGAGGGCAAGTATGACGAGTATGGCCATCGGCGCGAGGTGGATATTGCTGGGTGTGGCATGCCATTCGCGTCAGCATTCCGCTTGCGGTTACAGAAGATTGAAAGCATTGATGAACCGCAACGGGCGGCGGCAGCGACGGGGCAGTGGTCGCTATTTGAACAGCAGAATCCCCGTGTGGATGATTTTAGAAATTGGCTGATTTGGGGTGACAACAAGCTGGTGATGGCTTCGCTGTTGCAAGAGTTTAAGGGCAAGGTGGATCTGATTTATATTGACCCGCCGTTTGATGTGGGTGCAGATTTTTCGATGAGTGTGACGTTTTTGTCAATACAATGAAGACACCGATGGAGGCAATGAGTTATGGAACCTCAAGTTAAAGCTAAACCAGCGTTACTATATGACACAGACTACCAACTTTGGTTAGATCAAACAGTTGCTCAGTTGAAAGCACACAACTTTAGCAATCTTGATCTAGAAAATCTAATTGAGGAGATTGAGAGCTTGGGTAGGAGTGACAAACGAGCCATTTCTAGTTATCTGATGCGATTATGTGAGCATTTTCTGAAGCTCCGGTATTGGGAATCCGAGCGAGAGATGTGTTTCAGAGGATGGGATCTGGAAATTACTAATTTTCGTTTGAAGATTCAAGCTATCCTCGAAGATAGCCCCAGCCTCAAAAACTACCTCAGTGACCATTTTTTATCTGCATATGGCAATGCTAGAAAGCTTTTTCTCAAAGCAAGCAAACTAGATGCCCAAGAAATTCCTGAAGAGCCTGATTTCACCCTGGAGCAAGCCCTAGATGAAGATTGGCTCCCCTGGCAACCAGAATAGTTCGTAGTATTCACTAAAGTGAATATTGGATGACGACTAAAGTCGTCACTACCAACCTTTTTACTTTTACCTTTTGCCTTTTTCCTGCATCATGACCCAGCAACCCACCTACGGCCCCCACAACCCCCACCCCCTCTCCCAAATGCGCACGGAACTGGTGTGGGAGGGCAAGTATGACGAGTATGGCCAGCGGCGGGAGGTGAATATTGCCGGGTGTGCGATGCCGATGCAGAAGATTGAGAGTATTGATGAACCTAGACGGGCAGCGGCGGCGACGGGGCAATTGGAGCTATTTGAGCAGCAGAATCCCCGTGTGGATGATTTTAGAAATTGGCTGATTTGGGGTGACAACAAGCTGGTGATGGCTTCGCTGTTGCAAGAGTTTAAGGGCAAGGTGGATCTGATTTATATCGACCCGCCGTTTGATGTGGGTGCAGATTTTTCGATGAAGGTGCAGATTGGAGAAGAAAAGGAGGAAATCGGAAAAGATCAATCCATCCTTGAAATGGTTGCTTATCGTGATATGTGGGGCAAGGGAACTGACTCTTATCTTCACATGATGTACGACAGATTTGTGTTAATTCGAGAGTTACTTAGTGAAACTGGTTCTGTTTATGTACATTGTGACTGGCGTGTGATCCATTTATTGAAGATATTGCTAGATGATGTCTTTGGTGTAGAGAGTTATCGGAACGATACTCGTTGGAAAAGACAACCACCAAGAGGTGCTAAGGCTGTATCAAAACAGTATGCCCGGTCATCAGATTCTTTGCTTTTCTATACAAAATCAGATGATTATATATGGAATTCCCAATATAAATCTTATGATGAAAAGTACATAAAATCAAAGTTCAAACCAGATTCAAATGGTCGCTTTTATCGAATAGATAATATTGGAGATTATTCTGACAAGTCCATTGCTGAATTCCGAAAACAGGGAAAAATCTATGATTATCCATATTACGCTACCCAAAAACCCGAAGCACTCCTAGAACGCATTATCCAGGCCTCTTCCAATGAAGGCGATCTGGTTGCGGATTTCTTTTGTGTCCGGCAAGGTACGCGGGTGTGGCGGGTGAATAGCCCCCCTAGCCCCCCGTACCCTGGGCAGCAACTCTGACTGGTCAGGCATTCCCAGACATATGCGGGGGCGCAGTCGTGAATTGCGGCAAAACATGACCCCGCCAGAGCGCAAACTGTGGAGTGCCTTACGGAACAAGCAGCTAGGGATTTCCTTTCGCCGTCAACACCCGATCGGCCCCTACATTACCGACTTTTACTCCCGTGAAGCACACCTTGTTGTCGAAGTAGATGGTGCAGTTGCCCACAGCAGTCCAGAGGCGATCGCCCATGATGCCAACCACGATGCTTACCTGCGATCGCTGGGATTACGGACTGTGCGTATTCCTGCCA
>CAZHXN010000064.1:5374-24438 GCA_964536415.1 uncultured bacterium
TGGCCAACCTAGAGGGTGTCGCAGCCTGGATTCAAACGATTAGTGCCGAACAATTTAGCCCCCAAGGGGCTGAGTGGATTGCGGCAAGCGATCTCAAAGCGGGTGATATCGTCTTTTGGGGTTCTACGCTAGAGGGCGTGCATTTGACCAGCGTAGAAACCGTCTCCAGCGAAGAAGAAGTTTATGATCTAGAAGTGGAAGCAGTCCATTCTTATCTCACAGAGGTTTGTGCCATCCATAACTGTGGCAGTGGCACCACTGGAGCAGTTGCGGAGCGGTTGGGGCGCAGGTGGTTGATGTGTGACTTGGGGCGGTTTGCCATCCACACCTCGCGCAAGCGGCTGATTGAGCTTCAGCGCAAGCTGCACAGTGAGGGCAAGCCCTATCGCGCCTTTGATGTTTATAAGCTGGGGCGCTACGAGCGGCAGTGGTGGCAAAAGGACAGGCTTCAGGGGGCAGATGAGGAACACCGCCGGGTGATTCTGGAGTTTTTCAAAGCGGAGGTGCTGGCCAATCCGCCCTCGCCCCTGTTGCATGGGCGCAAAGCGGGGGCATTCTGCAATGTGGATGGCATCGACTCCATGTTTACCCGCGAAGAAGCCAAACAGGTGGCGCAGGCCGTGGCCGCAGCGGGCGGGCGCGAGTGCTACTGCCTCGCCTGGGAGTTTGAGATGGATTTGCATCTGCTGGTGAATGCCCTGGTGCAGGAGTTGGGCGTAAAGCTAAAGCTGGTGCAGATTCCCCGCGAGATTATGGAGAAAAACCGCAAATCGCCGCCGCCGTTTTTGGAAGTGGCCGTCCTCGCCGCCGAACCCGTCTACCATAAAGCAACGACTGAAGTCGTTACTACAAACCAGGTTCGTAGTGAGGACTTTAGTCCTCAAACCAGGTTCGTAGTGAGGACTTTAGTCCTCAAACCCGCACCGTAGACATCAAACTCACCCAGTTCCTTCCCTCCTTGGCGGAAGTGCCCACCAAAGAACTGGAAGCCATCAAAGAACGGGCGATCAAAAGCGGCTTTGACTTTATCGACTTCTGGGCCGTGGACTTCAACTGGCAACCCGGCAAACCCTTCACCCACGACTGGCAAGACTATCGCACCCGCAAAGATCGTTCCCTCAAAACCATCAGCGATGCGGGCTACACCTACCCGCGACCGGGCAAATACACCGCCTGCGTCAAAGTCGTGGATACCTTTGGCTGCGATACCTCTGGCTGCGATACCTCGATTACCGTAGAGGTAGAAGTATGAACCCAGTTCGTAAAATAACGACTAAAGTCGTTACTACAAACTCAGAGGCTCGTAGTGAGGGCTTTAGCCCTCATCACCAGGAAATAACGACTGAAGTCGTTACTACAAACGTTGAGGTTGGGGGTGTTTGCTATGTATGAGTATTGCCAGCTAACACCAGTGCAGCGGGCTGAACTTGTACAACAACGTTTAGCTAAAGGCTATCCACCCCACAGCCCACCTCACCCAATTCAGGATCAATCGTTTTACCTACTGACGGCGGCTTGCTACGAGCATAAATGCCATATCAAGACTGAAGAACGACGCAAGCAGCTTTTGGACTTGCTGTTTCAGCAGTTTATCGATAGCGGAGTTGAACTACGCGGGTGGGTGATCTTGCCTAATCATTATCATGTGTTAGTTTATCTTGGTGATTTCGATGAGGACTTAAGTCCTCACTACAAACAGGTTCGTAGTAAGGGCTTTAGCCCTTATCAACAAATAGGGAAAGTTTTACAACGAATACACGGCTCCACATCGCGACAGTGGAATCTGGAAGATCAGGCAGTTGGGCGGAAAGTGTGGTATGCCTATAGCGATCGCGCGATTCGCTCTGAACGACATGACTACACAACTCTGAATTACATTCACTACAACCCTGTCAAACATAGCTGGTCAGACTCGCTCTATGACTGGTTCTGTAGCAGTGTGCATTGGTATTTGGAGACAGAGGGGCAGACATGGCTGCGGGATAGCTGGGTCAGGTATCCGGTGAAGGACTATGGGAAAGAATGGGATGACTTTAGTGAGGGTGATCAAGGCTCACTAAAGTGGAAACTACAAACAGAAAAAGCTTGATCAACAGGAGATGGTGCAATGGATAAACTAGAGAATTACCGTCAGATTATTCAAAAAATTCTGACTGCCTATCAGCATTGGGCAATGGGTGCCAATCAGCCTGGAGTCCAACAGTGTGTTGCCTTTGATGAGGAGCAAGATCACTATTTCTGGTTTCATGTGGGCTGGGCTGGCAAGCGACGAGAGTTTGGGGTGACGGTTTACCTCAAGATTGAACAAGGCAAAATTTGGATTGAAGAATGGATTGAAGAAGACTGGACGAAACAGGGCATCGCCAATGATCTCCTAGAAGCTGGAGTCCCTGCTGAAGACATTGTTCTGGGTTTTCAGCATCCCAGCAAGCGTCCCCTTACAGAATTTGCGTTGGCATAAGCCTCTCGAAGAGAATCGCCTAGCCCATGACCTCCTCCACTCTCAACCCCACTGTTCTCGAACCCCTCTTTGCCCCCTGGCAGGAACCCAACGCCCATCGCGTTCGGGCGGAGAAAACCGCTGAAGCGGTTACTACGAACAGGGGTGCGACAAGCAATGTCGTGCAGGGACGCAGAGCTTCCCCGATCGACTTGGTGAATAACCTGCGCTCAGCCGTGCGAGACTGGCGAGAAGCCTTCTATATCGGTGCCAGCGACACCACAATTCAACTGCTGAATCACTGGTTTAACCGCGCCCACCGCCAAACCACGCCCGATGGTGAAGAATTTGAGTTTCGCTACTACTTCTGCCAGCGAGAAGCGGTAGAAACCTTGATCTACCTCAAAGAAGTCCGGCGGATCGAATGCCTATCCCAAATCATTGCCGAATTTGGCGGCGCGAATGCTGAATTGCAAGCCTTGGGTATCACCGACGACGAAGATGCCTGGAGCCGCTATGCCTTCAAACTGGCCACCGGGGCAGGCAAAACTAAGGTCATGAGCCTGTGTATTGTCTGGAGCTACTTCCACGCCCTGCGGGAATCTGACTCGGAGATGGCGCGGCATTTTGTCGTCATTGCCCCCAACCTCACCGTCTACGAACGCCTCAAAGATGACTTTGGTAACGGGCGTGTGTTTGACGAAGACCCTCTGATTCCCCCCGAATGGCGCGGTGATTGGAATTTATCCGTGGTGCTGCAAGACGAAGCCAGCGGTGCAGCAACGGGCGGAACGCTTTACCTCACCAATATCCATCGCCTCTACGACACGGCTAAACGCAAAAAGAATGCCGAGGACAATAATTACGCCTAGATGGGTCCGGTGGTGTCAAAAACCAGAGCATTGGATACCGGGGCGGCCCTGCGCGATCGCATCACTGCCCATCGCCGGGTGATGGTACTCAACGACGAAGCCCACCACGTCTGGGATCCCGGCTCGGCCTGGAATGAAGCGATCCGTACCCTGCACGAAACCATCCTGGCTCGCAGCGGTGGCAAACTGGTAGCGCAACTGGATTTTTTCGCCACGCCCAAAGACAACAAAGGGCTACTGTTCAAGCACATCGTCTGCGATACACCCTTGGGTGAAGCGGTGGATGCCGGAATTGTCAAAACTCCCATTATCGGACAAGCCAGCCGCAAGTTAGTCGAACAAGCCGACGACAACGCCGCCTACCGCTGGGAACAGCATTTGCTCCTGGGTTACGAACGCTGGAAAGCCAGCCAAGCGGAATGGCAAGCCAGCGGCAAAAAGCCCCTGCTGTTCATCATGTGCGATGACACCGAAGCGGCGGATCAAATTACCCAACGCTCCAACACCGACCCGCTATTTGAGCAACTCAACGGCAAAACCATCAACCTGCACACCAACCTGAAAGGCAAACTCAAGAAAGTGGGACGGGGGAAAGAATCCCGCTATGAATTTGTCGAAGACGAAAAAGCCATCAGCGACGATGACCTGAAGGCACTGCGAAAACTCAGCCGCGAACTGGATAGCAACGCCAGTCCCTATTTCTGCATTGTTTCCGTGCTAATGCTATGGGAAGGCTGGGATGTGCGAAACGTGACCACGATCGTGCCCCTGCGTCCCTACAGTTCCACAGCCAATATCCTTCCGGAACAAACCCTAGGACGAGGCTTACGCCGGATGACTCCCCCCGGTCAAGCCAACGAACTGGTGACAGTAGTGGAGCATCCCGCCTTTGCCAGCCTCTATCAGCAAGAACTGGCTCAAGAAGGCTTGCCGCTGGAAATTGTGGAACTCGATCGCGTTCCTGCCACCACGATTTCTATCTTCCCCGACGAAGCCCACAAAGATGTGAATGCTTTGAACATCCAGATTCCCACCCTTTCCGCTGGCTTTCGCATTGTGCCTAAGCTGGAAGGCTTGACGATTCAAGATGTGAAAAAAGCGTTTAAGCGGTTTCAGCCGTTGCCTTTGGGGATGACTAAAGTCATCACTACAAACCCGGAGTTTGTAGTAACCACTTCAGTGGTTAATGATGTTACTGGTGAGCCGACTTCAGTCGGCACTACGAACAATACAATCGAGTATGAAGGACGACACCTGTTTACAGGCGAAGTGGTGGAGAAACTGCAACTCAACCTGCCCCTACTGGCATCGGGAATCGGTGCAGTTTCCTACTATGTCAAACAACTGGAAATCATTTGCAAGCTACGGGGACTCCATCCCATCCTGGCTCCTCTGATTCAAACCTTCCTGGAAGAAATCTTATTTGAGCAGAAAACCACGCTGTTCGATCCGGCGTTGGTCGCCCGCCTGGCCGACTCCGATGTGGGGGAACACTTGCGGGCAGTGTTTGTCCCCCTGATCCGCAGCCGCACCACCACCAGTGAAGAACGGTTGATCGCCGAACCGCCCAAATCCCTGAATGCATGGAAACCCTATCAAGTCACCCTCAGCGAACGCCGTCCTGCTCTAGAAGCGGTAAAGACCTTGTTCAACCTTGTTACCTGTAATCGGGAATTAGAAGTGGCCGTGGCGAAGTTTTGCGATCGCGCCCCCGACGTGGCTGCTTTTGCCAAAAATGCGGGTCCCCAATGCTTGCGAATTGATTACCTGGCGAATGGAGACAGACTTGCCTTTTACACCCCTGATTTCTTTGTCCGCACAATTGATGGTCACTATTATCTGGTAGAAACCAAAGGACGAGAAGAGCGGGATGTCCCACTGAAAGCAAAAGCGGCGATCGCTTGGTGCAAAGCGGCTTCTGGAATGACGACTGAAGTCGCCACTACAAACCCAAACGTTCGTAGTGCTGACTTTAGTCAGCAAAAAGCAGGCACATGGCACTATCTCTACATTCCCCAAGGCGTATTTGAACGCATGGCAGGCGATACCGTTGCTGAACTAGCTCGCGCCTGTGCCCCAGCTCTGCAAAACCTGCTCCAATCTGAGGAGTTTCAGGACTTGCCTCTATTTGTGAATTTGGGGCAGGTGGACGCAAAGTTCTAGAAACTGTCACCCGCATCAACGACTTTCGGAACACCTACATTGCCCACCAGGAACAGGAGTTAACCGATAAGAACCGGGCTGAACAGGAACTCAAAATCTGGATCGAGGCATTGCATATGATTGAAAAGTAAGCAAGATGTAGTTGCCAAGCGAGATAACAAAGCGTTGGCGTAGCCTCTCCGCAGGAGTTAGGAGCCAACCGCCGAAGGGTTATCTGTGAACATCAAAGGCGATCTGCGGCGGCTCATCTCAATCGATAGCTTGAATGGTTGCCAAAATCAGCTATAACAGGGGGTATAAGACTACCCAACACTAGTGCTGGGGTCAAAGCATCACCGTTCCCTATCCCTATCCCACCTGTTTCACCACCTCCCACCTCTTTCACAAGGAGCCGTTGCATGGCAAATCTGGATCATCTGGCTAAGCTTGAGCAGGGGGTGACTGCCTGGAACGAATGGCGTGCGCAACATCCTGAAATTAAACCGGATTTGAGTGGTGCCGATCTCGAAGGAATGCAGCTACAGGGGATCAACCTGCAAGCAGCTAATTGTCTGCAAGCGGATTTAATTGAGGCAAATTTAGAAGTTGCTGATTTGGAAGGTGCAAATTTTGTCCAGGCGAACCTCAAGGGAGCTAACTTGCGCTATGCCAACCTGAAGGGGGCTGATCTAGGGGGTGCCTATTGCAGCGGCGCTAACTTTGAAGGGGCCAATCTCTTTTTGGCAGATTGTGTGGAAACCAATTTGGAAGCTGCTAATCTGCAACAGGCTAACCTGAGTGGGGTAGACCTGTATAAGGCTAACCTGCGACGAGCGCAACTCCAGGAGGCCGATCTGCGGGAGGCCAATGTCCGACGGGCTGAGTTAATTGAGGCGAATTTAAGTTCTGCCAATCTGTTTCGGGCCGATTTTCTCCAGTCCCATTTAATTGAAACAGACTTGAGCTATGCCAATTTAGAAGGGGCTAGCTTTCTTCAGTCTAATCTGATCCAGGCCAATTTGGCAGGGGCTAATCTGCTAGATGCCAATTTTAATCAGGCTAATTTGCGACGGGCCAATCTGACCGATACTAATTTTCGACTCGCCAATAGTTTGGAGGTTGATCTCCGGCGCGCAACGATGCCGGATGGCAGCATTTATATAGAATAGATTACAACAATAGATTATAGAGACTATAGATCAGATTATAGATCAGAAAAATAGATTAAATGGATTAGGGCAAGATTTAGGACAACCTATCAAGACAACTACGGAGCTGCCAGTTTGATCCGACCACCTACCCCTGTTATGAAATTGCTTCACCCTGCGATCACTCGGCTTTGGCCGGTGTTTCTCCTGTTTGCCCTGGGTATTTTGAGCCGCTGGCTATTTCGGAGCCAACTGATCCAGGAGTGGGACGCTGGTAATTTTGTGATGGCGGTCAACCATTTTGACCTGCGTCAGGGAATTCCCCACCTACCCGGTACCTTTTTCCTGTTCGTATTTGCAGGTCGTGCCCTCACCCTCTTTTGGCCCGATCCCCACACCAGTCTGGTCATGGTCAGCGTTTTGACATCAGGGCTGGCGGCAGTCGCCCTATTTATCCTGGGGCGGGCCTGGTTTAACCCACGGGTGGGCTGGGCAGCGGCGTTGTTGATGCTCAGTAGCCCGTCGGTTTGGTTTTATGGGGAAATGTCCCTGTCCTATATGGCTGAGTTTTTCTGGGTCGTTCCCATTCTGTTCACTGCCTACTATGCTGGTCAGGGCGATCGCGAAGCGTCTCCGGAGGAGAATCGCCGTGCACTATGGATTTTAGCGGCTTTGATGGGATTGGCGGGGGGCATTCGCCCCAATACGCCAGTCTTTTTAATGCCGCTGGCGATCGCGGCTTTGGGACGGGGGCTATGGTTAGGCAAGTTTAGCAGGCGGGATGTGATCGTCGTTCTGGGGATTGGGTTTGGGAGTGCCCTTGTGTGGTTGATCCCCATGTGGGCAATGTCGGGTGGGCCGTTGACCTATTGGCACCTGCTTCAGATCTGGATGCATGATCACCGGCAGGCGACGCGCACGATCGATGATGTGTTGGGGAATATTACCTTTTTGCTACGGGCGATCGTCTTTGTGCTGGGGTTGGGAATGCTGCCAGGGTTGTGGGCAGTGGGTCGCTGGCGGCAATCTCTGATCCCCTTACTCCGGCGAGATTGGCGTGCTCAGGTCTTGCTGCTGGCGATCGCCCCGGGTTTTCTGTACTTCCTGGCGGTACATATTAAACGGCAGGGTCATAGTTTTACGATTATGCCAGCGCTGATGATCCTGGCGGCAGTCGCGATCGTGGGGCTGGTGCAAACCCTGGAGCCACGTTATCCCAGAGCGTGGGCGATCGTGCTGACCTTAGTGATTGGCGGGAATGCTGCCTTCTTTCTTTTCGGTCCGGCGGAGTTTCGCACCCGTGCCAAAATTCAGGAATTTGACCGTATCTATGTGGAACGGTTAGCAGTGATTCGGGCCAATTTCCACCCCGCCACAACGGCAGTGCTGGCCAGTAAACCCTACGGTCGCCTGCCAGAAGTGTACTTGCCTGATTACGTGTTCCCGAATTTGTCCGATCGCCGCAGCGAAATTCCGGTTAGCTTGCCAGCCCAAACCCAAACACTGGTGTTTCTGGATGACAAGATTTACAACAAACCCGAACAGGATCAAGGCTTTGAGAAATTACCACTGTCGGGGAAGGGTTACTTACGTTACCTAGTCATTCCGGGCGATCGACAGGCCGTTGTCTCCAAGGATGCTGTGGAATTAGTGGAACGCATCGAAACGGTACCGACTCCCGCTCACGCTACGCCGTAAAACAGACTTGGTAGGATAGTAAGGAGTGAATTCACCCAGGCAATGTGGGAGGAACGATCGTGTTACAGTTAGCGCTGATTGTCATCTATGGGGCAGGCATTTGGGTCTTTTGGCGTGGCTTCGGGCGGACCCATTTTGAGCAGAATACAGGCAACCGCCTCAAGCTTTCGTTACTGTGGCCGATCCTAATCATTGCTAGCCAAAGCTATCGCCAGAATTTCAATCGGGCATTGAAGGGTAAATGAGGCGTTTATTGCCCTAGGGTAAGTATTTTTGAACGACATCCCACCCCGTTAGCAGTACGCCGCCCAAGGCCATCAGCAGGGTTAGATTGAGTTTGACGTGGAGCGATCGCGCCCAGGGACGATCGGTACTGATGCGGGAGGCACTCCAGGCGGACCCCAGGAAGAGGGCCACAACGGTTAGCCCCGCAGGCAGGTGGCTGGAATGGCCCAGGGTACCGTAGTAGCCCAGAGTACCCACAATCCCGATCGTCATCAACAGCAAGACCAGGCAGAGGGCCACGCCTCCCAGGAGCAAGTGCAGGGGGCGGAGCCAAACGGGGTAGGGGTGCGATCGTTGCCGGAACCGACGTACAGTAATCCCGGTTGCGGCCAAACCGGTATAGATCACCAGCAAACTCCCCATTGACCAGGCCGCAATGCGCCATAACCAGAGAAAGGAAGGTAAGTCCACGGGATGCGCCTCTCAAGAAGTCGTGAATCACTCAGCCGTTGTTCTATTATCATCCTGAGCGTTCGGTAACCAATCGGCTGAGAGGATATCGGCATCGATGTCATCCCAATGCTTTTCTCGCAAAAGCGGAGCCGTTGCTTGCGCCCATTGGCTGAAGGCACGATCGTAGTCGCTAGCCATGATACCTGCTTATCCCAACTAAGCCCATTCTAGTTAACAACGTCTTAGCGTGGGCCAATCCAAGGATGAACCGTTACACACGACACCCAGATTGTCAGACCCGGCGATCGCGGTAAGGGTTCCCCCTGGGCCGCTCGCCCCCCTAGCCGACTTAACGCAGTGTCGGGTAAGTATCATTGCTGACCGTTGGGGAGGCGGCATTCTGCATCGAAGCCAGCAGACGGGGTTCAGATGGTTGCCAACCTGGCCAAATAAAATGCCAACCTGGCCAAATAAAAACTTTTGCAACAGTTTGCGATCGTCAAAAGTCCGGTAAGGCTCAAAGTTCTGACAATTTCCTTAAGAGTTGCCCACCTCCGGGTAGGGCATAGCAAAATTCACACTAACGATTGTGAAGCGTCTCTGAAGGGGAATCGTTGCCCCAACCGCCGGGCGGGGATAGCTTCGATCAGCACTCTCGGGCAGTAAGCATCAGCATGAATAACCAATACGCGCCAGTACAACAGGGTTTATACGACCCCCAGTTTGAGCACGATGCCTGTGGGGTTGGCTTTGTCGTCCACATGAAGGGCCAGAAGTCCCACACGATCGTGGAGCAAGCCCTGACGATCCTGGTGAATCTGGAACACCGGGGAGCCTGTGGCTGTGAGCCAAATACGGGGGATGGGGCCGGGATTCTGCTGCAAATGCCCCATCGGTTTATGCGAAAGGTGGCGGCAGCGGTTAACATTACTTTACCGGAACCGGGCCACTATGCGGTGGGGATTGTCTACGGTTCGCCCGATGCCACGGCCCGTGCCCAGGGGCGTAAAGTGTTTGAAGACTTGGTGAGTAAGGCGGGACAAACCGTTCTGGGATGGCGCGATGTGCCTACGGATAACTCCATGCTGGGGGAAACCGCCAAGGCCAGCGAACCCTTTATGCAACAGGTGTTTATCCAGCGCAGCCCCGACCTGGATGATCTGGGCTTTGAGCGCAAACTCTTCATCCTGCGCAAACAGGCTCACAACGCTATTCGTATCGCCCAAATCGACCCCTACTGGTATCCGGCCAGCCTCTCCTGCCGCACGCTGATCTACAAGGGAATGCTGACGCCTTGGCAAGTCGGCCAATACTACCCCGACCTGTGCGATCCTGACCTGGAAAGTGCCCTCGCCCTGGTCCACTCCCGCTTTAGCACCAATACTTTCCCCAGTTGGGAGCGATCGCACCCCTACCGCTACATTGCCCATAATGGCGAGATCAACACCCTGCGCGGCAATATCAACTGGATGCACGCCCGTCAATCCCTGTTTGAGTCGGAACTATTTGGGGATGACCTGAAGACAGCCCAACCGATCGTGAATATTGAGGGCAGTGACTCCGGGATTTTCGACAACGCCCTGGAACTGCTGACCCTGGCGGGCCGATCGCTGCCCCATGCGGTGATGATGATGATCCCGGAACCCTGGAGCGCCCACGAGTCAATGAGCGACGAGAAAAAGGCGTTCTATGAATACCACGCCTGCCTGATGGAACCCTGGGATGGTCCGGCGTCGATCGCCTTCACCGATGGCACGATGATTGGGGCGGTGCTCGATCGCAATGGTCTGCGCCCGTCGCGCTATTACGTTACCAAGGATGATCTGGTGATCATGGCGTCGGAGGCGGGGGTGTTGCCTGTGGAACCAGAGCGGGTAGCCCAGAAGGGTCGCCTGCAACCGGGACGGATGTTCCTGGTGAATATGGAGGAAGGCCGAATTATCGCCGATGAGGAAGTGAAGCAGGCGATCGTCACCCAACATCCCTACCGTCAATGGTTGGATCAATACCTGGTGGATCTGGCAAAACTGCCGGATGGGCCAGCCCTTGCAGACTTTGATCCGATTCCTTTGGTGCAACGGCAGACGGCCTTTGGCTATACCTTTGAGGAATTACGGCTGCTCCTAACCCCGATGGCGCGGGATGGGGTGGAAGCGGTCGGCTCAATGGGGACGGATACACCATTGGCGGTGCTGTCCGATCGTCCGAAACTGCTCTACGACTATTTCCAACAACTGTTTGCCCAGGTGACCAACCCGCCGATCGACTCGATCCGGGAGGAAATTATCACCTCCGCTGAAACGACGATCGGCTCGGAACGCAACCTGCTGAAACCCGAACCGGCAAGCTGCCATCTGATCAAGCTGAAAACCCCAATCATCAGCAATGCCGAACTGGCCAAGCTCAGGGCCGTCAGCAACGGTAGCTTCAAGGCGGTAACCTATCCGATCCTGTTTGATCCCCAGACAGGGGTAGCGGGCCTCGCCCAACGGTTAGATCAGATCTTTGCCCAGGCGGACCAGGCGATCGCCGAGGGGGTGAATTTGATCATTCTGAGCGATCGGGGGGTGAACGAGAAGCAAGCACCGATCCCGGCGTTGCTGGCTGTTGCTGGACTCCACCACCACTTGATTCGGGCAGGGACGCGCACCCGTGTGGGGATTGTGCTGGAGTCGGGCGAACCGCGTGAGGTGCATCACTTTGCGACGCTGATTGGTTACGGGTGTGGGGCGATCAACCCCTACCTCGCCTTTGAAACCCTGGATGACCTGATCAAAGAGGGGTTGCTGGTCAATGTGGACTACGCCACGGCCTGCAAGAACTACATCAAGGCAGCCACCAAAGGCGTGATTAAGGTCGCGTCTAAAATTGGTATCTCAACGATCCAGAGCTATCGCGGTGCACAAATTTTTGAAGCGATCGGCCTGAATCGATCGGTGATCGACCAATACTTCACCTGGACGGCTTCCCGGATTGAAGGAGCGGATCTCGAAGTGCTGGCGAAGGAAGCGGTGTTGCGGCACCAGGCGGCCTTTCCCGATCGTCCCAGTAATGACCACACCCTCCCAGTCGGGGGTGAATACCAATGGCGCAAGGATGGCGAAGCCCACCTGTTCAGTCCTGAAACCATCCATACCCTGCAACAGGCGGTACGGACCAATAACTATGACCTGTTCAAGCGGTATGCCGCCCTAGTGAATGAGCAAAACCAGAAGTTCTTCACCCTGCGGGGGTTACTGCAATTCAAACCGCGCCAACCGATCCCGATCGCAGAAGTAGAGCCAGTTGAGGCGATCATGAAGCGCTTCAAAACTGGGGCCATGAGCTATGGATCGATTTCCAAGGAAGCCCATGAAGCCCTCGCGATCGCCATGAACCGTATTGGCGGCAAGTCGAACACCGGTGAAGGGGGTGAGGATCCGGAACGCTATACCTGGACCAATGAGCAGGGCGATTCCAAGAACAGTGCGATTAAGCAGGTGGCCTCCGGTCGCTTTGGCGTCACCAATCTCTATCTCTCCCAGGCGCGGGAACTCCAGATCAAGATGGCCCAAGGCGCGAAGCCGGGGGAAGGGGGGCAACTGCCCGGTCGCAAGGTGTATCCCTGGATTGCCAAGGTCCGCCACTCAACCCCTGGGGTGGGCTTGATTTCACCGCCGCCGCACCATGATATTTACTCGATCGAAGATCTGGCGGAACTGATCCATGATTTGAAAAATGCCAACCGGGAGGCGCGGATCAGTGTCAAGCTGGTGTCGGAAGTGGGGGTCGGCACGATCGCGGCGGGGGTAGCCAAGGCCCATGCGGATGTGGTGCTGATTTCCGGTTTTGATGGTGGGACGGGCGCGTCACCCCAGACCTCCATTAAACACGCTGGGTTGCCCTGGGAGTTGGGGTTAGCCGAAACCCATCAAACCTTGGTGCTGAATAACCTGCGATCGCGGATTGCGGTAGAAACCGACGGCCAGATGAAGACGGGCCGCGATGTGGTGATTGCGACGTTGCTGGGAGCAGAGGAATATGGCTTTTCGACGGCACCCTTGGTCACCCTCGGTTGCATCATGATGCGGGTATGCCACTTGAATACCTGCCCTGCGGGGATTGCCACCCAAGACCCGCGCCTGCGCAAGGATTTTATTGGTGATCCCCAATACACAGTCAACTTCATGCGCTTTGTCGCCCAGGAAGTGCGGGAGTGGATGGCCCAGTTGGGTTTCCGCACAATTAACGAAATGGTGGGTCGCACCGATGTGCTGGAGCCGAAACAGGCGATCGATCACTGGAAGGCAAAGGGCATTGATCTCTCGAAGATCCTCTACCAACCGGAAGTTGGTCCAGAGGTCGGGCGCTATTGCCAGATACCCCAGGATCACGGTCTGGATAAGTCGCTGGATATGACGGTGTTGCTGGATCTGTGCAAACCCGCGATCGAGCACGGCGAAAAAGTCAAGGCGACGCTGCCGATCAAGAATACCAACCGGGTTGTGGGGACCATCCTGGGCAACGAGATTACCAAGCGTCACTGGCAGGGCTTGCCGGAGGATACCGTCCATCTCCACTTCCAGGGCAGTGCTGGTCAAAGTTTCGGTGCGTTTGTGCCCAAGGGGGTGACCCTGGAACTGGAGGGCGACGCCAATGATTACCTGGGCAAGGGCCTCAGCGGTGGCAAGATTATTCTGTATCCGCCAGCCGGGTCAACCTTTGTAGCGGAGGAGAATATCATCACCGGCAACGTAGCGTTCTACGGAGCGACTAGCGGCGAAGCCTATATCAGTGGCATGGCTGGGGAGCGCTTCTGCGTGCGCAACTCCGGCGTGAATGCCGTCGTCGAGGCAGTCGGTGATCACGGCTGTGAGTACATGACGGGCGGGACGGTGATTGTGCTCGGTGCGACGGGACGTAATTTTGCTGCTGGGATGAGTGGCGGGGTGGCCTATGTCTTGGATGAAGCCGGGGATTTTGCTACCCGCTGTAATACCCAGATGGCAGATCTGGAAACCCTGACGGACCCGGAGGAAATTGCCGAAATCCGGGAGAGGGTGCAGCGCCATGTGGACTATACGGGCAGCAAGAAAGGAACCCTGGTGTTGGCGAATTGGGAGGCAATGGTGCCCAAATTCGTAAAGGTGATGCCGCGTGATTATAAGCGAGTGGTGCAGGCGATCAAAGAGGCATTGGCATCAGGGTTAAGTGGTGACGCAGCCCTGGATGCAGCCTTTGAAGCCAATGCCCGCGACGTAGCCCGAATTGGCGGCAGTTAAAACACGCACCGATCTGTAGGGGCGGGTTTTACCTAGAACTATGATTAAACTCAACTATCTTCGTAAACCCGCCCTCTCTGACGACCGATTTGTGATCAACATTGTTCATCATTGAGAAACCCGCCCACCTTTGCCAATTGATTGGTGATCACCATTGATCCTCTTCGCGAACCCGCCTCCTCTGCCAACCAATGTAACGAACAGCCTCCTGCTGCTAGATCATTAAAATGGTACAAGCACCACCTAAGAACATCTCTCTAGGGGAGTTTTTATCACTACCGGAGACCCAACCAGTCAGTGAATATGTCGCGGGCAAAGTTGTGCAAAAGCCCATGCCACAAGCTCGCCATTCTCGCCTCCAAAGCAACCCGATTGCACTCAACCTCTCTGTTGCAGAAATTTTTAACTGGTTGATCATGCGAAACTAGGGAAATCAAGACCATGAGCAGTACGACCATTGTTAATCCAAAAATCTATATTGAAAACGTTGAGGGATGCTATCGAATCGTTGGTAAGCGAGTCTCTCTAGATTCGATTGTCTATGCCTTCTCAGAAGGGCAATCCCCAGAAACGATTATGCAATCCTTCCCAGTTCTAACCCTAGAAGAGGTCTATGGAGCGATCGCGGTTTATCTAGCTAATCAGGCTGAAATTGATATCTATTTAGCGGAAGCAGAACAAGCATTTGAGACTTTACGGCAAGAATCAAGAGAGAAAAATCGTGATTTATACGCAAAGATTTTTTCCTGAAATAACAAACAATATATGAAAATTCGCTTTCAGGCTGATGCTGATCTTAATCAAGCCATCGTGACCGGAGTAGTTAGACGAGAACCGATGATTGATTTTCAAACCGCAAAAATATCTAACTTAACAAAACTTTCGGATATAGATGTGTTATTATTAGCGGCTAGAGCAAATCGAATTCTCGTTTCCCATGATCATAACCCATGATCATAAAACGATGCCAAGAAACGATGCCAAGGTACTTTTCTGAATTCATTGTCAGTCAGAATAGTTCGGGTGTGATTATTGTATTAAAAACTTTTCTAATTCGTGAGGTAATTGACCATCTAATTCGAGTTTGGCAAACATCGGAAGCAGACGATTGGATTAATCGAATCGCTTACTTACCTATTTAACCTTTTACAAAGAAACACTGGATTGGACGATCGATATCATGGGAAAACCAACAGGCTTTATTGAATTTGCCCGCGAAGTCGCCGCTGAACTGGATCCGCGCGATCGCATTCGTAACTGGGATGAATTCCATCTACCGCTGCCGGAGGAAAAGCTCCGTACCCAGGGTGCCCGCTGCATGGACTGCGGTACTCCCTTCTGCCACACCGGTATTACCCTGAGCGGTATGGCCAGCGGTTGTCCGATTAATAACCTGATTCCGGAATGGAATGATTTGGTCTACCGGGGACTCTGGCACGAAGCCCTCGATCGCCTGCACAAAACTAACAACTTCCCGGAATTCACGGGCCGCGTCTGTCCCGCTCCGTGCGAAGGGGCCTGCGTCCTCGGTATCCACAATCCCCCCGTCACGATTAAGGAAATTGAACACGCCATCATTGATAAAGGCTGGGAGGAAGGCTGGATTGCACCCCATCCCCCCGCGAAACGGACGGGTAAGAAGGTGGCGATCGTGGGTTCCGGTCCCGCTGGTCTCTGCGCTGCTGCCCAACTGAATACGGCAGGCCACTGGGTGACGGTCTTTGAGCGGGCCGATCGCCCCGGTGGCTTGCTCATGTACGGCATTCCCAACATGAAGTTGGACAAGGAAAAAGTCGTCCTACGGCGATTGCAATTACTAGAGCAAGAGGGCGTCAAGTTTGTTTGCAATACCGAAGTCGGCAAAGACCTACCGGCAGAGCAACTCCTGAAGGAATTTGACGCCGTGGTGCTGTGTACCGGTGCCACCCTGCCCCGCAATTTACCGATTCCCGGTCGCGAACTCACAGGCATTCACTTTGCAATGGAGTTCCTCACGGCTAACACCAAAGCAGTTTTAGATCGGCATACCAATGGCAGTTTTATTAACGCAGCGGGTAAGGATGTCGTGATCATCGGTGGGGGCGATACGGGCACCGACTGTGTGGGCACGTCCCTGCGCCACGGTTGCCGGAGCCTGGTACAACTGGAAATTATGCCCAAGCCACCGTTGGAGCGGGCACCCAATAACCCCTGGCCAGAGTGGCCCAAGGTTTACCGGATGGACTACGGCCAAGAGGAAGCCGCTGCCCAATTCGGTAGCGACCCCCGTGTCTATCTCACCACTGCGACCCATTTTGAAGGGGATGACAACGGTCACGTCAAAGCCGTTCATACCGTCGAAGTAGAGTGGACAAAAGATGATGCCGGTCGCTTTATCCCCAAACACATCCCCGGCACCGAAAAAGTCATCCCCGCCCAACTGGTCCTCCTGGCAATGGGTTTCCTGGGTCCCGAACAGCCCCTGCTGGATGCACTGGGTTTGGATCGCGATAGTCGCAGCAATATCAAAGCCGAATACGGCCAGTATGCCACCAGTATTCCCGGTGTGTTTGCCGCTGGTGATTGTCGTCGCGGGCAAAGCTTGGTGGTCTGGGCCTTTAATGAAGGTCGGGGGGCGGCACGGGAATGCGATCGCTACCTCATGGGCAGCACTGATTTACCCTAAGAGATTAAGAAACTATGTTCTGTCAAGGTTAATTTGGTAGGTTGGGTCAAACGCAGTATGACCCCAAAAGGTCCACGATCGTGTTGGGTCTCACAAGCTCGACGCCAACCTACAACCCATCATTTTAGGCATGACAAGCTACTAGGCTTTTGTCCACAACCGCCTTGAATGGTGGGCCTGGTTTTACCTCTGTTTGTTATTATCTACATCATCCACAATCACCTTTCTGACTTGTCCAAGCCATGATTTCTTAGATTTGCGAGCAAGGATACAGCGTTTCCCAAGTCTCTGAAGGACAGAAGCACCTGATGAACAATTGGCTCAAGCCAATTGCCTACCCCTCACTGAGGCGACAAAGACTGTAATTTAAGCATGAGCATTGCAATGTCAAATGAGGAAAGACAGGCAAGATTTACTTTAGTCATCCTGTCTATTTTTGTTGATGCTCAGGAATTAGAAGCATTTACTCAAATCAGTGCGCTGGTTAAGGATATCTTAATCTTAGTTTTGACAACCCAAATGGTTTTAATCGGCACAGTACTTGGGTTCTATTTTGGTACAAGCAGTAGCAAGTTAGATTGATGAGTTCTCCTGATTTCTCAGTGCTAGGTAGGGACAAATTTACGGTTTGGTGCAGAGTTACCCTTATAAAAAACCTCGCTTCTCAAAACGCAGATCCCACACTGTCTTATGGTCTTTGGCATCATTGTCTGTATAGTGCTCAGTTCTTTTCGCCTGCCAAAAATGTTTAGTATTCTTGTCTGCTGTGAGACAATCTTCTAGCTTCTTAATCGCGGCTTTGAGTCGATCGAGATTGGGTGGTCCGCCATCCGTGTTGAAATCTATAGTAATGGTCAATCGATAACGAGACATAATACACTCACCTAAAGGTTACTTAGTTAGCTATTCTCTTCTTCTAACACATTATCCAACAGGGGGGGGGAATTGTGCCCGGATGGGTAGCAATGGCTTACCTGACAGTTGAGCAGGTGCCAACGGGGAGGGAAGGCAGCAGCAACCGCTGTGCTCTGAGTCGGTTCAGACTTTAAAATAGGCATCGACAGCAGCACGGGCAGGAGGATAGGTTCCCATCGAAACGATCTACGGTCATCTCCAGGGGCTAAAACCCAACCAACTGAAGCAACTCCAGCGGCTCTATCACCAGCGGCTACCGGGCGATCGCTTAACCACACCGGAATTCGCCCAGCGCTTAGCCGCCATCAGCACGGAGATCAAAACACCCCTCTGTGCCTATCTCAATCGGCGCGGTCAGGTGGTGCGGGTGGGCGTGGGCACCCCCAGTCAGACCCAGATCCCGCTGTTGGAATTGCCGCGCTATGGGGCAGAGCGGCTGTGCGGGATTCGCTGTGTGGCCACCCAGTTGACCGATACGCCCCCGGATACGGCCAGTTTGACGGCAATGGCGATTCAGCGGTTGGATGCACTGGTGGTGTTAACCCTGTCGGGGTCGGGGTTTGAACGGCGGGGCGGTGGGGCCACGGGCTATGTCGAGACGACTTTTTTGGCCCACCTGACGCCCCATCCAGAAACGCTGTGGACGGTTTCACCTGCGCTGGGGTTGGATGACCTCGGTGAACAGGATTTTCTCGATCTGGTGGAGGGGCTGGAAGCGGAATTTCGGCGGCAGTATGTGGCCCAGCAGGTGGATGCCAGTCACGATCGCGTTCTCCTGGTAGGGCTGATGACGCAGCAGATGGATGCGGTCCGTTTTGCGGAGAATATCGCCGAGGTGCAGCGGTTGGTGGAATCGGCGGGGGGGGATGTGTTGCAGGTGATCCAACAAAAGCGATCGCAGCCCCATCCGCAAACGGTGGTCGGTCCGGGTAAGGTGCAGGAGATTGCCCTAGCGGTGCAGACGATCGGGGCGAATTTGGTGGTGTTTAATCGGGATCTCTCGCCAGCCCAGGTGCGGAATCTGGAGCAGCAGTGTGGGGTGCGGGTGGTCGATCGCACGGAGGTGATTCTGGATATTTTTGCGCAACGGGCGCAGTCGGGGGCAGGGAAGTTGCAGGTGGAATTGGCCCAGTTGGAGTATAGTCTGCCGCGTTTGACGGGGCGGGGGCAGGCGATGTCGCGGCTGGGGGGCGGCATTGGCACGCGGGGGCCGGGGGAAACGAAGCTGGAGACGGAACGGCGGGC
>CAZHXN010000064.1:24454-25107 GCA_964536415.1 uncultured bacterium
CGCGCTTGCAACAGGAGGTGAATCAACTCCAGGCCCATCGATCGCGCCTGCGGCAACAACGCCAGCATAATCAGGTGCCCACGGTGGCGATCGTGGGGTATACGAATGCAGGGAAATCAACGCTGCTGAATACGCTGACAAATGCCGAAGTATTAGCGGCAGATCAGTTGTTTGCAACGCTAGACCCAACGACACGCCGGTTGCTGGTACCCCATGCGGTTTCCCAAGAGCCGCAGGCGATTTTGCTGACGGATACGGTGGGGTTTATCCATGAGTTGCCGCCGTCGTTGTTAGATGCGTTTCGGGCAACGTTGGAGGAGGTGACGGATGCGGATGCGTTGCTGCATGTGGTGGATTTGTCGTCACCAAGTTGGCAAAACCAAATTCGCGCGGTGATGAAGATTCTGTCGGAGTTGCCGGTGACGCCGGGACCGTCGTTGTTGGTATTTAATAAGGTCGATCGAGTGGATAGCGAGACATTGAATTTGGCGAAGGAAGAGCACCCGCAGGCAGTGTTTATTTCGGCCCAGGAGCGATTGGGGTTGGAGACATTACGGCAACGGTTGGGCCAGTTGGTCCATTATGTCGATAGTGGTTTGTGGTGACAGATCTAGTCATATCCCTCTTTTGTTACTCTGAGCAGAGAAAAAATG
>CAZHXN010000065.1:0-24159 GCA_964536415.1 uncultured bacterium
GATAGCAAAAGCTGTGCTAGCAGGACGGGGCCTTAGACCCATTTTTCTGGTAAATGTGCCTGATCTGGCAGGGGTAGGTTTATGGTCCAAGCACAGTGTTAATGTACGCTTGCATGTTCTCGGCCATCGCTTTCACATAGGGTTCCTGCAACATACTGGCATGACCGCCGGGAATGTCGAAGGTGCGGACGCCGGACCGGGTGAGTTCGCCCCAGCCAAACAGGGGGTCGCTGTAGACCTCGATCCAGGGTTCATCGGCTCCTTCGCCACTCATTGCGCGGAAGAGGACAATTTCTGATTGCAATGGGCCTGTGGGCTGATAGGACGCTTCCGCAAAGACATAAATAGTCCGGACAGACAGATGCTGTAGGGAGGGGGGCAGCGGCAGCCCCTGATCGAGACAGCGCTGCAGGTGAAGTAGCTGGCGGTGATCGTGGAAACGCTGGAGCCGACTCTGAACCTCGTAAAGAGTGACATTATATACTTTGCGAACGACCTGACGAGCGATGTGCCCCAGGGTTTCCCAGGGACGTTGGCCTGCGTCCCCTTGAAATACACTGGAAAAGCTTTTGAGTCGCTGCCCTGCGACCCGTCCGACCCGTTTCGGTGCCGTCCCGGTAGCGGCATCCAGCAAGGCTAGCATTCCCACCGTTTGTCCCTGTTGCTCCAGTTGGTAGGCTACTTCAAAGGCAATGACGCCACCCGCACACATCCCAGCGAGGAAATATGGCCCCTGGGGTTGAACCTGCTGCAACTGTTCCCGGTAGTAGGCAGCCATGTCTTCAATGCGGGTGTGGCGCAAGGGACATTGATCATCAGCTAGGGGTTGCAGGCCATAGATTGGGTGCTTGGGACTGAGACGCAACGCTAAATTACGATAGAGCAGGGTTTCCCCATCGCCATCGTGGATAAAGAACAGGGGAGGGCGATCGCCCCCCGGTCGAATTAATATCAGGGAGGAGTGATCATCTGTCTGGCTCAGACGTTGGGCCAATTGCTCGACGGTAGGGGCCTCGACCAGGACCGTCAGGGGCAGTTTTTTCCCCCACTGGGCTGCTATACCAGTAATAATCTCTACCGCTAGCAGGGAAGTTCCTCCGAGATCAAAATAGTTGTCGGTGACGCCCACACGATCCAGATGTAAGCAGTTTGCCCAGAGGTGGGCCAGTTGTTGCTCAAGATCACTGCGGGGAGCGATGTAGGGCTGTGCTAAATCTCGTTGATGGGCAGGTGTGCGGTCCGCGAGCGTAGCGGCGATCGCGGCAGGCGTCACCCACTGGCGGGCAATCTGACCCAACCGCTCCGATTTGTTCCACGGGGACATCTCCAGGGAGGGGTGACGCTCTGGCGGTTTTGTCTCAGCCCCCGGCTGCGGTTCGCCTTGCTCTGGTTGGAAGGTCGCTGCCACCGCCACCTGGGCTGGTAAGGAAAAGGCAAAACCCTGGGCAATCACCGTTTGGTAATCTGCGGCGACCTTTTCCAGAAAGTTGAGGGCTGGTAAATTTTTCTGGGTGCGCCAGAAGGTGATCACCACCTGATTTAGATGTCTTTCCTGGGCCACTTCTCCCAAATACGCCAGCATTCGATACTCTACGCCCCGGCCCAAGACCCGACAACTCAGCAGAAAGGTATCCACCCGCAGATCGGCTGCCTGCTGGCCAAAAATCATCACGCCGACCAGGCCATAGTCGCCAAAGCGATCGCGGACCTGTACGGCCCGACACTCTAACCCTTGGGCTGCCAACTGGGCCACATCACTTTCAGTGCGGCGGATCGTGGTGAAGTTAAATTGGTTGGTCCGCTGGGTTAACTGAGCTACCCGAGGAATCTGCTCTGGTGTCGGGGGGGCAATCTCGATCGTTAATTCCAGTCCCGCCAAAAAGTCCGCAAAGGTTAAGGCTTCTTTCTGGAGGCGATCGCGCTCCAGATTTTGCTGATACAGTTGGGTCCGCTGCTGATCTTCCTGAGTTACCTTGAGATGATCAAATGCCCACACATGATTCAGGAAAGTTGGGATATCCCCATCCACTGGCAACTGGAGGGTTAAGACTTCAGGACAACTGGCCTGGACCTCAGCACATTCTACTGGATTGTCATCAATAAAAATAAAACTGTCTAACCCCAGATTCAATTCCTGGGCCAACATTCGCAAGTTTTGGGACTTGGGCAACCAGTTAATGCGCCAGGTCACCAGATGCTCTTTTTTCAACCGCATATCCTGTCGTTGCTCAAGCACTGCCAGCACATCGGATTCCTCATTTTTGCTACAGAGGCAGAGCAACATCCCCTGACGTTGCTGATTGACCATAAAATCTTGTAATGCCTGCCAGGGTGGGGGAATTTCAATACCAGTCACCCCATCTTCACCCACAACTCCTTTCCAGAGGGTGTTATCACAGTCCAGCACGATCACTTTATGGGGGGCACTGTTCAAGGTATAGAGGCGTCGGGCAAGCAGGGTACCCAGGGCAGTGTAGAACAGCATTGTGAAAGGAATATGCCCCAAGCGATCGCGTTCTGCATCATAGTAATCCGCCACTGGATAGGCGTTAAAATCTTCCGGCAGCACCAGATAGAGACCGGCCAGCCCACCCAGTTCGGCCCGTAGCCTCGCTTTTTGATCCTGACAGAAGGTTCTCCAATCAGAATTGGCCAGAGCGTCCGGTGAATCAGGACAGCACACCACTAGGTAAGGCGTCGAAGACCGCTGTCCCGCTTCCTGAATAGCCTGGATCAACTCCTGAAGATTCCGCTGTACCACAGCCTCAGGTTGGGTTTCTACGGCTAACTCCCGTCGCCAGTCCTCTAAACGGAACAGAATGATATTGACTCCCTGGCAGTTTTGCGCCATCGCACTGAAGGGATCAAGCAATTGCTGGAATACCTGGTTGTAGGGGGCCAGTTCAATGGCCGTGGGGATAGCCAGTTCATCCATCCAGAATGCCAGGATGGGGAGCAGGGGGTCGGCAGTAAACGTTGCCGCGATCACCAGTGTCTTGTGCGAGTCAGCGGTCGAAGCCGTAGCGCTTGCAGATTTTGTTTGCATAGGAATTAAAGCTAATTGATCAAGCAAACCTTGAGGAGTATCTGTCTTTTACTGAGTGCGGCACTTAGTTAATTATGCAACGTTTGCAGGGCTGCCTCTAACCTGCAACGACTCAAGTCGTTACTACCAACGTTACGAAATCTTATATTTCTTGTACGGCTCTTCTGAGTTTATGGAGTAAACCGTATAGGTAACTACACATCAAAGGGCCGAAAGGCTGAGTTTATGGTGGGAGCACTACGCGCCCCCACCATAAACCCAGGAGAGCCTCTTGTACAAGTAAGGGTTTCGGCTCGATAGGCCCCAGAAAGACAAATCACTGAATTCTGTACAAATGAGCGCTCACGGATGTGTCCTCTAAAAAACAGAGTAGTGCTAACGTAGTTGGGTTGGAAGATGTCCCATAATGCGCTGATAATACCGAGAACGTTTGCCTATTCGTGGTAGGTTTGCCTGCGTAACCGAAGGCTAGAATGCCTCTGAGTGACTTCAGCGACGCTGTTTTAAAAGCGACGCTGTTTTAAAACTGAGAGTCCAAACCTTATGACGATCCTGCTTGCCGGTGATATTGGCGGAACGAAAACGATCCTGCGCCTAGTGGATTCGGTGGTGCATGGGGATGGGCTGCCTACCCCCACGACACTGTACCAGGAAACCTATGCTAGTCAGCGTTTCCCTGACCTGGTGCCGATGGTGCAGACCTTTCTGGCAGCGGCTGAAGCAGCCCTAGGGAGTCGCTTGCAAGTTGCCCGTGCTTGTTTTGGCATTGCTGGCCCCGTGATCAATAATGCGTCGGAACTGACGAATCTCCATTGGTCCCTACAAGCCGATCGCTTGGAACAGGCTTTGGCAATTCCCCAGATTGCCCTGATCAATGACTTTGCCGCGATCGGCTATGGCGTGTTGGGCCTGACTTCGGAAGCGTTGTGCCCTTTGCAGGTTGCGCCGATCGATCGCGAGGCCCCGATCGCTGTACTAGGGGCTGGGACTGGATTAGGGGAGTGCTTTTTGACAGCCTGTCAAGGGCACTACCATGTTTATCCATCGGAAGGCTCCCACGCCGACTTTGCACCCCGTTCGACTCTGGAGGATGAACTACGGATGTACCTTCAGGCTGAACGGCAACTGAGTCGGGTTTCTGTAGAACGGGTGGTATCAGGCCGGGGTATTGCGTCTATCTATCAATTCCTGCGTCAGCGATCGCCAGAACAGGAATCGCCCGCCCTGGCGACAATTTTCCAGACGTGGCAACAGGAACAGGCCCAGGGGCATCCCACAGTCGATCTCGCTGCTGCGGTGTCTAAGGCAGCGCTAGAGGGGCATGATCCCCTGTGTACTCAGGCCATGCAGATCTTTGTGAGTGCCTACGGCGCGGAAGCCGGCAACTTCGCTCTCAAATTATTGCCCTATGGCGGCTTATACATTGCGGGGGGCATTGCTCCCAAGATTCTGCCCCTGTTACAAAGGGGGGAATTCATGGCGGCGTTTAAGGATAAAGGGCGGTTTCGATCGGTCTTGGAACAAATTTCAGTACAGGTGGTTTTGAATCCCCAGGTAGGCTTGCTCGGTGCCGCCCTATATGCTGCCCAAGAGATCCCCTAACTGGCTACCCTGGTTAAATCTCGTTCTCTATTGCCTGACTATCGCCTGGAAACACCCTGAAATGCTCTCCCCTCCCCCCTTGCATGGCCCCGACTTTGCGAGTCTCCATGCCAAGCGCTCAGTCGCAAGCTATTCGGTTGGTTCGGTCGGTTGAGTGACTGCCGGTCTAGTCGCGTGAAGGGATGCGGTTTGACCGTCAGGCTTATCGCCAGCGCCATCGCATCGAACGCACAATCAATCGCTTGAAACTCCTCGCGGGGAGGGGAACTCAGACGAACAAAGCCACGCGAAAGCCTAGGTCGTAGTACCTGATGACTGCGTACCAGCCGTAGCGGAAGCCGGAAGCACAATTGTCGGCATTGAAGCGCCAGGAGCCGCCACGAACGGCGTGCTTTCCAGAGGGTCCATCCGTTAGTAAAGGCGTTCCATCCTTTCAGTCAGCCAATCGTCCGGCATCGAAGTTCCCCCTCAATTGCGATTAGCCTTATCATGACAAATAGGTTTCTTCCCCAGCAAACACCGCGATCGCCCCGGCCCTAAGCCAGACCAGACAACGGTTTCCGGCCCGTCAGCCATCGTCACGCTCAGGTAAACCGATCGCCCTGCTCCTCATCGCCACCCTGCTTGATCGTTATGTAAGCCGGACAAACAACGATCGCGCCTAGGGTTAGTCCTCATTAACCGACTCTACCCTTCCGGTCAGAAGGCCACGGAATTGTTCAAGCCCATCTCAATGCGGTTCAATGTGATCAGGGGTAGTTAGCCCTCCCAAGTGTCACCATCCTTACGCAACGGGAGATGGGTTTGATGCGGTTGACCTCGACACTACGGTTACTGGCCATTGGTTCGGTCTCGCTGGCCTGTGCAACGGTCCTGAACTGGGTCAACTATCGCGCTTACTGGCACGGGACGGTCCTGCGGGCGGAGACGGTAAATTTCAACATCCTGGCCCACACGTTACCAAATCGCCTGTCTGAGGCGCTGATCCGACAAGATTTTGCGGATATCGATCGCGTCATTAATAGCCACTATGGACTGTTCAGTATTGTCGTTACCGACTGCCAAACGGCGGATAAAAGTTGCCCGAATCAGCAAATTCTGGCCCAATCGCGCCCCTATTATCCCTGGCAGAAAGCCCTCACTTCGGCGGATTTAGCGACAGCTCTATTCAGTACCTTGCGTGACCCGGTTCCTCGCTACCCAGAGTGGCAATTCGTTCAGCCCCATGCGATCGCGCCAACCACATCAGGCTTAGAAAACGAGGGTAGGATTATAGGCCGAGTCTATTACGTGCGCAATCAACCACCGACATTTTGGCAAGATCAGATCAGTTGGTTGCGGGGGGACTGGAACACACTGGGATTTACCAGTCGTGGTTATACCCTATCGCTGTTGGTATTCAGTCTGGCTGGTCTAGCGATGTGGGTTTATACCGAAAGAAGTTTAGAGCGGAAACGGCATCAACGCGATCAGGCGCTTGCGGAATACCAATCTCTCCTCAAAGAAGCAACCCAACTGCGATCGCGGCTACGGGAGCAATTGCGGCTCAACCAAACCCTTAAAACCCAATACGAGGCACAACTAAAAGCTGCTAAGGAAGAAGGGCAAAGTTTACATGAACAGATTAATCAACTGCAACAAGAGGGTCAACTTCAGGAACAAGAACTGCGATCGCTTCAGCAAAATCTGCAATCTCTACAAAACGAGCTACTTGAATCACAACGAGACCAGCAAGCCATTCAGAGTGAAATTGAACAACTTCAGCAAACGATCGCCGATAAGGAAGCAGAACTCAAAAGTATTAATGACACTAGGGCAGAAATTAGTTTAGAGGCGGAACAAGCCAGACAGAAGGCTCAAAATTTGGAACGCCATCTCGCCCAACTAGCCAAGGGAAAACAAACCGCCGAAGAACTCAGCCTCAGCCTTCAGAAACAACTCGAAAACCAACCCCGATCGCTGGTTCCTGCGACAGAGCTAGAGCAACTCAAGGCAGATTTAGAAAAAGCCAAAGCGGATCGGGATTCCTTGGAGCAGCAGGTATTGGAATCTATTGAACAGGATGAACGGGCGAAACAAGAGCTAAAAGCCAAATTAATCACTGCTGAAAACAATCTGTATCAACTTCAATATGAATATGATCAACTTCAATATGAATATGATCAACTTTTGCAAAAAAATGAAGATTTGGAAGAGCATCTAGCTCAATATGAAGCCGAACAATCTTTTAGAAAGATTGACCTCTCTGACATACGGGTTGCGATCGTGGGCGGACATCAAACCATGATGAGCTATGTTCAATCCACCCTATCCCAAGAAAATCACCTGAGAGACTTTCGTCCGCTGAGTAAAGATACGCATCTCTCAACCAAAGCCTTCAAGGAAAAGCTTAAAAAGGTTGATCTGATCCTGGTCGTGAGGGGGTATATGAGCCATTCGATGAGTCAAATCGTGGATGATCTGGAGACCAAATGCCAGTTGCGTGGCAAAGTGATCCGGTTACCCACGACCTGCACCAGTGGCCCCGCGATCGTGCGAATCATTCGCGAAGAAATCCATCACAATCCTAAATAGCGCCTGATCACTGGGACAACTCGTCGGTTATAAAAAAAGGGTAGACAACCTCCACCCCGCAGAGACTTCGATACAATAAGCATCAATGCGATCGAACGCCTGAGGGGGATTCGCCGTGACCCAACCACAAGCAGACCCGCGTGCCTTCTCATCCCATCGCCCCGTCCTACTGCACGGGAGTTACTACGATCGCCTGGGCCTTCATCCATCGGCATCGGTCCAACAAATCCGCAATGCCTACCGACGGCTGAGTCGCCAGTACCATCCCGACACAACCGAATTGCCCGCCGCGATCGCCACCGAGAAGTTTAAACAACTCAATGAAGCCTATGCCACCCTGAGCCAACCGGAACGTCGCTACCAGTATGACCTGAAAATTGGGTATGCACGGCTAGCGATCGTTCGTCCCTCTTCCCACCGCGAGTTCCACCGCCCTCCCCATTCCCCACCCCCCGTTTCCTCAGCGGCGTATCTTGACCCTAGCGATCGTCCCCTATCCGCTGGTGAGATCTTTGTTTTGTTTATCTTGCTACTGACCTTTGGGGGATGTTTAGCCTTGGCCATTATCATTGCCCTAACCCGTGAAACCGCCCTCCCCGCCATGATCATGCCCATGATGCTTAGATGACCTTTCCCCAGGTGCGTTAAGGGACGCTTGGCCCGTTGCTAGGCAAAGGATAGCTTCCTCAAGCTACCCCTCAGAACTTGCCGCCACCGTCTCGTTTTCCCCCTAGCTTCTCTCACCTATCCCCTAATCCCCTGTCCTTCTTAGCAATTCCCATCTCTTAGCCCGCTTATGTCCCTCCCTCCACCCAGCACTCCCCTCTATAACCATCCCCTTCCGGAAATCGAACGCTGGCTGATTGCCCAAGGTTGTGAACAAGATCGCCAGGAACCCCACTGTTGGGAGATCAAAGGTCGCGATTGGGCGGCGACCCTCTGGCTGGATACGGAGCAGATTACGGTGCGCTATCGCGGGGCCGGGGAAGATCAGCAGGATATTCAGCGATCGTTTAAATATTCCCTAAGCCGTCAAGATATTGAGGCAGCTATTTTTTCCGGGCCTTAACCTCCAGGCCTTAAGCTAAAAGCTAGGGCCTGGGGAGCCACTGTTGACTAGCCGCTATTCCCTCAGCGCGGAATAGCTCCTGCTTACCTGACAAATCTTCTCCTCATCCCTAAATCCCTTCGCCCACAAGGGGTAAAGGGACTCGAACCGCAAAACTTGGCTCCATGAGCACCTCGCCCGCTCTGGGAGAGGTGGTAGAGTCAAGATGCTTCGAGTTTTTATCAGTTTTTTGTCAGTCGCTCAGGAGATAGTTCTCTGAGATACTTATCAGATAACAATTTCAGATAATTTAGACGCAAGTGTCCCAGATACTCGTCAGCAGTCGCTTTCGGCCTAAGCAAGTTCTCGGCTTTTCATTATGGAATCAGATTTCCCATCGCTGCCTTTTGACCGTTCTTCTCGATTAGAAGATCTAAAGCTATATGATGCAATTGCTAGCCCCACAGATTCCGGCTTGTATATCATGAGACGTTTTAAAAAAGAAGAAAAATTACCTGGCGTTCTTTTGATATACAAAAGACAATTAGTAGGTCTCATTTCTCGTATTCGTTTCATGGAGAAGATGAGCCGTCCTTACAGTTTGGAGTTATTCTTAAATCGACCGATCCATTGTCTTTATGAATATATCAAAATAGATCTTTTGATTTTTCCTAGTAAAACTTTAATTACGGATGCTGCAGAAACTGCCATTCACCGCTCTTCATCTGGTTTATATGACCCTATTATTGCTGAAATTGAGCCTAATGAATATCGTGTTATTGATTTCCACGATCTGTTATTGGCGCAACTGGCTGTGAGTAACTTTACGGCAAACTTGTTAACAAAGCTTTATCGACAACTTGAAGAGAATGCTAAAGAATTAGAAAAACTGGCTTGTCTAGATGGACTCACGCAGATCGCTAACCGCAGGCACTTTGACGACATTCTAGAGAGAGAGTGGCATCGCGCTATTCGTGAGCAACAATGGCTATCTTTACTCCTATGCGATGTGGATTATTTTAAGCTCTACAACGATTATTATGGTCATCCAGCCGGTGATGAGTGTCTTAAAAGCATTGCGCAAACCTTACAAACCTGTGTACAACGCTCCAACGACTTAGTGGCCCGCTATGGCGGGGAAGAATTTGCCATTATTTTACCGAATACCCCTTACGCCGGTGCGCAGACTGTCGCCCAGCGTATCCATCAGCAGGTTCGGGCTTTAGATTTAGCCCATGCGGCCTCCCTCGTCAGTCCCGTCGTCACGATTAGTGTGGGGGAGCCTGTTGGATACCCACCTCTACGACGCCGCTCACAGCCTTGATCACGGCAGCGGATCAGTCACTCTATCAAGCTAAGCAACAGGGTCGGAATCGCACGATACTTCACTGCCACGATGGGAACTCTGAACTGGCTGTTTCCTTAAAAAGTTCCGCAGAAGGAAGACCAGTTCCTGAGCCAAGCCCTGACTCAAATTAGGCTCTTTCTCCAGGCAATATGCCCAGGTAACTGGGGGCTTAAGGGTGTCATCAAGTGTTGGAGAGGGAAGGCATTGGCACCAGAGGTGGGGTGGGAGCGGTGGTTAAGGGGGCGATCGGTGCCCGTAGGGCTTCCTCCAGGTCAGCGCAACCGAGGCATTCCTCTAGAATCGCCATCACTTCACGGCCAAAGTCGTGGGGATTGCGCTCCCAGGCCTGTAGGCACACTTCGCCAAAGAAGGACCCTAACGGTTCCGGATTCCAGAGCAGTTTCTTTGCCGTCCAGGGCATCAGGCTCATGGGGTCATAGCCCCGCTTGAGGATGCCCTGCTCGAAAGCGTAGTCCTCCAGATGGGTGTGGGGTTGCAGGCCAATGAAAAAGATCGCCGGTTCGACCTTATCAGCCCCAAAGATCCGTTCAAGTTCCCGGTGATAGGCGATCGTCTGGCGAATGGTTTCTGGACGCTCGTCGATGACGTTAAAGGAATAGTTCACCGATACCAGATCGTTAAATCCAGCGGCTTTGAGGTCGCGGCAGTTTTCCAAAACGGTGCGTAGGTTGTAGCCCATGCGCATCTTCCGGACTAATTCTTGGGACCCACTGGTGATACCGATCTCAAAATAGTTCATGCCGGTTTTTACCATCAGGTCACACAATTCCGGCGTGAGATTATCAGCCCGGATATAGGCGGCCCAATGGATATCGGTCATGCCCGATGCCAGGATCTTTTGCAGGAGTTCCACGGCATCGTCGATATATTTGCGGGCGGGGATAAACTGGGCATCGGTGAACCAGAAGTTGCGAACCCCGCGATCGTAGAGTTGGCGCATTTCCGCCACCACCTCATCTGCCGCATTAATCCGCACCTGCTTCCCCTCAATGACCGTGTAGACGCAATAGCAACAGTTGTGGGGGCAACCGCGCTTCGTCTGCACGCCAATATAAAAGTCCTGGGTCTGGAAATAGTATTCAAACTCTGGCCAGATCGTCTCAATATAGTCGTAGTCGCACGCAGCCTTTTCAACGGGGGCCGGGGCTTCGTGGATGAGGCGATCGCGGGGGTGGGTTTCGCCCACGATGTAACACCGCTCCTGGGCCAGGGATTCCTGCCGTAACACCTTCTCCAGCAAGACTTCACCCTCCCCCACCGAGACGATCGTTCCCTGGGGCAGACCCCGCCCTAACTGCTCATAGAACACACTGACGGCCCCGCCGCCCACCACCACCCGTGCCGTCGGGCAATACCGCCGCGATCGCGCCAGTCCCCGCCGGATCAACCCTAGATTCCGCCAGAGTTCCGTATAGTAGGATGCCGCTAAACGCAACCCACCCAGGGCACCCCGTAGCCTTACCAGCGGATTGCGGGCATAGTAAAACTCAAAGGCGTATTGAAGCGGATTGCCGCCCCGCCCGCCCACAGGCGCATAGATCTGGATATCGCGCCAGGAAAACACCAGCAGCGAGGGCTGGAACGCATCGATACAGTGATCGAGGGCAGGGCCGTAATCTAAGGGCGGCACGGCTCCCAAATCAAAAATACGTTGGCTCACTGCCGGAAATTGCTTGTGGATATGGTCGGCCAGATAAACAACCCCGATCGGGAAAATCGGGTTACAGGGAAGCCGGACATAAAGAATACGATCGTGCATGGGTGACTTCTACTCAATCAATTCAGGACCAGAAATTAGTCAATGACAATCAGCTGTAGTTTTTTGATAAGCGTTATTTATTCTAAAAGAGTCTTTAAGATTGCCTTAATTATGGCATGAGGAGACATTAACCTGCACCTGCGATCGCTCTCTAAAGCACCGCAGAGGGTTGGCCCCGCCGCTTGCTATACTTAGCTTGCACAACGTTCCTTCACAAAAGTTCACATAATAGGATATCATTAAACTCGGACATTTGGGTACTGCCCTCGGTGTAGTCCGGAAAATTAATTTCCCATGCCCAGCCTAAAATGCCTTTGGCTAAAAGGTATATGGGAATACCATTACCGTTTCTGCATCCTTCTGAATGAGGTTCATGATGGTTGGTGATCGGCGTTGACTCAGAATTTTGTAAGAATCTTGGCAGATTGTTGCCGGATGGTAATCGCGTTTACAGCCACTCAGCATAACTGGATGTTAGCTTAAGGCTATGAACCCTCAAGATACGGTTTGCTGAACACTCACACTAACCCCTAGACTCAACCACAAAAGCTATGGCTCAAATTCTTGATCCCCTCCCCCCCGATAGCACGAATCCAGTAGTTTGCTGCTATGTCAACGCGACCAGTAAGATCCAGGTTGCTCGAATTACGAACATTCCGAACTGGTATTTTGAGCGGGTTGTCTTTCCGGGACAACGGCTTATTTTTGAAGCCTTACCCACCGCTTTACTAGAGATTCATACGGGTATGATGGCCAGCGCGATTTTATCGGATACGATTGCCTGTAGTAGTTTAGCCATCCAGGATGAGGCGGAAGCGGAAGTGGATGCTGACATCGCCTCCAGCCGCGATCGGGACAGTCAAGAATTAGTGGCCGAATTAGCGACCGTGATAAAACAGTCTGAGCAACTGAGCCTTGCCTGTTGATGCCACTGCTTTTGACGGCCCTGATTCATAAGATACCGAAGATACCGATTTCCCTCTGTCGATATAGAAAAGCCTAACCTCGATTTCTCTATCCCTTGACTGCTCTCTGCTAACGCGATGCAGAGAGCGTTTTTTTATTTTTTATGGAGCTGGCACAGCAGGAACCTGATTCTGTCCGGCATTCTGTCCGGCAATATAGCCTTTCCCAAGTCTCTGAAGGCAGGATGTATGGCATTAAAGGAGTGTGCGTACATCCGTTACCTTACCCGTTACCGCAGCGGCCACCACCATTGCTGGACTCATGAGCAAAGTGCGACCGGCGGCTGATCCCTGGCGACCCTTAAAGTTACGGTTGGAGGAGGAAGCACTCAGTTGCCGTCCCTGGAGTTTATCGGGGTTCATGGCAAGGCACATGGAGCAGCCTGGTTCCCGCCACTCAAAGCCCGCTGCCTGAAAAATTTGGTCTAAGCCTTCGGCCTCGGCTTCCCGCTTGACTCGCTCGGACCCAGGGACAACGAATGCCTTCACCCCTGGGGCAACTTGGCGGCCTTTGGCGAATCGGGCGGCTTCCCGCAGATCGCTGAGGCGACCGTTGGTGCAACTACCGATAAAACAAACATCGACGGGGGTACCCTGGATAGGCTTGCCAGGGGTCAAGTCCATGTATTGATAGGCTTCTTCGGCAATCGCCCGTTCGGATTCTGGCAACTCTGCGGGGGTGGGGACACACTCATCCACGCCAATCCCCTGGCCGGGGGTAATGCCCCAGGTGACGGTGGGAGGAATCTCAGCAGCGTCGATGACCACGACATCATCGTATTCGGCATCCGCATCACTGGCGATCTGCTGCCACCAGGCGACGGCCTTGTCCCAGTCGGCTCCTTTGGGGGCAAAATCTCGACCCTTCAGATACTCAAAGGTTACCTGATCGGGGTTCACGTAGCCGCAGCGGGCACCACCTTCGATCGCCATGTTGCACACGGTCATGCGTTCTTCCATGCTCATCTGCTCAAAGGTGGTCCCGGCATACTCGTAGGCGTAGCCCACGCCGCCCTTGACCCCCAACTTGCGGATGATGTGCAAGATTATGTCTTTCGCGTAGACCCCCGGTTTCAGGGTGCCGTTGACTTCGATGCGCCGCACCTTGAGTTTACTCAGGGCCAGGGTTTGGGAAGCCAGGACATCCCGAACTTGACTGGTCCCAATGCCGAAGGCGATCGCGCCAAAGGCCCCGTGGGTAGACGTGTGGCTATCTCCGCAGGCGATTGTCATCCCCGGTTGAGTCAGGCCCAATTCTGGCGCAATCACATGGACAATCCCCTGGTTGCCGGAACCAATGTTGTAGAACGTAATCCCATGCGTCTGGCAGTTCTGTTCCAGGGCCTGCATCATTTCTTCGGCCAGGTCGTCGGCGAAGGGACGGGCCTGGTTGTCGGTAGGGACGATGTGATCGACCGTGGCGATCGTGCGTTGGGGGAAGAGGACCTTGAGGCCGCGATCGCGCAGCATGGCAAAGGCTTGGGGGCTGGTGACCTCGTGGATCAGGTGTAGCCCAATAAACAATTGGGTTTGGCCGGAGGGCAGGGTGCCCACGGTATGGAGTTCCCAAACTTTGTCGAAGAGAGTGCCTTTGCTCATAGGGACCGATCGTGCGTTGCCAATTACCGAATGCAGCCTCTATTGTACTGGGAACTTTTGCTTGCCGCCCGATCGGCAGATTAGCCGTGCGACGGGCTGCTGTGCGACGGGCTGCTGTCAGACAAATTGGATGGGGATCGTTGGATCGGACTCTTCGTGTTCGGTCCCATCACCGTCGCAGCATGGCCCAGACAAAGCCGGGACCATAGCCGGTCTGGAAGGCCATTTTGATCCACAGCAGGGTCATGTGTTCCAGATGCAGGCTATTGGATAGGGGGCCGGTATCCACCGCTTCCCAGCCTAACTCTGTGCAGAGGTTGGCGACGATCGCCTTGGCCGAGCGATCGTTCCCCGCAATCAGCATCGCCGGTTTTAGGTCCCCATAGCCGGGATAGGTATTGTCTTCAAAGTTCTTAAAGCCATAGATCGTAAAGGCTTTGACCACGTAGGCTTCTGGAACCAATTGTTGCACCGTTTCGCTGCCAGAAATTTGGCTTTGCAACCCGTGGGAGACATCATCGGCGACGGGATTGGTGCAGTCCACTAAGACCTTACCCGCAAGGGCCGATTCGAGACCCAGGAGGGCAGTGCTAACCGCTTTATAAGGGGGAGCTAGAAAAACGACATCGGCTGCCTGGACTGCTGTGAGGGGCGATCGCACTTGAAAATGAGGGTTCAGGGCCAGGGCCTTTTGGACCGATTGGGATGCGGGGTTGCGGGCTGCAATCGTCACCGTATGCCCTAACTGTTGCAGGTGATCCGCTAAGGGAGCACCGACTCTCCCAACACCGATAAACGTAATTTGCATGACTTTTCTCCCTCTGCCAACGTTGCGTTCACCCTATCAGGCTCAGCCGATGCAGTGAAGCCCCACTCAAGTCTGACCAAGACTACAAATAGCGCTGGAGCACCTCACTTGTCATCGCCCCTGTCTTGGCCCAACTGAACCCCTGGACCCGTACTAAACCTGCTTGCCGCAGGCGCGATCGCAAATTCGCATCGGCTAACAGCCCGCGCATTGCCTCAGTGATCTCCCCTTCGACTTGGGGATTCACTAGGAGGGCAGCCTCCCCGGCGACCTCTGGCAGGGCCGAGCAATTGGAGGTGATCACAGGGGTCCCGCAGGCCATTGCTTCCAGGACGGGTAATCCAAAGCCTTCATACAGACTCGGGAAAACCAGGGCGATCGCCTGTCCCAATAACCGGGGTAAGTCTGCATAGGGCACGTAGTCCAGAAACTTGACCCGCTGCTGAAGGTTGAGGGCGGCGACTTGGGCGTGCAATGCCGGTGTGTAGCGGCGATCGCTGGGACCCGCGAGCCATAGCTCGCAATCGGGATCGGCCAATGCTGCAAACGCATTGAGCAGGCGCGGGATATTTTTATGGCGATCGTGTCGCCCCAGGCATAGAAAATAATTCCCCGTGGGCAGGGCTAAATCACGAAAATGGCGATCGTCATAGCCTAAGGGGGTGGCCGTTAGCTTGTGGGCTGGAATCCCAAAGGTGGATTGTACTTCCTGCACCGTCGCTTGGGAATTGCAGAGAATATGCACCGCCTGCTCTAACACACGGGGCACATAGTAGCGAAAATAGGTTGCCAGTCGCGACCAGCGTCCGCCAAAGTGCAAGGGGATCAGATCATGGACCGTCACGACAAACCGGCAATTTGTATAGAGCGGGGCCTCTGGAATCGGTGAAAACAGGAGGTTCGCGGGGGTCGATCGATAAATCGATGGCAAGCGAACCTGCGTCCAGACCAACCGCCGCAGATGTCCCCACGCCCCCTGATCCGGCGTCATATTGCTCGCGATCGCGGT
The DNA here is from genome assembly GCA_964536415.1 of uncultured bacterium. Lineage (GTDB taxonomy): Bacteria > Cyanobacteriota > Cyanobacteriia > B231 > B231 > Trichothermofontia. The sequence continues at coordinate 15,780 of CAZHXN010000065.1, forward strand.
GTGCCCTCCACGGGGAATCGACACCGCTTCGGGCCTTACTGTCTTGGTGTTTTGGTGAGGGGCCAGGGGAGCTAACTGTCCGATCTGATCTGCGGGAACCAGCACCCTCGGCTGCAACGCTTCTAAATAGGGCAACACCTGCAACGCATAATTTGTGTGCCCTGTCGGACGCCGACTTAAAAACGCCAGATTGACCAGCAGACCCGCAGCACTAGGACGAGACATGATTCTCCACTGGGACAGCCTCGATCGCCTCGGTGGCGATCGTCAACCGCCCGTTATGCTCCTCCAGTAACCCCGGATTGGCATGCGTTTGCTCCTGAAAAACCGCCAGATCAAACCAAAACGTCGTGCCCACCCCCACCTCACTCACTACTTGCACCGTACTGTGGTGTTTTTCAACAATGTTGCGCACGATCGATAACCCTAACCCGGTGCCCTCCAAGGTATGCACCCGATTTTCTACCCGGACAAAGCGATCGAAGATCGTATGCAGATCCTTGGTATCAATGCCAATCCCCGTGTCCGATACCTCAATTCTGACAAAACCGGGGGGTGCTGCCAGTGACGTATGGGGGAATGTCGGTGATGGGGCCTCCAACCCATCGGCCCCAAGCCCAATCCCCACGGGCGTATCATGCCGGGTCAACTCATTGTAGTGCCGCACCGCAATTCCCGACTCCTCTGGTGACAGTTGGTAGGCCCGAATCACCACCTTGCCGCCCCGGGGGGTGAACTTCAAGGCATTACCCACCAGGTTCGCAAAGACCTGGAGCAGGAGGTCGTAGTGCCCCAGGACAGTCGGCAGATCGGGGGTGGCCTCATAGGTCAGTTCAATCCCCTTGTCCTTGGCGTTGAGTTGGTGGCTGCGCAAGGTTTGTTCGATCGCCATATTCAGGTCCACGGCCTCGAAGTGGTACTGGCGCGAGGATTCCAGCCGGGAGAGATCCAGAACATCGTTAACCAGACGGGTGAGGCGATCGGTTTCATGATTGGCCGTTTCTAAAAATTCGCGGCGCTCTTCCTCTCCTAAACTGTCACCAAACTCATGCAAGGTTTCAATAAAGGACTTAATGTTAAAGAGGGGCGTGCGTAACTCGTGGGAAACGTTGCTAATAAATTGACTTTGGGCCTCATTAAGTTCCACTTCACGGGTAATATCCTGGATCGTCATCGCAATCCCTTTCACATTTTCCCGTGCCTGGTCTAGGACATTGGTAAGCAGCAGGCGAATCGTGCGGGGGGCAGGTTCATCCAGGGTGATCCGAAACTCTGCCGTTTCGCAGTCTCCCTGCACCATCTGATACAACGGACGCGTTAGCTCCACTTGGGCTGACACGGGCAGATGGTAGAGCACTTTTTCACCCATCACATCCTTACCTTCCCAGCCAAACAACCGCCTTGCCGTGGGATTGACCAGAATAATTTGTAATTCGTTATTGAGCAGCACGGCTCCATCGGCGATTGTCGAAACCAGAATCTCCAACTTGGCTTTTTCCGCCGTTAGTTCCTCAATATTTTGCTCTTCATAATGTTCTAGCCGCTCCGCCATTTCATTAAAGCTCAGGATGAGTTCCCCCAGTTCTCCTCCCAGGGGCAAATCCACCCGCTGCTTAAAGTTTCCCGCAGCAATGTTTTTCACCCCCACCAGCAATTCCTTAATCGGCTTGGTAATCGTCAGGGCGTTGAACACTGCCCCCAGGATAACCATGACCCAGATAGAAACGAACACCGCGATCGTCACATCTCTGGTCAAGTGGGAGGAGGCAACCACCGTGGGATTAGGGTTAATCCCGATCGCCAGGACCCCCAAATAGTGATCCGCCTGGACAAGAGGAACAAAAACATCCGTGACCTCGCCGCCCGGTGTTTTGTGCTGGCGCACCAGGGGCAAGGCGGAGAAATTGCGGGATTCGACGTGGGTGATGTAGTTCTCTGGCAACTGAATGCGCCGCTGAATGGCCCGGGCGGGTGGGGAGGGGTTAGGGCTAGGGTCAGTGCTGTTACCGGATTCCGAGGCATCAAATTTTTCGCCGAGGGCCGAGAAGGGAATACTGAGGCGAATCGTACCCTCCTCATCGGCATAGAGGATATAGCGCACACTGGAGGTGCTGTCGTAGAAGCGTTGGCTGAAGTGAGCTAACTCCGGCAGATTGCCCTCGGACACCAGGGGAGCCACATTGGCAGCGAGGAGCAACCCTAAATCACTGCCAAAGCGGGTGTCACTCAAGCGGGCGTCCTGCTGAATCGTATTCACTGCCCAAAACGTCAACCCACTCATGAGCAAGGAGACAAACAGGGTTGCCCCCGCCATAAGTTTGGTCTGGACGGTAAACTCAGACCACCAGCGGGTAATTGTGTCGCGAATCGTCGTCAGGAACGCCAGCAAGGTTTCAAATGACAGAATGGGTCTAACAGGAACGGTGCATTTCCGAGTTTAGAGCAAGGGAACGGCCAACAAATTGATCGCACCGCGATCGGATGACCGTTATATTTCTCAATATAACTGACTCTTTGCCCCGCCGAACGTGATCGGCCCCTTACCCATGCATACTTGGCACTGGCAAACCTGGGATGGCCTCCCCTATCTTACCTGTTCGTTGCTCGATCGCTGGCCCCACGGTTTTTTTACCCAACACTTCCAATCCTTATCCCCCCAGGAATTAACGCCTATTTTGCATCCCGATGCCAAAACCTATCGAGTATACCAGGTCCACGGCAATCGTGTCCTCAAGACCCGCGACATCGACCCGGTTCCCCCGCCCCCGGCTACCCCGTCCCTCTTGCCAGCGGATGGCCTGATCACAGCCGCTCCCCAGGAATCGGTTTGGGTCTGCACGGCAGACTGTGTGCCAGCCCTAGTGGCGGATAGCCAGACGGGGCAGGTGGCAGCCGTTCATGCCGGATGGCGAGGCACGGCTGCCCAGATTTTGCCCCAGACGATCGCCCAGTTCCAGAGCCAGGGCAGCGCGATCGCCGATCTCCGGGTGGCCCTGGGACCCGCGATCGCCGGGTCGGTCTACCAAGTTGCAACTGAAGTGGCTGCAGAAGTGGGGGCTACCCTCGACCTCTGGCTCGCGACTGAGGACACGGCGGACCCCCTTACCCGCCTGGGGCAACGGTCTGATGCCCCGATCCTGCCCGATCCTGAACCGGGGCGAGTACGGCTGGATGTGCGGCGGGTCAATGCCTTGCAATTGGAGCAATTGGGTCTTCAGCCTGAACAAGTGGCGATCGCGCCCTATTGTACCTACCAACAACCGGAGTATTTCTTCTCCTATCGGCGCACGGGGCAAAAGCAGGTACAGTGGTCTGGCATTGTAAGTCTCTGAAAGCGCGACGACGCCTGCCAATCGCACTGTTCCCGCATTTGCATGGTCGGGGTGGGTTGCACCGGGAACTGGCGCACTAACCCTTGCGGGCATCAACCTGCCCACTCGGTACCGCAGTTAGGATTGGCAGTCCTGCGCCAGGGCTAATTCCGCTTGCAAGAAGTCAATAAACTGACGGGCTGTTCGTCCTGATCGCCCATTGTGACGGGTGGCCCATTGCAGGGCGCGATCGGTCAATTCGGCAGGGTCTAAGTCAATCCCGACCTGTTGCGCCAAATGCTGCACGATTTGGAGATAGGTGTCCTGATCGGCGGGGGGAAACGTCAGGGTTAAGCCGAAGCGATCGCTAAAGGATAGTTTCTCCTGCACTGTATCCCAGGCATGGACTTCATCGGCATCACGGGGCGGTGGGCGATCGCCCAAAAATTCGCGGATCAAATGGCGGCGATTGGAAGTGGCATAGACCACCACATTTAGAGGCCGTGCGGTCAAGGTGCCTTCTAGCACCACCTTGAGAGATTTATAGGTGGATTCATCTTCTTCAAAGGAGAGATCATCCACAAAAAGAATGAATTTTTGGGGTAAGTCGGCCAGTTGGGCGACGATCGCCCGTAAATCCTGGAGGTCCGATTTATCCACCTCGATTAACCGTAATCCCCGTTGCTGAAACGGCTGGGATGCACCGGGACCCACCGCCTGCAACAGGGATTTGACGAGCGAAGACTTCCCCGACCCCCGACTGCCATAGAGCAATACATTCAGCGCTCGGTAGCCCCTGACCAGAAACTCCGTGTTCTGAAGTAACGCCTGCTGCTGCCAGTCATAGCCCACCAGATCGCGCACCTGTACTGGATCGGGATGGGGAATCCCCACGAGTTGACCCGTTTGCCAACGGAGGGCGGGCGATCGGGCAAAAACACCAATGCCCTGTTGTTGATAGTGCGCAACCAATTGGGGCAGTAGATCCGGCCAGACGGCTGAACCTTCAAAGTGAGCGACTAAGTCTACGGGGGAAGAATTCTCTGGGGGAGAGGCCACGGCATGATGGGTAACCCCTGGCCAGACGATCGGGGGACTAGCTAAATCCGCACGGGTTTGCACCCACTGGCTGAGGGCGGCGAGATCCAATTGTGCGATCGCCTGCAAGTGCTCCAAATCTTGACGGGCGGCGGCCACAAGGGCGGGTGACAAGTCAGTTAGGGGGGTACGTTGGGCCTGTTGACTGAAGGGATTGTCGTCCTGGAGGATCTGGCGTATCAGATAGGCGGACCAGGCGTGTCCTGTTGCCGCCAGGGTCCGAAACCACTGCCCGTAGGCAACCAGGCAAGCGCGATTAGGTTCCCTGGGTGCGCTCTCGGCGAGCAAGGCTGCCAATACCCTGAGCAAGGCTTGCCCCCCTGGACTTTGTAGGACTCCTTGATAGAGTAGGAGCAACGACGCCTGAGTCTGGAGTGTTTGGAGGGTCGTTAAAACGTGGGGGGATAAGGCTGCCATGTAAGACCTTGTTCCGTGCGCACGATCACGGCAAGTTCACTAGATACTGGTACCATAGCTCAATTCTCCCAGTACCGTACCTTCTGACATTGGTTCCTGTACAGCCGCCTTAATCGATTCAGGGGCACTTCGATAAATCTGGAATCGGGGCAGTTGAACTGCCCCAACCGACGAGATAACGTTGCTGGGGGGCGTAGGAGTGGCAATGGTGACCTTATCGTAGATATCCGCGATCGCAATCTCTAGATTCAGACTCCTGAGGGCTAAAGGCGTATCCGTTGCACTATAGGGTGTCAATAACCACTGGCGATCGTTGGTTTTGGTATATTGCTCCAGATAAATTCGAGCTTGCTCCACCAACACGTATTCCTGAAAACTGGCGATCGTGCGATAAAGCGCAAATTTAGTGCCCCGATCGTCAGCCGCCGTTGAGGGTGAAAGAATTTCGATGATCAGTAGGGCATTAATGAGGGTATTGCAGCGATCGGGCGCATAGACTAGGGGTTGCGCGACGACCATGACATCAGGATTAGGTATAGGTCGGGTGCTCTGGCATCCAAAGCCGCTGATCGGCCATATATACCTCGTAGGGTTGACGCTTCAGGGCCAAATTGAAGGCTGCTGCCAGATTCAGTGCTAATTTATTGTGGTTGGTGTGGTTGGAGGTACCGCCAGCCATTGGGATAATCTCTCCATCGCGATATTCATGACGTTCGGTGGCCGCCACTTCCATTGCCAGATACTCTTCCGGCAGGTAACGTCGGGGGGCATCCACAGTCGGTGTCCGTAGCTCAGCGGTTGGGTGCATCTCACTTGTGCGGCCCTCACCCTAAATCCCTCTCCCAGAGCGGGAGAGGGACTTGAAAATCCGGCTCCCCTTCCCCCCATCCCCCCGCAAACGGGGGGTTAGGGGGGCTGGGAGCAGGGGTCGGGAGATGAGGGCTGCATCTTGCCCAACTGAGATGCTCCCGAAGGGAAGCCGGTTTTCGCAGTCAATCAAGACCGATCGTGCGTAGGGGTGGGTTGCACCCAAATCCTGGCTGCCCACGCCAAATATCAATGAACCCGCCCATCTTCCCGGTCACTGCTAGACTTAAAACATCCCGATCGACCCGAAATAACCGCGATCTACTTTCTACCAGATACTCTAGTCATGACCCAGTTACTCCTCGAAGCCTTTAACAAAGCCAAAAGCCTCCCAGAGTATCTCCAAGATGAACTAGCCCAGCAACTCCTGAAAGACATCGAGAACGAACTCCAATGGCAACAAACCTTATCCCAACCCCAACCGTCACGTCTAGACGAACTAGCCCGTCAAGCACTCCAGGAGGCTGATCAAGGAAAAACCAAGACAATGGGCTTCGATGACCTATGAAATCAGAGCTAACTGAGGAGTTTCTCAAGTGTTTTGCCCAGTTACCTGATAGAGTTAAGCAAACCGCACGAAAAAATTATCAACTCTGGAAACAGAACCCAACCCATCCCAGCTTGGAATTCAAAAAACTCAATACACAAGAACCTCTGTATTCTGTCAGGGTGGGTTTAGGTTGGCGTGCTGTCGGTGTTGAGAAAGCAGAAAATACCATTGTTTGGTTTTGGATTGGCTCACATAGTGAATATGACAAGCTGCTGAAAAAATTATAGGAACTATCAGCGATCCGGAACCGGAATACACCACACAACTATAACAATAACCTTGGATTTCGCGTCCTCTGTGTTTCGTCCTGAACTCTTTAGCACCAGAGTGGGTGAATGGGAATTCAGCGAGCGTGCCGAAGAAGAGGCCAGATCGGCTCCGGTGATGGTCCGCTTGTCTCAACCAGCACCCTCCAAAAATCAAACCGGGTCGGCTAGATTGGTAAGCGCGATGTTCAAAGCATTATCCGACCCATTTCAACCCACCATAAAGACGCAAAAATACAAAGAAGGGAAGCCGGTTTTCGCAGTCAATCAAGACCGATCGTGCGTAGGGGTGGGTTGCACCCAAATCCTGGCTGCCCACGCCAAATATCAATGAACCCGCCCATCTCATCATCTCAATCCACCCACCCCCACCTGTATCGGGCTGAACCGATCAAGCGTCGGCAAATAAATCTAACGGCAAGTGGCCGTACATATCATTGATCCCTTCCGCGTCAGCAGATTGACAGGAAACTAACACCCCCCGATACTCACCGGGATAGGGGTTGATATAGAACACATCAGCGTTGGGATTGAATTTGATATACACCGGTTCCGCGATCGCCTGCTCCTCAACCGAGGGCGTGGGCATTCGAGTATACCCTAGGGCGTGGGCGTAGGCTTTGAGGGCCGTCATCCCCTGCTCAACACTTCCGGCACAGATCCCCAGAATTTGCTGATCGGAGGCAGCTACTAATTGCAGCAGGGCTGCCCGCACCTGGTCTAGGTCAAGGGAGGCCGTCGATGGGGTCACACAATCGTACTGCTTGAGAAGGGTATGGGCTTGATCTAGATTCAAGGCACTCATGGGGCGGGTCGCATCGGTTCTGTATAGGTCACAAGTTAAGCATACGCCTGAAGCGACTGTCCCTCTCGCAACTATCCTGTGTCTAGGGGCCGCACAAGCGATAATGAGTGATAATTATCGCTAATTTTTGTTGCATTAAGGGCTACTTTGGCTAGACTGAGGTAGCACAGGACAGGAAACGATCGGTCTTTTCCGCAACAGTCACTTAGCCATGACACAGCCAAATCTTGTAGCGCTTGCACAACAGGGTGATCCACGCGCGATTGCCGCGTTAGTGAATCAGCACCTCCAGCCCCAGGGCATTCAAGGTCGGGTAACGGTGAAGGCCGGCAGTCTGCACCTGTTATTAGAGTCCGACGCTGTTCCCGATCGCACCACCCAATTAGAACAAATTACCCACCTGTTCCTGGAAAACGACATCCACGCCTTTGAAACGGTCATGGTGTATGGGCGCAAGCAAGGGGATAAGCAACCAGCATGGCAAGACAAGGTGGACCTGTCAGCAGATCTGCATACGGTCTTTGACGCAGCGGAACCGGACTTTTCCGTGGCCTCCCCCTCCGCACCGGTGTCGCCTACCCCCGCTCTGTCTGACCCAGACACCTTACTTCAGCATGATATCGCCATCCCCGCCGCATCTGACGAGGCAGAAGTATCCCCGCTGGACCTGAGTGATCGGGCCGCCAGTGAACCGTTGGGTGAAGGATGGCGGGATGGGCGTGACACCAATGGGAGCGGGGCTGGTCCCAGTGCTACCGAGATCCCAGCAGACTTTGCCGCATTTGGGTTAGGTCGGGAAAACGAGCAGGACGATGAATTTGGAGATCTGGCGGATAACTATACCGATGACATCGAAGGATTAGAAGAAACGGACGAAGACGCCGCGATCGCAGACGAAACTGAAGATCTGGAAACCGAAGCGACCGCCCAACCCTGGTACATTCGTAAGCTAGGGTTAATTATTGGGGGGCTAGTCCTCGTCGTTGTGGCTAGTTTAGGGATTCGGTTTTGGTTAAATCAACAGTCGGCACCTGGCGAAAGTCCTCTGCCCGTCGCGTCTCCCCCC
>CAZHXN010000066.1:0-6080 GCA_964536415.1 uncultured bacterium
GCTGATCCAGAAAATAGACGATATCGCTGCGCAGGCTGTAGTAGCTGGGGTGCTCAACCACCGCTAGGCGATGACGGGGGCGGGGAATATCCACCTCCAGAATTTGGCCAATGTGGGCACTCGGACCATTGGTGAGCATGATGACCCGATCGGAAAGCAACAGGGCTTCATCCACATCGTGGGTCACCATCAGGCAGGTCACTTGGGATTCCTGGCAGATCTGCATCAACTGGGCTTGCAAATTGCCACGGGTGAGGGCATCAAGGGCACCAAAAGGTTCATCCAGCAGCAACACCTTGGGCCGCAGGGCCAGGGCACGGGCGATCGCCACCCGCTGTTTCATCCCCCCCGATAGCTGGGCCGGGTACTTATCCGCCGCTGGCCGCAGATGCACTAAATCCAGGGCTGCCTCCACCACACCCCGCCGTTCTCCCTTGGGTAAATGGCGCAACACCGAGTTCACCGCCAGGGCAATATTTTGGCGCACGGTTTTCCAGGGGAGAAGGGCATAGTTTTGGAACACCACCATGCGATCGGGACCAGGTTTGCAAACCTCGCGCCCCTCCAGAATCACCCCGCCAACAGTCGGGCGCTCCAAACCCGCCACCATATTCAACAGTGTCGATTTGCCACAGCCCGAGTGCCCAATCAGGGAGACAAACTCGCCCTGCTGGAGCCTGAAGCTAACATTTTCGATCGCGACATAGCGTCCCCCATCTGCCAAGGGGAAAATCTTATCAACGTGATCGATTTCGAGAAAGGCAACCATGATTACTGCTGTCCTCCTGATGTGAAAAGTTTGCCAATGAAGCCCACTAACTTATCCAGTAAGAGGCCGACAATCCCGACATAAATCAGTGCGATAATAATCTCACTGATGAGAGAACTATTCCAGGCATCCCAGATAAAGAAGCCAATCCCCACGCCCCCAATGAGCATCTCTGCTGCTACGATCGCCAGCCAGGACAAACCAATCCCAATGCGTAACCCTGTGAACACATAGGGAACCGTTGCGGGCAGCAAGATATTGCTCAGATATTCCAAGCGCGACAATTGCAAGACCTGCGAGACATTTTTGTAATCCTGAGGAACCTGTTGGACCCCCACCGCCGTATTGATCATAATTGGCCAAATTGCCGTAATAAAAATCACAAAAATTGCAGCCGGTTCATTATCTTTCAACGCGGCCAACGAAATGGGCAACCAGGCCAGGGGGGGCACCGTTCGCAATACCTGAAAAATCGGATCAACAGCTCCGTAAAGGAGCTGATTGCTGCCAATCAAAACCCCGATACTAACTCCTACTACAGCCGCTAGGGAAAACCCGATCGCCACCCGCCGCAAGCTAGCGAGGATTTGCCAGAATAACCCCTTATCAGTACCGCCATTGTCAAAAAACGGATTAATAATGAGTTCCCAAGTTTCCTGAAGGACCTTAGTCGGCGGCGGCAGCGGTGAATCTTCGCCCGAACAGATGATCTGCCAGATCACGAGGAAAACAAAAATGGCACTAGCAGACAGGAGCCACTGTTTGCTGCGTTTGTTTAGATTAACAAGAATCCGGGCTAGCCACCGGGGCAAAGGAGATTGCGATCGAACCGTACTAATAGCCATAGTTAGGAAATAAAAGAGAGGAAATAGAAAAGAGGAGACAGGAGTAAGCAAACAGGAGAATTGCTAAATTGTGAGTAGAGATCGAAGCTTTGTAGGGGCCGGTTGTACCAAAAGCTTGGCTGCAAACCAAAAATCTCTCGCAACCCGCCCAACCCTAGGAATCTGCCTAAATTTGGTAGGTCCGGTCCAAAGCTGTGGCAACCAACCAGAACAGCTAACCAGCGGGTTAGGTCTCACCAACTCGACACCAACCGACAACTGCTAATTGAGAATAGGACCGTTCGCGCAGGCAGCCCAAACGGTCTATCTTCCAGGGGGACGCTAGACCTTTTTAATCTTGAGACTATCCAGATACGCCTGGGGATTTTCCGGGTCAAACTTCACCCCATCAAAGAACGTTTCCACCCCCCGCGAAGTCCCACTGGGAATATCAGTTGCTGGGACATTGAGGGCTTGCGCCGCCTCGCGCCAGAGATCTTCCCGGTTCACTGCATCCACCAGTGCCTTCGTATCCGTATCTGGAGGCAGATACCCCCAGCGAATATTCTCGGTCAGGAACCAGAGGTCATGACTCTTGAAGGGATAGGAGGCATAGTCCGACCAGAATTTCATCAGGTAGGGGTTGTTTTCTACGACCCGGCCATTGCCATAGTCGATCGTGCCCTTGGCACGACCCAAAATATCCTCCTTGGGTACCTTGAACCACTCCCGCTTCGCGAGAATCTCGCACATTTCTTCCTTGTTTTCCGGCTTGTCGCACCACATTTGGGCTTCCTGTACCGCCATCAACAGGGCTTTGGTTGCCTTGGGATGCTTGTCCACCCAATCCGCCCGCATCCCTAGGGCCTTTTCCGGGTGGTCCTGCCAGAGTTCACCCGTGGTTAAGGCCGTGTAACCCAAATTCTGGCTCACCAACTGCGCATTCCAAGGTTCACCCACGCAGAAGGCTTCCATACTCCCCACCTTCATGTTGGCCACCATTTGGGGGGGAGGCACCACGATCGTCGAAACATCCTGATTCGGATCAATGCCCCCGGCAGCTAACCAGTAGCGCATCCACAGATCATGGGTGCCACCGGGAAATGTCACCGCACACTTGACTTCCTTGCCGGTCGATTTGGCCTTGCCAAAGGCTTCCTTGAGTGGCGTACTATTGGTGCCAACTTTGAGATCCTTATAGGTATTGGCTACAGAAATCCCCTGACCGTTCGTGTTCAACCGGGCCAGGATGTACATTGGCACCTTCTTGCCATCGGTGACGGTCCCAGCCGAGATTAGATAAGGCATCGGTGTCAGGATGTGGGCACCATCAATGCCACCGCCCCCAGAGCCAAGCACCAGGTTATCACGAGTGGCTCCCCAGGACGCTTGTTTAGCCACTTCCACATCGGGCATCCCATACTTGGCAAACAACCCCTTTTCTTTGGCAATGATCAGCGGAGCGGCATCGGTGAGGGCAATAAACCCTAGTTTTGCCGTCGTCACTTCCGGGGTATCGGTGGTTGCCACACTGGCAGCGGGAGAGGCGCTAGGGGAGGGTGAGGTGGTATCCGTTGTAGACGTACTGCTAGAGGTAGTCGAGCCACTGCAACTGTGCATTAAAAACGTGCCCAGGGTCGTTGCGCCAGCCGTAACCAAAAACTTGCGACGAGAATACTGTGACATAGTGGGTAGTTCGGGATGGATTGAAAATTAGGCATGTGGTTAGGAAATGGCCGCGAATATGTGAGTGAAGCGGCACTAGCGGGGGGTCGCGCCGAAATGTTCGATCAGGAGCGATCGCAGGACGGGTTGCAGATCCTCACAGGCAATCCCCTTCATGACGAGTTCACCAAGCCGGGCATCCTTGCCGCCCTTGCCGCCCATATAAATATCGACCCCTTCCAAGGTTTGGCCGTTCTTGCGGACCTTGGTTCCCATCAGGCCAATATCGGCTACTTGTGGTTGGCCGCAGGAGTTGGGGCAACCGGTCCAGTGAATACGCACCCCTTGGGGAAGGTTTAACTCCGCTTCAAGAGCGCGAATCATTTCAAGGGCGCGACTTTTGGTTTCAATCAGGGCAAAGTTGCAAAACTGTGCGCCGGTACAGGAAACCAATCGCCGGGTGAGGGGAGCCGGTTCCACCGAAAACCGTTGGAGTAGGGGTTCTCCGAGGAAAATTGGCAGGCTGGCTTCGGGAATATTCGGGATAATCACATTTTGCTCTACGGTCAGCCGCACTTCGCCACTGCCATAGACCTCCGCCAAGCGGGCTAGTTCAAAAAATGCTGCCGCATCTAAACGGCCCACGGGGACATGTAGCCCCACGTAGAAAAAACCCGGTTGTTTTTGACGATGGATGCCAATGTGATCCCGCTTTTCCCAGTCGATCGCATCCTGGGGGGCCGCCGACAGCAGCGGTCGTTGCAACCACGCTTCCACTTCCGCGCGAAAGCGATCGATACCCCATTCATCGATCAGCCACATTAACCGAGCCTTCTGGCGATTGGCTCGCAGTCCATGATCCCGATAGACACTGAGGATCGCACGGCAGACTTCCACCACTTCTTTATCAGGATAAACCCAAGCATTTAGGGGAATGGCGGCTGCACAACGCTTGGCGGAAAAGAAGCCCCCCACCAGGATATTGAACCCCAGGATGCCTTCCCGATAGGCCGGGACAAAGGCAAGATCGTTAATCTCGGCATGAACGGAATTGTCCCGTCCCCCTTCGATCGCGATGTTAAACTTGCGTGGCAGATTGGAGAATTCCGGATTGCCCTGGCCATGATTGGTGATCATGTCCTGCACTTGCTGAATCAGCGATCGGGTATCGATCAACTCATTCGCATCTAATCCGGCTACGGGTGATCCGGTAATGTTGCGAACATTATCCATCCCCGATTGAACACTAGTCAAACCCACGCGATCGAAGCGTTGAAAAATATCGGCAATATCTTCAATGCGAATGCCGCGTAATTGGATATTTTGACGGGTAGTAATGTCGGCGCTGCCATCCTCCCCATAGCGTTGCAAAATCTCACCAAAGGTCCGTAATTGCGGGCTAGTAAGGATACCACTGGGCGTCCGCATCCGTAGCATAAATTGACCAGGCGTGACCGGCCGGAAGAAAATTCCCAGCCACTTCAGACGTTGTTCGCGATCGGTAGGATCGATCGCTTCCCAGCCGATTTGGGCAAAGTGACCTAATTCTGCTTTAACGGCGAGGCCATCCTTTTCCGCTTTAAACCGCTCAAATTTATTCTGGGTAGTCTGTTGGATGAGTTTGGGAAGGGTAGTTTGGGTCACGAAGGTTTCCCCCTTTTAAGAGGCCGTAGTAAATCAATAGGGATACTGCCCGCACCCAAATGGCTGAACTGCACAAAGCGGGTGATAGGGTTACCCTAGGTGGAATCAATTGAGTATTAGGTAGCCTGATTTACAAAAAGATAAAATTGATGATCAAACTGCATTAGAAAGATGCAAAAATTGCATGGCAGATGCTAGCCATGACGGGCAAGCCTTGATAAGTTGGGGGAACTGCCATCCCACCTGGCTATGACCCCACGTGCCAACCTGACTGCCTTGCCCCAGGATTTTGCCGACAGCCATCGGTCTCACTGCACCTTGACCCTCCCGCCGGGTGACTGTCGGCGCCTCTATCAGCAATTGGTGCAACTTGCGTCAGGGGGGCGAGTCCGGGTAACGGCCTCTAGCAGTAGCGCGGTGACTGCAATCGCGGCCCCCACCGCCGCGACGGTTCTGGATCTCGCCCTGGACCTGCTCGATCAGGGAGACTTCCAAACCCGCTGGCAGGTGGCGAAGCTCATCCCAGCGTTAGGCAAAATGGCGATCGCGCCGCTGGTGCACCGCTTGGCCAGCATTGGCTGGGCCGATGACGACGAGGCCGACTGGGATCTGCCCTGGTTTATTGTCCGGATTCTGGGTGAGATGCAGGATCCGGCGGCAGGCGTAGCCTTGATCAACCTGCTGCAAACCACACCCGATGCCGACGTTGCTAGTATGGCAGCCTTGGCCTTGGGGAAGCTGGGGGTGATCGTCCTTCCTCGATTAGCCGAACTCTTACGATCGCCTAGCACCCGTCGCTATGCCGTCCAAACCCTGGCCCACCTGCAAACCCCCGCCGCGATCAATTTGCTCCTGTCGGTCACCGCTGACCCCGATCCAGCGATCCGGATGATGGCGATCGATGCGCTCAGTCGGCTGCCAGTGCCGAACCTGGCCGAGATTATCATACCTGCCCTTGCTGATCCCGACCCCCAGGTGCAACGGGTTGCAGTCATTGCAGCTGGCCTACAGGCTTCCCAGCTACCGGAGGCACCACTGGTCACCGCCTTGCAAACCCATTTGTTGACCGGGGAGCCAGCGGTGGCTCAAGAGGCTGCGATCGCCCTGGGACGGTTGGGAACGCCAGCAGCAGTCGAGGTCCTGACGGCAGGTTTATTTCAACCATTACCCTTGGCGCG
>CAZHXN010000066.1:6090-23936 GCA_964536415.1 uncultured bacterium
TGACGATCGTCCGCGAACTGGCCCGAATTGCCAGTGAACCAGCTCTGGCCGCCCTGGAGACCTATGTCCTGGATACCTCGTCGGCGACCGTGGGCCTGCCCCCCCTGGATCGGATCGCGGTGAGCCAGGAAATTGCTCGTCTGCTGGGGCAGGTGGAAACGGCAGCAGCCAAGGCCCAGGCGGCGGCGATTTTGCTGCGCCTACTGACCACGACCAACTATCCGGCTGGCCAACCGTCTTACGATCAAGAAATCTTGCCGGTGATCGCCCTAAGCCTTGCCCATTTAGGCCATACCCCCGCGATTGCTCCCCTCCAGCAACACCTCGCCCACGCGAGCGATCGCTGTCGGCTGCATCTACTCACCGCCCTGAAGCAACTGGATCGAGCCAAGCTCTACACCCCCGCCGACTAGCTCGCTGGCTGTAGCTTCCTGGCAACGGGCAATACCGCCTTAACAAAATTCGGCAATATCCCGTAAGGTTGGTTCATCAGTATGAGTCGTCATCTTGCCCCCTGCCGTTGGCTGAATGTGAAGATAATGCAGATCAATGATTGAGAAAACCTGAATTTTGATGGATCGGGTCTTGTGCTGGGAGATACAAATCTGCCCCCCAACTTCTTCTAGTCTAGCGATCGTATGGGTTAATGCCTGTCGTTACTGGCAATCGGTACTGGCGGACGAGGATGGCTGGGGTCAAGAGGGGATTATGCGCTTAGAGCAGTTGCAAGCGTTTCTGGCGATCGCTGCGACCGGGAGTTTTCAGAAAGCAGCCCAGCAGTGCGGGGTGGCCCAATCTACAATTAGCCGCCAACTCCAGGCCCTTGAGGCCACCCTGGGTACACCGCTGGTCCATCGTGGTCCCCAGGCAAAGCTGACCGTCGCGGGGGAACAGGTTCTACCTCGCGCCCAGAAAATCTGTCAGGAGTGGGCCAGTGCCACCCAAACGATCGCCGAACTGTTGACGGGGCAACAGCCGGAATTATGTATCGCGGTGATTGGGTCGGTCTGTAGTCAGCATTTGCCGCCGGTCATTGAACAATTCTGCTGCGACTATCCCCACGTGCAACTGCGGGTCACCTCCCTAGGGAGCGATCGTGCTCTCAAGGTGCTGCGGGATGGCCTCGTGGATCTCGCGATCGTTATGAATAATCGGTTCCTAACGGCCACGCCGGAGATGGTGGTCGATTCCCTGTTGATCGAACCGATTGAGGTGTTGATGGCGACTAGCCATCCCCTAAGTGAGTATGCTCAGGTTCCCTGGTCGGCGCTGGCTGCCCATCCCCAGGTAGTCTTTAAGGATGGCTACGGGATGCAGCGGCTGGTACAGGAGCAATTTCAACGTCAGGACCTCACCCTGAATGCCGTTTTGGAACTGAACACCCTGGATGCTTTTCGGGGGATTGTGCGCCAGGGACGCGCGATCGCCCTGTTACCCCATTCCGCGCTGCTGGAGGCTAGCCAGGACCCTACCCTGACAATTCGGCCCACGGCAGCCCCCATCCTCAGTCGCGAAGTCGTGTTGGTGACCACCCACGATCGCTTGCAGATTCCCCCCATTCGCCATTTTCGGGAACTGGCTCAACAATTAATCCCCGATCGCAAGCTGACGCGTTTACCCGCCGCC
The DNA here is from genome assembly GCA_964536415.1 of uncultured bacterium. GTDB lineage: Bacteria > Cyanobacteriota > Cyanobacteriia > B231 > B231 > Trichothermofontia. The sequence goes on from CAZHXN010000066.1 coordinate 7,717, forward strand.
GTAGGATATTAGAACAATCGTTTAAGACAGTCGTTTAAAACCGTGTATTTGGGACTGAGTGTGGCGTTGGCCCTGGGGTATTGGTATGAGCCAGGTATTTCGGGACTGGTTGCGTAAGATTGGCAGTGGCGAACACACGAGCCAATCCCTCAGCCGGGAGGAAGCCCGTTTGGCCACCGAGCTGATGTTGCGTCAGGAAGCTACCCCGGCCCAGATTGGTGCATTCTTGATTGCCCACCGGATTAAACGCCCGACCCCGGATGAGTTGGCCGGGATGCTGGATGCCTACGACGCCCTGGGGCCAGCCCTAGCTGCGATCGCGGCGGACTATCCGGTCATGATATTTGGTTCGCCCTACGATGGGCGATCGCGCACGGCTCCTTTGAGTCCGTTGACCAGTTTGATCCTCAGTGCGGCAGGGTGTCCGGTGCTTCTGCATGGGGGACGCCAGATGCCCACAAAGTATGGGGTACCCCTAGTGGATCTCTGGCAAGCGCTAGGGGTAGACTGGACCGGCTTGAATTTGGCCCAGGTGCAGGAGACTTTGGCCACAACCCGTCTGGCTTTGCTGTACCTGCCCGATCATTTTCCCCTCGCGGATGGCTTGGTCACCTATCGGGATCAGATTGGGAAGCGGCCTCCCCTGGCAACCGTTGAGTTGATCTGGTGTCCCTATCGCGGGCCAGCGACGATCGTGGCTGGTTTTGTCCACCCGCCTACCGAAAGCCGCTTTTGGGAAACCTTGGCTCTGCGGGGGTGTGAACGGTTAGTGACGGTGAAAGGACTGGAGGGGAGTTGTGACCTGCCGCGCCAGCGCACCGGGATTGCGGCCACAGGCAAACCAGGATCTGAACCTGAGCGACTGCTGCTCCATCCCCGCGACTATGGCATGGCCGGTCCTGAACTGCCCTATACTACCCTGTCCGAGTGGGCAGCCCAGGCAAAGGGCGTACTTCAGGGCGAAAACAACGAGATGGCCTCAGCCTGTCGGTGGAATGCGGGATTTTACCTCTGGCAGGCGGGAGCGTGCACCAGCTTGAGTGCCGGAATAGCCTTAGCCAAGCAGTTACTGCGGGAGGGGCAGGTGGCCCAACAGTGGGAACATCTTCACACCCAGCTTTGAAAACCACGTCAGGTTATCGTGTGACAATCACCTCAAGTAGATGTGATTGAGATCTTTGTGCTTGCATGATCTCTACACTGGCACAAGAACCCCTCAATTAATAATCTTAAACCTGGGTTCCGGTAATTTCACTACCGGAACCAAAAGAATTACATATCTGATAAAAGCCAGATATGAATTTCCCTAGACACCTATGAGATAGGTATAGTTCGGCACACGATAGTTTGTTGCTAATTAATAGCAGCCATCTATTAATTTTAGAGAACAAAATAGCCGTTTTAAGGAACTGTATCGATCGCTAGTATATGCCATTAGAATATGCTATTACCGTATTGATTGAGGAGAAGTTGATTCTGGATGCATTGTGCTAAGGATCATATTTTTGGGTTAATGATATCTAATCAAGCTTCTTTTATTTATTGACAGTTTAATTGACAATTTTCATTGAAGATACTTATGAATCCAAGATGATGTCTTAAAAGATAGTGGGATGCTTAATTAGTAGCAATCAGAAGGAATTTTCCCCCAAATAGTTAATCAGTGAATAAATTTGGACAAGAAGATGAAGATTTTGATCGTAGAGGATGACAAAACAGTTGCTAAAACTTTGAAGATTTTGCTGACGAGCTATAACTATGCTGCTGATATCGCTTGTGATGGAGATGAAGGCCTGCAAATGGCAGATGCCTATGATTATGATCTTTTCCTGTTAGATATTATGCTTCCTAAATTGGATGGCATTAGTCTATGTAAAGAATTTCGTGCGCAGGGTCATCAAAGTCCTATTCTATTATTAACAGGTCAAGGAGCAAGCCATACAAAAGCAATAGCACTCAATGCTGGGGCTGATGATTATGTTGTTAAGCCGTTTGATCCAGAAGAATTGATTGCTCGCGTGCAAGCTTTGTTGCGCCGGAGCACTGTTACCCATCAAACTATTTTAAGTTGGGGACAATTATCGATTGATCCCAGTACTCGTAAGGTGGCCTACGGCACCCATTTGGTCACCGTTTCACCCAAAGAATATGGTATTTTGGAATTGTTTCTACGCAAACCTCAACAAGCTCTCAGTGCCAGCGTTATTTTGGATCATGTTTGGACTTCCCTGGAAGCACCAGGCGAAGATGTTGTGCGATCGCATATTAAAAAATTACGACGCAAACTCACGGCATTGGGTGCGCCCAAAGATTTTATTAAGACCCTTTATAAGGTTGGCTATCAATTAAATCCCCTCTACGCCTCCCCACCAACGCCAAAAGGATCGGAGCAACCTACCTTGCCTCAGGTAGCTGAGTTGAATGCGGTTAATGAAGAATTACGCAAAACCCTGGAGCAACTGCGATCAGCTCAGGCTGAGTTAGAGCAAAAGCATCAGGAATTAGAGGTTGCCTATCAAACGATTGCCTGGGAGCGGCAACAACTGAAAGCGGCCCATGATGAACTGGAACAGCGGGTCAAAAAGCGCACGGCTGAATTGCTAGCAGCCAACCAAACCTTACAGCAGCAACGGGATCAGTGGCAAGCCTTGTTTGAACACGCCCTTGATGCGATTGCCATTGCCGATGACAACGGTCACTATCTCGATGTTAATCCCGCAGCCTGTCGGTTATTGGGTGCCTCAAGGCGAGAAATTTTGCGATCGCGGGTCACTCACTTTGCAGAATCAGAGGCAGATATTCAACAGGCATGGAACACCTTGCAGCAACAGGGACAATTATCAGATGAGTTGCGGCTGATGCGCCCGGATGGCACCGTTCGCGATGTTCACGTCAGCGCGATCGCCAACTTTGTGCTCGGTCGTCATCTTTTGATTATGCGAGATGTGAGCGAACGAAAACGCCATGAAGTAGAGCGCCAACAAGCGGTCCTGAGCTTACAGGAAAGTGAACGCAAACTTTCAACCTTAATCAACAACTTGCCCGGTTATGTCTACCGCGTTGCCAATGATCTCAGCTTTACCCCAGAATTTGTCAGCGAAGGCGTCTTTGAGATCACAGGTTATCATCAAGCCGACTATCTCCGTTATCGGACAACCTCCTGTGGCCAGGAAATGCATCCCGATGATCGGGATTGGGTCTGGGATCGGATACAACAGGCGGTTGAAAGTCACCAACCTTACGAATGCGAATATCGGATAGTGACCCGATCGGGTGAGGAAAAATGGGTATGGGGACGGGGGCAGGGGGTGTATGCTGACGATGGCAAGCTCCTCTATTTAGAGGGCTTTGTCATGGATATTACTGATCGCAAACAGGCCGAGCAGGCGCTGCGCGAGAGTGAACAACGGCTCCAAATGATTTTGGATAACTCGCCTGCCGCCATCTATGTATTGGATGCCCAAAACCGATTCCTGTTGGCGAACCAGATGTGTGCCCAACTGCATCGAACCCCGCTGCCAGCGCTACTGGGTAAGCGTCTTGAGGACTTTTGGCCACCAGAGGATGTGGATAGCCTGGCAGCCCATAACCGGATGGTCCTGGAGACCGGTCAACGTCTCCAGGTTGAAGAAAGTGTCCATGATCCCGATGGTCGGTCGCGCAGCTACCTCGCTGTTAAGTTTCCCCTCTGGGATGCGGAGGGTAGGCCCTATGCTGTCTGCGGAATTTCAACGGATATTACGGACAGGAAATTCCTGGAGACCCAGTCCTATCAAGCCCAACGTCTCGAAAGTTTAGGCATCCTGGCCAGTGGGATTGCCCATGATTTGAATAACATCCTCACACCAGTTTTGGCTATCTCTAAGCTCTTGCAGTTGCAATTGCCCAACCTGGAGCCACAGTTTCAGGAAATGTTGCAGGTGCTCGAAGACAGCGCCAAGCGGGGGGCAGGGATGATCAAACAAATCCTTACCTTTACGCGCGGTACCGACGACGAGCGCAGCCCGATCGCCATTGGCTCTCTCCTCCAGGAGGTACTGCGGCTGCTCCAACAAACGGTCCCTGATACGATCGCCCTACAAGCAACCTTACCTGACCCAGCCCCCTGGCTCGTGGCGGCCAATACCATGCACCTCCACCAAGTGTTTATGAATCTCTGTGTCAATGCCTGTGACGCCATGCCGACTGGGGGAACCCTGTCTATTTCTCTGGCACCCTGTCGGGTTGACGCGGCCCTAGCCCAGGCTCACCTGGATGCAGCAGTGGGTGAGTACGTCGTTGTGACGATCGCGGATACGGGGGTGGGCATTCCCCCAACCATTCAGCCCCGCATCTTTGATCCCTTCTTCACCACCAAGGCACCAGGGCAAGGCACCGGCCTGGGCCTCGCGATCGTGCTGGGCATTATCAAGGGGTATGGTGGGTTTATCCAGGTCTTCAGCGAAGTTGGCCAGGGCACCCAGGTGAAGGTATACCTACCGATTCTTCGGCAGCCAGACTGTCCGAATGCACCAGCCCCCCAGACTAACCCCAGTCCTAACCCAGAGGCTCCCCCCAACGAGGGACCAGGTGAATCCGTGCTGGTTATCGATGATGATCTAGACGTGCGGACAACGACCCAAACCCTGCTGACGCACTATCACTATCGGGTGTTGGCAGTCAGCGATGGGTCGAGTGCGATCGATCTCTACACGCAACATCAAGCAGCGATCAGCCTGGTTATCCTGGACATCACGATGCCTGATATGGATGGCATTACCTTAATCCAACACCTGAAGGCCATTAACCCCCAAGTTAAGATCATTGCCATTAGTGGGCTGCCCACCCAGCGGGAACCTGCCCTAGCCGCTGGTGCGATGGTCTTTTTAGCCAAACCCTATACACTGGATAGTCTACTGGCCCAAGTTCATACGCTTCTGGCTGAAGACGGTTAGGCGAGCGGGGTTTGAATGCCGACGCGGTTAGGCACCCTTCTTAGCAGGTTCTAAAGCGCGTTGTAAACGACTAACCACCCTTTTCCGTCCCGCCGCCACCACCATCAAACCGGGACACAGGAGCAGCAACAACCATTGCTCAGCCGTTAATGGGGCGGTGCCAAAGACCTGGCGTAAGGGGGGAATATAGATAAATGCCCAGAGGGCAAGGCATTCCACGCCAATCCCAATCCACAAAAGGGGATTCTGACGCCAGGAAAGGTGCCAAAGGTCAGTCCACGCTGTTCGTGTCGCGTCTGCCCAGGAGAAGCGACAGGCGAACCAATTGCCCACCTGACAGGCCACGATCGCTGCCAGGGTCATCGTGGTGGCTTGCCGATAGATCGCCAGACGGCTGGGTCAGCGCCGTGGATGAGGATGGAAACACGAGGCCCGTGCGATATTTCAAGATCTGCCGCAAGCTCCCCCACCAGGCCAATTTGCTAGGCGATCGCCGCGGCAGTAAGGCCGTAGCTTGGAGGATGGGGGAAATGGCCAAACTGGATACTTCCAATCCGATATGCCTACTTCTGAGGAAAAAACAGTAAAGTGAAGTAGCAGGATTGCCATCAGGGTAACCGTTCCCGCCCTGCAGATTCGATCATTTCGTTATATTTGCTATATTTGCACGTTCATTCATAGATCATGAGTTCCAAATCACCCCGCCCCCAGTCTGCTGTTGCCGAATTTTCGATGGAAGACTTCGCCAAGGCCCTAGAGCAGCATGACTACCAGTTCCAGAAAGGGCAAACCATCCGGGGGAAAATCTATAGCCACGAGCCAGATGGGGTTTACGTTGATATCGGAGCTAAGTCCCTCGCTTTTCTGCCCCGTCAGGAGGCCGCCCTTAGCGCTACAGCGGATTTGACCCAACTCTTGCCGCTCCAGGAAGAACGGGAATTCCTGATCATCCGGGAACAGAATGCGGATGGTCAGGTCATGTTGTCGCTGCGCCAATTAGCCCTGAAACAAGCCTGGGATGCTCTCCTAGCGTTACAGGCCAACAACCAGACAATCACCGTGCGGGTAACGGGCACGAATAAGGGCGGTTTGATTGTGGATGCCCAGGGCCTACGGGGGTTTATTCCCCGATCGCACCTGAGCCTGCGAGATGAGTTGGAAACCTTCGTGGGCCAAAGTTTAACCGTGACGTTCCTCACGGTGGACCCAGAGGTGAAAAAACTGGTCCTTTCGGAACGCTTGGCCTCGCGATCAGCCAACATCAGCCGACTTGCGATCGGCCAATTGGTAGAAGGCACGATCGTCAGCATTAAACCCTATGGCTTGTTTGTAGATATTGGCGGCACCACCGCCCTCCTGCACATTAAGCAAATCAGTCAGACCTATATTGCCTCCCTGCCCGTGCTGTTTGAAATTGGCCAAACGATCAAGGCAGTGATTGTGGATTTGGATGAGTGGAAAGGTCGGGTTTCCCTGTCAACGCGGGTGCTGGAGAAACATCCTGGTGAGTTGTTGGAGTCGTTGGCCACGGTGATGGCGGAGGCGGAGGATCGGGCACAGAAGCTGGGTATGGCCGCGATCGGGGTTACAGAGTAGTAGAAAGGTAGGTTCACCACTCAAGCACTAAGGACACGAAGCAACACCAAGATCCTTGTGTGACTGAGTGTGACTGAGTGTTCTTGGTGTCTAGGTGGTTCCTCAAAGGTCCAGGTCATAGCCCCGTCACTTGCCAATAAAAATCCTCCAAGGCCCGCACACAGGTGGCATCTTCATATAACTGCGCCTGAGCGGCTTGCATTTGCTGACAGATTTCCGCCCGCCACGCCACATCCAGGCCTAAGCGCACTGCAATTTCAATATATTCCGATTCATTATGGGCGATCGTGGCCGTCACCCCCATTTGCCGCAAAATCCCGTAGGCATGGCGTCCCCGCATAAATTCACCCGGACAGGTCACCACCGGTAACCCACAGGCGATCGCCTCTAGCGTGGTATTTCCTCCAGACCAACTCAACGTATCGAGAAAAATATCAGCCGCTAAATTCAGCCGTAGGTAAGCTTGATGATTTAAACGCGGCAAAATAGTACAAAATTCCTCATAATCTAAATTGAATTCCTTAAAGATCCGATAGAGACGTTCCCGCAATTTATCAGTAATATGCTGACTGCCGTGGGATAAAAAGGCAAAACGAGCCTGTTTTACTTGCTGCGCGATCGCGGGAAAAATAAAATCATATTGAGGTAAATATTTAAATAACGATTGGCAAGAGAGATACACAATCTCCTGATCCGCAAATCCAAATTCAGCACGGGGATTTTCAACATCAGGGACAATGGGTTTATCGTAGGCGATACTAATATTAGGCAGGCGAACCAGTTGTTCCGTATAATGTTCATCCCCATCCTCTGGCTCCATGAGATCACTACTCAAGAAATAGTCGATCGTAGGTAAGCCAGAAGTAATCGGATGGCCCCAGGTCAAACACTGGATTGGGGCTAGCCGCAAGGCGGCAATCTGAGTCGCCAGCGGATACATACCCAGATCTAGAAAAACGAGAATGTGGAGGCGATCGTTAATGATTTGCTGGCAAACGGCTTCTAAGTTATTGGGGGTATGGTGAAAGGTATGGCTATATAGTCGATACTTTTGAGCATTTTGATCTTGAATTGAGTTGAGATGATAACAATAGATCTCAAACCTTTGGTGATCGGCATATTTAAGCCAACCTAAAAACAGTTGACCGACTGTATGGAAGCGCAGACAATCGGAAATGTAACCGACACGGAGACGGCAACCAGGGCTAAGGGGAGGTAAAGGAAGGGGCTGTGACCATTGCGGGTAATTAGCAACCATCACGCGATGGACAAACTCGCCATACATGCGTTGCAGATCACGATCATTTTTTCCCTGATATTGCAAGAGAAAAGTAGTGCTTCGTCCAAGGCTTGCCAGGGCTTTTCGGCAATCCTCAGATGTTGCCAGAGGAGTCTGGGTAACTAATTGGGTAAGGGATGCAGTAAAGTGTTCCCGATAAGTCCTAATTTCAGCTTCAGACTCATATAGAATGGGCAAGGTAAGCCCGATCGCTAACTTCAGAAAAAGATGATTGGGAAATTTTACTGAAGCATTTCGGGCAGTTTGGATAGCCTCTTGGGTACAGCCAGCGTGTTGCAAAATGTGGACCAGTTTCAGGGGAAATTCTGGGTTATCCGGATAGTATTGTTCCCCCTGCTGACAGATTGCGATCGCCTCCGGGAATAAATTTAATAGTTTATAAGCCTCTGCAAGCTCAAGATAAATATTAGGAGAAACCGCTGCGGGATCGGTTACGAGACTGAGATACTGTTGGTAATATTGGGTAACGGATTGGGAATCTCCTAATGCCTGATAGGCTTGGGCAAAATATAAATTAGCCTGTTGAGTATCACCTTTTTTCTCTAGCGTGATCGCCAGATTCATTAAAGTGTCAGGATAGCCAGGTTTGCAGCGCAGTGCAGTTTCATAAGCGGCGATCGCGGCGTCGTAATCTTCCACAACAAAGGCAATATTTCCCAGGTTCAGATAAGCGCCAAAGTGATCGGGTTTAATCACTGTAGCCTGTCGATAGATTGCCTCAGCTTCGCTTAAGCGCTCTTGCCGCATCAGTAAAGTGCCAATATTATTATAGGCATCAATCATATTGGGATCACGTTGAAGTGCTTGATAATACGCCGCGATCGCCTCATCTATCTGACCACTATGCTGCAAAATCAAACCCAGGCTATAGTGTTTGAGGGGTGAAGCATCATCAAGGTTGAGCGAGGTTTGAACAGCCCGCAAAGCATCATGATAGTTCTGTAATTTAAAGAAAGTCATGCCCAGGTCATGCCAGACTTCTGCATCAAACTCATTCTCTTCTAAATACGTTAGATATTTCTCAACAGCTTCTACCCAGTGTCCGGCAAAATGAAGTGAAGCAGCTTCTTTTAAGAGTTGTTTTAATTGATCATTTTTTTCAATAAACTGACGATTAGATTGTTGTATATATTTGAGAAAATATTTTTGTTGTTGACGTTCAATTTCCACAAACTCAAGTGATTGATCGTTTTGCCTAGAATGTGAACACCATTGTAAAAACTGGGATGTTTGTTAGAACGAGTTTTTAACTTCAGTAGACTGCGACATGCAGGATTTAATAGTATGAAATCAATAATAGCTTGCTCAACCCCCTCATAATTACTATTGTCAACAATAATTAGAGCTTTATCAGCCAGAAACTCTTTTACCAAAGTAAGGCCCAGTAGCTGCGATCGATAGTCAGAAGGCCCACGATAATAGTAAACTCCAATTTTTTCAGACAGATCTAAAGATCGTAATTCATAAAAAAAACTGTCTACCGTCTGGCTATGCAGTAGCACCTGATCAGCTAGGCCAAATTGTTCTAGTTGATTAACCAATGCTTCAAAAGCTACTTCTGGATCGTCTTTTACCTCAAAATCACCGATCACCCAGGCAACACAATCAGGATGATTGAGCAACGCGCCCACGAGCGTTACCCCCTGTGCTGGCCCAACTTCACAGTAAACTTCATCAGCCTCCAAGCAGTCCACTGCACAATTCAAAAGTTGTAAAATATTACAACTGGTTTCCCCCAAAAGGGTATTTAAAATAGCTTGAAAGGTCTCTGTTTTTGGGGTAATGCTCTCTTGTCCCCACTGGTTATATAACGTGGGCAGTTGCGCTAAAAATGCTTGATAGTCCATAACACAGGGGGGTATCTGGCTTAACCGGGAGCCAGGGAACGAGCGTCCGTTATATCTTAGCCTGTGGGGGAGGTCTCAGCCAGTTCGCTCCCTGGAGCGTTGCTGGGCGGGAACAGTACCCAATCAAGCTTTGTCCGATCGCCGCTTTTGTTGGTATTGCAAAGTCCCCAAGCCGATCGCGGCCAACCCTAACCCCAAAACTGTCATTGGTTCTGGAACCGCTTCCGAGCGAATCACAATACCATCGTTAGCACATTCCAACATGATGCTAGCGATAAATTCACCCACGAAGTCATCGGGACGCCCAAAACTGAAGGCGATCGTCTCACTGCCATTGGCCCCGAAGTAGCCAAAATCTAACCCCGCCAGGGTACTAGCATTCAGCATTTGAATATCCCCCACCCGCGTTCCCGTGGCGATCGAGTTGAGAATCGTCCATGCTCCAGTTTCTTGACCATCGAAGTAAGAAGGATTGGGATCATAGGCGGGCAAATCTCCCCATTGGTGATTCCCCCCGACGGCAGCACTGTATTCCCCCAGATTTGAGAAACCCGTATTAAAGGCCGTCACATTGCGAGCCGTCACATTGCGATAAACCCCCACCTCAACCAGCGAGTCGGAAACTGGCGAGAACCGGATACCCCAGAGTTGACCATTAGCCGCGTTAAAGCTATCCAGATGGCTAAAGTTGAAAAAGAGATCCCCCCAGCTTATGGGGGTCACAGGATCACCCGTCCCCGTCAACGGCATATTAGCATTGAGGGCCACGACTATCTGATTGTCTGTTGGTTGAATCGCGATCCCATGTACCTCAAAAATACTGCCCCCTGTCCCATTATCAAAAGCACCAATGGCATAGTCCCATCCGCCCAGGGAAAATGCCTGTACTGGCGTAGTGGCGATCGCACTGGCTAAACACGCCCCAGCAACAGCAGCCTGCCATCTATTGCGGCCAAGGAACATAGCTTCCCTCCTCAATCTCAGCCTTAGCAGTCCTTCTATCAGCAGTATGGTGATTTTTATTACCCTAGACCAGGGGAGAGGCCCAATGGCGCGATTATTTTCGCGATTATTTTTTTGAGTGCATCATTTTTGAGTGCATCAATGGCCAGCGCCCGGATCTGGGCTGGGAGAGACTGAACTTGACTGGCGAGGGGGCAGGGATCAATCTGGGCGATAAAGCGATCGCGCTATAGACGCCCCAGTTTGGCAACCGCCAGAAACACGGAACAGGGTTAGGCGTCAGCGGCCTGCCATTTTGATTTGGACAACTTAGGGGGGACTACAGCATTTCCCAAGTCTCTGAAGGACAGAAGCACCTGATGAACAATTGGCTCAAGCCAATTGCCTGTCCCTCACTGAAGCGACACAGGCTGTCTATCAATTCAATGAGCGCTCTATGAAAACTTCACTCAACATTAGCCAAATTTACCCAAGCTTTACCGTTGCCGACTACCCAATGCCCAGTTTTGCGCAAATGCTGTGGATGAAGCTGAGCAAGGGAGGAAGTGCTATGCTCCTAGTCGTGTGTTGTGTGTGTGGAGATTGGAATTATGATCGCTTCCTCGGTGCAACGGTCTACGGGTCAGCCTGCAACTGCTAACGGAACAACAACGATCACCGCGCTTATGTCATCCCTATCATCGGCTATGCCCTGGAATGTAGTGTCTCTGCCGGATGCGCCCCTGTTTGGCACCGATGGGGTACGGGGACATGTGGGGGAACTCTTAACCGCTCCACTCGCGATGCAATTAGGGTTCTGGGCTGGACACATCCTCAAAACCCAGGCAACCCATACGGGACCGATCATTATTGGTCAAGACTCACGCAATTCCAGTGACATGCTGGTCATGGCCCTAGCCGGTGGCTTCACGGCTGCGGGTCTGGAGGTATGGAATTTGGGACTTTGTCCCACCGCAGGCGTGGCCCACCTCACCCGGATGACCGAGGCGATCGGGGGTGTCATGGTTTCGGCAAGCCACAATCCCCCTGAAGATAATGGGATTAAATGCTTTGACGCGGCGGGTACCAAGCTATCGCCTCACCTACAAGCTCAAATTGAAGCGGCGATGCGCGGTCAGACGACCGATGGACTTTCAACATTCACCCCGTCTAATCAATGGGGGCGGCACTATCTACGATCGGAGCTTGTGGATCAGTACACCGATTCGCTCTACCGCCCCTTGGTGCCCACAACGCAGGGGGTCCCCATTCTGCAAGGCATGCGGATTGTCCTAGACCTGGCCTGGGGCGCAGCGGTGCATATTGCGCCGACAGTGTTTCGAGGACTGGGGGCTGAGGTGATTTGTCTCCACGATCGACCCGATGGCGATCGCATTAATGTGAACTGTGGATCGACCCACTTGCAAACGCTGCAAGAAACGGTGATTGCCCACGGGGCGGACTTAGGATTTGCTTTTGATGGCGACGCCGATCGTGCCCTGGCAGTGGATGCCAAGGGACGGGCCATTAATGGAGATTACATTCTCTATTTCTGGGGCCAACATCTCCGTCAATCCCAACAGTTGCCAGGGAATACGATTATCTCGACGGTCATGGCCAATCTAGGCTTTGAGCGGGCTTGGCAACAGCAGGGGGGGACCCTCGTGCGCACTGCCGTGGGCGATCAGCATGTCTTCGCGGCGATGGTGGCCCAGGGAGCGATGTTGGGCGGTGAGCAGTCGGGGCATATCCTCTGCCATCACTACAGCATTACCGGGGATGGGATTCTCACGGCGTTGCATTTGGCAGCCCTCGTCCAGCACTGGGAACAATCCCTGGATGAGATGGTGGATAGCAGTTTCCAAACCTATCCGCAGCGGTTACATAATGTACGGGTGGTGGATCGCCAGCGGCGGCTGAATTGGCAGCAGTGTGAGGCCGTCCAACGGGCGATCGCACAGGCAGAGGCCGATATGGGCGATCGCGGTCGAGTGTTGGTGCGGGCCTCTGGGACGGAGCCACTCATTCGGGTGATGGTGGAGGCAGCAGATGTTGGTCTTGTCAACCACTGGACCGATCAGCTAGCCAGTGTGGTAGAAACGCATCTAGCAGCTTAGGGGGCGTGAGTTTATGGTGAGGGTGCGTAGCGCCCTCACTATACAGTGTGGTAGAAACGCATCTAGCAGCTTAGGGGGCGGTATTGCCTGGTGTTCTCAATCGAGTGCTGCCTAGTGCAGCGAACACTCCATGTTGCAACAGGGGAGTTTGGGGCTTCATCCCCAAGGAGGAGTGGCCCCCCTTCACTCCTTGCAAAACTTTCGTTTTGCTGTACTCGCTAGGCTGAAACGGAATGGACTCAGTGAATGCACTCCGGGGTGTGATCGCTGCGCTGTCGAGAAGGGCGATCGTTCCTTTGGGCAATGACCGCTGGCAACCCTTTACGACTGGCCGCAACAGCGATCGACGCCCAAACTATCCAACAACAGATCGCTCACCGCATTAGCCACTGCAAACTCGCTGTAAAAACTTTTGGAGAAGTCAAACCCCTGCATTTCCGTCACGATCGCGATCACGAGGGACCCGACATCGTTTTCCCCCTCTAGGCGCTGGCGCATAAACACCTGGGCAGCCCGACGGGCAATGTCCTGGTTGACCGGTTCCGGTAAAAACTCCTCATTCAACCAGCGGTGCAGCGCCTCAAAGAGCCACTCGCCCTCTTGTGGCGCATTTTGGACAGGGGGTAGGGTCAGGGGAGGAATCGGCTCAGTCATGACAAGTCCGGCATTCTTTAAGGGCGTTTTTGAGGACGTTAGCGATCGCACATTCAAGACTTAAGGATTAAGAATTTCCAACAAGGTGCGGCGTTACCCCGGAAATTGTCTAGGGTTAAGGTTGGTCGCTATTGTCGCATATTCTTTACCCCGGCTGAGGCGGAATTATGACCCAAGCTGTATCCCCCGTGATGTCCCTAGCCGATTGGCAACGCCTGCAAAACGGTTCCGATATCCGGGGCGTGGCCCTAGCGGGGGTTCCCCAGGAGGCCGTTAACCTGACGCCTGACGTGGCGTCTCAGTTAGGACAGGCGTTCGTCGCCTGGTTGGGCGACCAGCAGGGGAAAGCGGCAACCGATCTGAGGATCGCTGTGGGACGGGATAGCCGACTTTCCGGCCCCAGCTTGATGCAGGCATTCATGACGGGCATCACCGCAATGGGGAGCCAGGTCTACGATTTTGGTTTGGCATCAACGCCAGCCATGTTCATGAGCACGGTTCATCCAGATCTACACTGTGACGGGGCGGTGATGCTAACGGCCAGTCATTTACCTTTTAATCGCAATGGCTTTAAGTTTTTCACGGCCCAGGGGGGATTGGATAAGCCCGATATTACCGATATTTTGGCGCGATCGGCCCAGGGCGTGACCGCCGAAGCAACGGTAACCCCTGGGACCATTACCGCCTACGACTTTATGGCCGTATACGCCGCTGGCTTGGTGCAGTGGATGCGATCGGCAGTCAACCACCCTCAGCATTTTGAGCAACCGCTCAAGGGCTTACACATCATCGTTGATGCGGGGAATGGAGCCGGTGGCTTTTATGCGACTCAGGTGTTGCAACCCCTCGGAGCCAATACCACAGGTAGCCAGTTTCTCGACCCGGATGGCACGTTTCCCAATCACATTCCTAATCCAGAAAATAAGGTGGCAATGGCCGCCATTCGGGAGGCTGTTTTAGCAAATCAAGCTGATTTGGGGATTATTTTCGATACGGATGTCGATCGCAGTGCGGCGGTGGATGCCCAAGGGAATGAACTGAACCGCAATCGGCTGATTGCCCTCGTGGCCGCGATCGTGCTGCGCGAACATCCTGGTTCAACGATCGTCACCGACTCGATTACCTCAGAGGGATTGACCCAGTTTATTACTGACTTAGGTGGCGTTCATCATCGCTTTAAGCGGGGCTATAAAAATGTCATCAACGAGGCGGTACGCTTAAACAAAGCAGGGCAGGAATCCTGGCTGGCGATCGAAACCTCTGGTCATGCGGCCATGCGGGAAAATTACTTTCTAGATGACGGTGCTTATTTAATGAGTAAATTACTTGTTGAACTGGCCCGCTTACGCCTTGAAGGTAAAACGTTAGCGGATCTGATTGCACCCCTCCAGGAACCCACAGCCAGTGAAGAATTCCGGATCACGATCCAGACCGAGGATTTCAAAGCCTACGGGCAGACAGTGATTGCTAAACTCACAGCATTCGCGGAAACTCAACCCGATTGGGAAATTGTGCCTAATAATTATGAAGGCATTCGGATTCGCTGCCTATCGCCAGCAGAAGCCGGATGGTTCCTCCTCCGACTTTCTCTCCATGACCCTGTTCTGCCCTTGAATGTAGAATCTAATGTGATGGGAGGGGTAGCGAAAATCACCGATCGCTTGCTGGCTTTTTTCCAAACCGTGCCCTCCCTGGATTTTTCAGCGCTGTCTCAATTCGGATCTTAGTCAGCCTTAACTTGCAGATCTTGACAGGGAATTGATTCCTGGGTCAGCGTGGCGATCGCAGTGCGGCTATACACCTGTAACTGCGAGGTGGAGGGCGCTTGGAACATCAAGCGTTGCCCCGGAAAAATCACCCGTTCAAAGTTTAAATCAGGCTTGTCAGTGATTTTGATCACCTGTAGCTGCTGTGTTTGGTTGGCGTAATAGCACAGCAACAATTCCGAATCTTGAAAGGACGAATTGATCGAGTTTTTCGCTAAATTAACCATGTTTTTATTTCTTCCCCTAGAGTTTTATCAAAGCAGTTCACTATAGTTCCAAGGTAACGCATCCAGAGGACTAATTTCAGAATTTTTTCGAGATTTCACCGAGTAATTGAGTTTTCGGTCATGGGGGGCGATCGCGGCAGATCCCCAACTCCCTTACCAGTCTTGGGGTTGTCTGTCCTGAGCCTAGTCAGGTGCAACCGGGAGCAGGGTAGGGTGTCATCCTACTGCCACTCCATACCCCTTAAACTAGAATCATCCACCTAGTCAATACCCAATGCGACCGTCACCCCCTCCTGCAATCGCGAGCGATCGCCCAACTGACTTAGCCGAGTCGGACTTGGCCAAGCCGGACCTAGCCGAGTGTGGTTGGCGCATTACTGAGGTCTACCAACCCGATGGCACGATCGCATACGTTAATATCCCCTTAGCGGAAAACCGCGAACTGGCTGAGGAAAACCAGGTGTTAGCCAGGGCCAAAGCAGAAGCTGAACAACGGGCGGCGGAGATGGCTGCTTTGCTAGCCCGTTATCAGCAGCAGTTTGGGGACTTGCCCGGAGGATGAGCGTAGCTACTTCTGTTCCGGCAGCAGACACTTATCCGAGTCACAGCCCGCTGGACCAGCTTCGGTGAGATACCCGGAGTCGTAACGACGGAGGGCGGCGTGGAAGTCGTCGGTTTGTCGTCGTTGCTGCACTTCGGCTAACAGGCGATCGTAGGTTTCCTTGGTAATTGGCTCAAACGGAAGGCGTGGGAAGGTTTGCAGGTCATCAAAGCGGGCCAGCAGGGCGGCAGAAATATACCCTTCGCCGTTTTGGATAGCCGCGTAGATGCGTTTAC
>CAZHXN010000067.1:0-7147 GCA_964536415.1 uncultured bacterium
CGTAGTGGCACCAGACCCCGAACCAGCGGCGATCGCCTCGGAAGCAACGCCGGAACCGGAACCGCCCGCCGCCCAGGCGGACACTGCTCAGTCGGACTCCGCCAATGCTGTCTACGATTATCTGAAAGCCTCCCAGGGGGCACGGTTGGCCCAGATCGAGGCAGCCTTGGGGGCCAGTCGGGTACAAACAGTGAATGCGCTGCGATCGCTGATTGAACGCGGCATTGTCACCCAGCGCGATCGTACTTACTACATCAACGGAGGAGTCCAAGCGTGACCACCATTCTGCAAGCCCGATCGCGGGGCTTTGTGACCACACCGTCGATCGAACGGTTGGTCACCCGCGCCCTACGGTACTTACAATCGGGTTTTTCGGTGCATCTGCGTGGCCCCGCTGGCACCGGCAAAACCACCCTCGCCATGCATTTGGCCGATCTGCTCGGTCGTCCGATCATGCTGGTGTTTGGCGATGATGAATTCAAAACCTCGGACCTGATTGGGAACCAGTCGGGCTACACGCGCAAAAAGGTTGTCGATAACTACATCCACAGCGTCGTTAAACTCGAAGACGAATTGCGCCAAACCTGGGTGGATGCCCGGTTAACCCTAGCCTGCCGAGAAGGCTTTACCCTCGTCTACGATGAGTTCAACCGTTCCCGCCCGGAGGTGAACAATGTGCTCCTGTCGGCGCTGGAGGAAAAGCTGTTGGTGTTGCCGCCGACGGCCCAACGCAGCGAGTATGTGCGGGTGAATTCCCACTTCCGGGGCATTTTTACCTCGAACCCGGAGGAATACTGCGGCGTTCACGGTACCCAGGATGCTCTGATGGACCGGCTGGTGACGATTAGCGTTCCGGAACCCGATGAACTGACCCAGCAGGAAATTCTGGTGCAAAAGGTGGGCCTCGATCGCCCTGGTGCCGCCACGATCGTGCAACTGGTGAAAGCCTTCCGCAACCAGGCCAAGGTGGAAAAATCCTCCGGCCTGCGATCGTGCCTGATGATCGCCAAGGTGTGCCACGAACACCAGATCCCGGTCACACCCCTCAGTGCCGATTTCCGCGACATTTGCGGCGATATCCTGCTATCCCGCCCTGGAAGAAGCCACCACCCTGCTGTGGCACTTCTTGAATGAAATGGCAATGCAGGAAACCGGAGCCACACGGGTACCCGGACGTTCACCGGAGTTGGAAGCCCCCCAGGAGCCAGGTCTCGCCCTGGTCAACACAGATAGCGAGGATGAGGATCTCGACGACGACGATCTCGATGCGGACCTGGATGGAGAGCCGCTGGCGATCGCCCTAGAAACCCTAACCCCCCCCCCCACCGAGCCAGAACCAGCCCCCGTTGCAAAACCCGCCGTCAAACGGATGGCTCCGGTAACCAAGGTAGCATCGGCTGTGCCCGCTGCACCAGCACCGATCGCCACACCAGAGGTCGTGGCAGAGGAAACAGCGATCGCGCCGCCGGAAGCGGCAGAGGCCGAGCCAGAGGTTGACTCAGAAGTGCCACCGGAAGCCATTCCCGACTACCCCCAGGCCGTTTACGAATACCTGATCCAGCAGCGGGAGGCCCGGTTAACGGATATCGAAAAGGCACTGAAACTCAGCCGTGTCCAGGTTGTTGATGCGATTCGCACCCTGTTGGCAACCGACCAGATCCTGAAACACCGGGATGGGCCGGAAACGCGGGAGGGGGAAAAACGATACCGTGTTAATGTTGCCCCAGAGGACGCTGAGACGTGAGCACCGTGACCCAAGCCCGATCATCGACCGCGACCCCGCGCACCATTGCCACCGCCACCCAAGGGTCCACCCTGGCGGACATTTTAGAGCGGGTACTGGATAAGGGGATTGTGATTGCGGGGGATATCTCGGTCTCCGTCGGTTCGACCGAGTTGCTTAGTATTCGCATTCGCCTGCTGGTAGCCTCGGTCGATAAGGCGCGGGAAATGGGGATTAACTGGTGGGAAGGCGATCCCTTCCTGAGTCACCAGAACCAAACCCTGCTTGCAGAAAATCAGCAGTTACAGCAACGCTTAGCAGCATTGGAGTCCCAGCTAAAGGCGTTGCAACAGGCCAGTGGGATACCCTTATCAGCGAATCCGGAAACAGCAGGGGTAATGGCTGAACCCACCCAAGCTGAGCCGCCCCGATCGCAACCCTCAGGGTAATCCTAACTGGACGTGGGATAGCTGTCTCGGCTGTCGTTACCTGAGATCACGCTCTCAGCTGTCGTTATCTGGAAGTCCCGTCTGATCGAAGACTCAACTATTTCTGGGGTGCTGGTATCTTGGTTTTAGACTGTTGTAAGTTGGCAAGTTTGGAAATTCCTATGATCACTGTGAAAACCTTACGCCATGTAGCCAATGCCAGTGTCATTCCCAGTTTTCGATCGTGCCCCAGTTGGCGGCGCTTAGACACCCGCAGCAGCGATCGTGCCCGCATGGCCTCCGGGATGGCTCAAGTCCTCGCCCAAGAAGCCCGTCGCCAATGGTGCCAACTCAACTGGCAACACCGAACCAATAATTAGAGAATCGCACCTAGTTTCGAGCACATTACTTTTAACTTTTGACTTTTAACTTTTAATTTTAACCTCAACCCCTGTCCCCTGTCCCCTTCGCTCCAGAGGTTACGCCATGAGTGCTAAAAATCCCCCCATTTCCTCCGAAGCCTATCGGCAAATGCTCGTCCGGGATGGCGAGCGGCGATTCCGGGAATGGCATAGTGATTTTTTGCGCCATCAACAGGACTTTCGGGCCTCGGTTAGCACTCACCGCGATCGCTATATTCCCTCCGAAACCTATCGACAAATGCTTGTGCGGGATGGGGAACAGCGATTTAAGGAATGGCACAGTAATTATCTGAACTATCAAAAGCAATATCTGGCTGAATTAGCCGCAAGTCGTCGCTCCTAATTCCCATGAGTTCTTCCCTGGATTTATCAGAATCTACCCCCCTAGCCACGCCTCGTAAAGATAAGGAAGCTGGCTTAGCCCCCCTCTTACTAACGGTTGTTGAACTCATCCGGCAACTGATGGAAGCACAGGTCATTCGGCGGATGGAGGCCGGTTTATTATCTGACGCCGATCTCGATCGCGCTGCCGATAGCCTCCGGCAATTGGAAAATCAGGTTATCCAACTCTGCGAAATTTTTGAAATTGATCCCGCTGACTTAAACATTGATCTCGGCGAAGTCGGCTCACTCTTGCCCAAAGAAGGCGGCTACTATCCCGGCGAAACCAGCGATCGGCCTTCGCTATTAGAATTACTCGATCGGCTCCTCCACATTGGCGTTGTCCTCGAAGGCGACGTTGACCTCGGACTCGCCGAATTGAGTTTAATCCAAGCCAAACTCCGCCTCGTCCTGACCTCCCGTCCCGTCGGGGCTTAAACCTTTCCCGTCGTGCCCTTGTGTCTGGGTGGTCACTCCACCCCAGAGGTACGAAGAACCCAGAGAATCCCTAACACGGAATAGCCACCTGTTGCAATACGGTGAAAACTCCTAACTCCTTCAAGTGCTCTAATTGCCCCTCATTCTTAACCAATAGCGCCCCCGCAAACCCTAGAGCATTGACCGCGATCGTCTCATAGCTTTCCTGCGATCGGGGTATCAATAACATCCAGTCCTGGGTAATCAGCAAATTATAGGCTCCCGTTTGTTGGGCACCCGGTTCCAGTTTCCCAGGATGCAACCCCACGTCTTTCAACAACGTTTCATACGCCCCTAATAAAATTTTGGCTGCTTGATCAGGCGCGATTGCGGGATCTAAATCCAACCGCACTAACCCATGTACAAAGGGGAAACCCGGTACCCTCCCAATGCCATCGTGCAATTGGGCCGTCGCGATCGCGGGGGTAATGGGAATTTCATCGTTTGCAAGGGGAATCAGTTGCAAATGCTTGTGCGGTTGACTCGCGCCGGCAACGGTTCCCCCGTTATAAAACCCTAACCCGGCCATCTCCCGCAAACACAGCCACAGGGCCAGGAAATCCTGAAAATTGAGCCAACACGTTTGCTCTTCAAAGGCACGGGTAATGATCAAAATATGATGATCCACCACATTGAATTTATTCAGTAAACACAGGTGGCTGGCCGTGAGATCCGTGACAAATAAATTGGGATCATAGGGCAGAAAGGGATTGATCGGTTTCCCGGTTTTGGCCTCGGCTTGACGTTGTTGCTGTTGGGCGATTTCCTTCCGCGCCAAATTAGCCAGAATCCGCACGATAAAGGCGATCCCGCGCTCCTCAATCACGGCATAATCCGTCGCGATCGGCTGCAACACACCCCCGGTCAATGCCGCGATCGTCCGCTGTTTCACGTGCTCCCATAGGGTTCCCGGTTCCAGTCGCAAGCTAGCAACCGATGGCATTGCCTCAGACATGGCTCAATCACCCCAACCTGCAAACACTCAGACACAGCAAGGGGATAGGCAAACTGCCCATCCCACCATGACACACAAACCGAAGGCATCGGTTACTCAGTTTCTAGGTTACCAAAGTGCCGGGACTGGAGGCCGAGGGGGTGGCGGGAGCGGCGGGGGTTCCGGCGGCGGCGGGGGCGCAGGAGGAGCCATACACGGTTCGCCAAAGGTGGCTCCCCGTTCCGACAGATCACTCAGCGCATAGGAATCGAGGCCCAAATTCTTGCCGAAACGAGCCGCTTCAATACTGGCCGTCCGCAGACCCGTGCGGGTGAGGTCCGCCCCCACCAGTTTGGCATCGACTAACAGGGTGCGATCGAAGGACGCCATCGCCAGGTAGGAATCACACAAATTCACATTGCGGAAAAACGCCTTATCCATCTGACCTTCCATCAGGTTAATGCGGCGCATATCCGAGTCATTCAGCAACGCCCCCCGCAGGTTGGCGCGGCTCAGATTCGCATCCTGTAACTCCGATCGATGGATATCCGTGCGGCTAAAGTTTGCATCCAGGGCATAGGCCCCGATCATATTCACCGCGATCAAATTGGAATCACGAAAATCGGAATGGCTCAAATTCGCTTCTGTAAACCGGGCACCATTTAACTCCGCCCGACTAATACTGCTGCCGATCAAGTTAGCGCGGGTGAAGTTAGTATTCACCAACAACGCTCCCCGTAGGTCAGCGTAATTTAACTTGGCTGCCACGAGATCCGCTTCACTGAGATTGGCCTCACTCAGATCGGCTCCCGTGAGGTCCGCCCCTGCCAGATCGGCCATCGTCAAATTCGCTCGCGGTAGATAAGCCCCACTCAAATCCAACCCACTCAGGTTTGCCCCACTCAGATCACAATCAGGGCAATACAGACTGGAGACTAATTGTCGAACGTGGGCCGGGTCTTCGGCCATTGCTGTTCCTGCTAGCGCCAATGGTGCTAGCAGCGCTATTGCTAAGACGCGTCGCTTCACGATAATCCTCCTCCCACAACATCAAATTAGTGGGGTTATGCGTTACCAAGGCCCAATGTGGGTTATAAAAACCTGAACAATGGGTGATGCCCCTGGTGATGCCCCCCCTTACAGAATTGCCGTTCGTGTTTCAGCAAAACTCTGAAAACATTCAGGATCATTATCGCCTAAATTTGACGGATCTGGCATGAAGTTTTACAATAAGTGCCTTTTGTCAAGGGGGTACAGCAAATAGGATCGGGACAGTTGCGTGCGACCTGTCCCTACCCCAATCAGGAGTTAGTTGTATCCCGCATGAGTTGACCGGATATGGACCGATCGTGCGTTAGCCAATGGTTTCTAGCTCATCGGCTCGGAAGTGGGCACGGAATCGCTTGTTAAACTTGACCTCGATCGGGCAATTAGCGCTCACCGGACGATCGTGCCAATCCAGGACAAGATTAATGACTTCCCCTTCTTCGCCTTTAATATCACGGGGTTCGTTACGATGTTCAGGGTGGTGATAAACGATCACCGATTCTTTTACCCGCACGGGAGTGCCGATCGCAAAAGTGGTACGGAGCGTACTGAGATCAGGATTCATAGCGTTCTTCGATACTGACTTACCACAGACCAATGAAAAAATACCCCAAGGGGGGACCGCTGTCAGAGACATTCGATCTCAACTTGGGTTCTTTCTATCGTCACATCTTTACTATCGTCACATAGGAGTGATCCCTCATACCCGCTCGTCTAGGGAATCCCAAGGGTTTAATTCCCCTCGCGCTCCCCGTCACCCAGGGAGGACGGTAGGTTCAGACGAAACTCTTGAAAACTCTCTGGATACAGTTGCGACCAGGCCAAAAGGCCCACACTGCCACCCAAGAGCACCAAAACCAACAGGCCCCCGATCAAGCGCACTGCTCTGAAGGGCGATCGCCGTTGCTTAGGCATGGGTTGGGCCGACGGGGAACTGGGGTCTGTCGCTGGCTCCGTCTCGTAGAGGAGTGCCTTTGAGGCCGCTGTCAGTTCCGCCGTTGGCAGGGTTAGATCGGCGGTGGATATAGGTGCAGGGCTAGGTTGCAGATCCGAGGCCACCGTTGGGGGATGGATAAGAACCGGGTATTCCGGCGAGACCCGGCAGTAGGTGAGAACAACGGAGGTATTATCGTGGCCATTGTGTTGATTGGCCCAAGTAATCAGGGCTTGCACGGCCCCACTCACTGATTGTTCCCCCCGCAGGACCGGTAGCAGGTGGGTTTGCCAGCACTGCTCGACCAGGCCATGATCACTCAGACCATCGGAACACAGGAGCAGGAGGCCATCCTCGTCAATGATGAGGCGCTGCACGGTGGGATAGAACAAGCTAGCCTCGCGGGTGCCGATCGCCTGGGTGAGGGCACCGGCATCGGGTTGCCGCAGCACTTCCTGGTATAAAGCCCGCCCCAACCGTACCTCGCGGGTCGTCACGTCATCGTCCAGGGTTAATAGCTGACAATAGTCCTCAGTGATCCAGTAGGCCCGACTATCCCCTACCCAGGCCAGATAGAGTTCGTGGGCTGTTTGCGTCGCGTTGACCCGTTGGGGGAGCTGCAGCGCCATAACCAGGGTAGTCCCCATGCGCTGTCGCGACGATCGCTGTTGCTGATCATTCTGCGCCGCGATGACATTGTTCACGACCCGGATCGCTTCCAGAATTTGCTCACTTACCACCTCCGGTGCCAGCAGTTGCTCCTGACTGGCCACCTCTGCCAACAGGGCCTGCATCTGAAGC
>CAZHXN010000067.1:7157-23561 GCA_964536415.1 uncultured bacterium
TTCACAGCCAACTGGCTGGCCACCTCCCCCCCCTCGTGACCGCCGATGCCATCACACACCAGACTGAGGGCAGGAATTAACTGATGGTGGGGGGAGAAATCCTTTTGCTGAAGCTCCCGCTCCGTGGGATAGCAACTATCTTCGTTATGGGTTTGGCTAGGACCCGGATCGGTCCCCCCTGCCACCCGTAATCGCAGCGGCACTTGGGCGGATTGCTGAAGCAGGAGTTGATTCAGACGGGCGAGGACGGCTCCAAGACTGACCGTTTGCGATCGCAATTCTTCGGCTAAGGGTTGCAGCTTGGCCACGATCGCTGGCTGGGCTAGGGGGAGCCAGGGTGCCCAGTTATCCATTAAGGTCGTCAGCGAAGGTGGATAGGGATCGTGGGGATGATCCGGATAGAGTTCCAACAGCCGAATACACCAGCCCTCCACCCGCACATTTTCCGGGTGCAGCAGGCTCGAAACCACCCCTTGTTCCGACAGGGGCGTCCACAGTTCCAGGATTTGCCAAAACCAATAGACCTGACGCAGGGCCGTGGCGTAGGGCCAGCTTTCAGTCACGGTGGGATACAGTTGGCCGTTGGCATTAATGGGCACATGGTCCAATAAGAGAATGCCTGCCTGGGGATCGGCAGCCAGTTCCCAGTGGCAAAAACCATAGGCCACGGGCAGATGTAACCGTAGGGGATAGAGGTAGAGATAGGGCCGGACGCGATCGGGCAAATCACGGGGAATCTCCGGCAGGCTTTCGGGCTGGGTATCCTGCCAGAGGCGGGGAGCCACCACCTCGTAGCGGTCGGCGACCCGCTCTCCAACAGGAATCTGCGCTGCCAGATCGCCCACGGCCCAAAGGTAGCGAGGCGGGTTAAGGCTGGCATCATTCATGGTTGGTTTCCCCGGATTCCCCGACACGTTTGGGTCTACTTTTGCCCCGCCCGCACACACTGTTCCACGAGCGGTGCCACGCGATCGACATCCTCCCAACCCAAAATTTCCGTCACTTTCTTTTCCAAATTCTTATAACTGCGGAAAAACTCAGCAATTTCATCGAGTCGATGGGAGGCCACATCCTTAAGAGACTTGACATCGGCATAGCGCGGATCCTTATCCGGGACACAGAGAATCTTTTCATCGCGATCGCCACCGTCAATCATCAGCAACATCCCGATCGGACGGGCGGCAATCACACAACCGGGGAAAGTGGGCTGATCCATCATCACCATCCCATCTAGGGGATCACCGTCATCCGCCAGGGTGTTAGGGACAAACCCATAATCATAGGGATAGTGCACCGACGAATAGAGGACCCGATCGAGGGCGAAAGCATTCAGATCCTTATCAAACTCATACTTATTGCAGCTACCGGCGGGGATTTCGATCAACACATTGATCAAACCGGGTTTGGGTTGAGCCGGAATACGAGTTAAATCCACTGAGATTCTCCATTACGACGAATGATTCTACCAAAAATTAGGGCGCAGTCAGCCGTGTGTGTTTCCTGCGTTGCCTGCGTTCAGTTGGCGGGGGTGACGTACTGGGGGCGGCGGAATGTCACGAATCTCAAAGCAACCCCCGTTCGCGGCGGGGACCGTCCTACAATGAAGGCATAAGGACGATTTCGGGCTAGATCCCCGTTAGTATAGCGGTCTGTATTAGAAATGTCGAAGGCGTACCCCAGGGATGTGAGAAGCAAGCTCGTGCCATCATGAGGGCGATCGCAGGGTCCCAGATCCCGCCCAAAGGTAGATGAGAGGTGGGTTATGCCATTGTGGGTGCCTAGGAGCAGCCAAAAGGGGACAGCAACCGTCGAGATGAATTTTTGATGAAGCTATACGCAAATTCATGTTTTGTCACTGTGGATCTAGCTAGTGGTGGTCACGGTTTCACAGGGGGGAGGTTGTCATGGCACCGCACGATCGACAACAACACACAATCAAACCAACTGCAAACCTGTTCCGGCCTCGGCGGGCGCAGCCCCATCAGCGCCTGCTAGCCAGATTAGGGTGGCTCATGGCAGGACTCACGATCGGCCTAGGGGGGAGTTCCCTGGTCGCGATCGCCGCTAGCCCCCAGGCCGAGGAAGTCACAGATCGTCCCAATGCCGAGGTAGCCGTTGTAGCGGCAGCTGAAGCCAGTGTAGCGGTACCCAAGTTAGCAGATGGGGTCTATCTATACGGTGAATCCCCAGAGCCTGAGCAACTTGGGCGTTCCTACTTGGTCTTTGAAGTTACCCAGGGGGCCGTGATCGGGGCCTTTTATATGCCATCCTCTGAGTTTGACTGCACCTATGGGCGCTTGCAAGCCGACCAATTAGCGTTAACGGTGATTGATAGCTATGGGCAAGGCCGTCATCCCTATGCGATCGCCCTTGCCCCCCCCTCACCCATCGCCGCCCAAACCCCAACGGCGGCAAGGGGATTCAATCTAGAGGGCTATTACCCCTTGGCCACGATCAGTGAAAATGACCAACGGATGCTAGAAGCTTGCAAGTCTGCCTATCCCGTTTCCGAGCGGACGCCCTAATCTGACCATCAAGCAGGCCATAATTCAAGAGAAGTCTGTTGCACTCGTCCGCCTGCCTTGAACAAACAACGCCTTGATGTACTGTTAGTCGAACGGGGCCTGTGCTCCTCGCGCCAGCAAGCCCAGCGATGTATCCGGGCGGGGGAGGTGCGGGTCGATCGCGCTGTGGTGGATAAACCTGGTACGGAGGTGTCCCTATCTGCCCAGGTTGAGGTGCAGCAACGTCCGCCTTACGTTTCCAGGGGTGGGGAGAAACTCGCTAAAGCCTTAGCTGAATTTGCGATTCCCGTTCGCGATCGCATTTGCCTGGATGGGGGCATTTCTACGGGCGGCTTTACCGATTGTTTGCTACAGGCGGGGGCAACGCAGGTCTATGGCATTGATGTGGGATATGGCCAACTGGATTGGGCACTGCGCACTGATCCTCGCGTGATCGTCCATGAGCGCACGAACTTACGCCACCTGCAACCGGAAAGCCTCTATCCCGATGGTGCTCCTGCTGCTGATCTGGCCGTGGTGGATGTCTCGTTTATCTCGCTGGTCAAAATCCTCCCGGCCCTCTGGCGGTTGTTGCGATCGCCCCGTGAAGTGGTTTTGCTGGTTAAACCCCAGTTTGAAGTCGGACGCGATCGGGTGGGGAAAAAGGGCGTGGTTCGTCACTCTGCGGATCAGGTTGCTGCGATCGTCCAGGTTCTCGCCGCCGCAACCGGTCAGGCTGCTAACGCATGTTCTGCATCCTCTTCGACATCATCCTCTGGACAATTCGCCTGGGGAGACACTGTGCGAACGGCTCCCCCCTTAAACTGGTCTTTTTGTGGCCTAACGTGGTCGCCTATCCTGGGACCTGCCGGTAATATTGAGTACCTTCTCTGGCTACGGGAAGGGGATAATGATCACCCCCCCAAGGAGAGTTGGACGCCAGCGATCGTGCAGGCGGTGGTAGCGGCTGCCCACGCAGATCTCCGGCCCTAACCCTGGGATTTCAACCCTGGGTATTGCTTGGTCAGTAGGTGGGGAATTGACTGAAGACCCTCATTCCCTAGCCGCTTTGCCCTATCTGGAAGAAAGGGTTGGGGGAGGTTGCTCAGGTTCACTCAGCGTGAACCGATGCCTTGCCAGTGAAAGGATTGGTCGAGTAATTGCATTAATCGTTGGTTATGGGGATAAAAGTAGTCGGCTAGGTGTTGGCAGAGTTGCGGATCAGGTTGACGATAATTGCCGGGATCAAGACGTTCATAGTCGGCAAGGGGGTAGGGCGGTAGGCCCAAAAATTGGTAAACGGTGGCTAGAGAGTTTTCGGGATCGCGGTAAAAGGCTTCACTGCTGAGGATCAGAAATTGTTCACGCGGGAAGTATTGGAACCATTGTTCTAATTGGGCTGCGTAGAGACCCCGTGCGAGATAACTCAGATGACGATGGTTAAAACTGTGATAGGTGGGATCAGCTAAAATTTTCTCCACTTCACCTGCTAACCGGCTTGCTTCCTGGGCGAAGGCTTCAGCGATCGCTAATTTTTCAAAGCCCCACCGCACAGCATGATGATAGTGGGAAATGGCGCGATCAACGGGATCGCGTAGTAATATAATCAATTTGATATCTGGTAAAACCTTGGCAATGCGTTGCGGGACCAGTGGATGGAAAATATAGTAGGGACTGGCTTCTCCAGTGATGATTGGGGTAGCCGTTAGCTGCGGGGAAGCATTGCGATCGCTCGGTAAAGCTGGCTCTTTAATCCCCGGAAAACGGGAGTCATACCACTCCCAACCTCGCTCAAATTCCAGATCAAAAAAATGAACTTCCTTATCCAGAGCCGGAGCAATTTGGGGGTGTTGGACCAGATAGTGATACAGGGAAGTGGTACCCCCTTTCTGGACACCAATGATAATAAAATCAGGTTTCACGAACACTCCTCAATCTCAAAGCAATTGTGTCATGAAGGTAATCTGGAATTCAACCAGTATGTAGCATACCTTTGGCCTAAACATAAGGTAACACGGCAGATCGAAAAACCTGAGCATACGCCTGGACCATTTGCTCAAAGGTGTTTAATGATTTTAGGACAGGACGAGCATTGGCTGCGAGGCGGTGACGGTAGTTAGTGTCTTCTAGTAATTGCTGTAGGGCAGTGGCTAATTCATCAGGATGATCGGGGGTATAAAACAGGCCATTTACCCCTGGCTTTACCTGCTCCTGAATCCCGAATACGGGTGTGGTCACAATCGGTAAACCATAATACATTGCTTCGAGGATGACCCGTGGGAAACTTTCCACGCGGGAGGTACACACAAAAATATCGGCGGCTTGATAGTAGCGGGCCGTATCGGGAGTCTCTGGCACGATCGTGATTTTTGCCTGGATAGTATCGGGCAAGCTAGCAACGCGATCGGCTAGGGCTTGGCTATAGTCTCCAGGGCGATCGCCGACGATAAAGCAGTGGAGCTTAGCCACTAATGTTGCTGGCAATTGCGCGATCGCCTCCACCAGATCTCGTTGTCCTTTTCGGGCGCAGACGGTACCCAGGAGTAAAATAGCCACGGTATCATCGGCCAGATTTAACGCCGTTCGGGCCTGCGATCGTGACCACTGGGCGGCCTGTTCTGCCAGGGCCTGTTGCTTAAGACCATTGTGGATTACGGCAAAGTTCGATCGCGTTTGCAGAGGTTGATAAAGGTCGCAGGTTGACTGGGCAACAAACACGACTTTTTCTGGCAATGCAAAGCAATCTAACGCATGTTGCCCCACTTCTGGGTCAAACCAAAACCGATCAAAATAGGTTTGCCAGGGTTCACTTTCGTGGATATTCCAAATTGAAGGGATTCCTAACAATTGAGCACAATCTAAAGCATAAAAGGTTTCGATCGTATTGGCATAAATTGCGTCAAATTTTCCCGCTCTCCAACTCGCGGCGAGGGTCGTTACCACTTGCCAATAGTCTGCCAGGGTTTGGACAGTGGCCAGGGGATGTTGACCATGAATTATGACGGCAATCCCCTGCTCTCGATAGGCAGCTGCCAACGGACCTGACTCGGCGGCAAAAATAACCGGCTCAATCATATGTTGGCTTTTTAAATCACTCACGAGATCATACTGATGCAGAGGGGCACCCGTCAGATTCAGCGCATTACTGACCATCAAAATTCGCAGGGGACGTATTGGGGGCGTTTTGCCTAAGCCCACCCGGCGTTTCAAGGCAAACCAAGCTGTCCGCAGTTTCCAGAACTTGGAGGTTTGCATAGCGGTGATTTCAGCTTGGGCCTGGGCTAACCGTTGCTGCGATCGCTGATAACGATAATCAGCCAACTCGGTACTGATCTGGGCCTGGGTGACGTGGGTTTGCTGTTCACTAAATTGCACAGTGAGGCGATCGCGATCGCCTTGTAAAGCTACCAGTTGCTCTTGATAGGATTTAATAGCCATTTGGGCCGATTCCAGCGCCGCTGTTAGCTGGTTAACCTGCTTTTCAAGTTGACGCTGCGTCCACCAATCCCAACAGACAGAGACGCGATGCTGGATCGCGATCGTGGCCTCGTTTCCACCGGTACCTTCTGAACCAAGGGTATCCTCCCCCGTCCCCCCAGTAACGGCCTGATCGTTAAGTGCCTGGTAGAGGGCTAAGATTTCAGGATAGTAGAGCAGCAGACGCGATCGGTATGTCGATATTTCTTCACTAGATTGTAATAAATCAGGTTCAAAAACCTGGGTATCGTTGGTCGGTAAATCTAAACCAAACTGCTGATTAACCAGACTGAGGAATTGACTGGGATTACGCGTAATCGCATGGATCGAAATTAACAGCGATCGCTCTGGGCATCGGCTCTGAAACTGTAGGATGCGACGATTATAGAGAAGCCACATTTTCACAGCTATCGTCGGATCGGCCTGTAAAATCGCATCCGTGCCCCGGCGATAGAGGGAATCCACCACTTCCCAGGGTGAACGGTAGACAAAAATAAATTTGGCGTCGGGTAACAGGGTTGCCCACAGGTCCAGAAACAAGGTTGTGCGCGGATCTTTCCATCCCCAAATGCGATCGCGAGGCTGTTTTTCTAGTAACCCCTTGGCTGCTTCCCAGTCTGCTTGGCTCAGGGGAATCGATGATGCTTCCGTATAACCCAGGATATCTAACCCTTGCGATCGTAAAATTTGCTGGTGAAAGGCGACAAAATCTCGATTTTCAAAATGCCCCTTGGGATTGCCCACATCCGGGCCGACTAAATGCTCACCCAAATCAACGTGGGCCGCTTGCAATAAGGCCGCCGTTAGCGACGTACCCGAACGATGCATCCCCGTAATAACGAGCGGACAACAAGAATCTTGGCGAACGTGTTCCATCTCCCGATCGTAATCCGTACTCACCCTGCACCACCCGTAACCCCAGCCATCGCGTTAAGCTAAGCTATCCTATCGCCAATAGGAACATTAATTGTGGCCAATACCAGCCATGCCATCGCGATCGCCAGCGGGAGACCGCTGCGGTTGGTCAGCGCTTCTCCGATCTTCCACAATGCCCTCCGCCTACCTACCTAGCCCCACCCTGAAGAAGACTTTGAATTTCACGGTAAGCTGTGGACAGCACCGCAGCCAACCTCGTGTGTTCATTTAGTGTATTCATTTAGTGTATTCATTTAGTGTGTTCCCTATTCGCGTCCTGCCTATGCTCCCCCGCAATCTCCTCATTGGCCTCCTAGCCGCTTGCCTGTGGCTAACCACTGCCCTAGGGGCTGCCCCCGCCTTGGCCCTCACCCAGGTAAAACTGTCTGACCTCACCTACGAAGCCTGCCCTGAAGAGATCGGAGCCGGAGCCGTCACCAGTGATGGGTCTGGTGCAGCCGCCAACTGCTTTCTGATCACGGGCAAAGCGAATAATCCGTCCGGCAAACCCGTCTACAATGCCGATATTTTTGGCCGTGTCTATGACGCCAATGGCAACCCAGTCATGCAAAACCGTAATCGCCTCGGCGCGATCGAATACCTGCCACCCGGCACCAGCGATTTCCAACTCCGGATTTCAGTGCCTGCTAATCAACCCACTCCCCTAGAACAATTTAAGGCGTCGGGATTTGCTGGCCAGGTGCGGCGCTAAACCGATCGCCGACCAGATACCGTCTCTAGCCGCGATCGTTCCGATCTCATCCCGACCGCCAACCCCTCCTTTTAGGCATCACAGTCTACCAGGTTGGGGTTAATCGGGTTGGGGCAGGGTGTCCTACCAGATTGGCAGGACGGCAACTTCCCCAGATTTCCCTTAGAAGCTGTAGCCACCGTAGGCGATCTGCCGACTCACTGTATTGAGCAGGGTACTCAGCACAGGGTTGAGGAGGAAAATCGCCAGCATGGGTGAGAAGTCTAGCCCCCCCAAGGGTGGAATAATCGATCGGAAGAGGTTGAGGTAGGGGTCCGTGAGTTGGCTCAGGATCGAAAACGGGGGATTGTACCAGTTCACGTTGGGAAACCAACTGAGCAGAATCCGGATAATCAACAGGACCAGGTAAAATTGCAGCGCCGTTGATAGGGTGGTAAACAATAAGGACAGAGAAGCATCCATAGGGAAAACCGTTTCTGAGGGAGTCGCTGAATAGGCTACAACATTTCCATTTAGTTTAACGAATTCACCTCGCTCTGGAACAGGGTTTTCCGAAACCGTGGGGATGCCTCGCCTGCGGTGAACAGCCTCCAGGCTTGATCTCGCCTTCCCATCTGTCCCTCGGTCTGGGCAGAAGAAACTGGGGAGTCGTCGCTCCCGATGCCAGTGATGCCAGTGATGCCAGTATAGTAGTCTTTGTAAAGCCGTCCTGGAAGGGCGGGGTTTCAGACCCATTATTCTCGATGACGCTTGCTCCCTCTCCCCGTCGCCTCCTGATCACTGGTGGGGCTGGCTTTATTGGGGCCAACTTCGTCCACTATTGGTTCCAACATTACCCCAACGATCGCATTGTGGTGCTCGATGCCCTCACCTATGCGGGTAATCGCCAAAGTCTTGCCCCCCTGGAGTCGGCAGTCAATTTTCGCTTTGTCCAAGGTAATATCTGCGATCGCGACTTGGTGGACGACTTATTGCGCCAAGAGCAGATTGATACCGTCGCCCACTTTGCTGCCGAATCCCACGTCGATCGCTCGATTTTAGGCCCCGCAGCCTTTGTCCAAACCAACGTAGTCGGGACCTTCACATTACTGGAAGCCTTCCGGCAACACTGGCGCAGCCAGGGCCAACCCGACACCTACCGTTTTCTCCACGTCTCGACGGATGAGGTGTACGGCAGCCTCGGCCCCGACGACCCCGCCTTTAGCGAAACGACGCCCTACGCCCCCAACAGTCCCTATTCCGCATCAAAAGCAGGTAGCGATCACCTGGCAAGGGCCTATTTCCACACCTACCACCTCCCTACCCTCATCACCAACTGTTCCAATAACTACGGTCCCTATCATTTCCCGGAGAAGCTGATCCCCCTCTGTTGTATCAATATTCTGCTGGGTAAAGCCCTACCCATCTATGGGGATGGCCAAAATGTACGCGATTGGCTCTACGTCCAGGACCATTGCCGTGCCCTAGCGACGGTCATCCACCACGGACAGCCGGGGGAGACCTACAATGTCGGGGGGTGTAACGAGGTAAAAAACCTGGATCTGGTCCAGATGTTGTGCGACCTGATGGATGAGTTAGCCCCAGAGTTGCCCGTGCGTCCCAGCCGCAAATTGATCACCTTTGTGAAAGACCGACCGGGCCACGATCGTCGCTATGCGATTAATGCCACCAAACTCCGCACGGAACTGGGTTGGGAACCGACCGTCACCGTAGCCGAGGGCCTCCGTCAGACCGTACAGTGGTTCCTCAACAACCGGGATTGGTGGCAACCGCTACTCTCAACCGAATACCAGGACTATTACCGGCAGGTCTATAGGACGTAAGCCGTCTGGCGAGAATAGCACAACGGGAACCGTGCGACGTAAAACTTAACATCGACTGAACCACCCTGTATCCTGCCAGTGATCTAGTAATTAATTGTTTCCAGGTATCCCCACTTTGGTAGACTTGGAAACTGGGATCATAAAGGATACCTGACGGAATCATTGTCTTGCTAACCTGCCGGTTGGGTTGCAGCTTGGCGAGTTCAAAAAGACGAAAAATAGACGCAAACTTTGCCTTGGAGAGGTAGGCTCTGTGGAAAACACCATTGGCTTAGAGATTATTGAAGTCGTTGAAAAGGCAGCGATCGCCTCGGCCCGTTGGATGGGTAAGGGTGACAAAAACACCGCTGACCAGGTGGCCGTGGAGGCCATGCGTGAACGCATGAACCAGATTCATATGCGTGGTCGCATTGTTATCGGTGAAGGGGAGCGGGATGAGGCACCGATGCTCTACATCGGCGAGGAAGTGGGCATCTGCACTAAACCGGATGCTAAGGACTACTGCAACCCTGAAGAACTGGTCGAGATCGACATTGCCGTTGACCCCTGCGAAGGGACCAACCTGGTTGCCTACGGCCAGCCCGGTTCAATGGCTGTGCTGGCGATCGCTGAGAAGGGGGGCCTGTTTGCTGCGCCCGACTTCTACATGCGCAAGCTCGCGGCTCCGGCAGTGGCCCGTAACCATGTCGATATCCGCAAAACCCCCACGGAAAACCTGAAGATCCTGGCTGACTGCATGGATCGCTCGGTTGAAGAACTGGTGGTGGTGGTCATGGATCGCCCCCGTCACAAGGAGTTGATCCAGGAAATTCGCCAAGCTGGGGCACGGGTTCGCCTTATCAGTGATGGGGACGTTTCGGCAGCCCTCTGCTGTGCCTTCTCCGGGACCAACATCCACTGTCTGATGGGGATCGGTGCGGCTCCAGAAGGGGTGATCTCAGCCGCCGCTATGCGTTGTCTGGGGGGGCACTTCCAGGGTCAGCTGGTCTATGATCCCGACGTGGTCAAGACTGGTCTGATTGGCGAGAGCAAGGAAGGTAACATTGCCCGTCTGAAGGAAATGGGGATTGATGATCCCGATCGCATCTATAATGCAGACGAACTAGCTTCTGGTGAGACCGTCCTCTTTGCGGCCTGTGGGATTACCCCTGGTGTGCTAATGCAAGGGGTACGTTACTTCCACGGAGGTGCCCGGACTCAGAGCTTGGTCATCTCCAGTCAGTCGAAGACCGCCCGCTTCGTGGATACGATCCACATGTTTGAAGAGCCAAAGTACCTCCAGTTGCATTAAGCCAACACTGGAACCTGCGTTAAATTAAGCAGTCCAGCGCCAGTCTGTGGGATGGCCATCACGGCTGTCCCCAGCTTGATAAACTGGGATGATGCCCTCCCTCGTTAGCAACACGTCATTAACATAATGAATATTGCGGTCATTGGTCTCAGCCACAAAACAGCAACGGTTGAAGTACGAGAAAAACTCAGCATTTCCGAACTCCAGATGCAGGCCGCGATCGCCCAGATCAAGGCTTGTCCCCACATCGACGAGGTCGCGATCCTCAGTACCTGTAATCGCCTGGAGATCTACTGCGTCACGTCTGAAACCGATCTAGGGCTGCGGGAAGTGATGCAGTTTCTGGCTGAACATAGCCAGATCCCCCTCAATGACCTGCGTCGGCATTTATTCATTCTCCTCCATGAGGATGCCGTGATGCGCCTGATGCGGGTGGCGGGTGGATTAGATAGCCTGGTGCTAGGGGAGGGGCAAATCCTGTCTCAGGTGAAACAAGCCCACAAGCTGGGACAGCAGTACCAGGGTGTTGATCGCATTCTCAATCGACTTTTCAAGCAGGCCATTACCGCTGGCAAACGGGTCCGCACGGAAACTGAAATTGGGACAGGAGCGGTTTCCATTAGCTCGGCGGCGGTGGAACTGGCTCAACTGAAGGTGCAGGAGCAGTCTCGTCTGGCTGATCGCGATGGGTACCTGGCCAATAACCATACCGCCGTCCTCACGAAACCACTAGAGGCGCATCGAGTAGCCATTCTGGGTGCGGGGAAGATGGCGCGGCTACTGGTGCAACACCTGGTTTCCAAGGGGGTCAAAGAGATTACGATTTTGAACCGATCGCGCCCCCGTGCGGATGAATTGGTGCGACAGTTTTCCGGCAATGGCACTACCGTCACGGCCCGCTTAATGGATGACCTGCAACCCACGCTTCAGTGTGCCGATATTGTCTTCACCAGTACATCGGCCACCAGTCCTATCATCGATCGGGCACTCCTAACCTCAGTTTTGGCTCCCCAGCAGCCCCTAATGCTAATCGACATTTCTGTCCCGCGCAACGTCCACGCGGATGTGGAAACCCTGGCTCAGGTGCAGTCCTTTAATGTGGACGACTTGAAGGAAGTGGTCGCCCAAAACTACGAAAGTCGGCGGCAAATGGCTCAGCAAGCCGAAGCCCTCCTGGAAGAAGAGGCCGAAGCCTTTGATGCCTGGTGGCAAACCCTGGAAACCGTGCCCACTATCAGCAGTCTGCGGGACAAGGTGGAAACGATCCGGGAGCAGGAGCTAGAAAAGGCCCTCTCGCGCTTGGGATCGGAATTTGCCGAAAAACATCAGGAGGTCATTGAAGCCCTCACGCGGGGGATTGTGAATAAGATCCTCCACGACCCAATGGTGCAGTTGCGGGCGCAGCAGGATATCGAAATGCGACGACAGGCGATCGAAACCCTGCGACTCCTGTTTAACCTGGACGCCGAAGCTATCTCCCAAGGCTAGCCCAGTATTCCTGCTTATCCCCTGCTCCGTTTCCTCCGTGCCTCTGGGGTGCCCCTCCGCGATCGCCCAATTAAGGATTGCCCAAGCAAGTTCATTACTCCCTAATGCGATCGCGGCATAGCTAGCTGCACTACTGGCCGCCACCTCAGCCACCAGTTCCGGTACCCCCTCCACATAGCCATCATTTCCCCTATAAGCCTGACCACCACAGGTCGTGTCAATCTTGATCGGCGGTTGGGTAAAACCGGTAGCTATAGGCTTTCTCTGTCATGCCTCACATATTACATATTTGTTGTGAAGGTAGTAATTTGTTGTGAAGGTAGTAAGGTGTAATGGCGATGGCGGGGCATTGACCCCCTCAATCGCCGCTC
This sequence comes from uncultured bacterium, assembly GCA_964536415.1. GTDB lineage: Bacteria > Cyanobacteriota > Cyanobacteriia > B231 > B231 > Trichothermofontia. The sequence continues at coordinate 19,739 of CAZHXN010000067.1, forward strand.
CTATCCCTTCCCAGCCGACTCTTCTGAGATTTAGGTGTAAACAGTATAAAAAACTACAAATAAACAATCTTAAATCCATAAACTCAGAAGAGCCTCCCAGCCTGAAGGCGCGGGGTCTCTCGGAGGGGTTTGATGATGCAAACGGGGATGCCAGGTATCACCATAATCTATCACCATAATCGGGTATCCACAGCAGAATTGTATGAATTTATTCTAGAGGCATTCTATGGAGTGACGATAGCGTCAAGAAGAAACCAATTGGATTAAGCTCTCTAGAGTAAAATTTAAGGCTGATCAATGAGTAATTAAAAAGCTTATTAAGCTGAAAAATGAGCCTTTAAGACGTGATTAATAGTAAAAAGTTCCACATCAATAAACTTTTATTTTAATAACAAAATTATCCGGACCTTTAAGGATGAATAGCGTCTAACGATCGTGTCGTTTGCGAATCACACGATCACGGGTGTTATGCCACTGTTAGTCTCCTATCTCTCCCCAACGCCGTTGCGCCCCTCCACCCCAGGCGCGTGCCGAACCCTGGCGGCCCTCTGTGGCCTGGTCATGGTCCTGGCTCCTGCCTCCAGTTTGGCCCAGAGACCCGTCATCGTCGATGTCATGCCGGTGCGATCGCTGCCGAGTCAACCCCTCAAACCACCCACACCCCCTCAGCCCAACCGCCCCAGCCCGAGCAGTCCTGGTCGCAGTCCCAATAGCCCGGTAATGGTGGACACGATTCCCGCCGGTTCCAAATTACCCCGACCCAGCGTCAACCCAACGCCACCTAGCCAACCCAGCCTGCCAACCATGCCTAGCCGTCCCGCGCAGCCAGGAATTTCTCTCCCCCAGGGGGAGATCGGGCATCAGCGGGAATTTCGGGGTATCTGGGTAACGGCAGTGAGCAACATTGACTGGCCATCCCGCAAGGGCCTCAGTGCCGCTCAGCAGCAGGCCGAACTCGTCCGGCTCTTAGATCAAATGCAGGCATTGAACCTCAACGCCCTGATCCTGCAAGTGCGACCGGCAAGCGACGCCCTCTATGCCTCCCCCTATGAACCCTGGAGTAGTTGGCTGACAGGCACTCAGGGCCAATCCCCCGGTTACGATCCCCTGGAATTTGCCATTCGGGAAAGTCGCAAGCGCAATATTGAGGTTCATGCCTGGTTTAACCCCTACCGAGCGCGGGTGAGTCCGACGGAGACGATCGCCCCTAACCACATTTCCCAGCGCTATCCCCAATATACCTACCGCTACGGCAATCAACTTTGGATGGACCCCGGAGCGAAGGAAGTCCAAGACTGGACCTACAACGTTATCCTCGATGTGGTGCGCCGCTACGATATCGACGGCGTTCACCTGGATGACTACTTCTATCCCTACCCCCAAAGTGGGGTCTCCTTCCCCGACAGCAAAACCTATACGGCCTACAGACAGGCTGGGGGTTCCCTGTCCCTGGCTGACTGGCGGCGGGATAATGTGAACCAACTGGTGCAGCGCCTAGCGACTGGCATCCGGGGTACCAAACCCCACGTCAAGTTTGGCATCAGTCCCTTTGGCATTTACCGTCCTGGCCAACCGGCAGGCATTCAGGGGTTAGACCAGTACAATGCCCTCTATGCCGATCCAAAACTCTGGCTGCAACAAGGGTGGGTAGATTACCTCGCGCCCCAACTCTACTGGCGCATTGATCCCCCCCAACAGAGTTACGCCACCTTGCTCAACTGGTGGAGTCAACAGAATTCCCTGGGGCGGCACATTTATGCGGGTAACTACCTGAGCCAACTGGATGGCAAGGCTTGGAGCAAAACTGAATTTGAACGACAGGTGGCCCTTTCCCGCCAAAAAGCGGCCCAAAACTCCCTGGGCAATATCTTTTTTAGCGCCAAGGTCCTCCGCGATAATCGGTTGGGTATTCACGAAACCTTTAAGACCTCGCTCTATCCGTCACCCGCCTTACCCCCCACGATGCCCTGGTTGGACAATACCCCACCCGCTCCCCCGACGGGTGTCCAAGCAAGGGCCGGTCAACTCACCTGGAACGCTGCCAATGCCGATGTCCGGGGATGGACCCTCTACCGCCAGCAGGGGCCAACCTGGCGGTTGGTGCAACTTCTCAATGCCAATACGACAAGTGCCCCCGTTCTGCCCGGTACCTACGCCCTGCAAGCCGTCGATCGCCTTGCCAATGAAAGTCGCCCGATCGTGGTTACAGTGGCGAATTAGGGTTGCTAAAGTTGAATCCTGGCCTGCTTCCCGAAGCGCCAGCGTTGACTCTGGAAGAAGTCCTGGATGAAGATTGGCTCCCCTGGCGACCGGAATCGTTCATCCCGTTGAAGCCGTGTATGCAAATGGTCTCAAATCGTTTCCAATAGACTCAGACAATGTACTGAGGGCAAAGGTCAGGGATTAATTATGCGAGTTGTGGTGCAACGGGTAACGGCCTCATCGGTCGCGATCGCGGGGGAGGTGGTCGGCCAAATTGGGCGGGGCCTCAATCTGTTGGTGGGGATCGCCGCCACGGATACGGAGGCCGAGTTGGATTGGATGGCCCGCAAGTGTTTAGAGCTTCGCCTGTTTCCTTCTGCAACGAGCGATCGCTGGGAGCAGTCGGTCCAGGAGATTGGCGGGGAATTGTTGGTCATTAGCCAGTTCACCCTGTATGGCGATGGGCGCAAGGGTCGCCGTCCGTCCTTCGATCGCGCCGCTGCCCCCGATCGGGCCGCAGCGCTCTACGAACAGTTTGTCGAGAAATTACGGGCAAGCGGCCTGAAAGTGGCCACAGGGGTGTTTGGGGCGATGATGCAGGTCATGATCGTCAACGATGGGCCTGTTACCCTATTACTGGAACGTGAGGCCAATCAAGGCTGAGGACCCAGAAGATGCGCTATCACATCGTTCATCGCACCACCTATCGCTATAGCCAACCCGTTGAACTGGAACCGCACCTGGTCCGCCTGCGCCCCCGCAGCAATCTTTCCCAGACGTTACACACGTTTGAGTTAGCCGTTGATCCCTCAGCCACCCATACAACGGAATGGGTGGACCTAGATGGGAACAATCTGCTGCAATTGCGATTTGAGGGAGCAACCGATCACCTGACCATCACCGCCACCTCCACGGTGGAAACCCACTGGGCCAATCCCTTTGTCTATATTCTTGAACCCTGGGCCACCTACCTGCCGATCGACTACCCCAGTACCCTGCTGACCCAACTCCAACCCTATCTCACCAGCTTGACGCCTGGCCACAATGGACTAGACCCCGTCGCAACGCAACTGGCCTACGAGGTCGCCCATACCAATAAAGATAATGTGGTGGCCCTCTTAAGTGACCTGAACCAACGCATCTACGAAGACTGCGAACACCAAATTCGCGATACGGGTGCTCCCTTCCCCCCCGGCCTCACGTGGCAGCAAAAAGCCGGTTCCTGTCGCGATTTTACCGTGCTGTTTATGGCCGTCTGCCGTAAGTTGGGGTTAGCCAGTCGCTTTGTCAGTGGTTATCAGGAAGGTGATCCAGACTCCGACGATCGCCATCTTCATGCTTGGGCGGAGGTCTATCTACCAGGGGCCGGTTGGCGTGGCTATGATCCCACCCACGGTTTAGCCGTCGCTGATGGGAATGTGGCACTGGTGGCTGGCCCGTATCCGCATCTGTGTGCGCCGATTAGTGGACATTTTCGGGGTCAGGGGGTTAAAGCCGAGATGAGTTATGAGCTAAGTATTGATCATTTGAGCTAAGGCAATGCCCGCTGCTCTAGGACAATACAGCCTTTGTCGCCTCAGTGAGGGGTAGGCAATTGGCTTGAGCCAATTGTTCATCAGGT
>CAZHXN010000068.1:0-20792 GCA_964536415.1 uncultured bacterium
GAGACCGCATCGGCCTCGTCGGCCCCAACGGGCACGGCAAAACGACCCTCTTGCGCATCATTGCGGGTTTGGAGCAGCAAACAACGGGGCGAGTAATTCAAGCAGGTAAGGATATTTCACGACTGCCGCCCTCTAAACGGGATTTTGGTATTGTTTTTCAATCCTATGCCCTGTTTCCTAACCTGACAGCATGGCAAAATGTCGCCTATGGGTTACACAATACAGGTATTCCTAAAGCTGAGATTCACACCCGTGTTGATGCCCTGCTCAATCTAGTCGGCCTAGCAGGATTCAGTCAGAAATACCCATCGCAACTGTCTGGCGGCCAGCAACAACGGGTAGCCTTGGCACGAGCCTTAGCCCTTTCTCCGGGGCTATTACTGCTGGATGAACCCCTATCCGCCCTGGATGCCAAGGTTCGGGCCAGTCTCCGGAGTGAAATTACCCAATTACAAAAGCGCTTGGGAGTAACGACGGTGATGGTTACCCATGATCAGACAGAAGCGCTGGCAATGGCCGATCGCATTGTTGTCATGGATCGAGGCCATATTGTTCAGGTGGGACCGCCTCGCGAAATTTATCAACAGCCCCTTACACCGTTTGTCGCCAATTTCATTGGGGTGATGAATACCTTACCCGGTGTCGTTCTGGCAGAGACGGGTGGGGGGAGCGATCGCACCTTGGGGTTAATTCGCTGTGGTTTACTGACGCTTACGGCTGATCTCGATGGTTTACCCGTTGATACCTTTGTGGAGGTGGCGATACGTCCTGAAGATATTCAGGTGCTGGGCTTGTTGGGAGCCTATGAATTGTCCCCACCGCTAGCCGAGCCGGACACCCTTTTAGCGAATCAGTTAGAAGCAACAGTTACCAGTGTGGAATTTTTGGGCACGGGTTACCGTTTAGTGATCCAATTGCAAGCGCATCCGGAGCAGACATTACTGGTTGATTTATCCGCTAATGATGCGCGTCAGTGGGAAATTGGTGTGGGTCGATCGCTGTATATTCAACTTCCTCCCCATCTCATTCGGATCTTCCCTGCTAAACCGACTGCGACTCCCGGTCGGCCTTTGCCCACATCCCAGCCCTCCACTCCGGTGATTGAACCGTCTTGATGCCATGAATACCACAACCCAATCTTCTCAATCTTCTCGTAAGCGCTGGCTGTTTCCTGGCTCAGCGGGTGTGACTCCCCGCTCTGTTCGCCAAATTCTGACCGCAGACGATTGGCTGATGCGCGGTTTATTGGTGCTGGGAACTGCCTGGTTGTTGCTCAGTGTGGTTTTTCCCCTCTGGCCGATCGTCGCCCGCAGCCTTCAGGACCCACAGGGCCAGTGGGTGGGTCTGGCGAATTATCAAGCCTATCTGAGCAACGCGGGCCTTGCCAGTTCGTTATGGAACAGCTTCTATATTGCGATCGCCACAACGGTAATTTCGATCTTGTTAGCCTTTATCTATGCCTACGGTCTCACCCGTACCGCTCTATGGGGTAAACCTGTGTTTCAGGTGTTGGCCATGTTGCCCCTCTATATTCCGCCTCTCGCCCACGCGATCGGGCTAATCTATTTATTTGGTAATCAAGGGATGGTAACGACGGGTTTGTTTGGTCGCCTACCGGGTTGGGATATTGATTTATATGGGGCGAATGGCATTATTATTGGTGAAACGCTCTACTGTTTCCCCCAAGCTGTGGTGATTCTCACCACGGCCTTAAGTCTGACGGATGCTCGCCTCTACGAAGCTGCCCAAGCACTGCGTACCTCTTCCCTACGCACTTTTTTGACGGTGACCCTACCCAGTGTGAAATATGGGGTTTTAAGTGCTCTCTTTGTCTGTTTTACCCTCGCCTTTACGGACTTTGGGGTACCCAAGGTGGTGGGCGGAAATTTCAATGTGCTGGCGACGGATATTTATAAGCAGGTGATTGGGCAACAAAATTTCTCAATGGGCGCAACGGTCAGTGTTTTTCTGCTAATACCGACTGTGATTGCCTTTGTGTGCGATCGCATGATCCAACGTCGGCAAACGTCCCTCGTGAGTGCCAGGGCCGTTCCCCTCCAGCCCAAACGTCAGCCGATTTTAGACAGTGTCCTGTTCTGTTTTTGCACGATCGTCTCCCTGGCATTCATCATTATTTTTGTGACAATTATTGCGGCGTCCCTGATTAAAGTTTGGCCCTATAATTTTAGCCTGAGTCTACGCCACTATGATTTTAAGGTGGTTGGCGGTGGTGGCTATGGGGCCTATTGGAATAGTTTTCGCATGTCCTTATATACTGCAATTTTTGGCACCATCATTGTGTTTATTGGGGCCTATCTTGTGGAAAAAGGGAAAGGCTTAACTGGGCTGCGATCGCTCAGTTACTTTCTCTCCACCTTGCCCCTGGCCTTACCAGGGCTGGTCTTGGGACTAGCCTATGTCTTTTTCTTTAACAATCCCACCTGGCGATTGCCCCGCGGTATCAAAATTACTAATCCCTTTGCCTTTCTGTATGGCACGATGGCGATCCTAGTCATTTGCAATATTACCCACTTTTATACGGTTTGTTTTCTAACGGCTAATACAGCCCTGAAACAACTCGATCGCGAATTTGAAGCCGTTTCCGCTTCAATGGCAGTCCCGTTTTATAAAACCTTCTGGCGCGTGACAGTCCCCCTCTGTTTACCCACTATTTTAGGAATTGGGATGTATTTTTTTGTGAATGCAATGGTGACTGTCTCTGCCATTATTTTTCTCTATCCGGCTAAGTTACCGCTGGCCTCTGTGGCGATCGTTAATATGGATGATGCCGGAGATGTGGCCGCAGCGGCAGCCATGTCTACCCTGATCGTGGTGACCAGTTTGGCGGTGCGGATCTTCTATTGGGGCATCACTCGCCCACTGGAAAAACGAACCCAAGCGTGGCTCGATCTTCCTTAAACATCAGGCCATTTCTAGTTGACCATGCCGATCATGCACAAAACTAAAGTTCGGATGCCCGCTGGCAAGGCTGCTTAAGATAACAGAACAGAGAAGGGGAGTTGCCTGTGCTGTTGATCCTGGTGTGATCCTGAAGACATACCAACTAGCAATCAGATGCTAGGTTTTTATCAAAATAAATATCTTCTTATAAAAAGATCACCTGTACGACAATTTGGTAGGCACAGTTGATACAAGGCGCTCCGAGACGTTTGGTATGTATCGGTTTCATGTCCGTGCATTTACCCAGCCTGGTGAAACGATTGCCCTAGTTGGATCGCTGCCGATCGTCGGTCAATGGGAGCAAACGGGATGCATTCGGCTCCAAACCAGCCCCGATCGCTATCCCCTCTGGTGGGTTGATCTGGCTCTGGATGATATCAGCAAGACCGCTGCCACTGCCGCTCCCCGCCTGGAATATAAATACCTGCGGATCGGTGTAGACGGGCGAATCACCTGGGAAACTCTTGGAGCTAACCGTTGGGTGCCCCTGGAAGTCTCCCCACTCCCCAGTGCGATCGTGGTGGAAGATGGTTGGTGGGATGTCCTGCCCTCGTCTCCCTATGGGTACTTTGCTGAACCTGTGGCTCCCCCGCTGGTTTCGCGCCGCCCGGAGGGCCTCAAGATTGTGGTCATTGGCAGTTCTGTAGCCCTCGGCTGTAGTGCCTGGTTGTTGCGCGGTTGGGCTTGGCATTTAGGGCAGGCGTTACAGCAACGCTATGGCCATTATCTGGTCAATGTGTCTGAGGTTGGGGCCAACGTCGGGACCACGATCGCTCGGTTCCCCCAGGTCGTGCGGCCCGAATCACCGGATCGGGTGATTATTGCCCTCTCTTTGGGGAACGAGGGCTTAGCCAGCAGTCCCCCAGCCCACTATCGCTCCATCCAACGACGCTTTGAAAATGGCCTCCAGCAACTCATCAAAATGACGCGGGAATGTGGGGCACAGCCAATCCTGGGTGGGGTTTATCCCAATGGGGACTATTCGCCCAGTCATTACGCCGTTCTGCGTGATACCCAACAACGGATCTTAAGCTGGGGCGTTCCCGTCTTAGATTGGTTGGCTGCTGTCGACGATGGCCAAGGACGATGGCAGCCGGGCTTATCCTTTGATGCGGCCCATCCCAATACTACCGGGCATCGGTGTATGTATGAGGCGATCGACCTTTCCCTGTTTCAACTGACCAAATCAGCACTACGACATACTGTTATCCACCCGACGGAAGCGAGCCTGATTTATCAAGATGATTGGGGGTTTCAGATCGGTCTGAATAAAACTGAAAATAGCCTGCGAATTGTTAACCCAACTAGCTATGACTATCTGATTACGCCCAGTTGGCAGGCACTACAAACTGCACTTCAATCGGCACAACTGGCGGCAGGCCTCTACCTGCTAGAGGCCCCGATCGCGGGCACCTCACCCTTTCTCCTGGTACAAGAGGACAGCCGGATTGGTACGACTTTGACGATTCCAGCAGCAACAAATCTGACCTTTTATCCAGCCTTTCATTTCTTCATGCCCCAATGTGCCAAAATTCTCTTTTATGATGGGCACCTGGGAATTTTGAAGGTAAGCGATCGTCGCCTATGCATCATCAATACATCAGATCACGCGTACAACCTCCAACCCATGTGGCCAGAAGTACGAGCTGCCTTGAAGGCCATGTCTCCTGGGGTTTATGAAGATCCAGCCCAGCCGGACCACCCCTTCCGCACATTAATGGTTGGGCCAGAGGGTTTAGAAAGTCGTGTGAAAGTCGCGGCCCAATCGGCCTTCTTTTTGGACTATCAATGCACACTCGCCACTCGCAAGCGAGTGGCGATCTTGCCTTTGGGCGATCGGTGTGCAGTGCGCATGTTGTTGTACAAGCTGGAGTATGACGGTCCGGCGTTTCCCTTTGACCTGACACGCACAACCAATCTGGCCGATGTGGCTGATATCATTCAGAGCGATTTCCACGATATGTGGAATCCACACTACCTATCTTATAACCATGAGGCCCAGCGTATTTACCATACAAAGTGGTCAGGGTTATCGTTCGCCCATGAAGTTGAAGATAGTGATGATCCTGTGAATAATATGTTTCCGGTCTATGAGCGGATGAGAGTTCGTTATACGGCGCGATCGCAACGTTTTTTATATGCTCTCAAAAACTGTGATGAAGCCCTATTTGTACGCACAGGGGTCTGTGCTCGAGGAACCGTGATCGATTTAATGTATAAACTGGAAAACAAGTGTCAGGGTAAGCCTTTCCGATTGTTGATCATTTCACCCCAGGCTTCGGATGAGTTTAGCCATCTTGCCAATGTGTTACATTACAACCACGAATTTAACCCCGATCGTATGTACGAAGATCTAGGCTATTGGTTGCACTGCGCTGGCGTCATGCGGCATATACTCAATTCTCTCGGTATTTCTAGTAAAAATCTATTCTGGTGCCCCCCCTCCCCACCCCAAGCAGCTTGAACAACAGCGTTCATAAACGATTGAGAGGGTGAGACTCTAATAGCCCAAGTGAAATGATCTGCAACTGTATATATAACTAGCAGGAACTAACTAAGTACATCACGCCGTAAAAACAGGTATCAGTCATCCCCTGACTCAAACTTTTCCCAAAACGCCTGCTCTGCCGCTACCTGCTCCGCCCGTTGCACATAGCGCTTAAATGCGTGCACTGACTTGTGCCGTGTCAGCGTCATTGCCTTAAAACTGTCCATTCCCTTCAACAGTAATCGTGTCGCAAACGTATGGCGAAAGCGATGGGCATGAACATTGATCCCCGTCGCCTCCCGCAACCTATCCATCACCTCCCGAATCCCCCAATAGGTTAACCGTTGCCCATAACTGCGCTGTGAATAAGACACAAACAACGGACTGACCGCTTGCACATCCTCCCCCTGCACCCGTCGCCACTCTAAATACAACTCAATATCCGTCCGTGCCCACTGGAGGAGTGGCACCATCCCCTTGCTATCCGCCTTATCCTGTCGCACCTGCAACCGCAGCCCATCGTAATCCCCCACATCCAACCGCGACACCGACTGTGCCCGCAATCCATGCAATAACACGGACACCAACGCCCGATCGCGCAGCGCCCACTGCCCTGCCATCACCGCATCATAAATTTGCTCTACTTCCGCCTCACTGAGATCCTTCGCCTCTGGCTCCAACAACGGTGGTAACGCCACTGCCACCATCGGATTTCCCGTCATCCGTCCTGTCTGTCCTAACCAGCGATAGAATGCCTTCAAGGTTCCCAACCGTCGCCGTACAGTCGTTGTCGCCTTCCCCTGTGCCAACAAGTCGTCACGATACTGTTGCGCAATCCCCGGTGTTACCGTTTGCCACGCTTGGCCATACCACTGCTGAAAATCCCGTAAATCCTTTGCATACTCGTGCTTAGTACGCGGCGCGATCACCCGTGCACCTAGAAACTCAGCCACCCAGCCCACTGGTTTCTCTTCACCCAACTGCCCTAGCGACACCACCGGCAGCAAGACCGGCTTCGGGGTTGGTCGTTGCATCTCGCTCCTCCTCATTGCACATCATGATGAGTGGTCATAGCTGTTCCGCCATCCCAAATATGTAAATACCCGCGTTGAGAGGAGTGAGATGGGCAACTGCTACGAAGCAGAAAAGCCCAGAAGTGATTCTGGGAATCCCCGTACCCTATGGGTCGGGGAGGATGTCAGGCCGCTTAGCTGAGCTAAGGTTAAGCCAATGGCTCCAGCCATGACGCCCCCTTGTCCGTTTACGAACAACGTTGTTCGTAACTTCGACTCACAGATAAAATCCTACTCTGAAGCAGCGTTATCAAGACCGACTAAGGATTCTAGTTGGCCTAGAAGCTGCTCGAGCGCCTTTGCCTTTTTCGGATCTTCCCAAATCTTCGTCCGCTTAATCTGGTGATAAACCTGCTTCATCCGGGACGGCAGCGCGATCGCGCTGGTTGACCGACCGGAACGCATCATCTGGACCCGTTGTTTAATCTCGCGGCAGGAAAGATGATCGCGCAAGACTTCCGCGAGAAGTGCCTGACGCAGTGCCTCGTCCTTAATCTGGGCAACTGCCCGTGCCTTGGTATACGTCAGCTGGCCCTGGCGCAGGGCAGTAAGGACATCCTCTGGCAAACTTAACAACGGCAAGCGGTGGCTCCGAAAACTATCCGGCGTCAACCGACCAAGCACGGTAAAGACTTGTTCAACCTGCTCCCACTGACGACGAACAACGTTGTTCGTAAGCTCAATGCCTTGCTTTTGCCGGTTGGCAACGTAGTGCAGTAAAGAGACGACATCATCAGGGGATACGGCCAAGCGCAGGGCAAGTAGTTCGAGGACTGCTTCAGTTTCCTCAACGGGATTCAAATCTTCTCGCTGTAGGTTTTCTAGCAACGCGACCTGAATCGCATCCGAGTCCGTCAAGTCCCGAATAATAACCGGTACCTCTAACAAACCCAGCGCTTGAGCGGCTCGATAGCGACGCTCACCCGCCACTAACTCAAACACCGGGGACGGCGCTGGTGACGGTAAGGGACGAACCAGCAACGGCTGAAGAATGCCATGCTCCCGGATAGAAACAATTAATCGGTCCATTGCCGGTACCGAGAAGTAGTGCCGGGGTTGACGTTCCGGCAGTTGGATCTGCTCAATGGGGACAAACTGCCCATTCACGTCTCGTTCAGCATTCGGGACATCACTATTCACCACCAAACCCAGCACTTGCTTGGCCTTGGTGGGAAACTTAACCGCATCAACCATTGATACCCGTCGCTTCACCATGTCACACCTGCTGTAAGGCTTTCACAACCGAAAGATAGGGGGCCACCAGCTTCTCCTCCTTGGTGTAGCGATGAATGGGTTCACAGGCCAGATTGGACTCTGGGAACTGTACGGATTTGGGGACTGGCTCAAAGATCTTGATGTCGGGCAGTTTCAGGGTGAGTGTTTTTAGGGCATCCTGAGTCATGAGGGTACGATCGGCCATTGTGGGCAGTACCCCTAGAATCTGGAGCGATGGATGGGTATCCTCGTCCTGAATGCTGTCAATGGTCTCCAACAGTTGTCGTAAACCTTCGAGGGCAAAGAACTGACACTGTACCGGGATTAAAACGGCATCTGCTGCCATGAGGGCGTTAATCGTCAGCATTCCCAGACTTGGCGGGCAGTCTACCAGGATGTGCTCAAAGCGGCTGCGTAGCGGCTGCAGCTTCTTGCGAAGAATACGGCTATTGTCCGGTACCGTCAGGATTTGCTTTTCACCGGCCGCTAGCGAGATATCTGCCGGGATCAGGTGAATTTGATGTGGTGTTTCAACGATCGCCGCCTCGGCCAACTGCTGCCGATCCACTAGCACTTCGTAGGCCGTTGGTTGCCCTGCCTCAACGTTGACCCCCAACCCCGTTGTCAGATTACCTTGGGGATCAAAGTCCACCACTAGGCAGGTGCCTTGCTCCGCTAACAATCCAGCCAGTGCGATCGTTGAGGTTGTTTTAGCAACCCCCCCTTTTTGGTTTGAGATTGCAATAATCATAGATTCCTTAACCACAGGCAATTACTCGGATTGTTCCTTGTAATCCGACCTGATTCTACGCGATTTTTTTATTTTAAAAAACGTTTTCAGAATAAAATTTTCTCGATCTCACTACCCGATCGCTGCGACAGTCTATCCATACCTATGGGACTGAGGGGATGTAAGCCGTGCCATCTTTATGCGTGAAGTGCCAACCCTCAGGACCTAGGGTTGCAGCCAAGTCATCCTCGACATAGGTGACGGTATCGTTAGGGGGACGATCGCCCACTTCAAGATAGATCGCCATATGATCCGATTGATTAATCAGATGGTGCCCATTGGCCTCCCCTGCTGGAAAACCCGCTGCCATGCCTGCGGTTAAGATCTGCTCGCCTGCATCTGTAATCAGCGTCAAGGTACCGGACAAAACATAGATAAACTCGTCTTGACGACTGTGCCAATGCCGGAGAGCCGACTGACTGCCTGGGGGCAGATGTACAAGATTGACGCCAAAATGCTTCAGTCCGGCCACATCCCCCAAGCGTTGCTTAATCCGACCGGCAACACGCGGCTTGAAGACATCAGGATCGTTCGACCCAGTTTGTTGCAGTACTGCTGTCGGATCAATCATCATGGCGTTAGCCCTCACCTTTTTAATCAGATTAAGAGAAAGCGATCGGCCATGACGTGAAGTCCCCGACGATCATTGCTACGCAAGCGAGCGCGGGCTTCTCTCTTCACCGGGAACCGCCTCTAGGCGGGTAGACTTTCGCCTGCCTCCCTTTGGTCTTACCTTCCCTCCGAGAGCAGTAGACCCACTTCCTAAGTCCAATATCCGCAAACCGAGTAATCTGTAAATACTGGTTGCGTTACGTGGACTATTGCTTGCTTCGGAGGCATCAAACCCCACTATTGCCTTGAGCCGACTGTCTGGGGGTGCGGGGGGGGGATAGCTGATGGGATAGTGGGCGATCGTGCGCCTCGGTCTAGGTTAGGGTGAGTTGCCGCTTAGGCTCTCTCAACATGGGACAATAGCACGGGGAGACTGGCTCCGGAGCGGGGCTACCGTAACCATCTAGGGGTTGCAGGCACCGCTGGCCACCTGGATGCTTAATTCGCTGATGACCATTGCTTCCTACTGCGCATGGACTGTCCTGACCCTAGCTTCTCAACTTCTAATGATTTAGCCCATGCCCTGGAATCCCTAGGTTTGCCCACGAATATCCGCCAGGATCTGCCTAGGCAACTACCGGAAGCCGGAATCGGTGAACGCCAGACGATCGACCTTCTGGCGGGTTACGTTTTGGGGGGAGCCGCCCATCTGAATGCACCGACTGCCCTCGCCCACATGGACCCGCCAACACCTTGGATCACTTGGGCCATGTCGCTCTGGAATGCTAGCTTGAACCAAAACCTGCTCCATGACATGACCTCGCCCTTTGCTACTCAAGCCGAGGCCATCGTCCTGGACTGGCTAACCCCTTACTTTGGGATGGCGGGGGGGCATTTCTGTGCCGGTTCCACCCTGGCTAATCTGACGGGCCTTTGGGCGGCCCGTGATGCGGCTGGTGTGCGTAGGGTTGTGGCCTCGGAAGCGGCCCACCTGAGTATTGAGAAGTCCTGTCGGTTGCTCGGCTTGGACTTGATCAAAATCCCTACCGATCGCCAAGGGCGACTCGATCGCCAATATCTTCCCTCCCTCCAGGATGTCTGCCTGGTTCTGACGGCGGGCACCACGGCCACAGGCGCGATCGACCCCCTTGATCTGGTTGGCTGTGCTCAGTGGACTCACGTAGACGCCGCCTGGGCTGGACCGCTGCGCCTCAGTCCCACCTATGCTGATCGCTTAAGGGGGATTGAGCAGGCTGACTCCGTGAGTGTTTCGGCCCATAAATTATTGTTCCAACCCAAGGGTTCGGCTCTGATCCTGTTCCGTCATCTGGAAGCTGCTAACGCGGCCTTAAGCTTTGGCAGTGGGTATTTGGCTAAACCCAACATTGGTGTCCAGGGATCGCGATCGGCAGCCGCTATCCCCCTCTTGGCTACCCTCTTGACCTGGGGGCGTACTGGACTGGTGAGCCGCCTAGAGCACCTCATGCAGGTGGCCGATACCCTCGCTGCGAGTATTGCGGCCCACGATCGTCTGGAACTCTGGCAACGCCCCCAAACCGGCATCACGGTCTTCCGTCCGCTGGGAATGTCTACCCCTACCTTCATGGCCCAAATACCACCTGGGATGTTGTCTACCTGTGTGCTGGCAGGTGAGGTCTGGGCCAGATCCGTCGCGGCCAACCCTTGCGTGGATTGCGATCGGGTCATTGCTGCGATCGTGGCAGCAGTCAGGTCAGAGCGCATGATGCCGTAGTCTTCAAGGATAAGGGTGGATTGGCATTGGGGGTGTTTTAACTAATGAGGGGTTCGGGGAGCGATCAGTCCCGCGCTGTACCCGTAGGGTCAGCGTCGGGAGGATGTCACGTGATGTTGCTCACAACAGTTGGGTAGGAGCAGTCACGCGGCTAGGACGGTAAAATCACGGGGATGCCTGCGGAATTGTCACTGAGGTAGAACAGGTAACTAAAGGTGGGCAGACGGCGACAACCCAACCGCTATCCATATATATTCCATATATATATCTATAACTTACCCAAACATTGACATACTCCACCCACCTAACGGCGGGGGATTCTTGTTACTGGTTCAGCGACATCGCTTACGGTTTCAGGTCTCCCCGTCACAGCAGCGGCGATTATCTCCCCAGTCGTTCCCTCTTTCGAGGCAGTTCCCTTTTGCCCAAAGGTACTGTTTTGCCACCCAACGCCTAATATCTGCAATCCCCGCTTCAGGGTATTGGTCGCAGCGGCGGGATCACGACCAGCCTCAAATCCACAGCCAGGACAAGCGCGTGTCCTCGTGCTCAAAGCTTTCTTGACCCGATGACCGCAGCGGGGACAATCCAGGCTGGTATAGGCAGGATTAACCGCTATCACCACCTTGTCCCAAACCTTGCCGTAGTAGTCTAACCATTGAGTGAACTGATACCAACTCGCATCGACAATCGACTTCGCCAAGTGGTGATTTTGCACCATGCTGGCCCTCCTCAAGTCCTCATACACCACGACATCGTTAGATGCCACCACGCACCGGGCTTGCTTAATCGCCCAGTCTTGACGCTGGCGTTGAACTTTCAGATGCACTTTACCCAGTCGTTGCCTCTGCTTACGGTAGTTCTTGGATTGGGGTTTTGCCCCTTTTCGATACTTGCGACTTAACCGTCGGTATTCTCGCTTGAGTCGCTTCTCCGCTCGACGCAAATACTGCGGATACGCCACCGCCTGATCGTTCTGATCCTTGTAGAAATACATCAACCCAAGGTCTAAACCGATAACATGGCCGGTGTATTCTCCCTTTTCTTTGCGCTCAGCATCAAAAACAAACTGGCCATAGTAGCCGTCTGCACGGCGAACAACCCTCACCCGGAGGCTTTTTAATCGATACAGGTCTTCTCTGGTCTCGCGATTGCAGAAGACAGAAAAGGTTCCCGCATTGAATCCATCG
Organism: uncultured bacterium; assembly: GCA_964536415.1. Classification (GTDB taxonomy): domain Bacteria; phylum Cyanobacteriota; class Cyanobacteriia; order B231; family B231; genus Trichothermofontia. The sequence goes on from CAZHXN010000068.1 coordinate 12,023, forward strand.
GTGAAGGTGATTTGCTTGCAATCCGCAGAGAGCTTCCAGCCCGACTGCTTGTACTCTACAGAGCGAGAATGTTTCTTGAATTGAGGATAGCCCTTTTGCTTTTCTCCTTTTTCGCAACGGCTGTAGAAGTTAGAGATAGCAGCCCATGCGCGCTCAGCACTCGCCTGCCGAGCGGATGAGTTGAGCTTATTGGCAAACCCAAAGGCTTTGGCGAGGTCTTTAGACAGAGTATAAAGAGACGCTTTCTCAACGCCTTGAGTATCCATCCAGTACCGAATACATTTATTTCTAATAAACTGTGCGGTACGGATAGCTTCATCCAGAGCTTGGTACTGCTCCTTGGACCCATCTAGGAGCTTGGCTTCTCTAACTAACACGGATAGCTTCATCCAGGGCTTGGTACTGCTCCTTGGTAACTAACATGGTTCGATATTACCATATAAAACGTTTTGTATTACTATATAGAACAAACGATAAGGGTCTGCCCTTCAGGGCAGACCAATCCACCCAGTTTATTGGTAAAGGAGCTTGATCGGTCAACATCCACTCACTGAGCAATCAACCGGTGTGATCGTCTCACCCCTCCCCTTGGCCTCCGCCAAGATCGGGACGATCCGCACAGGCTTGATCATACATCGGCATTTGCCCAAAAAAAATGACCCCCCCGGGTTTCGGAGAGGTACAAGGGCCTGCCTGACAAGCAGGTACCTAAAGTAAATAGTACCTTCATGATGCCATACCGAGAGGTATTTGTCATCAAGATGTGTCACGGTTTGCTTATTTTTTTGGGTTTTTGTCTCCACCTCGACACCGCCATCCCAATCCTGCCCAGTGATGCGAGGCGAGTACGGCGTTGGTGACGGCGTGTAGTGTAGTGGAGATATCCAGAAAAGGCAGACTGCATCGCAAGGTACAAACATCTCCTAGCCGGAACCCGGAGGCATCTCACCATCATCGAGGTCCCCTCCCATGACATCCCATGCACGCTTTACTCTGTTCCGCCGCGACAATCCCTGTCCCCTGTGTGAATCGACGGATGGTCGCTGCAAAACAGCGGCTAACGAACTGATCCTCTGTATGTCGCTGACCGATAACCTAGAGATTCCGGGCTATCGGTTTCTGCGGCGCACTCGGGATCAGACCTGGGGGCTGTGGAAAGTGGACGATCCAGCTCAAAGGCACTATCAGCCCAGGCCACACGATAAACAGCAAAAACGCCCGTGGTTCGATGTCATGCCCGTCACGGAACGGGACACCTACTACCGCCAGATGATGGCGCAATTGACGTTGCACCCGGACGATCGCGCTGACCTCAACCGGCGTGGTTTCACCGACCAACGCATCGCGGAACTGGGTTGGTTTGTCTCCTTCCGCCACCATCAACCCATTGGCACTTTCCCGAAACACCTCCCTGGGGTCCTGAGTAGTGGCCATGCCACCACGCTTGCCACTCATTATGAGGGCCATCTCTGTGCCGTTCCCGATGCCTACGGTCGCATCCAGGGCTTCCAGTGCCACAACCGTACTGGCCCCAAATACACCTGGCTCAGCACCCGCAACAATCCCGTTCACCTGCCCAGTGGTCAACTGCCCGTTGGTGTTTATTGGCCTCAACAGCTACAGGTTACCGATAGGATCGGCATAGCCGAAGGCTATGCGATCAAACCGCAACTCGCTGCGGATTTACTCGGTATGGTGGTGCTGTCTGCCGATAATGCCAACATGGCCGGTCGGCGTGATGAGTTCCAACAGCAATTGGCACAGGTGCAAACCTTACTCCAAACAGAGGCGCTATCCTTACTGATCTTGCCCGATGCCGGGGATGTGCAAAACCATCAGGTTCTCCAGCGCAACCGCAATAATGAAAAACTCTATAATCGCCTGGGATTAACCTATCACTATGCCTGGTGGGGTCAGATCGATAAAACCCATCCCGACATTGATGAATTGGACCCTAACCAGACGATTCAGCATCTCAGTCGCGATGAGTTCTGGGAGCTCGCTGACCAAATCTCCCCCCCCTGGTGGTACCGCGTCCAGACGCTGCTTCAACACAGGCATCGGCAGCACCGCCATCGCATCGCAAAACCCCTCAACCGTCAGCCATTGGCCACCGATTCACCAGACAGCCCTCTCACAATTTATGAGAGAGGCGAACGGCTGACCCATTGGGTTAAGCGTATCCAGGCAGGCGACAAGGTCATTCTCGATGTTTCCGAAACCGGTACGGGGAAAAGCTACACCGCAGGGCAACTCACGCCAAAACAGTGTGGCGTCAGCCAGATTTTCTACGTTAGCAGTCAACACCGCAATCCCACCGTCGAAACCCTCACCGCAGCGAATGGGTGGATCGATCTGGAGGCCCGTCATGCCGGGTTAAGGCGCGAGAGCACACCGAATGGCAAATCCCGATTAAAACGAGCCGATGCCGGACAACCCCATGCCGTTCCCCCCAATTGCTCCCGTAATTTATCCCTGAGTGCTTTACGCGAGAAAGGGGTCGTGGGTAGTGATTCTACCAATTTGATTTGTCAAACCTGCCACTTATGGGAAAAATGTCGCCACAGCAGTGGTGATGGCTTTGGCTTCCTCCAACAACGGCGCTCGGCCCTCAGCAGTAGTCAAGTTCGCTTGCATCCCGACAGTTTGCCCGACCCCACAACGTTTGACTACAGAGATGTCGTGATCGTTTGGGAAGAAATGTCCGAAGTGTTTAAGCCCTATCGCACCCTGAACATTAATTTGTCTGATGTGGAAAAAATTGTTGCGCTTCTGGGACTGGACTACCTCCCCCTCTTGACCACCCTCCAACCCCTGCTGAATGCCCTCGCCCATCTCCTGGAAAAACCGAACGGTCGCTATGGCATTGGGCATCAGCAAATCCTCGCAGAGCTACCACCCTTGCCAGAGGTGGATCTGGAGCAATTACGTGCGATCCTGGCTCCCGATCTCTCCCTGTTGAATACGACAGAAGCCTATGGCGTTGATTTAGCCGATTTACCCGCTCAGTTGCGTCAGCGCTTTAGCGATAGCGATTCCACAACGGCCCAGAAAATCGCCGACGGGGTCGTCAAACAATGGTTGCCCGATTTATTGACGGTGCTACGGGGCGGCAAGGGGAGTGTACACATTCAACAGGGGGTACTGACCCTCACGTTGCCCCACGATCGCCTGCGCCAGATCTTCTGGGCCGCACGCAGCAATATCGCCCTCGATAATACCCTCAGTCCCGCTGATCTCGCCCAGTTGCTGGGTTGTCAACCCGACGCCGTCTCCACCTGCAAACAGACTCCCCAACCGACCCCTAACCTCAGCATCATCCAGATTGATGACCTGGGGCGGATGGGGATGCAACGGGGCAGTGAGCAGCAACGCCGTGCGAATGCGGTGGTCGATGCGTTATTAAAACAGGACCCAACCACAAAGGTGATCGACTTCAAGAAGTTTGCCCAGTCTAATCGGTTTCAGGGGAGCCAGGGCATCTGGTGGGGCGATTCCCGTGGCTCGAATGATTTCATCGGCGTCAACACGCTGGTTCTCAGTGGCACGCCTTGCACTAACATCGCCAGCCTTCAAGCGGAGTGGCGCGTCCTCACGGATACGGAGCCAACTGGACCTGACTTTGATGCGTGGGTGAATCGCAAGATTGAGGGCCACATAATCCAGGGGATCGGACGGGTACGTGCCCACTCGCGACCTGACCAATCCATTGCCGTCTACCTGCTCTCTAACTTCTCGCTCACGATTCCGACGATCTGCAAACGCGCATCTGAGATTACCCCAGATGCAGCCGACAAGAAGGAAGCGAAAATCGAGGCCATGCGCCGAGTTTGCCTAGAACTGCATGAGGCGGGCGTCAAGGCAACACGACAATTAGTGGCTGAATTGACTGGGATTGCCCGGGGGACGGTGAACCGTCTCTGGCTAAGTGTGATCGGTTTGCTATTTAAGACTTCTATAGCAAAACGATCATGTCCAGAACCCACCGAGGAATCCCAATTGGTCGAAGAATCCCAATCGGTCGAGGAATCCCAATCGGTCGAGGAATCCCAACTGGTCGAGGAATCCCAACTGGTCGAAGCAGTTGAGGCGATCGAGCAACTGGCTGATGCCCCGCCCAGCCAGTTGTTGCAACAGTTGGACCGCTTGTGGCATACGCAAATTCCGCCCGATTGGCTGCCCTGGGTGTGGGATCGACTGCAATATGCGACGCAGATGGCGATTTGGCGAGCCTTGACTTGGGCGTTGACACCGCAAGAACGACGACAATTGCTACTGCGGTCACGTCATGACGGGTCACTAGCTACCATTACCCCAGGGACGGGATAGATCAACTGAATAATGGCCACTTTGAGTAGAGCCACGTGGGTGAGACTGCGATCGGTTCACACTTCGCTATGGCCAAGCATGTCAAATCGCGTGACCTAGAGTGTGAATTTTCGTCGCAAAACTGATCCTGGTCGTGAAAACTACGATATCTTGACGATAGAAGCTAAGAGCTTCGGGATACGAAACAGTTCAATTCACGGTAAGACAGGAGGTCAGTTATCGATTTCCGCGTGAATGTGTCTCGTTTAATAACAACAGCATCCCAGTTGATTGTGGCCATTTCCTCGCCCTAAAAAGTGGAAGGTTGGGTACTGAGAATTGTCTCAGTGCCACTTCAGATAGTCTCCAGTCTGCCGAGGAAAAGCGAGCGCGATCCTGCGGGTGCTGTTGTTGTGTGGGGAAGGAATGGTTCGTGCCCGATCGCCCAATCTACCTTTCTCCAATCTACCTTTCTCGGAGCAGAGAGTCTCCGTGCTTTAGCCGGGGGATGAAAGTGAATGAGCGGCTTTAGCTGTTTTGGGTTGGCTGCTTAATGCAGATGGCAACGGTGCGACAAACCGCATCCGCAAAGTAGCGACACAGCGAGGGTTAAACCTGGCCAAGGTCAGGAGAGGAAGTTTGGCTCTCCCACAACGATATGGCATTGATGCGTTCTCCAGATCCGGTCGTAAGCGTTGCGCGGGGGGACGGTTAGCCCCCATAGCAACATCAGCTTAGTCTCCTCTGTGTTTCAACCGGGGGAGCAGTCAAGGCGCAATTACTGTCATGTTTGGGTGCGATCGTCGCTAGCAGGGCGACCTGGCCCGTAGCCATCGGCGTCCGGGGACCGATGCGCCAGACTGCCTTGAATCAATAAAAAAACTTTTGTCAAGTGGTTGACAACAAACTTAACATTGCGTTACATTATTTAACAGCAAGGCAGACCACCCTAATAACTCACAGAGGCAACAACGATGTACACCACCCAACTCGATAACGGCATTCTCAACAACTATGCCCAAGAGCCGGAAATGTACTACGCCACTTATCCCTCGGCGTTCCAGCAACAACGGTATGCGCTGCAAGGGGGACTGGCGACGCTGTTTGTGACGGCGCTGGTGCTGCTCTCCTTCGGGATTCACTAAAGGTTTTCCAAAGTTTTCGCTGATTAGATTGCTCCTTTTTGGTTGCTCCCTTTTCGGTTTTTGGAATTGAGGCTTGAGGCTCTGGCGGTTACTGTCAGAGCTTTTTTATTTGGGATGATGGCGATCTCTGGGTTGCGCGGCGCGATCGCCCTTTCCCGGAAAAATCGACTCCCCATCCCCAGGGGGGTTCTGGCTATCAGGTGCCCTCCTATCCCAGCAAAATCTTCATTTGTTGGGATTTAATATCTTTAGACTAAGAGGGGAGAGTCTCTACGGTCAAAATGCTGCGTCCCTGGCCCGGTCTGGGGGTTGTCCTTGGGGTCTTGGGGTCAATCAGATTGCGCTTAGGAGGGGTAAATGCCGCGATTGCTACCGGAAAAGTGTCGCCTCTGTAGTAAGTTGGCTACCCCAGAGGCCCGCACGAAGGCGTGTTGGGAGGCCGCGTTGTGTCCCAGTCGCCGCTCCTATATCCGTCACCGTGACCGCCGTAATCTCGATCGCCGTCGGCAACGACGGTACGCCCTGTTGCAAGCTGAACCAGAACGGTTGAGGGTGTCGGCAGCAGTAGCCGATCTTATCTTGCAGGCCCCCTACGCCGTGTTGCATCTCTACCGGGGGGCTGTGGATGCCCCCTTACATGCAATTGGGGGGGAGATTTGGCAGGGGGAGTCACCGGTGAGGCTGCTGCAACCGGTGCATTGTTGTGGGCTGACGGCGGGACAGGTGGAGGAGTATTTAGAAGAGGTGTTGCATCTGTTGTACGAGAGTTACGGGATTCGTAAGTTTGCGTCGCATCTGGAGTTGGAGCCAGGGTTGTGTCCAATTCGGCCTTGTCCGTTGCGCGGGGAGGAAGCTTGATGGATGAGAGGGGGGGAACTTTGCCGGTGCGCTTGGAGCGATCGCTCCAAGCCGTCGAAGCCGAACCGGAGCAGTTGTGTTTGCCGGGGGTGTTTGCGGTGTTGGACCAATCTTTACTGGGTTTGATGCCGGCGCAGCAGTTGCAGGTGGTAGGGGTGGTCTTCGATCGCTTGGCCGGGGTGATTCAGCAGCGGTGTTGGCTACGGTTGGGAGATTTGCAGGCAAGTTTGCCAGCGTGGCAAGACGCGGTGAGTGAGGCGGGGCCAATCATGCCGCTGGGATTTCCCGCGCGGTTTGTACGCCAGTCGATGGTGCTGAATTTAGGTAAGTTCGTGGCATGCCCTGAGTTGCCGGGGGTGGCAAGGGTCGTGGGTTCGGGGGGGGCCGAAGTGGATAAGAGGCGGGGGGTGGCAGCGTTGCCGGATGCGGCGGTGTCGGCAGGAGAAGTGCAGGAGCAGTTGATTGAATGGGTCGGTTCGGATGAACCCCAGCAGTGGATTGCGGCGATCGTAGCGTACTTTGCGCAACCGCAGGCCCCCTTGGTGGTGGAGTTGGTGGAGTTGCAGCGCTCTCTCCAGTTACCGTTGGTGGCGGTGTGGATTGGGGTGTTGTTGGGCGGATTTCATTTGGAGCAGCGGGCTGATTTTTACGATGTGGCGGCGGTATGGGTGTCGCCTCTTGTGATCGCCAATCATCCCTTCCCTTAGCGGCTGCACTCAGCCCGTCGTCTTAATTGGCCTAGTCTACTTGTGTGTGCTAGATAACTTGTCTAATGTTCTATTGATCGGTTTAATAAGATTTGGCGACGCGCCCCACCATAAACTCAGAAAAAACAGTTTGATCAGTCTAAATCAATTGGTTTAGCATAAAGCCCAAGAAGATTATTTTAATTATATGAAAATAAGGCGAAATCAATGTCAAAAATTCAGCTAGTGGTTTTTGACATGGCTGGGACTACGGTCCAGGATAAAGGCGAAGTACAGCGTTGTTTCTTTGATGCCATTCAAGATACCCCTCTAGAGGTAAGCGCTGAGGCGATTAACAGTATGATGGGATGGCCAAAGAAGCTGGTTTTCCAGACGCTTTGGCAACAATATTTGGGCGAGAGTCATCCTGATTATCTTGATGCGGTTGAGCATAGCTTTAATAAATTCAAACAAATTCTGGAAGAGCATTATCAAACACAATCAGTGCAACCAACAGAAGGATGTTTACCAGTTTTTCAATGGTTAAAATCCCAATCAATCCACATTGCTCTCAATACGGGCTTTTATCGAGAGGTCACTAACATCATTCTCGATCGCTTGGGTTGGAGCCAAGGTCTTGATCACCAATACGTGGGATCTGAAGCCTCAATGATTCAGGTATCCGTCACACCATCCGAAATTTATAATAATGAGGGTCGGCCTGCTCCATTTATGATTCAGAAGGCCATGTATCGTTTAGGGATTCGTGATCCACAAGCTGTAATTCATATTGGGGATACACCGACCGATCTGGAAACAGGGCGTAATGCTAATTGTTTGCTATCATTAGCCGTCACAAATGGGAGCCATACAGAGACACAATTAGCACCTTGCCCAAATGATGGTTTATTAGCCTCTCTGGCAGAGTTACCCAAGATTATCGAAGCTTATCAGCAGGAATGATAAGAGCGATGGGGATAGGCCACACTCAATCAACAGACATCGCGATCGTCGGTGCCGGTATTGTCGGTTTAGCTCATGCACTGGCTGCGGCTAAAGCGGGTCTTCGGGTAACCGTTTTTGAACGCCATGCCTACGCGGTAGGTGCCTCGATTCGTAACTTTGGCCTGATCTGGCCGATCGGCCAACCCCTGGGGCCTCGATACGATCGCGCCCTACGATCACGGCAAATCTGGCTAGAACTGGCTGAACAGTCCCAGATCCGTCTGGATTGCGCCGGTTCTTTACATTTAGCCTATCGTCAGGATGAAGTAGCAGTTTTAGAAGAATTTATCGCTAAATCACAGAGTGCCCAGCCTTCAGTTAAACTTTTAAATCCTGTAGAAACTGCTGCTAAAAGCCCTGCGGTGAAGACGGATGGTTTGCTAGCGGCCCTTTGGAGTGAAACAGAGTTCATTGTTGATCCCCGTGAGGCTATCGGTCAATTGCCTGCCTTTTTAAGCGAGACCTATGGTGTTCAATTTCGGTTTGGTCAGGCCGTTACTGAGATTACCTATCCTCATCTCATCGCCGGGGGCGATCGCTGGCAGGCTGACCATATTTTTGTGTGTAGTGGTGCTGACTTTGAAACCTTGTATCCCCGGCATTACGCCCAGAGTGGCATGACTAAAGTCAAGTTACAAATGTTGCGCACCGTGCAACAGCCCCAGGGATGGCGATTAGGACCGGCCCTCTGTGGGGGATTAACACTGACCCATTATGCTGCCTTTGCCGATTGTCGATCGCTGCCCCAACTCCAGGCCAGAATTGCTC
>CAZHXN010000068.1:20802-23005 GCA_964536415.1 uncultured bacterium
AAGATCAAGCGACTGATAGAGCACATAGAATTGCTCAGGAAACCCCCTATTTCCCCCAATGGGGTATTCACGTCATGGTTTCCCAGAATCCCCTGGGTGAGTTAATTATTGGGGATTCCCATGAGTCCAGTTTGAATCCTGAACCCTTTGATCAAGAGAGGATCAATCAATATATTCTGGATTACCTGAGTGGGTTAGCCCAGTTTCCCGATCCCACGATCACGGCTCGTTGGCATGGTATTTATGCAAAATTACCGGGACAAACCGAATGGATTGATCAGCCTGAGTCAGGCGTGACTATTGTCAATGCGCTGAGTGGTGCAGGGATGACTCTATCCTTTGGACTCGCTGAATCTGTGCTGGCTAGTACGCTTGCAGTTACAAAAGTTTAACTAATGAGGGGTTCGGGGAGCGATCGGTCCCGCGCTGTACCCGTAGGGTCAGCGTCGGGAGGATGTCACTTTTCGGTCTTATTGTTCTAATTACCTGAACTTAACCTGATTGCAGTAGGTTATGGCAATACTAAGTCAATTCAAGGGGGCAGATTTTTTTGGTAAGAGATCTGTCCTTTATCGGTCTGTCTATGGTTTCATCTGCGATCGCAGTTATCGTCAAAAGAAAATGGTTAATCAACCGAAGTATCTTACGAAGTATCTTAATTTTCTGAAGCAATTCTTAGCCGCATTCGGCTTAGCCTTGCTGTTCGCTGCCTGTAGTGCAAGTCAGAACCAGGTTAGCAATCCTGCTACCGATGCTTCACCCGTTGCTTCCCCGGCAGCAACAGGAGGAGGAGCGACAGAGATTGTTGTTTATACTGCCCTGGAAGATGACCAACTGGCGGAGTACCTGCCCCTGTTTACGCAGAAGCATCCTGATATTAAGGTGAACACGGTGCGTGACTCGACGGGGATTGTCACGGCTAAATTGCTGGCTGAGAAAGATAATCCACAAGCGGATGTGGTCTGGGGATTAGCCGCCTCGAGTCTGTTACTCGCAGATGATGCCGGTTTACTGGAGCCTTATGCGCCTGCGGGTCTCGATCGCGTGGAAGCCAAACTCAAGGATAGTCGCACGCCCCCCCACTGGGTTGGGATTGATGCCTGGATGTCAGCCTTTTGTGTGAATACGGTGGAGTTAGAAAAGCAAGGGTTGACCATGCCAACCAGTTGGGCTGATCTCACCAAGCCAGAATATAAAGGTAAATTGGTGATGCCGAATCCAGCCTCTTCGGGCACGGGCTATCTCTCGGTCTCAGCCATTCTGCAAATGCTGGGAGAAGAAAAAGGTTGGCAATACCTGGATGCGCTGCATGAGAACATGGCTCAGTATACCCATTCTGGTTCTAAGCCCTGTAAGATGGCGGGTGCCGGGGAATATCCGATCGGTATTTCTTTTGATTACCGAGCTGTGAAACAAAAGAATGATGGTGAACCCATTGCTCCCGTCTTTCCCTCGGAAGGATCAGGTTGGGATATTGAGGCTAATGCCCTGATCAAAAAGCCGGAGATTAAGGATGCTTCAAAAGTCTTCTTAGATTGGGCAATTTCTGACGAAGTTTCTGAAAAGTATGCAGACAACTTTGGGATTACAGCCGTGAAAACCAATAAGCCAATTCCATCCGGTTTTCCGAGTGATCCAATGGCCCAACTTGCGAAAAATGACTTCGCCTGGGCTGCTAAAAATCGCGATCGCATCCTAGCGGAATGGACTAAGCGTTACGACTCGAAGTCTGAACCGAAGAAGAGTTAATCAGGCTTGGTTCTTGGCTCATCGATACCCAGTAGCGTCTCCGCCGGAGACGCTATGCCAACGAAAGATAGGGCCGGGATAAGCATCCTGTCTCCTACTAAAGTAGACGCATCGTCGATCGACTCCGATGGCTGTCCCCTGTCCGATTGAGGTCTACTGATTCGGGTGATGCTGATAGCAGTTGTCAACCGGGTAGGTATTCTGGGGCCAAGCCTATCCCACGGCAATCGGGCAGTTGCTACTGAAATCTTCCCTGAAGTTTTAAGTATTTTTACTATGTTTCTTACTGAAACCTCTGATGCTGATCCGGACACAAAAACACCTTATTTACAGATTGAAAACGTCAGTAAAGTATTCGATAAATTTGTTGCTATCCATGATATTTACTTAGATGTTTATCCCGGTGAGTTTGTCTGTCTTTTAGGACCGAGCGGCTGCGGAAAAACGACCCTCT
>CAZHXN010000069.1:0-16280 GCA_964536415.1 uncultured bacterium
CGACTCCCTCAGCCTGTGGTTTCCTCCCGATTTGTTACCCACGGACTATACCTGGCTCAACCAGGGGATTTCGGGTGAGACTTCGGCGGGGTTACGCGATCGGTTGACGCTATTCCAGCAGGTTCAGCCCCAAGTGATTTTCGTCATGATTGGCATTAACGATCTCATTCGTGGGGTGCCCAGTGCCACCGTCCTCCGCAATCAAGCGCGGATCATCCGAGATTTGCAACGGCAACATCCCCACGCCGAAGTGGTCGTCCAGTCGATTCTGCCCCACGGCGGTGAACACGCTACCTGGGAGGGACGTGAACAACTAATGGCCCTGAGTAATGCAGATATTCGCCAACTTAACCGGGCACTGGCGACGATCTGTGCAGAGACTGGGGCACGTTACCTGGACCTCCATCCCCTTTTTGTTGATGCTGATGGCAACCTGCGGGCGGACCTAACAACAGATGGCCTGCATCTCAATGGCAATGGCTACCTAGTCTGGCGATCGGCACTCTATACCTTCAGACAACTGGCCCTAGGGACGGCTCAGCCATAATTCAGCTATGATGCGTCTATACGTTATATCAGTCAGCACATCATTAGGTTCGTGTCGTAATGATTACCCTGCCGATGGCCGCCTAATCCCGCTTTTTCTGGGTAGAAGCAGGTACAGTGAGTAAGGGCTAGCTGTGGCTGCGAGGTGTTGCTTGATACTCTCTTGGTTCTCAAGCTGCACAAGGGGTGATCTCAGCTTGCGGGTGTATTTACCCAGTTTGGCTACCCCTGTCCTTTCGATAGAACCTACCCGCCCATGTTTCAGAAATTTCACCCATCTAACCTACGCACTTATTGGCAAGCGGCCTCAGACGTCAAGAAACGAGCTATCAAGGGGGCTGCCTGGACAATTGCTGGCTATGGAACCAGCCAAGTACTTCGATTTGCCAGCAATCTCATTCTGACGCGTTTACTGCTACCAGAACTATTCGGCCTCATGGCATTGGCAAATGTCTTTTTGATTGGCCTAAGGCTTTTTTCTGATATTGGTATTGGCCCTAGTATTATCCAAAATCAGCGAAATGATGCTGCCTTTATTAATACCGCTTGGACGATTCAGGTTATTCGCGGCTTTCTGCTGTGCTTTGCTTGTATGATAATTGCATGGCCGATTGCCCAATTTTATAATGAATCAACGTTATTATGGCTGGTGCCGGTTCTGAGCTTAACACTTGTCTTCGATGGTTTTAATTCCACCGCCGAATTTACCCTAAATAAAGAACTGTCATTTCGTAAGTTAGTTCTTTTTCAGACTTCTTTTCAAGCGTTCTCAATTATTAGTGTTATTATTTGGGCCTATCTTAGCCCAACGATTTGGGCGTTAGTCGGTGGTAACCTTATTGCTGCTTTTTCCCACATGATATGGAGCCATTTTTTAGATCCAAGATTTAAGAATAGATTCGCCTTCGATCGTGAGGCTGCTGAAAGCATCTTTAGGTTTGGACAATGGATCTTTGTCTCAACGGCAATGACTTTTTTGGCTAATCAGAGTGATCGACTAATGCTGGCTAAACTATTCTCTTTTGAAATGTTGGGTATCTATACAATCGCCTATACCCTCTCTGATATCCCACGCCAGGTTCTAATGTATCTTAATGGTAGTGTCATTTTCCCGGCAACCTCGAAATTTATATCCTTGCCTCGTCAGGAATTACGCAGCAAATTAATCAAGAATAACCAACTAATCCTGATCCCATTAACTATTTTTGTTGCGCTGCTGACCAGCTTTGGTGATCTACTTATCACGTTTTTATATCCTGAAAACTTTTCCCAAGCGGCTTGGATGTTGCCGATTTTAGCAATTGGTTTATGGCCGAGCGTTTTAGTCAATACCACCAGCCCCGCCTTAATGGCGCTTGGGAAACCTCGCTACTCCGCCTTGGCATATTTTTCTAAAGCAGTCTTTATTTTCATCGCGATCTATGTTGGCTTTATCCTGATGGGTGAATTTGGTGCAATTTTGGCAGTAGCCTTAAATGATATTCCCTACTATGCTGCGTTTTCCTATGGGCTATGGAAGGAAGGGTTGCTGGATCTCTCGACGGATCTGAAAGCCACGGGAGGACTTATAGCTTTAATTGGCCTTTGTTTGCTGCTGCGTTTGGCATTAGGGTTGGGGTCGCCTATTGATGCTCTACTCTAGTGTTATGAGCACTTTCACTATTTGCGGCTCTTCTTGTTGTGCCTCTCACTGTCGTTGAGGTAGGCGATCGTCATGCACCTGCGATTTTCACAAGATATCAAAGCCCTACTGGATAAACTGGTCTCCCAGCCCTTGACCGTGGGCGATATCCTAGCGGAGACCGTCGAGCGCGGCTTCAGCCTGATGATTGGTTTGCTGGTATTGCCGTTTCTGGTCCCAATGCCGCCGGGGTTAACCGTAATCTTTGGCTCGGCTTGTTTGCTCCTATCGGGTCAAATGGTCCTTGGTCGCCAAACACCCTGGCTGCCGCGAAAAATTAGCCAGGTTGAGTTCCCCAGACATCTAGCTGCTCACGTTCTGAATCTTCTCAAACGCTTGACCCGCATTCTAGAGCGCTTTGTTCGTCCCCGCTGGCCACGGATTGCTGAAAGCCGCTACGTGTGGCGGATTAATGGGATCTGCATTAGTTGGCTAACGCTATTATTAATGTTACCCATCCCTTTGACCAACCCATTTCCAACGGTGGGAATTCTGCTCTTTGCGATCGCGATGCTCGAAGCGGATGGGTTGTTAATGTGCATCAGCTACGGTTTAACTGTTGTCATTACCGTTCTATTTGGGAGTATTTCCTATCTCTTGTGGCACTCACCAACCTTGATCGAAAATCTGTTTAAGTAAGCCTCTTCACTCGTGGGTGCCGCCATATCCTAATTGGGCCGTTGTTTGCCGTAGACGACTGGAGAGAAATAGGGCGATCGCACGGTAAAAACGGTAGGCAAATCCTGTATCCTGCTGAAATTTTGAGGCGAGTTTGTAATGAGAAACCGATAGGATTAAACAATCCTCGATCGCCGTTACCGTAGCCAAGGGGGGGGTTGTATCGACAAAAGACATTTCCCCCAGCACCTCACCCACACTAATTTGGGTAATCTCATGGGGTTCAGGTTCCTGGACCGAGACACTCAGCGTTCCCCCTAGGATAATATAGAACGAGTTCAGCGGTTTACCCCCCTCGATCAAAATGGTACCGGCAGGGATTTCCTCGATCGTGCCCACTTCTCGCAACCAGCAGATGTCACTTTCACTCAGAATCCCCAGGATGAAGGGACCTTTATAAACCCCTTGACTCATATAGCCCCCGTGTTAGTGGTTAGTTGTTCGTGTTTTGTGCTTCGTGCGTCAGTGATAATAAAGGGTAACGGGTGATCTCAAAATTTAAAATCCAAAGCTCTGCTCCCTAGGATTTAGCATTTAATAATTGCATCGGTGGAGGGGGTTGACGGGGCGATCGCGGGAAGAGGGCGCTATGGGGTAGGACCCGCATGACCTCAGTGAGGGTGGTAATACCAGTGGTTACCTTGGCGATCGCCGCTATCCGGAAAGATTCAAACTCGGTTTTGTAGAGGTACCGTCGCAATTGGGTAATCGTGCCTTCGTGGATAATATCGCGGACGGTCTCATCGACGCTCAGGACCTCAATCACGGCTTCCCGGCCCAGGTAACCGGAGTTAAAACACTTGGCACAACCGCGTCCTTGCCGCCACCCCTGGGTGTTACCCACGGTGGGCGAGAGTTCGAGAATGGCTAATTCCCGTTGGGTGGGGGTATAAGGTTCGGAACAGTGGGGGCAGATCTTGCGCACCAGCCGTTGAGCGACAATACCGAGGAGGGCGTCGCTGATCAGGCCGGGATCGGGGCCAATGTCCTTAATCCGGGGAATTGCACCGATCGCGTCATTCGTATGCAGGGTGGTAAACACCAAATGTCCCGTCAAGGCCGCCCGTACAGCCGTTTCAGCGGTTTCATGATCGCGAATTTCCCCCACCATGATGATGTCTGGGTCTTGGCGTAGGATAGCCCGTAGACCTGCCGCGAAGGTCATCCCAGCGGCTTCGTTCACCTGGGTTTGGGTGATATTTTGCAGTTGGTACTCTACCGGGTCCTCGACGGTAACGACGTTGACGTGCTCTTGGGCGACAGCCTGAAGGGTGGTGTAGAGGGTGCTGGTTTTGCCGGAGCCAGTGGGACCGGTGAAGATGATCATGCCCTGGGGTTGTTGTATCCAGTGCTGGTAAAGCGCCAGCGATCGCGGGGTAAAGCCCAAACTTTGAATATCGGTAAACGGGTTTTGGGCGGGCAGGAGCCGAATTACGGCCTTTTCGCCCCCGACACAAGGGAGCGTACTGACGCGCATATCCAGGCCCAGCCCCTCCGATTGGTGGGTGGCATACTTCTCGCCAATGCGACCATCCTGGGGTCGCCGACTGTCACCAATATCAATATCAGACATTACCTTCAGGGCGACCACCACCCGCCGACTGATCGCCAATGGCAAAACAGTAATATCCCGCAGGATGCCATCGATGCGATACCGGACCCGCAGACCTGATGGGGTGGGTTCCAAGTGGATGTCGCTCGCCCGGTTGCGTAGGGCACCGGAAATCAGAGTGCGAATGCGGCCAATTTGGTCAACGGCCTTGGAAAGATACAGTTCAGTAGTTTCGCCAATGTCCTCCTGTTCGACTTCGCCCGTGAGGGGATTGACGAGGGGATCGGCCTTGATACAGGTGTGGTCAAAGTTAAGGCTGTGGTACCAGGCACGGTAACTTTTTTCCGCGATCGGGATGACTTTGATCGTCGTCAGGGTGCGATCGCTCAAGCGTCGGATTTGCTCGATCGCCAGGGGCACGGGACTCCCCAGGTAAAAACAACTCCGCCAGAGCAGGAGCGGGATGACGGGCGGTAGGGTACTGCGATCGGGAAATTCGCGCAGGAACCGATAACTCACCTCCGTATCGAGCAATGACAGGTTGACCTTACCCTGGGGATCAACCAGCAAACTTAAAGCCGTTTCACAGTCAAACTCCTGTCGTCGTAGTCGTTGCCAGACAGACAGCGGTGCGGCAGCGCCTTCCATAGCGGTCTCCGTCAGGGGAATTCCCTGATGATTAAGTCAACCCAGCCTAGACACCCACATACTCTAGTTCAAGGATGCCCAATCGGTTAGGGCGATCGTACAGAGTGAATCGGGTTGCTTTGATCATCTCCCCCCTGGCCAAAAGCCAGTCATCGTGGACTGGGATGACTAACGGCTGTCTCATGCTAATGTTCGCATGGTGACGATCGCGGCTGTGGGCAGGCGATGCCGTCTGGCTACTCGGACTGCTGGGAAAGTGGCGATCGCCGGTGAACGATCGCGCCCCCACTTGCCCCACCTCGCCAGACGACGATCGCATCATGTATTATAAAAAGACTATTTAAATGAAATAAGTCATTTTATTTAGTCTATGCAAAGATCGTGTCCCCCAGCTAAAAGACCCTTCCAGTTCAGCCAAATTTGCGTTCGCGCCGTGTCTCCGCAGGAGAATCGCAGGCTGAGTTGAGCCAAGGGTACCCGCCCCCCCTCGGTTGGGCTGAGCGTTCGCGCCGTGTCTCCACCGGAGAATCGTCTTGGGGCCTCGTGGTTGGTTATGGCTGTTGCTGATTCCTGGAAAATGCCCGTGTTAGAAGTCCCCATCTTAGAAGCCTTTGTGTTTGCCACCGTTCTGTTTGGCTTTCTTGGCATCCTGGTCAAGAAAAACCTGCTGATGAAAATCATCGCGATGGATGTGATGAGTACGGGGGTGATTGCCTACTACGTCTTGGTGGCCGCCCGTCAAGGCGTCTTTACACCTATCCTGTCGGATACCCCAAAGGGCGAGTATGCGGACCCGGTACCCCAGGCGGTGATTTTGACAGCGATCGTCATTGGTTTTTCGATTCAGGCCCTGATGTTGGTAGGAACTATGAAGTTAGCGCGGGAAAATCCCACTCTGGAAACCAGCGAGATTGAGAAGGGGAATATGCCATGACGATTCCCGCTGCGCTCTCTCTGGGAATCGCTCCCATCCCCTCTCTGCCTGCCCTGACGATCGTCTGGATTACCCTGCCGTTTGCCCTGGGCTTTCTGGGGTATCTATTGCCCAAGTGCAATCGCTACTTTGCCTTTGGGATGCCGCTCTTTTCCGGGGCCTTGGCCATCTGGCTTCTAGGACAACCCACAGCCCTTGAACTGCGGCTGCTCGATCACTTTGGGGTTAGCCTGCTGCTGGACACCCAAACCGGCTTTTTCGTTCTCACCAATGCGTTGGTCACCACCGCTGTGGTTAGTTATTGTTGGCAAAGTCAGAAGACCGCCTTCTTCTATACCCAGGTCCTGATGCTGCACGGGAGTGTGAACGCAACCTTCGTGTGTGCGGATCTGATGAGTCTCTATGTGGCTTTAGAGGTCCTGGCCATTGCCGCCTTTTTATTAATCACCTATCCCCGCAGCGATCGCAGTCTCTGGGTCGGCCTACGCTATTTATTCGTCAGTAATACGGCCATGCTGTTCTATTTGGTCGGGGCGGTACTGGTGTATCGAACCAACACTTCCTTTGCCTTTACGGGCTTAGCTAATGCCCCGTCCGAAGCCCTGGCACTCCTGTTTGTCGGCTTACTCACCAAGGGGGGAATTTTTATTTCGGGTCTCTGGTTACCCTTGACCCACTCCGAGGCAGAAACCCCGGTCTCGGCTCTGCTGTCGGGGGTGGTGGTGAAGGCGGGGGTCTTCCCGTTGTTACGATTCGCCCTCATCGCCGAGGCACTGGACCCGCTTGTCCGGGGGTTTGGGGTGGCGACTGCTCTGTTGGGGGTGGGCTATGCCCTGCTGGAGCGTGACACAAAACGGATACTGGCGCTGAGTACGCTGTCCCAAATGGGGTGGATACTTGTGGCCCCCGCTGTCGGGGGGGGCTATGCCCTGGCCCACGGGTTAGCCAAATCAGCCAGCTTCTTAATCGCGGGCAATTTGCCCAGTCGGCAGTTGCCGGTCTTACACCAACAACCTATCCGTTTCCCCCTATGGCTGGGGTTGGCCCTGGCCAGCCTGTCGATCGCCGGTTGTCCGCTGCTCTTGGGATTTACTGCCAAAGCCCTTACTGTCAAGGAACTGCTCCCCTGGCAAACCGGGTTGATGAACTTGGCCGCCATCGGCACCGCGATCGTCATGGCTAAATTCATTGGCCTCCCCCGGCGCGGACCGGGATACCCGGCAACAGCGGGGCTAGCCAGCCAGCCATCGGATCTCCCCCTCGGTTTCTGGGGGGCCATCATCCTGCTCATTGGCAGCTTACTGGTTGCCCATTATTTCTATTTCTATCCCACCGCCTATAGCGGCGCAACCCTCCTGAAAACCGGGAGTATCCTCGCGATCGGCTGGCTCATTCACGCTCTCCTCATCCAGCGGTTGCCAGGGCAATTTCCCCGCCAGTGGGAACAGCTTGAGCATCTGATTGGCATGATGAGTGTCATGTTAGTAGTCCTGTTCTGGATGGTGTTGGTATGATTGGCTATCTAAATCTCCTCCTCCGGTTGGCGATTTGGTTCCTCCTCACGGCAAATTTTAGTGTCGTTAATAGTCTGATTGGTGTGAGTGTGGCCCTGCTGTTGCCGGGTCGGCCAAAGTCATTAGGAAGGCTCAAAGATTGGTTACATGCTCTGGGTGAAATCCTAATCGCCATTCCCCAAGCCTATTGGGAGGCAGTTGAGATTATGACTCGTCCCCATTTATCTGAAGAAATCACCCTGGAGCGTGTTCGACCACGCCGCACAGCCGGTCTGATTTTTCTGGATATCTTTGTGATTACATTTACCCCTAAAACAATCGTCGTGAAATATCACGAAGCCGGTTGGTACGAAGTCCATCGCATCACCCGCAAGCGTGCCCCTACTGTCAGAGGAGAACTGCCATGAATTGGGTGTTGCCCATTATGCTATTGATTTTATTAATCCCCCTGTATGAAGCCTGTCAGGACAAAAATATCTGGCAGAAAATGCTCGCCTTTGCCAGTATTGCCACCAAAACTTCGCTCATGATCCTTGTAATTTCGGTGTCGCGGGATGACTGGATGATTGGGGTAGTTGGTGTGATTATCCTGAGTGTGGGCAATGCCGCGCTGATGCTATTGGCCCATGTGATTAAGCGGTTGAATGAAATTGGGGAGGGATAGCCTATGATTGACCTGATCAGTTATAGCTGTATTGGTCTCGGCTTAGTTTTCTGGCTATGGGGAACCTGGCCGTTGCTGGGACCGCGATCGGTCCTCTTTAAACTCCATAGTTTATCGGTGGCGGATACCCTCGGCTCCATGAGTATTGTGGTTGGTTTGCTCCTGAAGATTCCGAGTGAATGGCCATTGCTCATCCTGGCCCTGATTTCCCTGGCCATCTGGAATACTGTACTCGGCTATGTCTTGGCCTACTGTTCCAGCGACATCGTCCACCTCGCCCCACCCCCGCATTCCGCCTCTGTGTCGGCAGGAGACTCTCCCGATGTCTGAGATGATGTCTGAGATGGATATTAGCCTCTATGCCACTGTGGCCCTGTTGCCCCTGTCGGCAGGGATGGTGGTCCTACAGGTCAACCCTTACCACGCCCTCGTGATTCGGGGCATCCTAGGTGCGATCGCCGCCCTAGTCTATGCGCTCCTAGGGGCTGCCGATGTGGCCCTGACGGAAGCGCTGGTTGGGACGATGTTGGCAATTACCCTCTATGCCGTGGCGGTGCGATCGTCTTTGCTGATGCGTTTAGGTATCCTGACTGCTGAGGAAACGTCACCGCTGAGGGAACAAGCGATGCGGGAACAAGACCCTGTCCTCGCAATGGAGCCAGCTGACGACTACCCTGTCAATGCCAGCCGATCGGGGTCTGAGCCTTTGGCAATTCACGCACTAGGGAACTGCCCCTCAGGGATAGTTGTGGCGCAAGACTCGTCTAGGGACAGCGAGCCATCCGCCGCCGTAGATCACCCCTGGCAGCAGGTATTGATTGATTTGCGTCGTGCCTTAGATAAACGCCACCTTCGCCTGGAACTGGTTACCTATCCCGACATTGAAGCTCTCCAGCAGGCATTGCGGGAGAAGGAGGTGCACGCGATTTGCACACCCGCAGATTGTACGCCCGCAGCAGGGGCCGCCAACGGCGAGAACTGTTCCCCAGACGATCCCCCCCTGTATCAAGCCCAAATTCGGATTCGTCGTCTCTATGACATTCTGCAATCAGAGTTGACGGCCAAGCGGCTGCATTTGTCCTATGTGCCTGTGACCAAGGGCGAGAAACAGGCATAGGCTGGGCATGGTGCGATCGTTGGCTGGCATCACCCAATTCCTGATCCCTCACACCTGCACAAGTCCCCCCCAAGTACCCCCTATGATGCGCTGGATTTATTTGGCCGCAAGTATTGCCTGCCTAGTCAAAATGCTCCTGATTGCCAATCCCACCCTGCTTGCCCCGATCGCGATCGTGGAGGCCGTCGTCCAGGATAGCGGGGTACCCAACGCTGTGTCGGGCATTATTTTCCGCAATCGCCTTTACGACACCATTTTTGAAGTGACCGTGTTCACGATCGCGATCATGG
Source organism: uncultured bacterium (assembly GCA_964536415.1). Lineage (GTDB taxonomy): Bacteria > Cyanobacteriota > Cyanobacteriia > B231 > B231 > Trichothermofontia. Next base: position 9,625 of record CAZHXN010000069.1, read on the forward strand.
GCGTACAATTTCTCCTGGCTAATGAACGCCCGTCTCAGAAGATCCGCCAATTGACCGATCACCCTTCGATCGTGCTGGCGCATTTGGGCGCGACGATCGCAGCCCTGGTGAGTATCGAACTGGCGATCCGGGGCCACCTGAGTCCGGGGGGCGGCTTTGCCGCTGGCGTTGCGGGCGGGACCGCGATCGGTCTCGTAGCGATCACATCGCCGCCGGAGTGGCTACAAAGCCTCTACCAACGTTGGCAGATTGCCACTTGGGAAAAGATCTCTGTCTTGATCTTTATCGTGTTAGCAGCCATCACATTGATGGGTTGGGAATTCCCCCACGGTGAGCTGGGAGCCTTAGTCAGTGGCGGTGTGTTACCCTGGCTGAATATCCTGGTCGCCTTCAAGGTGGCGCTGGGTTCCTGGGCGGCAATCTTGCTATTTATTCGCTATCGGGGCTTGTTTTAAGGGATGGGTAATGGAGATGGGTTCTGCAATGAAGCGTTTTGTGGGGTCAGCGTCCTAGCTGCCACCCCCTAATGAGGGGAAACGTCCCTGAACAAACCAGTTAATAGGCCAGAGGTCCATGTCGTCAGTCGTAAGACTCATGGGCCGGAAGCCCATCGCACAACGGGACTAACGTGCTGCCCGCATTAGGAAGAGGATACCCACCCCCAAGGTAACGCCGATCGGTAACCAAGCTGCCAGAAAAGGCGACAGAATATTCAACTGGCCCAACGACCCAGAAATAAACGCCAACAGGTAATACCCAAAAATCAGCAGCACACTGATGCCAAAACTGGTAGACTTACTTGCCCGCTGCGGTCGCGTGCCTAAGGCAGAACCAACCAAGCCAAAGACCACACACACAAAGGGGAAGGCATATTTTTGCTGGATACGCACCTCCAGCTTGCGGATCTTGTTCTCATCGTTGCCTTGGCGGAGCAGGGCCAAGCGTTCCTGAGCTTGGGCAATACTCATTTCACCATAGTCGCGCCCGCGTGATGCCAGATCGAGGGGCGTGCGGGGTAATTTCAGTTGTTGGTCCTCAAATTTAATGATGTTGCGGTAAGAACCATCGGCAGAAACCAGGTAGATCGTACCGTCACTAAAATCCCACGTGTTGTCCTGCATATTCCAAGTGGCCCGCTCCGCCGTCACGATCTGATTCAGACCCCGCTCGGAAAAATCCAGAATGGTTAACCCCTTCATCTTGGTACCATCAAAACGACGGGCGTAGAAAATGCGAACCAATTCCCGCTCGGTGCCCCCCTCCGGCTGCTTAACTTCACCAAATTCCTGATAGAAGATATTTTTCTCTTGAAAGGGTGGGCGCTCCTGATTCAGAGCCTGTTGCAAGGTTAAGGTCGCACGGTAGTTGGCTGCCGGAACAATGAATTCGTTAAAGACAAAGGTGAGTCCCGTGACCACCAGACTCATAACGATCGCGGGCAAAACAATGCGATAAACACTAATGCCACAACTGCGCAGGGCGATCAACTCACTATCACTCGACAGCCGCCCGTAGGTCATCAGGGTCGAAAGCAACACCGCCATCGGGAATGACAGCACCAGAAAGTCGGGCAGCTTCAGAAAAAAGACCTGCATCGCCGTACTCATGGGCAATCCGGCCTCGGTTACCTGCCGGACCAGTTCAAACAGGGCACCGATCGCAATCCCGATCGACGTGAACGCCCCCACCCCAAACAGAAAGGGCGGAAGTAGCTCCTGGATAATGTAATAGTCGAGGACGGGGACGCGATCGCTCAACCAACGCCACCACGGAGCCTTTAAGGAAGGGGAAGAAGCCATTACCGATAAACCCGATCAGCAGGACCAATGCAACTACACGCCCAGATCTTAATCTACCCTTCGTGTCTTTGTGTCTTGCTGCCTGCGTGTCTTGGTATTACCTAGACCTGGGCGTTAGCTAAACCTGGAAACTCTCACCCAGGTAGTATTGCCGCACCAGGGGGTTATTGTAAAGCTCCTCCGCATTACCAGACGCCAGGATCTGGCCATCCCGCATGATGTAGGCACGATCGGTGATGGCCAGCGTCTCCCGAACATTGTGATCCGTCATCAGGATGCCGATTTTTTTCTCCCGCAGACGGGCGATCGTGCCCTGAATTTCCGAAACGGCGATCGGGTCAATTCCTGCAAACGGTTCATCCAACAGTAAAAACTTGGGGCCATCAACCCCCACGGCTAGAGCACGGGCCAACTCCGTCCGACGGCGCTCTCCCCCTGACACTTCAATGCCTGCCGTATCCGCCACCCGCTCTAGGCGAAACTCCTGTAACCAATGGTTCAGTAGGGCTTGTTGCTTCTGACGGGGAACTTGGCTTTCCTGCAATACCAGGCGAATATTGTCGCGCACACTTAAATGGCGGAAAATGCTGGCTTCCTGGGCCAAATAACGAATCCCCAGGCGTGCCCGTCGGTGCATTGACAGGGAAGAAATATCCACCCCATCGAGCCAGACTTTGCCTTGGTCTGGCTTAATCAGCCCCGTCATCATATAAAACGTGGTTGTCTTCCCAGCCCCGTTTGGCCCTAATAGCCCAACCACTTCCCCCTGGGAAATCGATAGGCTAACCCGGTTGACCACCGCTCGCTGCCCATAAAACTTATGGATGTTCTCCAGAACTATTTTCAACGTGCTGACTCCCTCGCAGCGATCGCCCCATTGGCCCTGAAGGCAAGGTTAACAAAAAGATTAGCAAAGTGGTTAACCAATAAAGTAGTTAACAAATCCAATAAAAAATCCAATAAAGCAGTTAACAAATAACGATCAGGCCCGAACGTCCCTAGGGTACCCCGCCATGACGGGGGAAGGGCGGCAAGGGCGTTGTGGGCACCGTGACCGCTGGCGATGGCAAAACAGGAGGACTGGGGGGGGCCGTTACGGCGGGTGGGGTCGCAAAATTGGGGGTCGGGAGTGGGGTTGCGATCGGTGCGGGTGGCTGAGTGGGGGCGTTGGGATCGGACACAATGTAGATAGACTCTACCTGGCTGCTAGGCTGGGGATGGGCAATAAAGCGGCCCTCATCAATCAGATAGGTGACGGTTTCGCCCCGCAGACTATTGCCCTCCTGTAAGACAAAAACATCCCCCGTCAGAATAATCCGCCGCTCCTTACTGAAATACTGGGCCTGGGCGGAAGTGGCCTGGATTTGTCGAGCGGGGTAGTTGATCTGGACATTCCCCCGTGCAGTGACGACACCGGTTTTGGAATTGGCCTCCTGCACATCCGATCGTAGGGTTAAGGCCCGTCCCGGTGCTGGGCCGACGGCCTGTGCCCATGCCTCCTGAAGCAGGGGGGAAACGGTTACGGCTCCCAAGGCAAGGGCTGGAACCAGGGAAATACTGAGATAGCGCCAAAGCCGATTCATTGCAGTAAGGTCACCTGACTGAAGGAGATAGACTGCTGCCCACGGTTGGGATACAGTCGCTACGCCAACCACACTCCCATCCTATCAAGATTCCTCGCGATCGGGTCAGGGTTGGCTGGCTGCCCCAACTGTAACGCCTGTACCAATAAGCTTCAAGGTCAAACCCCTGCCTCCTGACGCTTAGCCCAGGAAAGCAGGGGTTTTCACCATATTTTCACTACATTTTCACCACAATAGGGCATCACGGCTCTTCTGAGATTTGGGGGTACAGTATCGCATCCCGACAAGGGGCGGCCATCTTCAGTAATAAGAGCATCACGGCTCTTCTGAGATTTGGGGGTACAGTATCAGCAACTACAAATAAACGAGCTTAAATGTTGAGTTTATGGTAAGGGTGCTACGCGCCGCTACCATAAACTCAGAAGAGCCGGCATCACTATCAGACACACTGGATCTTGTCCTAGCAGTTGATGGCGGCTACCCTCCGCTTGGGTATGCTTCATCCGTGAGAGTACTTAGGTGAAGTTTCAATGAAGCTATTCTCTTTGCCCTAAAAACCTGACAGAATGCCTATCAAGTTAAGTCTATCCATTTCCTGCTAAATCGCACCCCAGCGGTGGGGTGATGGCGGCGCTCACTGGAGCTTCTGGAAAGCTAAACCGTTTAATCGCTTTTTCCTTTGATGTCCTTTGAACAAATTCCCAAGTCAACCTGTTTTTGACGCTTTTTGAGTCTTAGGGAGTCTTGCAGAGTCATCCCTTGTCTGGCCTTGATTTCGATCCTTAAAACCTCACCCATTTTAGAAAATCTATGATTGCTGTAGAGTCGTTGGCAGGTATGGAAACCCAGGTAGGGGGTGGCTATGTTGTTTTTGGAGGGGGGATTGCGGGTCTGACGATTGCCCGTGAGCTGCTCAAGCAAGGTTGTCACGTGACCGTGGTTGAAAAGGGCACGACGGTCGGTGGGTTAGCCCGTACCTTTGAGCGGGACGGCTTTCGGTTTGATATTGGGGGCCATCGCTTCCACAGTAACAACCCCTCGGTAGTCCAGTGGCTCAAGGATCTGCTGGGGGCGGATCTGTTAACGGTGCCTCGCTTTAGCCATATTTACCTCAATCAGCAGTTTGTTGATTATCCCATTCAATTCCCTGGGGCATTAACGATCTTCTCGCCGCTGAAAGCCATCCAGATGGTCAGTAGCTATCTGATGGCCAAGCTAACGGAGCACCAACGCCGGGATGTCTCCTTTGAAGATTGGGTGATCAAGCGCTACGGTCGGGCACTCTACGAAGTCTTTTTCCAACCCTATACGGAGAAAGTCTGGGGAATTCCCGGCGATCGCCTCTCAGCGGCTTGGGCGTCGCAACGGATTGGAATTCCCAGCATGTGGCGAGCGGTGCGCCATGCGATTTTCCCCCCACAGAAGGTACCGGCAACGGCGATCTCCCAGTTCTACTATCCGCGTGAGGGCTTTGGCCTGATCCCAGAAACCCTGCGGCGGGAGATTACGCACCTGGGAGGAACCATTTATACGTCAACGACGGTCTCAAAATTAGTCCCGCTAGCGTCTGGTGGGTTTGAAGTGGCCCTGTGTCATGGCAATGAGCACAGCCAAACGCTCACTGCGGATCAGGTGATTTCGACTATTCCGTTCAACTACCTGCTAGAGGCGATTCCGGCTGAGTTGGGTAGCCGTGAGGTGTTGGCCCAGTATGACCTGGAGTATCGAGATTTAATTTGTCTCTTCCTGGCGATCGACAAGCCGCAGGTGAGCCAGGATAGCTGGACCTACTTCCCCGATCGTGACCTGATGTTTGGTCGGACCCATGAACCCAAAAACTGGTCCCCGGCGATGATTCCCGACGATCGCTACACCTCCCTAGCCGTTGAGATCTTTGCCAGTCGCGGTGAACCGACTTGGCAGATGTCGGATGAGGCGATTGCCGATACCGTGGTCAGTCAGATGCATGAGATTGGCTGGGTGAGCAAACCTGATGTTTTGAAGCATTGGGTGTTGCGCGTGCCCTACGCCTATCCGGTCTACAACATCGGCTATCAAGAGAAACTGCAACAGGTCAAGGACTACTTGGGCCAATGGCCGAACCTGCATCTCCTAGGCCGGACGGGATCGTTCCATTATATGAACAGTGATGGCGTGATTGAGGATGTTTTCCGCTTGATGGCTGAACTTTTCCCGGAAGATTCAATGGCGGTGCGATCGTTGGCCAGCGCAACGGGGCGTTGGCTGTAAGGGAACGGGATGTCAGCCAGGTTAGAGGAGGAAGTGTAGTAATGGTGGTAGCAGGGGCGGGACCTTTTCTATCCGTTATTGTTCCGGTCTATAACGGGGGGGAGACATTTGTGGACTGTCTACAGGCGCTCACAAGATCAGCTTTCAAGGATTGGGAATTGATTGTGGTTAATGATGGTTCCCAGGATCGGTCGGCAGAAGTGGCCACTGTGTTTGGCGCAACCCTCTTGCACACCGGGGGACGGGTGGGGCCAGGGGCTGCCCGTAACCAGGGAGCTAAGGTTGCCCAGGGGGAATATGTCTGCTTCATTGATGCCGACTGTGAAGTGCATCCCAATACGCTGGGTAATTTGGCTAAAGTCTTACGGCAACACCCAGAGGTTGAGGCGATGTTTGGTTCCTATGATGATGCGCCCAAGGCCGACAATTTTGTGGCGCAGTTCAAGAACCTAATGCACCACTATGTCCACCAAAGCAGTGCGGAGCGCTCAACCAGCTTCTGGGCCGGGTGTGGAGCGGTGCGCCGATCGACATTTTTGGCCTTGGGCGGCTTTGATACGGCACGTTATCCGCGACCCTGTATTGAAGATATCGATTTAGGTTACCGACTGGCCCAGCGCGGTGGCCAGATCCTGCTAGCGAAGCATGTGCAAGTTAAACATCACAAGGCTTGGACCCTTAAAAGCCTCATCAAGACCGATATTTTAGATCGGGGCGTGCCGTGGACGCGGTTGTTGTTAGCGAATGGATCAGGGTTAGCAAATGACTTGAACTTGAGTTTACCGAGCCGCCTCAGTGTTGTGACGGTCTTTGCCCTGATCGCTGTAGGGATGGCCAGTATCTTCAACCCTCACCTCTTGGGATTAGTCCTGCTTGGGATCGGGGTTCTATTAGGACTGAACTGGGAGATTTATGTCTTTTTCTATCAAAAGCGGGGCAGTTTCTTTGCGCTGCAAAGTATAGGGATGCATTGGCTATATTATTTCTACAGTGGACTGGCATTCATTCTCGGCCATATATGGCA
>CAZHXN010000069.1:16298-23000 GCA_964536415.1 uncultured bacterium
GGCATTGGCAAAGTGCTTGGAAGAGCCAAACTGCCCATCGTCTGAGAGTGTATCTTAGCTCCATCCTGCCTCCCACTTGCAGGGCCTATTTCCCAAAGATTTACACAACCCCGTAATGTGATGGCACAAACTCAGATCTTACCCTTGGTTTCTGTTATTGTGCCTGCCTATAATGCTGAGCGTTTTTTGGCCGAGACCCTGGATTCGATTTTGGCCCAAACCTATCCTCATTTTGAAGTGTTGGTGGTTGACGATGGGTCAATGGATCAAACTGGAGCGATCGCGCAAGCCTATTGCGATCGCGATCCCCGGATTCGTCTCCTGCAACAGCCTAATGGAGGAGTAGCGGCGGCTCGGAATTTTGGTATTCGGGAGGCCAAGGGGGAGTTTATTGCCCCGATCGATGCCGATGATATCTGGTACCCTCAAAACCTGGAAAAGCAAATTGCCTGTTTTTTACGCAGTGATCCCAAGGTTGGGGTGGTTTATGCCTGGTCGAACTATATTGACGAGAATGGTTTGCCATTGCCAGGATGTCGGGCCTTTGCCATCCAGGGCAATGTCTTTCTGACCTTAGTTTGTCATGATTTTTTGGGTAATGCCAGTGCATCTGTGATTCGTCGCTGCTGCCTAGAGCAGGTAGGTCTTTATAGTACGGAACTGCGTGCCCAGGGTGCCCAGGGTTGTGAGGATCTGGACTTATACTTGCGGCTGGCGGAACACTATCAATTTCAAGTTGTGCCAGAGTTCCTAATTGGTTACCGCAAGTTATCGAGCAGTATGTCCTGTAATTATACTTCGATGGCGAACTCCTATTGTCAGGCGCTTGCGTGGGTTCACCAACGCCATCCGGATTTGCCAGAACGCTTGTTACGACTATCTAAGGGCAATTTTTTTATGTATTTGGCATTTGAGAGCGATCGGACGGGGGATATTGCCCAAAGCCAGCACTGGATCAGGGAGGCGTTAGCCGTTGATCCCCTAATACCGTTTCTGCGTCCCAGTCTGTATCGTTTACTGTGGAAAACCTACCGGTATCGTCAGCATCGACCTTCAGAGCGTGAGCAGAATTTAGATGATCAGACCTTACCAAGGGCTTCCCTTGCTAAGCCAGGACGGCCAGTAGCCTGCACACCGATGCCTGAACGTGCAGGCAGAGTACAACGCCGATTAAGGGTTAAACTGCTGGTTTGGGTAGGTAATGTTTTTCATGCCCTGCTCCCTTGGTTTGCCGGTTTTTATCAGCCGAGTACCCTACGCCAGCCTTAGGTAGTTCAGCCTGAGTAAGAGCATGATATTAACTGAGAGACCCTGGTTAAAGGCTGGAATGCATCCCATAGAATCGTCAAGCGAAGCGCAAGCAAAAGAGTAACAAAAAACATTTAAGGTTATGGAACAGTCGCCAGAATCTCCTTTAATATCCGTAATTGTGCCAGCCTATAATGCGGAACGGTTTCTGGCGAAAACTCTAGACTCGATTTTGGCCCAAACCTATCCTCACTTTGAGGTGTTGGTCATTGATGACGGATCAACGGATCAAACGGCAGCGATCGCTCAAGCCTATGCTCAGCGTGATCCTCGAATTCACTACCTGAAACAGGCAAATGGGGGCGTTGCGGCAGCCCGGAACTTGGGCATTGGCGAGGCTAAGGGGGTGTTTATTGCCCCGATCGATGCCGATGACATCTGGTACCCTGAAAACTTGGAACGTCAAGTGCAGTGCTTTCTGGCAGCAGGCGAACGGGTCGGATTAGTCTACTCATGGTCCGTTGATATTGATGAGGCGGATCATCTTTTAGGCGGATTTCGAGCTTCGGATCTGGAGGGGAAGGTGTACCCGACCTTGATCCTGCATAACTTTTTGGGTAATGCCAGTGCTGCCCTGATCCGCCGCAGTTGTTGGGAACAGGTGGGGGGCTTTGATCCCAGTTTCCGGGCACAGCAGGCCCAGGGTTGTGAGGATTGGGATCTTTATCTCCGGATTGCCGAACGCTTTGAGTTTCGAGTTGTCCCCGCTTTCCTAGTAGGCTATCGCAAGCTGAGAGGGACAATGTCAGGGGACTATCGACAAATGGCCCGCTCCCATGCCCTCGTGATGCAAGCTGTCCAGACGCGCCATCCCGAAATTCCCCAGCGGCTGTACCAACTCGCCCAAACGAACTTGTATATGTACTTTGCGCAGCAGGGGATTCGGTTTAATCAGTTTAAGGTGGGCTTGGGTTGGCTAGGCCGTGCCCTACAAACCAATGCCCTGTTTGCAGTGTTCTACGTCGGCATGGTTCTCCTGATTGCCAGTCTGATGCAATATGGGTTGTGTCGCCTCCTGCAAGGCTGGTTAGCAGGTTTCGGCCAAAAATGGGGATTGAGCTTGCCTGAAACCGGGATGCCGCAGACAACGGTGGAAAGTGCTGAACCCATATCGATGTTGACGATCGCCGATCTTGAACGACGACAACGGGCCATTCAATTGACCCTGGCGATCGGTCATGTTTATCGGCGTGTGGCCGCCTTGATCACTGGCGATGTCATCGATCGCCAGCCCACCCCTGAACCCACAGCGGAAGAGGTTCTCCCATGAAAGAGTGGGCTGTGTGGCGGCGATTGTTTCCCCTGCTGCGGTTGTATCCGTGGGCGATACCCACGATCGTGGCCTTGGGAATGCTGGCCTCATTGTTTGAAGGCTTGGGGATTAGTCTGTTTATCCCCGTCCTGCAAAGCCTGATGCAGGAGACGCCCCAGCCCCCCCAGCAGAGTCCCCTTCTCCAATTCCTGTTTCGTCTTGTAGAGGGGATGGCCGTTCGCGATTCTCAAGGAGAGACGCTACACGAACGCCTCTGGATCTTACCGGCTCTGATTTTGCTGTGTATTCTGGCTAAGAATGGGTTGAGCTACAGCAACCGGGTGCTATCAGCCTGGTTACAGGCCCAGATTAGCCACCGCTTGCGATCGCAGGTGTTTCAACAACTAATGCGAGTCGGCTATGGCTACCTGGAAACCCAGGATTCTGGCCAATTAATGAATACCCTGGGTGGCGAGACCTGGCGCACTGGGCAGGCGGTCGCCCATTTGATCAACTTGATTACCACCCTGTGTACCACTGTTGTCTATGCGGCCCTGTTGCTGTTGATTTCCCTCCCCCTGACCCTGGTGATTGGGGTGGTGATGGCGGTGATCTCCCTGATCATTCAATGGGTGACCCGTCACATCCATCAGCTAGGACAACGGGTGGTGACGGCCAATGCCAACCTGGGGTTACGCATGTACGAGGGATTGGTGGGAATGCGCACGATTCGGGCCTTTGGGCGGGAAGACTACGAACAACAGCAGTTCGATCACAGTTCCCGGCGCTTACGCCAGACGATGCTGCGATTGGATATGCTGTCGATGACGGTATCCCCCCTTTATGAGGTTCTCTCGTCGCTGCTGGTGCTGGCGATTTTAGTGGTAGCTGTCGAGCATAATCGGGCGTTTTTACCCGTCTTACTGACTTTTTTTTTTATTCTGTATCGCTTGCAGCCCCAGATGCAATTGATCGATAGCTATCGCACGGCTCTGCAATCTCTGGCGGGTTCTATTGACGATGTTTTCCGCTTTCTGGCAACACAGGATAAACCCTTCATTCAATCGGGGGCCTTACCCTTTCGGGGCTTACGCCAGCAGATCAGCCTGGAGGCGGTCAGTTTTTACTATACGGGCCAAACGCACCCCGCCTTATCCCAGGTTTCCCTGGTGATTCCCGTGGGCAAAACAACAGCCCTAGTGGGACCTTCAGGAGCAGGCAAGTCTACTCTGATCAATTTAATTTGTCGCTTTTATGAGCCAACGATGGGGGAAATCCGGGTTGATGGGCAATTGCTCTCAACCCTGAATTTAGTGGACTGGCGAACCCACATTGCGATCGTCAGCCAGGATGTGCATATTTTTAACGCGACGATCGCTGACAACATTGCCTATGGGCGACTCGATGCAACGCGTGACGAGATCCAGGTAGCCGCCCAGCAAGCCCATGCCGATGCGTTTATCCGGCAACTCCCCCAGGGTTACGATACCCCCGTGGGCGATCGCGGGATGCGCCTATCGGGGGGACAACGACAACGGTTAGCCTTGGCACGGGCCATTATCCGGAATCCGGATATTTTGATTCTAGATGAGGCCACCAATGCCCTCGATAGTATTGCTGAACATTTAATTCAGGAGGCCCTCGATTTATTCAGTCGCGATCGCACGGTGATTGTGATTGCCCACCGCTTATCCACGATCGAGCACGCTGATCAAATTGTCGTTTTGGAAAACGGACGCATCGTGGAGCAAGGCACCTTAGACAGTCTATTGCACCAGGAGGGGTTGTTTAGCCAAATGTACCGTTTACAGAATTCCCCCCATCAGTCGGCTCAACAATCGACTCAACAATCTACCGTTAACCCAACTCAGGTATTAGCAGAGGGGAACTGGGGGTCAGAAATTGTGACCCCTAGTGCCTGAATGATTCTGACATTCACCCTGTACCATGCAAACCGCCATCATGTCCTACGCGATCGTTCAGTTGGAAGTAACCGACCCCCTACCCTCTGTTACCCTCACTGCCGAGCATAGCGGCATCGCCCTGATTGTGCGTCGCTGCGATCGCCTTGTGGGCTACCTACTCAAACCCCTGGCCACACCCTGCACCCTCACGCCCGACGACCTGGCGGCTTGGCTGGCGGCCACACTGGCTCCGAAACTGTTGCAGGAAGCGCTCCGAGCCGAACTGGTCCCTCCCCCTGATCTGAGCCATTTTCCCAGTCTGAGCGTTGCCGTGTGTACAAAAGATCGGCCTGACAATGTGGAACGCCTTCTGCGATCGCTCTTGCCGCTCCAGGGGGCGGAGGAGCAGCCCCAATTTGAAATCCTGATCGTGGATAATGCCCCCAGTGACGATCGTACGCAAACGGTTGTGGCTGTCTATCCACGTGTGCGCTACGTTCGTGAACCGAAGGCAGGGCTGAATTTTGCCCGTAGCTGTGCCCTGCATACGGCGACGGGGGAACTGTTGGCTTTTCTGGATGATGATGTGACCGTCGATCGCCAATGGTTGCATGGCCTGCGGGAAGCTTGGGCCGAAAATCCGGATGCGGGTGCCTTTACCGGACTGGTTCTTCCCTATGAATTGGCAACCTCAGCCCAGATTTTATTTGAACAACGGGGGGGCTTCGGGCGCGGTTTTGAGAAAATTCGCTATGGGCAGGTATTACCTGGCAATCCCCTCTATCCCTGCGGGGCGGGCATCTTTGGGGCAGGCTGCAATATGGCCTTCCGTCGCCAAGTCCTGCTGGATTTAGGCGGCTTTGATGAGGCGCTCGATACCGGCAAACCCTTGCCCGGCGGGGGGGATCTGGATAGCTTCTATCGGGTGATCCGGGCGGGCTATCCCCTGGTGTATGAACCGCAGTATGCCGTTTACCACCAGCATCGCCGTGAGTTGAGTCAGCTACGCCACCAGTACTGGACCTGGGGATTGGGCTTCATGGCCTTTGTGGTCAAATCCATGCGCACTGATCCGGCCATGCGGGGAAAGCTGGTCCGCTTGATTCGCTGGTGGGTGGGGGATCAATGCTGGCAATTAGGGCAGAGCCTCAGGGGTCACCATGTCCTGTCCCCGTCGATGATTTTGGCGGAGCTGTGGGGCGGTATCGTGGGGCTATGGGGTGAATATGACCGATCGCAGCAACGGGTGGCAGCTATTCGGAGGCAATTTTCATGAGGACGCCGCCGGATACCCTCCCGCTAGAGCTAACCTCTGGGGCAGGTCCTTTAACTGAGGGGCCAGAGGGGAGGCCGACGCCACGGGTGCTGGAACTGGTGATTTGCACCTATAACAATGCGGAGATGTTGGCAGGGGCACTGGCTGCGATCGCGGCCCAACGGGTCCCCGATGCCCAAGCGTGGGGCGTGCTGGTGGTCAACAATAACTGTACCGATCACACGGTTGCAGTGGTTGCCGAGGCCCAGCAAACGGGCAACATTCCCCATCTGCGGATGGTGAGTGAAACACGTCAGGGATTAACCCCCGCCCGCTTGTGTGGTGTGCAACACACCACTGCCCCCTGGATTGCCTTTGTCGATGATGATTGTTTTTTACAGCCTGATTGGGTCGCCCATGCCCTTGAATTTGCCGCCCAGCATCCGACCTGTGGTGCCTTTGGGGGTAGAGTGACGTTGGCCTGGGAATCGCCCCCACCGGCCTATGTGTTGCACTTCACCTATGCCTTTGCCGAACAGGAGCTAGGACCGGAAGCGAAGCCGGTGTCCTGGTTAGTGGGGGCGGGAATGGTCATCAACCGGGCGGCCTTGGTGGCAGTGGGTTGGACGGAACGACAGTTGCTCGCCGATCGCGTCGGTAAACAGTTGGTATCGGGGGGCGATATGGAAATTGCCCTACGCTTAGCGGCCCGCTATGAACTGTGGTATACCCCCCACTGTCAGTTATTTCACCAGATCCCGCGCCAACGCACCCACGATGACTATCTTCTCAAGATTAATTACGGTTTGGGGGGGAGTCAGTTGTTCGTCAGTTCCTTGCAGTGGGGGCGATCCTATCCTGCCTGGGTATGGGCCTCGCTCCGGGAGGCTTGGCGACAGACGGCCTACTATGGTAAACGCTGGTTAAAAGCCGCGATCGCACAGGAATCAACCCGTGAAGCTACCATTAGTCTCTGCTTTTGG
>CAZHXN010000070.1:0-22195 GCA_964536415.1 uncultured bacterium
GAAGGACAGAAGCACCTGATGAACAATTGGCTCAAGCCAATTGCCTGCCCCTCACGGAGGCGATAAAGGCTATAACCCTTGATAATCTTAGCTTGGATAATCTTAGCTTGACGATCGACGGGCGCTAGCAACTCTGGTTAATCTGAAGTATTCCCCAAACCGGTGGCCAACTGTTCAAAAGCGTGACAATTGTCTGGGTAAAAGCAGGATGCATCGCGGCGATCGCTGTCTAGCCCAGGATTAAGTAAGTTGACCAGCTCTTCCAGAGGTGTCGTTATACTGGAACTAACCGCTTGCCAGTGCTGTTGCTAAGATGCCGTTGGCTGCCCCACGATACCATATCCTGCTCATTGAGCCTTGCCTTGAGAGGCAAGCACACCTCCGGCAGATTCTCAGCCCTCACTACAACTTAACGGTGTTCAGTGAGCATCAATGGGATCTTCAGGTGATTCATAACTGCCAAGCAGATCTCATTATGATTGAATTATCCCTGGCTAAAATCAACCAGTTTGAATGGATTAAAAATATAAGAAAAACCTTAACGACTGCAAGGTTACCTCTATTATTGTTGGCCACTGAAGCGGAAGCAGATATCTGCCCCAAAGGATTATCGGCTGGCGCAACCGACTATATCATTGAACCCGTTTCTAAGGCTGAGTACTTAATTCGGATTGAGAGTGCTTTTAACTCAGAGCATCAACGCAAAAACATTGACATTGAGGCAGCTTCGTCTAAATTTTTAACGATGCTTCTCAAGACATTACCTGAAGCCGTTATTGCAACTGATCTTGATTATCATATTACCTATTTAAACACAAAGGCGGGGAATCTTTACGGCGTTCATCCCAATAGTATCATTGGCCAGCCCTTAGAGACGCTCTATAAATGTCATTGGCTTCAGCCCGAAGATGAGGCGATCGCCGTTAAATCCCTCGCCACAGTTGGGGAATGGCATGGGGAAAATAAACATCTTTGTCATGATGGGCATATCCTACATATAGCCACCTCTGCAAGAGTCTTACGAGATGCGCAACAAGAACCAATCGGATTGCTGTTTGTCCTGCGAGATATTACCCAATCAAAATATGTAGAATTAGCCTTAAAAGAAAGCGAACTACATCTTAGTCATATTGCTGAAAATATTCGAGAAGCCTTCTGGATTATGGATTTAGTTCGTCAAAAAATTGTTTATGTCAGTCCTGCTTATGAACAAATTTTTCAGTTATCACGACGATCACTATATCGTAATACTTGGGACTGGATACGGTTAGTTCATCCAGACGACCGTCATCTTCTCAATCAGCCATCGCTATTAGATCAGTCCCTAGGTCAGTCAAATTATAATACTTGCCTAGAGTATCGGATTATCCGTACTGATGGTTCGGTGCGCTGGATTCGCGATCGGCGCTTCCCAATTCGCAATGCATCGGGACAAACCTATCGTGTTATTGGTTTTATTGAGGATTGGACGGAAAAAAAACAGGCCAGCCAACAAATCAAAGCGGCTCTCGCAGAAAAAGAGGTTCTTCTAAGAGAACTCCACCATCGCGTCAAGAATAATCTTCAAATCATTTCTGGTTTACTTTATTTACAAGGCTATCATCTTAATAATCCGGAGGTAATTAATATTCTCAAGGCCAGTCGCGATCGGATTGAAAGCATGGCTCATATTCATGATCAATTGTGTCGTTCTCAGAATTTATCGCGCATTGATCTGCGTCTTTATATCCAAACCCTGGTCAGACATCTATTGAGTTCACTGTGTGTCAACCAAGATAAGATAAATCTATTGATACAAATTGATCCAATTGAATTAAATCCTAATATTGCCATTTACTGCGGATTGATTATTAATGAGTTACTGTCTAATTCTCTTAAATATGCTTTCCCTGATCAGCAAACGGGAACGATCGGTATTCACATCTATCAGGCATCAGCACAAATGCTAATCCTTAAGGTGTGGGATACAGGCATTGGTTTACCCGATTGGTTTAACCTGAATGCCTGCCATTCGCTAGGATTGCCACTGGTTTATCAACTGGTGACTGCTCAACTCCAGGGCACGATCAAACAATTATCGGGGTCAGGCACTGCCTTTGAAATTCGGTTTGCCAATGGTAGTACAAGTGCTGTTAATGATTATGCACTTCCTACGCATTCCTACTAAAGCGGTTAAGCCTCTTCCTTTGACTCCAATGCCTTCAGTTGACAGGTTAATCTAGCAATAATATGCGGTATCATAACGATTAAAAACCCAACGATAGCCACTCACTACGCAATATCCTACGCACTTAGGAATAGCCTCAATGTTTAAAGTCATGATTGTGGAAGACGAGGTCATTGTTGCGCAAACGATCGCGGCCATGTTGCGACAATTAGGTCACCAAGTCGTCGGTATCTTCTCTACGGGACAGGAAGCCATCCAAAAAGCAGCAGAAACTCGCCCGGATATTGTTTTAATGGACATTATTCTACGTTCAGATTCAGAGATCGATGGCATTAATGCAGCCAGTTGTATTCGCAAGCAGTGGGGGATTCCCGTTATCTACCTCACTGCCTATGCAGATGATGCAACTTTGGAGCGTGCCAAGCAAACCCAACCCGTTGGGTACTTAGTTAAACCCATTAATGAACTAAACTTAAAGGTCGCCTTAGAAATTGGTTTAGCACAGCACTATCATACCCTGGAAGGGCGCGTCCCTGATCCGCTTGATGTTCTTTTTAGCTGTATGAGTGATGGGGTTATTGCCACTGATCAGCAAGGACAGGTTACCTTTATGAATCCCGCTGCCGAACACATGACGGGATGGTCTCGCCAGGAAGCCATCGGGCAGTCAATTACTGATGTTCTCAATTTGGTGGACCAGCGGACCCAAGAACCCATTGCGAATCCGGTTCTGCAGGCGATTCGCGATCGCCAAGTGGTCTATCTTCAGGCATTTGCAACCCTGGTAACCCGTAATGGCCATCAGATTGCGATCGGGGACAGTGTTAGCCCCCTAACGAATCAAGGGCAACCCAATGGGGCAGTTCTTGTGTTTTGGGATTTAAGTCAACGCCATACCAATATCAATGTGGCCCCATCTCTGGCCAAGGAACTAGAGTTAAAACAACTACACGATCGCTTTACAGATCTACTAGCTCGCCAATTTCGGACGCCTTTGAATACAATTCTATCTTCTACTGGACTCTTGCAACTTTACGGTTCACGCTGGTCAGAAGCACGTAACGAAGAACAATTAGCCCAGATTGAAACTGCCGTTGAACAAATGAATCAACTTCTGGAATCCATCACACTGATTGCCCAAACAGAACGTGTTTCCCAAGTCCTGGCCCCTGCCCCTCTCAATTTACTCAACTTCTATCGGGAATTGCTACAATTGCTTCTGCAAGAAGATGATCGTGCGGCAGAACGAATTCAGCTTAATATCGATCCCATTGTTACAACTGTGATCCTTGATGAACGTTTGCTACATCATATTTTATATAGTTTATTATCAAATGCACTTAAATATTCAAATCCTGATACATCCATCCAGTTTGAGATTATTACTGATTTGAAAACCCAAACTATAACGTTTCGGATTGAAGACTCTGGTAGGGGGATTCCCACTGCTGATCAAGCCCGAATATTTGAACCCTTCTACCGAGGTAGTAATATTGATGCCATCCCAGGGTTTGGATTGGGTTTAGCGATCGTGCTGCGTTGTGTCAACCTCCAGGAAGGAGAAATCTTTTTCGCCAGTACAGTGGACGTTGGGACTACTTTTATTGTCAAACTTCGCACACAACTTCCCTGATCGCTGGCTCTCCTGAGATTTTGGTGTAACAGTGCAAAAAGCTACAAATTAAAGAACTAAAATGCTGGGTTTATGGTGGGGGCGCGTAGCGCCCCCACCATAAACCCAGAAGAACCTTGTGTTTTCGTGTCTTTGGGGTGAATTGGTGGATGAGCCTACTTACTTTGCCACCATCCAATTTTCTCCCGCTCGCACTTCCACCACCAGCGGCACACTCAAGGTCACAGCCGCTTCCATCGTCGCCTTAATTCGGGCTGCCAACATCGGCCATTCTGCTGGCGGCACCTCTAGCACGAGTTCATCATGAACCTGCAACAATAGACGAGCCTGATAGTCCTTCAGGACCTCATGTAAACGCACCATTGCAATTTTGATAATGTCTGCACTAGACCCCTGGATCGGCGCATTCGCTGCCGCCCGGAGTAGACCCGCATCATAGGCATTCGCCGATCGCACCTTATCTAGATTGATCGCCTCTGGATCGGTACCTTGCAGACGATGGAGGGCATCACTCGAAAAACTAAAATAGCGTCGCCGTCCCAAAATTGTTTCTACATACCCCTGGGCGATCGCTTGCTTTTGCATCCGTTGTAAATAGGCAAATACCGCCGGATAACGTTGATTAAAGCGATCGATAAATTGCTTAGCATCAGTGGGATCAACCCCCGTTTCCCGTGCAAACCGCTGAGCACCCATCCCATAGATAACCCCAAAGTTGATCACCTTGCCCAGACGCCGTTCTTCTGCCGTAACCGTTTCCTTTTCCAGGAGCAGGCGAGCCGTAAGCATATGGACATCTTCATTCTTTTGATAAGCTTCAATCAAAACGGGTTCCTGACTGAGGTGAGCCAAAATCCGTAATTCAATTTGGGAGTAATCCGCAGCGGCAAGTAGCCAACCAGGTTCAGGAATAAAGGCTTGGCGAATTTGCCGACTAAAGGCCGTTCGGATGGGGATATTTTGCAAGTTAGGATTTGAAGAAGACAGTCGTCCCGTCGCTGTTACAGCCTGGTTAAAGTCAGTATGAACACGACCTGTATCGGCTCGTACCAGATTAGGTAAGGCGTCTACATAAGTTGACTTCAATTTTGCCAGACTGCGGTGTTCCAAAATAGCATCAATGATGGGATGATCACCCTGTAATTTTTCGAGTACACTGGCATCGGTGGAATAGCCTAGCTTCGTCTTGCGACTTTTCCTTGTATTTAAGCCGAGGGTTTCAAATAATAATTGGCTGAGTTGTTTAGGAGAGGCAAGATTAAAAGGAGTCCCCGCCATCTCATAGGCTTGTGCTTCGATCGCTTTCAGATCTTGTTCAAGCTGTTGGGAAAATTGTTGGAGATAGTCAGTATCAATACGAATTCCTCGGTACTCCATTTCGGCTAAGACAGGTTCTAGCGGTAATTCCACCGTTTTGAACAGCCTTACTAGAGCAGGTGACTCATCTAGTTCTGCCTGTAGTTTTTCGACCAAACAAAAAGTAGTGTATACATCCATCCCGCAATAGGTGGCAACACGAGGAATGGCAATATCCGCAATCGTCTGGTTTTTAGCAACTAACTCACTATAGCTTTGGGCACGGATACCCAAATAGCGGGCCGATAAATCACTCAGATTATGACTAGCCTCTGGGTTAATGACATAACTGGCTAGCATCGGATCAAAGACAACGCCTGCTAATTGAATGCCCTGATGTCGGAGGACCAAGCGATCGTACTTTGCATTTTGGAGCACCTTCGGCAATTCGGCATTTTCTAGAATCGGACGCAGAGCCGTTAACACCTCAGCGTTGGGTAGATTTTTCCCCTGGCGGTGACCAATGGGGATATAGGCGATACGCAGGTCGTGACTCGCCGGTTCCCCAACGGGTTGCCAGCAGCACCCTATCCCGACTAAATCGGCGCTGAGGGGATCAAGGGACGTGGTTTCGGTATCCCAGGCCACGGGCGACTGGGTAACGGTTGCCAATTGACTGACCAGCGCCATTAATGTTTCGGGAGTATCCACAATCTCAACCGGGACAGGTAAGGCTGACGGATGAACGCCTGTTTCCTGTTGGGCAGCTAAGGTGTCAGCCGCCGTGAAAAACGCGATCGCCTCATCCCCATCATCCTCACTTTCCAGATGGGCAGGACTTGTCAGTTCAGAGGACGATTCCACCTCTCGTTCGGTGGATGCTGATCCCCCTAATTGCCGTTGGAGGGTTTGGATTTGGTTGAGGAACGATCGAAATTCCAACTTTTCTAAAATCGGTTTAACTGCCTCACTGGCAAACCCCGTCAGCCGCAAGGTTTCCAGATCAATTTCCATCGGAACATCTAAATGAATCTGGGCCAAATATTGAGAATGGCGAGCAGCCTCCTGTTGCTCGGCAAGTTTTTGCCGTAGGGCCGGTTTAATAGCCGATAAAGACTGATAGATTTGTTCCAATGAGCCGTATTCCTTGAGGAGTTGTACCGCCGTTTTGGGACCAATACCGCGTACCCCTGGAATATTATCGGACGCATCCCCACACAGCGCTTTGTAATCCACTACCTGTTCAGGCCGAATCAAAACACCCTTGTTTCTACTAATACGAGACGATATCCACCGGCCCAAACTCCCGGGGGGGCACCGCCTTCCCCCGTTGCGCAAAGGCTCCACTCAGATGCAGAATGCTAATCCCGCGATCGGCATCAACCAATTGAAATAAATCCTGGTCCCCGCTGAGGATCTTCACCCGATATCCCGCCGCCACCGCCCGCTGCGCTAGCGTTCCCAACACATCATCCGCCTCATAACCGGGGGCAGTCAAAATAGGAAGCTGCAACGCTTGCAAGAGTTCCTGCAAATTTTCTAAATCGGGAATAAAATCCTCTGGGGTTTCTGGGCGACCGGCCTTGTAGGTTTCATCCGCCTCATGACGAAACGTGGGTCCCCCCAGATCAAAAGCCACTCCGATCGCCGCCGGGGCTTCCGTTTGCACCACATCCAATAGGAACTGCAGGAACCCGTAACAAATGCTGGTGGGGATACCCGTTGCCGTCCGCAGCCCCCCCTCCCGGCTTTTGGCAAAGGCATAGTAGGACCGGAAGGCCAGGGAATGGCCATCCACTAACAGCAAGAGGGGACGCGTATCAACAGGGGCGGGTGACATGGGCAGGCATTCAAACTTCAACACGCGATCGTCAACACTCAACTATCAACATCGAGCCAGGGGAGTGGTGCGATTATCGCAGACGGATGGGACGGTCGGGCAGCTTTGGGGAGCAATTTTCAGGTACAGAGGGTGGGAATGCTACGATTCGGACCTGGTCATGCTAGGATAGGAAAGCCAAATCAATTGGCACCTGCGGATGTGGCGGAATTGGTAGACGCGCACGTTTGAGGGGCGTGTGGTATATCCGTGCGAGTTCGAGTCTCGCCATCCGCATTATTTTCTCACCGTGATCCGAGTGGTCTATTAACACTTTGGCCCTGTGGCCATGTCGGCTGGGTCAAACACCGTGCGACCCAACAATGGGCATCATGCCTTACGCGTCGCCTTCCACCTGTTGGCGATACTCAGCGGCAGAGAGGGCATCGTCAAGGTCATTCAAATCAGCAACGCGCACCTTCAGGAGCCAGCCCTCACCGTAGGGATCGGTCACCAATTGCTCTGGCGCTTCCACGATCGCGTCATTGCGTTCAATCACCGTCCCCGACACAGCGGCATACAGTTCTTCCACCGCCTTAACGGATTCAACCGTGCCCATGACCTCGCCTTTCGTCAGAGCATCCCCCACATCGGGCAATTCGAGGAACACAATGTCACCCAGTTGATCAAGGGCAAAGGCACTAATGCCGATCGTCGCAATTTCACCCTCAAGCCGCACATACTCGTGGGTGTCTAAATATTTCAGATCTTCGGGATATTCTAGGGACACGGTTCTACCTCAGACAACGATCGATTACGTTAGCAAATTCAGCCACTGGCCGCTACGGGTAGACCACTAGGGTAACCCAATGGGCTGGGTCACTGGTTGCTCAGGATCAGCTTGCGATGGGAGCCAGTTAAGATGGGGACCCACTAGGGTTGGGGATTGTTGCGGGGCTGGACGAAGAACCAGGGGACCACCGCATCATACAGGCGATCAGCAAGGCGACGATTCCCCTCGTCCGTCAGGTGCACCGGGCTGTAGAAGGCTTGGTCTGGAAAATCTGCATACAGATTGTACAGGTTCAATGTGGTTAAACGATTGGGAAATTCCTGCTTCAGAGCACTGATTTTGGCCTCTAGGGCTTGATACCCAGTGGTGATGGCTTGCCGATAGGTGGGGCTGAGGTCTTTGAGAAGGGCAGTTTCATTGGGATGGGGGGGATCGCCCCGTCCCGTAATTTCCGGTTGTAGGGCAATGATCATAGGTTTCTGGATCGCCATAGTCAGGCGGGCAATCTGGCGGAGGTTATTCTGGTACCGATCGACCCGTTGATTACGCTCCGCCTCATCCTTGGGCAGTTGCTGGGTCAAGGAAGCGGCATCGATCGCCATCAGGCTAGTACCGGCCTCCGGTTGCGGCGATCGCAGGAACCAGTAGTGTATACCCTTGACCAAATAGGTATCTGCCACCCATTCCGAGGCTTGCTGGCGCAGGTGGTGAGAGAAATGACTGGCGGCATGGTTCAGGAATTCCGTCGCCATGGGAATATCCGTTGCTTCTGTGTCGCTGCTGAGCAGCAGGTCTGGATAGCCGTTGAGGACGATGACTAAATCGGGGCTATACTGCAACACCTGTTGGGCGACTTGAACCAGTTCATTACCCGACGTATAACCGGGAACCGCAGCGTTAATCACCCGATAGGTGCCTTCCCGCAGTCGGGGGGGTCGGGCAAGAGCGCGATCGACTTCATCTTTAAAGTAGGGCAACACTTCCGGACGAAAGCGCTCTGGATTTTTCGTTTGGTCTGCAATCCGCTCGTTCAGGCGTGTCTCCAGACGGGCCGTAAAGGTCGTGTCGTTGCTGGAACTCAGACTACCAAAGGCGGTTGAGCCACCAATCACAAAAATACGAATTTCACCCTGGGGTTTCTGGAGCGGGAGCTTGGCTTCATCGCGAAACCCCTGATCATTGATTTGCCAGAATGCCGTTCGCTGGTCAGGCAGCAGACGATACCCTCTCAAGACGCTGCGTTGGGCCTGGAGTTGGCCCTGGCTGCGGAGGCCGTCGATCGGTTGATTGCGATCGCTGACAAATTGTAAACGATAGGCCGTTACCCTTTCCGGTTCGCCTTCATAGGCATGGATAGCACTGCTATCTCCCAACACGACGGCAACTAGCCGCACTAACAGTTCCAGCAGCAGCAGGGAAAGGGGGATGCCTAGCAACACGAGCATGGGCCAAAACCAACGAGGCCGTTGTTGTCGTCGATATTTGCTGCGATAGGGGCTACTACGGCGAAACATGGAATTCAGGCAACGGACACAGGCAACGGATCGCTGCGGGTCGGCTAGAAACACATTGGTCCAGGCGGCAACCCTTGCTGACTAGCAGTATACGCGACTGGCTGTCCCTCCCTGTGGAATTCCTACCCCTCCCCAAAGGGATGCCTGAGGAGGGGCTAACCGCTACAATCTTGAAATTGGGACGATTCCATGCCAAAAGCCATGCCAACAAAACTCCTGTTCGTTTGTTTGGGCAATATCTGCCGATCGCCGGCTGCCGAAAATATTATGCGCCACCTCGTCGAGCAAGCGGGGTTGAGTGAGGTAATCACCTGTGACTCAGCCGGGACATCTGCCTATCACGTGGGGAGTCGTCCCGATGCGCGGATGCGTCAAGCAGCAATGGCCTATGGTTTGGAATTGGTGGGGCAGGCACGTCAGTTTGAGCGGGCAGATTTTGAACGCTTTGATCTGATTCTGGCGATGGACCAGGCCAACTACGAGGATATCCTGGCGCTGGATCGCCAGGGACACTACCTCTCCAAGGTCAATCTGATGTGTGACTTTTGTCGCTATCATCGCGATCGCGAGGTTCCCGATCCCTACTATGGTGGCCCCGATGGGTTCAACTATGTTCTGGAATTGCTGTTTGATGCCTGCGCGGGGTTGCTCACCCACCTCACCACACCTCTCCCGTCAACTTAATCATGCATTCTTGGGTCGCTCGCCCTGCCCAGAGTTAGCTTGGCCGCCTGCTTAACCGGTGTCACTTGAGATTTGAGCCAGTGCACCCCAGTCTCCATTGGCTGAGTTAGCGATCGGTCCAACCTAAGCGCCAGTTAACGGCCCTAGTTGACGCCACAGGGTAACGTCCCTGTGGGTTCTGAGAAGGGCTAGCACACCTGGATTCAAACTTTTGCGCTACCCAAACGGGCTTCCAGTGACTTGAGCAACTCGGTGTTAACCCCAGACTCGCGGGTCAGGACGATCTTACCGGTACGAGCGATTTCGCGAATGCCAAACTTTTGCAGCATTTGCACGATCGCCACCATCTTGCCAGGATCACCCACCACTTCCAGGATGAGGGAATCATCGGACACGTCCACTGCCCGTGCTCGGAAAATTTGGGCAATCTCCAGGACCTCAGTCCGGCTGGTGCTGGGGGCATTGACCTTCACCAGCATCAACTCCCGCTCCACGCAGGGGACTTCCGTCACATCCTGGACTTTGAGCACATTGATCAACTTGTAGAGTTGCTTCGTCAGTTGCTCAATGACCTGATCATCCCCAGGCACCACCATCGTAATGCGGGAGATCCCCAGTTGCTCGGCTGGCCCCACCGCCAGACTTTCAATATTGAAGCCCCGACGGGCAAACAGACCAGCAATGCGGGATAGTACCCCCGCTTCGTCTTCAACTAGAACAGAGAGTGTGTGTTTCATAACTCTTAACTCGCCTCCACGCGGACGATCGTGGGCGCAACAATGACTGGCGCGACCATACTACCAGTGATACTCCCTCAGTATAGAAGGGGACCTTAGGTCCTGAACGGCTCAGATCTGAAGAAATCCCAACAAAGTCAGCGTCTACCCAAAAGGACCGGGAACCGATCGCGTGCTTTGAAATTCTTTACAGATGAGACCGCTATGTTACTATCTGGATGGTTTGAGGTCGCACTTATGCTTATTGGCTGCATAGCCGTGGTGGAGGAGATACAGGAGTGCAAAATCGAAGAGGATTAGCGCATTTGGAGACTCAGATGCAGCGCAACCAGCCTGAACCGATTCGGATTGGCGTGATCGGCGTGGGCAACATGGGCCAACACCATACCCGTGTGCTGAGTCTGCTCAAGGATGTAGAATTGGTCGGTATAGCCGATATCAATGTCGAACGCGGGATCAACACTGCTAGTAAATATCGTGTCCGCTTTTTTGAGGACTATCGGGATCTACTGCCCCATGTGGACGCGGTGTGTATTGCTGTCCCGACACGACTGCACCATGCGGTGGGAATGACCTGTTTACAACAGGGGATCCATGTCCTGATTGAGAAGCCGATCGCGGCGAGCATTACTGAGGCCGAGTCCTTGGTGAATGCGGCGGCAGAGTATAAATGTATTTTACAAGTTGGGCATATTGAACGGTTTAACCCGGCGTTCCAGGAATTGAGTAAGGTGCTCAAAACTGAGGAGTTGCTGGCGCTGGAGGCCCATCGCATGAGTCCCTACTCCGATCGCGCCAATGATGTGTCGGTGGTGCTGGATTTAATGATCCATGACATTGACCTGATGATTGAGTTGGCGGCGGCGCCGGTGGTGAAGCTGACAGCCAGTGGGAGTGGCACTTCCAGTTCGGGCTATCTGGACTATGTGACGGCCACGTTGGGTTTTGCCAATGGCATCGTGGCAACGTTAACGTCGAGTAAGGTGACGCACCGCAAAATTCGCCGGATTGCAGCCCATTGTAAGAATTCACTGACGGAAGCAGATTTTCTCAATAATGAGATTCTGATCCATCGCCAGACGACGGCTAACTATATGACTGACTATGGTCAGGTGCTCTACCGGCAGGATGGGTTGATTGAGAAGGTCTATACCAGCAACATTGAGCCGCTCCACGCCGAGTTGGAACACTTTGTCGGCTGTGTGCGGGGAGGCAATCAACCTTCGGTGGGCGGAGAGCAGGCGCTCAAGGCGCTAAGGCTGGCAAGTTTGATTGAACAGATGGCGCTGGATGGTCAAACTTGGCAGGAGTCGGAGTTGGCGAAGCAGCTGACGCGGACGGCGAATGTAACCCCGATCGCGGTTTGAGGGGCTAGGTGGCATGAACCACTAAGACACTAAGCGCATCCAGGTACACCCAGCGATCGGTTCGTTAAGGAGTTTGCGCGTTCTGGATTTGCTGGATGAGGGTCTGTTTGTTGGCTTTGGCGGCCACTTTCAGGCCCTTTTCTTTGGCAAGTTCGCGCAGTTGCTTGACAGTTAGCCTGCTCAAATCAGCTTGGGGCGGCTCTGGAGCGAGTTGGTTCAGACGGTGTTCGATATAGCCCAGAAGTTGTTCAAGGCGCAGAGCACGATCGATATCGGCATCGGTGGTTGCCGTACACAGCAGTTCGTCAGCTTCCTGGCGTAAGCTCGCACGGTGGGCTTGCAAGCGATCGCGGAGGCGGGAATGGGCCGATGGCTCTGGCGGTGATGCCGGGAGGGCTGGCAGGGCCTCCTCCAGGAGATCGGCAGCGGCTTGGGCGGTAGCCGTTGCGACGGTGGCAAATTCGCCCACCGCCCGATACAATTCGCGATCGCTCGCCTGCATCCGCTGTTTCGCACGCTTTAGTTTGTTGAGGCTCAGGTCAAAACTCTCCTGGAGGGTGACAGGCTGAACAACCTCCACACTTACCTTCTTGGACATAGGTTTTCTCTGGCAACAAGACCAGCGTTCAAGGCAAACGATCCGCTGATCAGGTTACTGAATCTAGTATCTACTGAATCTGTCATTGCTTACTCGTCTAACAACGCCTTGCCCATACTCCGGGAATCTTCGCGGGTCCACGCATCAGGGTCAGACTCCGGTGGTTGGGGTTCAGAGGGCAGGATGCCTTTGGTTAAGAGTCGATAGACGGCTCGTGCTAGACGGTTAAACCGCTCCATCAAGCTAAGACTTTTATCACTCTTGATCGCTTCAAACTCGTCTTTGACCTCATCAATCAAGGCCTTCTGGCTGCGGTTAACCGCCTCTAACTCATCGAGAACAGCGTAAAGCTCCTGCTTCTCCTCGGCAACACGGGCTAGGGTTTGCATAACATGAGCTAATTGCTGCTCCTGGACTTCTAATTGTTGGCGTAGGGCTTGAACTTTGCCAGCAAACTGCCCCCGACTGATCGATAGCCCTTTGTAATTCTGCCGGAGATCGAGATACACCTGTTCTAACTCGTGGCGCTCAAGTTGGGAAGGCTGAGGGGGAAAGTGACTGGTGGGCGGATAGGTGCGCAGGTTGACAAATTTGGGCATTCGGCGAATCTCCTACACTATGTGATCGCAAGATGAGACTGGGTTTGAGCCAGGGTAGGTCAAGCCTTCCCCCTCAACCCTATCGTTAGCTTGCCCATGAATTATTTTTAAATCTTAAATAATTGGGAAGACTTAACATTACTTCATGATTTGATCTTGAGTGGGGGAGAGAAGGGAGGAACGACAAAGGCACTAAGGACGCTAAAGGGACACTGGAGCCGAGGCTGTTAGGAATGGCGTTGGCACAGGATGAGGGCAAACCAGTGGTGGGGATCGGTCCAGGTGTGACGGTGATGTAGGTGGTGGCTGTGTAACTGGTTGATGAGGGACGTTAGCTCAAATTTGCGGGAGATTTCGGTCAGGATGGCTTCGCCAGCGGCGATCGGGGTCTCAAAATTCAGGGTTTGTAACTGCACCGTTTGGGGTTGCTGACAGTCGAGGTACATTTCAATCTGATGTTCGCGAGTATTGTAAAGGGCGCGGTGCTGGAAATGTTCAACTACAAAGTTGCCAGCAAAGCGTCGATTCAGATGGTTTAACAGGTTGAGATTAAAGGCCGCCGTCACACCCTGCCGATCGTTGTAGGCGGCTTCGAGGGTGGCTACATCCTTCTGGAGGTCTACGCCCAGGAGGAAATAATCCCCCGGCTGGAGAGCCGCGCTGACTTGCTGGAAAAAGCGATCGCAAGCTGCTGGAGAAAAATTGCCGAGGGTGCTACCCAGGAAACCAATCAGGCGGTTGGGTAGGGAGGCAAGGGGTAGGTTTGCCAGGGCTTGTTCATAGGTAGCCACCCAGGCCCGAACCTGAAGCCGGGGATAGTCCGCGAGCAACTGCTGGGCACTGGTCTCCAGGATACTGGCACTGATGTCGATCGGCGCGTAGCAGAAAGGTCCCCCCAGCCGATCATAGGCATTTAATAAGTGGCGGGTTTTACTGGCACTCCCGCTTCCCAACTCCACCAATTCGCAAGGACCGGTGAGATCGGCAATCGCACGCGCGCATTGCCGCAAAATTTGATCTTCAGTGCGGGTGAGATAGTATTCCGGTAATTGGCAAATGCGTTCAAATAATTGGGACCCACGATCGTCATAAAAGTAGCGACAGGGGATCGTTTTCGGGGTTTGGGTGAGACCCGCGATCACCTCCTCGGCCTCAAGCTGGGCGGGTTCGCGAAGCGTTCCCCCAGGCAAATCGCCGTCCTGACTGGGGGGAATGAGCGTGATAAGGTGCAGGCGATCGGTATCAGCGTGGGCAACGGGAGAGGCCGCCACCATCGTCGCAGCAAAAGGACTGGGCGTCAGAGTCATGCGCTTGGAATTGGGAGAGCAACAGTAAGAGCGAGGGGGCTAGATGCCACCCCTTCAGCATTATCCCAGTGAAGCGAATCTTGATATCAGCAATCGGCTTTAGTCGGCAGCAGAAATTACAGCAATAACAGCAGTCACATCGTGATCTTGGCCATGATCTGGATTATGGGCGTTTGAGGGCAATCACCATCGTCACCTCCCCGCGTCGGGGCTGAGGCCAGGTCAGCGTCAGGCCAATCCCCTGTACGGCATTCAGCAGCGCGATCGCATCCGTAGGCAGCAGGGGAGCCAATCGCACCAGTGTGCCCGTGTGATGACGCTGGGCAACATTCAACTGTAAGAGCGTGGTAATTTGCTCCACGTCCAGGTAAAGATAACCTGCGTTCGGGCTGGGCAGGCGTTGGGTGAGTGCTCGGAAGCGCGGCTGTTGGTTCAGGGGAGCAGTGGGGGCTAATGCCAGTTGCGCCAAGGTGCTTGGTCCGCCACTCAGGGCCACGAAGAGGAAGTTGGGGTCCTGCCACCCATAGCCCAACCAGGTAGGGTTTTGGATATGTTGCCAGGTCGTCACGGGGCGATCGCCGATCGTACCCGGACGGACCTGGTAGCCTCTGGCCGCCGCCAGGGTATTGAGTTGGGTGAGGGTTGCCTCAGCCGCCGCCCGATCGTTAACTTCCAGGACCAATGCTCCCCCCCAACGCTGGGTTGGCGCATCCGTCGCGAGCGCGATCACCCCCAGGCCAAACTCACCACCCAACCAATCAAAATCCACAGCGCTGAGATCTACCCCCCAACGCTCAGACTGCCCTCGGAGTAAGGTTTGCCCCAGATTGGAGTGGGTTTCTCCTGATGGCGAGTTCAGGACAGACCAGAGCGCAACCAAATTTTGACCACTGATCAGGGCCATTGTGCTACTGGGGAATTGGGCCAATACGTGACCGGCGGATGCTTGGTCGGCAACCCCCTGAGCCGACTCCCGCAGGTGGGTCACCGCCTGAAACCGTAGCCCCACCGCATCCACCCCCATCCCCAGCGCGATCGACTGGACTGCTGCACCCCTAAAAACGGGTAAGGGTGCCTCTCCTTGCAAACCCAGCGAAAGCTGCTGTTGCCAAGCGGCGTAGTCGGGAAGATACAGTCGGATGAGCGGGGTCTCCATCCCCCAATCTTCGGACAGTAGCGCCTGAACCCGCATTTGACTAGCCCAGGTAGGTTGTTCACCCTGATACGCCGCAATCGCCGCCTCGATGGCTGAGCGCTGGGGGGACAAAGCCAGGAAATCCCCTAAGACAGCGGCAAAGGTGGTACCCCGGGGGGTCGTCACTTCCGTTAGGGTTATCCCAGAGATAGGCGTTTCCGTCAGGGTCACCCCGGCGATTGTCCGCAGTTTATTCGCCGTTTGCAAGGCTTTTACGCGATCGCGAATGCCCAACAGCAGTAAGGGTTGCCAGGTTGCAGCAGAGTCAGGGGCGGGCGAGGCGGTAGGTGTTCCGGGGACAACCGCAATCATTAAGCCATTGATCCAGGGTTGAATATCCGCCGGATAGGATAGATTGGCCTCCCGCAAAAAGTCAGGCTGAAGCGCAACCCAATTCCGACTGATCGCCGCCTGGGCCGCAGGGGTCCCAAAAGGCTGCAACGCACCCCATGCCCTCGGCGTCGTGGTGATATAGGTGGCCATAACCACGGAGTTGGGCAGAACCTGGGCGGCAGTCAGTGGGTCCCCGATCGCGGTGGGTTGGATCTTCAGGTAATAGTAGGCCACCACCCCACCAGCCACGACCAGGGTAGTCCCGATAAGGGCAGAAAGTTTCTGTTTCAAGTGCATAGGAAACGCGTGATTGCCACCGGATAAAGCCTGGGGACAGAGAGAATCGCCATTGCCGGGGAAATCTTCGGTCTACATCACCCAACAGGCGGCGGCTCCCAAACTGGCCAAGATCAAACCAGGGATGGCCCGAAAGGGCAAGCGTTCCACCGAATCCGACTCATCCAGCAGGGCCGTAATCTCGAAGTACCAAAATTCTAGATCGACCCCATAGAGCGACGACAGGGCTGGGATGCGATTAAAGAGTTGCTCCATCTGGGCCAGACTCAAATCACTGACCGTATTCACACTCTGCATAAAGACCGGATTCAGACGCAACGTGTCCAGAATCGCTGGGTATAAATCCTCCGGATGGAAAGATAACTCATGCACCAGCCAATGTAACCATTCCAACAATTCCCGCACCGGAATCATCACTGGCTGGGGTCCCTGGGGAGCCGCCAAGTGTAACCAGCGAATCCGGGGAAAGGTGTACTCGATCGCGGTAGCTGGCATCCCCCAGTCCCCGCACTGGGAAAGGGGAACCAGGCTCAGGATCTGAGCCGAGGACGCTGAGCGTAGATACAGCAAGCCCGGTTGTGATTCTAAGAGAACACTGATCGCAAAGGCAGCCTGACCACTGCGGCTAGCCAAAGAAGGCAGTATCCCCCGCGATTGAACTTGAACGTCAAACTGTTGTTGCATCCTGTCCCCGTCCTACCTGCTGAGCAATATCTGAGCAATCGTCTGCATTGATCCTGACTGAACACCTGACTGAACATTAATATCGGAAGTTTCACGTGGCCACTTCCTACGATCGGGTGGAATAACCATCGACTCCCCGACACCCCCTGAGCCTGAATTCAGATAAATAGGTAGATAAGTAGATGAGTTTATATGTACTATATCACAATGGTCTATTCCTGACCTAATTTGGGACAGCCGCCAATTTAACCGGATGAGTCCAACTGTACCCCGAATTACCAGGCAGAAAACCCGGTAGCGGCAGGATGAACGATCCGGTTAAACCTCCGGTTAAACCAGGACGAGATTGATTCCAGCGTCCAGCGTCCGTTTTCCGGTAAGGAGGCGATGTGCAGCAGGGTAAATTCTGGCAAACAGGGCAGCGGGTATGGCCCTTACTTCTGACAGGCAGTCTGGCCTGGGTTCCCACGGCAGCCCTGGCCTCCAGAGTACGGGTACCGGTGTGTCCGGCTATTCGTCCCGGTCAGTATGCGATCGTGGTCTTCACGCCCAACGCCGCTCCGGCGATCGATCGAATGTTACCACCGGGAGCTACGGCCCAAATCTGTGCCCTTGCCCCCAGTGTGCAGCAAATCGTCCTCCGAATTGGCGATTTCCCACAACGGCAGAACGCCGAAGGTTTTATGCAGCGGGTTAAAACCGAAGTTACCCCAGAGGTGGAGCTACGCGAAGGCCCTCCCCCCCCTAGTCGCCGTTAGGATTGCCGTTCTGAGCCAGGGGGAGCGCTATACTAGGGGTACGATCAACTCTCCTGCCTCCATTCCAAGCAGGGACGTTGATCCTGGGGCTGTGAACTCTTCGTTTGGTCACAGCCGTTCTCCTGTGAGAAGGGTGCTCCCATCCTGCTGAACCAAGTGGGGATATTGTGATCATGAATACGTCTGGTTCCGCTGCTGCTGGAGTGTATTGCCGATATCTTTTCGGTACAGCCACGCAGAGACTCTCGCGATCGCGATGGGGCCTCCGGTCACTCATCCTGGCAGTCGTGCTCCTGCTGACATTGGGTATTGGGGAGGCGGCCTGGGCACTGCGGCGCGGTAATCGAGGTCCAGAAGTCACTGCGCTTCAGGTGGGTCTACGCAATGCGGGCTTTTTCCAAGGTCAAGCCACGGGTTACTACGGCAGTAAGACGGAAGCAGCGGTGCGCAATTTCCAACGCGCCTATGGCCTCCCGGTGGATGGGGTTGCTGGCCCGAATACCTTGTCCACGCTCTACGCCACCAACCGTCCACCCACGATTATCGTTGTTCCGGGCACCACCTATCAACCGACCAGCTACCCCTATAGTCCCTGTGCGCCCTGTGCCTATCCTGCTAATACAACTGGCAGCGGGGGCGTGGTGGTGCAACCGACCTATTGGGTGAATCCAAACGGTAACTATTGGACCTATCCCAATACTAATTATGTGGTTACCCCTATGATGGTTAATCCGGGGACTACAGGAGTCCTTCAGCGCCCGATCTACTCCAACGGCTATTACTATTACCAGCGATAGCGCCGCTTCACCCAGATCCGTGGGGGGCAATCTTAAACTCCCCCCTCATTGGTTACTGGAGAGTGGTTTAGGTTAACGTCGCCGTCGGTTTCTGGCTTCGTCGCTGTTTTCCAGTTCTCGCCGCACCTGGCGCAGGGTCCAGCCATCGACCAGACGGCGTTGATAGGTGCGTAATCCTTGGGCATCGGCATCCCGACCGAGGACTTCCCGGTAGATCTGGTTAATGGCCTGTCGGGCCTCTTCGCTACTCGCCACCTCACGCCGGACTTCGGAAAGGGTCATCCGGCCACGCGCCAGTTGTTCCGAATACGCTCGGTAACCCCGCCGATCGATATCTCGCCCCAGCACATCTCGGTAGATCCGGTTGAGGTCGTCGTAGTAATCCACGCGGTTATTATTGTTGCTATTGCCCGAGCTCCGGTTAGCGCGGAATGAAGCCCGACAGCCATCCCAAACTTCGACATAATTGCGGTTACGGCTGTAACTCCAGCGGTTACGACAGGAGCGATCGGAGAGTTCCTCCACCAGTTCAATGCCATTACGGGTATTAATGGAACAGCGCGTGCGCTGAAAATCGAGGCTCTGGCAAATGGTCGAGTTTTGGGCCGCTGCCGGTTGGCTACCGCTGAGGCTAACGACGATCGTCGCTACGGTAACCGTTCCCCCTAGCCACAGGAGCGGGTGTAAACGAAGTGTCATGGTCCTATTTCCTTTTCAAAATCTGTCGATAAGTAACCGATGCGATGGTATGACGTGCAAATGGGGTTTACTGTTGCTCGAACCATTTTTTGACCAGGCGATCGAGTTCGCCATTGTTGGCCATCTCTTGGAGGACCCGATTAAAGTCCGCCACGTATTCTGAGCCACGGGGAAACGCGATCGCGATCGGTTCCTGGGCTTCCCCCAGCTTCGGCACTACTTGCAGCCTGGGGTTACCTGCTGCATAGATCTGGGCCACACTTTCCTCCAGAATGACCGCATCCACGTCGCCTGCCTGGAGTGCCTGCATCATTTCTGTGACCGTGGGCAAGGCACTCACCTGTAAATTGGCGATCGTCTGGGCCAAGGAAGTCATTTGGGCCTCATAGAGGGTACCCGTTTGTACCCCGATTGTCTTGCCAGCGAAATCACCGGGTTCTGTCATGCGGGTCCCCTTCGGAAGCACGATCGCAGGCCGAGCATTGAAATAGACTTGGGAAAAATCCACCAGACGTTCCCGTTCAGGAGTAGGTGTCATTCCGGCCATCGCAAAGTCCAGGCGTTTCGCTTGAAGCGCTGGGATCAGCGCTTCAAAGTTCATATCCTCCAGCTTGATTGTGAACCCCAGTTGGGCGGCGATGTAATTCGCCAACTCAATTTCAAAGCCCTGAATCTCATCAGAGCCTTCCAGCTTGAACTGAAACGGGGGATAGTCAGCCGCTGTCCCCATTGTTAGGGTCTTCTGATGCATGGGGGTGGCGGCCAGAGGCTCCGCTGCCATTTCCGCCCAACTCGATCTCTGCATTGCCGTCAACGCTAGGGTTGTTGCTACGGTCGTTACCACCGTGCGGGCAACGATCGGTCGCCAATGGGGGGATACGAAGCCTAGGATTTGAACCATATTGTGATTACCTTATGCTGGGAAATCCGTTTATATCAAGTTTTGCTCCGCCCTATTCTACAGGGATGTAGCGTTGACCCGATCGACAGGTAACGATGATTAATGTTTGAACACATGATTAATGTTTGAACACATAGTTTGAACACATGCGTTTAAACAGATGCTGATCGGAGGAGGCCGACCGCATAACTGCTGGTGAAGATGCCAGCAAGGGTTGACCTGACAAGGGCAAGGCAAGGTTAAGATGAAG
The DNA here is from genome assembly GCA_964536415.1 of uncultured bacterium. GTDB lineage: Bacteria > Cyanobacteriota > Cyanobacteriia > B231 > B231 > Trichothermofontia. The sequence goes on from CAZHXN010000070.1 coordinate 20,429, forward strand.
GTTTGGGATCTTCCCGGTCCCAGTCATAAAGACACTTAATCACAAACTCAGTCGAACAGGAGGGGTAGTCATGCCACAACCCGTTGTCGCGATCGTCGGTCGCCCAAATGTGGGCAAGTCTGCCCTTGCCAACCGCTTAGCCGGTCGCCGCGAGGCTATTGTCTATGACCAACCGGGTGTAACCCGCGATCGCGTCTATCTACCGGCCTTCTGGCAAGCCCATGAGTTCATCGTGGTGGATACCGGGGGCCTCGTGTTTGACGAAGATACGGAATTTTTACCCTTGATTCGGGAACAGGCCATGCTAGCGATCACGGAGGCTGCCGCCGTGATTTTTGTGGTTGATGGACAAGCTGGGGTCACCGCAGCGGATCAGGAAATTGCCGATTGGCTCCGACAACAAACGGTCCCGGTCTTATTAGCGGTGAATAAGTGTGAATCCCCAGAGCAGGGCCTAGCCCAGGCGGCGGAATTCTGGAATCTGGGGCTGGGCGAACCCTTTCCCCTATCGGCGATCCACGGTAGCGGTACGGGCGAACTACTGGATGCCCTGGTGAACTACCTTCCGGAACCGAGTGAAGTTGAGGTTATCCCGGAACTGAAGGTGGCGATTGTGGGTCGTCCGAATGCGGGTAAGTCCAGTCTGTTGAATGCGCTGGTAGGCGAAAGTCGTGCGATCGTCAGTCCGATTTCCGGTACAACCCGGGACGCGATCGATACGGTGGTGAGCCATCGAGATAAACCCTATCGCCTCATTGATACCGCCGGGATTCGTAAGCGCAAAAGTGTGGAGTATGGCCCAGAATTCTTCGGGGTCAACCGTGCCCTCAAGGCGATTGAGCGATCGGATGTCGTACTGCTGGTGATTGATGTTCTGGAAGGCATCACGGAACAGGACCAGCGGTTGGCAGGCCATATTGCTGATGAAGGTCGGGGGTGTGTGCTGGTCATTAATAAGTGGGATGCCGTTGAGAAGGATTCCTACAGCATTTATGAGTACGAGCGATCGCTGCGCAGCCGTCTCTATTTCCTCGACTGGGCCGAAATGGTCTTTATCAGCGCCAAAACCGGCAAGCGCGTTGAAAAAGTGCTGGAGGCGGTCGATCGGGTGGCCGAACAGCACCAGCGCCGGGTGTCCACTGCTGTCATTAATGAAGTCCTCCAAGAAGCCATCAGTTGGCACACCCCGCCTACTAATCGCCAGGGTCGGCAGGGCAAAATTTACTACGGCACCCAAGTGAGCACTCAACCCCCAACGATCGCCTTATTTGTTAACGATCCCCAGCGATTTAATGAGGGCTACCGTCGCTATATTGCCCAACAATTCCGCAAGTCCCTGGGGTTTACAGGGACTCCCCTACGGCTGCTCTGGCGCGGCAAGCGGGAACGCGATGTAGTGCGTGAAGGCGTTAACCGGGCCACCCGCGTGTAATGTCCCTCTCGATTGAACCTCCGGGTTCTCGCTGGAAGTCCTGCCACATTCATGGCGGGCCACCCGCGTGTCATTTCCCCTTCGATTGAACCCCTATTTAAATGGATGTAGATAAATAGACATGGATCTGCTGCGATCGCTGCCCCTGGGACTGTACCTGGAACAACCCATTACCTGGCTCCACCGCCTCGATGCCAGGGTGAAACTGGCCTGGTTAATGACCTTCCTGGCGGCACCGATTCTGGCCTCGGCGGCTTGGCGCTTGATCCTCGTCGGATTATTAATAGGGATCACCTTTTTAGCCATGATCCCTACCCGCGTCTGGCGGCAGCAGA
>CAZHXN010000071.1:0-21811 GCA_964536415.1 uncultured bacterium
ATCGTGGCGATCGATCCTAACAATGGGGGGATTTTGGCGATGGTGAGCCGTCCTGCCTTTGACCCCAATATTTTCTCGACACGCATTTCTCCGGCCACCTGGGAGCAACTCCAGAGCGCTGACTATCCCTTCGTCAACCGCGCCCTACAAGCATTTCCCCCAGCCAGCACGTTCAAAATTGTCACGACGACAGCAGCGTTGGAGTCGGGTAAGTATAGCCCCCACGATGTGTTACCGACCTATCCCTATGTGCAGGTGGGGGGGATTCAGTTCTGGGATTGGAACCGCGCCGGTTTTGGTCCCCTGGGGTTTACGGGGGCAATGGCCTGGAGCAGTGATACTTTTTTTTACCAGGTTGCCATGCGCATTGGTAGCGAACATCTGATTCCCTGGACCCGTCGCTATGGCTTTGGTCAAAAGACGGGGATCGAGTTGGCGGGTCAGGAGTCGCCGGGGTTAGTACCGGATGATACCTGGAAGCGGGAAAATATTGGTGAAGGCTGGTTTGTCGGTGACACGATTAATATGTCGATCGGGCAGGGCTTTCTGCTAGCCACGCCGCTCCAGGTAGCGGTCATGTTTGCGGTGCCAGCCAATGGGGGTTATCGCGTCCAACCGCATTTACTCAAAGATAATGAGGCAGCGCGAAGTTGGCGCGAGTCGTTGCACCTCAAGCCCAGTACGGTTTCAATTCTGCGGGAAGGTTTGGCCCAAGTAGTCAGCAGTGGGACAGGAACGGCAATGAATTCGGCCAGCATCCCCTCTAATGCAGGGAAAACAGGAACGGCTGAAGATCCCCCGCGACCTTCCCATGCGTGGTATGGAGGCTATGCGCCGGTGGATAAGCCAGAAATTGTGGTCGTTGCGTTTGCGGAAAACTCCGGCGGTGGGGGTGGGAAGGTAGCTGCTCCGATGGTGCGCCAAGTCTTGGAAGCCTATTTCAACCGCAAGCAACAGACACCGCCACAACCGTGATTATGATGAGAGTCTTGCTGATTTTCGATAAGTATTACTCAGGCAATGAGCAGTTAGATGTTGGTATCGGCGATTATGTCTTTATCCAAACTATTCAGAAAATAAAAAATATTCAAATTTTACCTTTCTATTTGTATGCTAAAGATGTTCAAGCTCCGGATGATCTGACTAGGCGTTTAAGAGAAGCTATTGTCAGTTTCTCTCCCAATGTAATCGTTATGACACCTCACTATGTTGGGAAAGACATTGCGTGTATCCCTGAGCGGCAAGTTTTCCGAAGGTTGTGTCAAGGTATCCCTTCTGTTCTAATTTCCTATGATACTGGCAATGATGGAATTATTCGTGTGTTAAATGAGAACCAAGAAGCCATAAGCTGGATCAATTACTGGGATGGATATGTAGATGTTATTGTTCATACGGATTGTTACTATCCCGTTCAGGAAAACTTTATCGGTAACCATACCCTCTCTCAACATGTTTGTGGCTTTACTCCCTTTGACCCCGATCTGGGAAGCTATGACCCAGATCATCCTAGAGATATTGACTATGCTTTTATGGGATCGGTTTATCAATATCGCCACCCATTTGTTAAAGCATTACAGGATTTACCCTATCAAGGCTTTATTAGCGATGGCCCAAATACGGGTAGGCAGTTGCTTTATGCTGAGTATCTGAATATATTGAAACGTAGTAAGGTTGCTATAAACTTTTCCAAGGGATGGCATGGCAATAGTGAACAGATAAAGGTGAGGATTTGGGAAGTTCTTAACTGCGGTAGTGTTCTGTTTGAACAAGATAGCCAAGAAAGCCGTCGAATATTAAATGATTACAATTGTGCTGTTTTCTTTGATAATCCAATAGATTTAGCTGAGAAGATTACCCATTATCTCCAACATCCTAACTTGCTTCTAGAGAAACAATTGGCAAGTCAGGCATTTCTACATAAGTATAGTTATGAAAATTTCTGGAAGATTGTATTTACTGCGGTGACGGAGCTAGGAAAACCACAATCATTGGCTATCCGACTAGATATTCAATCGCAGATCAGCTTTGAAAGATGGATTGAAAAGTCGACGCCTGCCCCCTTCCTATCTCCTGCCCACTCTCCTGCCTCTTTGCAAGCACTGACGAATTGGGTAAAACAGTATTGTCCGAATAAGATTGTCGAGATTGGTACGGGGCAAGGTTTATCACTACAAGCCTGGTTAGCGGCTGATCCAACGGTACAGGTAATTGCCATTGATCGAGATCCCACCGCGATCGAACGGTTAGGGTCTGATGAAGCATCGCTTATCAGATCGCGAGTGGATCTGCGCTGCCAGGATGGCCTAGTGACGGATTTTAGTAGCTTATGGTCAAATCACGATCGTGTATTGTTCTATGTCAATGTAAGCGATCGTCTAGGAATGCCAATGATGCCATATTTACTAACAACGGCAATCCCCACCCTACCTATAGGCAGTGTCGTTGTAGTGGATAACCTATGGTATAGCCCGGTGCCCATTTCCACAAACACCTTCAATAAATTTTGGCAGGCTAGAATTGCTCAAGATGTTAACATATTCAATACCTATGATATGTTTGCGGTACCTTACTGGCAGGGAGGATCTGTTGTCGGCAAATCTGGGGTACTCGCCTTGATGGGATGGGTGAATACCAACCAGCTAGAAATACACTGCTATCCTGGTCTGAAGGGTATTGCAATTCCTGTCCCCGATTTGGTACCAACAACCTATTCACCCTCCCAGCCAACTGCCCATCTTTCTTACAATCCAGTGGGTAATTTTGGGATAAGAGAAGCAGATCGGACACATCCTAACCAAAGCCAAGCGATCGCGGCCTGTCACGCTGGCAGCCAGTTCTATGCTATTGCCCAATATCAAGCGGCCCAAGAGCAGTTCCACAAAGCGGCAACCTTACTACCAAGATTGAGTGGTGTGTACTATGCCCAAGCCTTATGTTGGCTCCAGCAAGGAAATTTTTCGGCAGCTTCACAGGTCATCCAGCAGGAACTACAATTACAGCCAACGCACCTAGAAGCCCAACGTCTAGCCGGAAAATTAGCAGGCTCAGCAATTAAACCATCCAGATTGTTTATCTCTTCAGCTTTAAGTTAACAAAGTCTGGTTCGTAAATAACACGTTAAAAATCGTTTTACATTGATAAAATTGGCCTAACTTTAAGGGTATTACATTGGGGTATTGGCCTGTTAGAATGTAGGTTTCATAACCCAATGATTCCATGAATTTGCGCAACTCAATTTCGCTAGTTCTCATCTGTTTTAGCCCAAAAGCGTTAACCTCGGCAATAATATAAGGTACTTTTACCCTAGTGAGTAGATCGACTGCACCGCTTAGGATATTATATTCAGCGCCTTCGGTATCAATCTTGATTAATTTTAAGTTATGGAGTCGGTGTTGTGCAGATAGGTAATCTAGGGTTTCCATCCGAATATTTTTAGCGATCGGAGATTGTTTGCTTTTTTGATTAAATGGATGATTACCCACATCCCAGAGGGCATGCCCCCCATCGTTATCTGAATTCACGAAAAATTGAGTATCCTTGCGTTCATTACCCACTGCTACGTTCAAGACTCGCAGATTGCTAAAGCCATTTAGTTGAACATTTTGTAAAATACGATTGTAATTAGATCCTTCCGGTTCGCACGCTAATACTAAACCTTTTTCTCCAACTAATGAGGCTGCTAACAGTGAGAAATATCCAATATGGGCACCCACATCAATGAAGCTATCTCCTGGCTGCAATAGTTGTATGAGCAGTTGTACCACCTCTGGCTCATAGAACATTCCCTTTGAGAAAGCATCAACCATTAGCTTTTGGGTGTATTCTTCTGGATTAATCAATATCTTTAAATTATAAGTCTGATTCTCCAACTTAACAGACAGGTTTATGATTTGCTCCTGGTTGGGTAAAGATACTGTAGAAGCTTGGTTGGTTTTAGAAGCTTGATTAGTTGGTATCGATGCGGAAGCTGCTGAACTTACGAGGGGTTGATAGCTTACTTTTTTTGCCCGTTGATACAAGCTAGGTAAAAACAAATTATTTGCTAACTGAAGTAGTTTGTATTGTAGTTGTATAGAATCATTTTCTAATAATTCTTGATATTGATGTGCTAGATCGGGACTAAAAAACTCAGCGAAATGGACTCCATAGTAGTTCCACAAACTGAGATTATAATTTGTAGGGTGCTTCAAGTGATAGGCAAACGGATTGGTTATACGTTTTAGAGGTAAACCAGATTTCATTGCTATAAGTGGTAAGAAAAAGTCCCACCAAGGCATCCCCAAACAAAACTTTGAAGACGGAATGATATTAATGAATTTCTTATCAAATACAAAAAAGTCAAAACCCAGTGAGTAAATTTCTCCATTTTTATCATCAAGATTATCAACATCTAATCGAGAAGAAAAAACTAAGGCATCCTGAGCTTGTGCAATCAGAAACTCAATAAGTTTATCATCAGCTTCCAAACGAATATCAGAGTTAATAATTCCACATATACGGGGGCCATATCGTTGCAAATGACGCAGAATATCATCGATATAAACTAAAGGTCGTCCCACCTCAGCCCTAGCATCCCTTTCTATTTTTATCAGAGAAATATTCTCATAAATAAGGGAGAGTTGGTTCATCTCTTCCTTATTGTTAAAAGAAGCGACTGTAAACCCTATTGATTTCCAACTCTGAATAGCAGATTGCTGCTTCTCTAGATCTTTAGGTGCAATGCTCGTTGCCAGGAGAATCTCGCTCCTTTCTGGCTTTTTGGCTTCAATATTTAAGCTGATTACTTCAGAGCTGATCGATTCATCAACATAGTTCTGAGGGTTGACTAGCTTCGGATCGTAACGGCAGATATCTATAAAGCCAGCATTAGTTAATGCTTGATTAATAGTTCTGAAATCCCAAGACCAAAAATGAGTGTTCTCTGGATAATCTTGCCCACCATGAATTGCATAAATAATATGATTTAAAGGTACGTTTTGGCGTATATACATATATGCTAGTTTGCCAAAGTCTGGTAAAGAAAGCCGTAGAATACCATTTGGTTTGAGAATACGCTTCCACTCAGCTAATGTTATTTGGACATCGTGGGGTCTGATATGTTCTAGACCATGACAGAAATAAATCAGATCAACAGAGTTATCCTCAAACATATCCAGAAAACTTACATCTGCCACAACGTCAGGTGCAACCTCAGAGCGAGCATCTATGTGTATAAATCCTGGTAATCGCCTAGGGCCACAACCAATGTGGAGTTTTATAGGTTTATATGACATAGAAGGATCAGTTATTTCCTCTTTGTAAATACTTTCTAAATAGTCATAGTTATCATGATCTCCTTGTATATTCTGCAAGACGAAGATAGGCTGATATTTGGCCTCTAGACCTGTGTCTTCATCATAAATATTTTTACTATAGCCAAAAGCGTCGAGGATCTTCCAACCCTGGAGTAGCTTAGGTAGGCGATGTTTGCCATAGATTCGGTGAGCATTCCAAACAAGTTTATCCCTACCTACTGGAATAGATAGATATAGGATACCATCTACTTTAACCACATCTTTCATTTTCTGCATGGTCAAAAGATCAGCATTTGGAGATAATGGATCACCATACCTACCTAAACCATCATGTTCAAATGAAGAGATAGAAATGGCTGTATCGAAAGTAATACGATTTTGCTCATACTCATCGATTGTAATTGTCTTAATACTTAGATGTTGAGATTCAATTTTGTGATAATCAATTACAGTTGGATGTCCACCATAGGCAAGACAAACACTTTCATACCAAGGTTGCTGTGATCCCATGATTGCCACAGACAGACCTTGAATCGGATATTTGTCTAGAGCTTGATAGAGATAGGTATCAGTGATGCCATAATAATTAGTTTGTCGAGCGATCGCCATCTTAAGAAAGTGATTAATCTTATCCTGAGTATAAATAACAGGTTGATTAGATTTCGGTCGATCGTCGAGATACCAATTCAGTACTGGAATTCTGCCGTGCATTGTATACTCATCTAGCAGATCCTGCGGGATACTTTTGGGAGGAATCATAGTCAGGTTAAGTTAGTTATTTTCAATTTTTTGTGGAAGTAGAGTCTCGAATTTCAAAAACGCAATAGGATTCGCAACAGATTTAACTACGATAGTCGTTCTTTATTTATGCCTGGGAAACGCAACTTTACGCTCCTATCAGATTCAGGGCCAAGATTTTGAGAGCCTTGACTGAAGGGGCACGATCGCTCCTCAATTGCCAGATAATTGTCGCAAACATTCATTTACCATACGATGTGTAATCGTAGAATGAATTGGCGAGGGTGGTTCTGGGTAGGTGTCACCTTTGATCTTTTCCAAAAATCGCTCTAACTTTTCAATATCTGAGGGCTTAAGTTTCATAAAAGGATGAAGCAGCAGCAGAACTAAGGTTTCGGAAGCTTTGACCAAAGGGTGACGATCGCCCCCCGATGACCAGCCGCCGGTACTAAACTTAAATAGTATACTAACGCGCCTTGCTGCACCTGGTAGAGAGCACCACCGGCATAGTCTGGCAACGGGGCGATGGCAAACCCTTGTTGCTGGAGTTGGGGGGCTAGCTGGGTAACCCAGAGACGATCGGGCGTTTGGCCGGCTACTAGGGGAAAAAATGGCTCTAGCCCTTCCCGTAAACCCATCTCGCTAAAGAAAGCGTCTGGTTGGGCGAAATTTTGTCCCCTGGCCTGCTGGTTAGATAAACCCTGTACTAGGGTGACTAGAGCTTGTCGGGAGGCGGCCATTGCCTGCACATCGGCCAGCGTGAGGATTTGCTCTGCCAAGAGGTAAACCGTCCCCTCTGGTGTGGAAAAGAGGTTGAGATAGCGCTTTTCCTCCCCCTTGGTGACTTCAAAAACCCGTCGCCCCTGATCATTGTCCAGATCCACAGCGGTGACGGCATAACCTTGGCGCTCCAACATTGTCTGTAAATCCTGCACTAAGCGGGTCAGACGAACGCCCTCCGCCTGTTGACACTGATTTAGGCCCAAACACCCCGCAACCGCTCCCTCTGGCTTAGGAAAGTCATCAAAGGCTGCCGTCGGGGCCGCCTCTGGTGGTATTGGCTCAGGGGAAGGGGAGTTCAGGTCGATTGCGGGTGGGCTGGGTGGTGCTGCTGGCTCCGATGGACGAGGACTTGCCGCTGGCGTTGGCTGATCGCTGACCGGCGGCGGGGGTTGCGAAGCCACGATCGGGGGAGGTGTCGGTGACGAACGCGGCGGCGCGGCTGGTCGGGTAGGCTTAGCGACTGGCGAAGGCGAGGTGGGTTTCGGGGTGAGTGGCTTACCTGCTGCCAGATTGGGCGCAGGCACAACCTTAATCGTCTGCTCCTCCGGCAAAAGTTCGGGTTCGGGTTCAGGTTCTAGCTCTCGTTCACCCGGCAAGGGTAGTAAGAGCAGTAAGGCGTGGAGTCCTAGGGAAAGGAATAACATCGGGCGAATCAGCACTCGCACCGGAGCCGGTAGATTTTTCCAAAATCGTGGCTGATTCATGGTGAGGATGGCGGCAAGGTCATGGGCGCGATCGGTATCTCAGAAATCGGTCCGATTTTTGAGAATACTTCTCAATAGTATCGTGTCCCTAGCCCCTCAGGCAGCCACCGTCTCTAGAGAATGCATCAATCTTCGGAGATCTTTTGGGACGGAGCGGTTCAGGAAGGCTTGTCAGGAGGGAAACAAAGCTCAGTTCATTAAAGCTAGCGGAGCAAGCGATCGTACTCGCTGTGGTCACCTAATCCATACCCAGGTAAAGTCAGGGCTATCCTCAATTGCTAATGCTCTAAAGCACTTCCAAAACCGTGGTGTGGTTCGATGCACTTAGAGATCCTGTAATTCACCTTGAGCCTTAGCTATCATGGCTTCTTCGATCAAGAAGTCTAGCTTGCCAACAGCCACATCAGCCTCAATCTGTCTATCCCAACGTAACCAATCTTGCTCAGCAAACCACGCTCGTAATTGGATAAATTCGTCCTGCGTGAGTGCCTCAATTTCAGCTTGAATGTGCTCTACTTTGGTCATGATGGCTCACTGTCTTTGATGCTAACCTGGCCTGCCTATATTCTATCAGTCGAGAGATGGGGAGATACAATCCGGCACTATATGCACGGGGTCGGGACTGGATAACTGCGATCGCCGACAATAGAATCAACTTGCTGGGGGGAGGCTCAGAGAACGGTCCACTTTTGGCCTGCTAAGCCTCGCAAGTACACTGTCAGTTACTGCGTCTGACGCAAGGTGGCAATAATCTTCTCATTCGCTTTGGGGAAGGCATAGTCATCCAACTCCGCTAACGTGACCCAGCGCACCGCCTCACAGCCGATCGCCTGGGGTTCACCGCTCAGATGCTGGCACTGGTAAACGTGCAACGTCACCCGATAGTGGGTATAGGCGTGTTCCAGGACGATCAACGGTTCTCCTACCCGGATCGTGATACCCAATTCCTCCTGAATTTCCCGCTCAATGCAGGCTGTAATCGTCTCCCCCGGTTCCTGTTTACCCCCCGGAAACTCCCAAAGCCCGCCCAACAGGCCATCCTGGGGCCGACGATCGATGAGGATTTGGCCCTGATCATTCCAGATCACAGCCACACCAATGTGCTTATGGGGTAAGGGCGATCGCGGTTCAGACATCGGGATTTCAGCTTGTTTTCCTTGATTGTAGGCGCTACAGTAGGTCTGCCAGGGACAGCGGTGACAGTCGGGTTGGTGCCGGGTGCAGAGGGTCGCTCCTAGATCCATGAGCGCTTGGTTAAACTCACGGGGCTGCTGGTGATCGAGCACCTGTTCTGACACCTGCCACAGTTGGGCTAATGCCTGCTTCGGGGAAACCTCTAAGGCCAAAAGCCTTGCCAAAACCCGCTTCACATTGCCATCCAGGATCGGCGTCGGCTGGTTAAACGCCGCACTGAGAATGCCACCCGCTGTGGTCCGGCCAATTCCCGGCAGGGTTAGCAGCACATCCATCGCGGTGGGAAAGATCCCATTGTGTCGCTGCACGATCTGTTGGGCCGCCCGATGGAGATTGCGGGCACGGGCATAGTAGCCCAAGCCTTGCCAACATTTGAGGACAGCCTCTTGATCAGCAGCGGCAAGGGCCGGGAGCGTTGGGAAGCGTTCTAGCCAACGGTGATAGTAGGGGATGACCGTTTGCACCTGGGTTTGTTGCAACATGATCTCAGATACCCAGATGGCATAGGGATCACGGGTGTGCCGCCAGGGCAGATCCCGGCCTGATTGGGCATACCAACTCAGCAGCGATCGCCGTAATGCTGCGATCGGTAACATCTTTCAGGCAAACACCCGATGCTGGAGCGAGGGCATCTGCCGCCGCACCTGGGCAAGCCGGGACGGATCAATCTGGGCGATCGCCACCCCCGGTTGATCGCCGGCGTCCGCCAACACGACCCCCCAGGGATCAACAATCATGGCATGGCCATGGGTATGACGCAGGGCATAGTGTTTCCCCGTCTGGGCAGGGGCAATGACATAGCAGGTATTTTCGATCGCCCGCGCTTGTAGCAAGACTTGCCAGTGATCTTTCCCCGTAAACGCCGTAAACGCCGCCGGCACAAACAGCACCTCCGCCCCCGCCTGGGACAGGTGACGATACAGTTCCGGAAACCGCACATCGTAACAAACCGATAACCCTAACTTGCCAAACTGGGGGGAATCGTACACCGCCGGCAATTGGGTACCCGCTAACACTGTCTTCGACTCACAGTAGGTATTGCCATCCGGCACATTTACATCAAACAGATGCACCTTTTGGTATTGGGTCAACACACGCCCATCCGGTCCCACCAGTTGCGCCGTGTTATACACCTTGCCATCAGGAGTGGGCACCGGAAAGCCACCCCCCAGCAGCGTAATCTGATACCGTTGGGCCATCGTTTGCAGAAACTTCTCACTGGCCTGCCCGATGCGATCGGCCTGGGCAGCCTTTTCATCATCCGTACCCAGGAACGGGAAATTTTCCGGCAAGCCGACCAGTTCGGCCCCCTGACGCACAGCTAAATCAATCAGGTCTTCGGCATGGGCCAGATTCTTTTCCAGATCCGGCGAACTGGTCATTTGGATAGCGGCGGCCAGATAGGACTGCATAGCGATTTCAGCGGGGTAAACTCAGGGTACAGGGTAAAGTCAAAACAGGACCAAACAAGGCTGCTGAAAAATTTTCCCACGTTGTTGGTACTTCCAACCCTTGTGTTTCTCCGGAATCTACGCAAATCAGGTAAACCTCTGTAAGTAGGTGAGTGTAAATTTAGCTCAGTATACTTAACGCCTGAACCCCTTCATGCAAGAGATCCAGGCGTTGTTGTGATGAGATTGAATAGGAAATGGGCTTAGCTCAACAGGGCCTTGGCCTTCGCTACCACGTTGTCTACCGTGAAGCCGAATTTCTCCATGCAGACATTGCCCGGAGCCGAGGCACCAAAGCGATCGATGCCAATCACTGCACCGGCATCACCCACATACCGACACCAGCCAAAGGTCGATCCGGCTTCGACGGCCAACCGCTTGGTCACGGCCTTGGGCAGAACGGATTCTTTGTAGTCGGCATCCTGCTCGTCAAACAGTTCCCAACAAGGCATGGATACAACCCGTACCTTGGTTCCCGCAGACCGCAGTTGTTCAGCGGCTTGTACACACAGGTGCAGTTCACTGCCTGTGCCAATCAGAATCAGGTCCGGGGTCCCCTCACTGTCGGAAATAATATAGGCCCCGCGACCCGTGCCTTCGATCGAAGTTTCGTCGTAGTTGGGCAGGTTTTGCCGCGAGAGGGCAATCACTGTGGGGCGCTGACGGTTGGCCACCGCGACCTTATAAGCGCCAGAGGTTTCGTTCCCATCTGCCGGACGCATGACCAGCATATTGGGGATAACCCGCAGAGACGCGATCGTTTCCACTGGCTGGTGGGTGGGGCCATCTTCCCCTAGGCCGATCGAGTCATGGGTCATCACGTAAATGACGCCAATTTCCGACAGCGCCGCTAAGCGCATCGCCGCCCGCATATAGTCCGCAAAGACCAGGAAGGTGGCACAGTAGGGAATCAGGCCGGAGTTGTGCAGGGCAATCCCATTACAAATTGCCCCCATCCCATGCTCGCGGACCCCAAAGCGCAGGTTGCGGTTGCCATAGTGACCTTTCTGGAAGTCACCGGAAACCTTCAGTTCCGTCAGGTTGGAGTGGGTTAAGTCAGCGGACCCCCCGATCAGTTCCGGCAGGGCCGGGGCCAGGGCATTGAGGGTAATTTCTGAGTGTTTGCGGGTGGCGATCGCCTTATCCGCACTGGTGTATTTGGGCAAGGATTGCTCCCAACCAGCGGGCAGGGTCCCGCTCAACAACCGTTCAAATTCCTTGGCTGCCTCCGGATATTGGGTGCGGTAGGTCGCCAGGGTTTCCTGCCATTCCGCTTCCAGGCTGGCCCCGCGATCGACAGCCTTGCGCATGTGGTTCAGCACATCGGCTGGGATCTCAAAGGGGGCATAGGGCCAACCCAAATTCTCACGGGTCGCCTTGACCTCATCCCCACCTAGGGGCGCACCATGGACACCCGCTGTGTTCGCCTTCTGCGGCGAACCGTAGCCGATCGTCGTGGTTACCTTAATCAGGGAAGGCTTATCGGTTACCGCCTTGGCGGCGGCGATCGCCTCGGCAATGGCCTGCAGGTCCGTATTCCCATTCGGTACATGCTGAACATGCCACCCATAGGCTTCAAACCGCTTGCCCACATCTTCCGTAAAGGCAATGTCCGTCGAACCATCGATCGAAATATGGTTGTCGTCATACAGGGCAATCAGCTTACCCAGGCCCAGGTGACCGGCCAGGGAGCAGGCTTCACCGGAAACCCCTTCCATGTTGCAGCCGTCGCCCAGGATGACGTAGGTGTAGTGATCCACCAGGGTGCAATTCGGCTGATTGAACCGAGCCGCCAGATGCGCTTCCGCCATTGCTAGGCCGACCGCATTGGCAATCCCTTGCCCCAAGGGGCCAGTGGTGACTTCGACGCCGGGGGTTTCAAAATTTTCCGGGTGACCGGGGGTTGCCGACCCCCACTGGCGGAATTGCTTGATATCCTCCATGCCCACACTGTCGTAGCCCGTCAGGTGCAGCAGGGCATACTGCAACATACAGCCGTGGCCCGCCGAAAGGACAAAGCGATCGCGGTTAAACCACCGGGGGTTTTTGGGATTGAACCGCAGGAACTGGTCCCACAGGACAAAAGCCATCGGGGCCGCACCCATCGGCAGGCCGGGGTGACCAGATTTGGCCTTTTCAACCGCATCGATCGCCAGAAAGCGAATCGCATTAATACAAAGTTCTTCCAGAGATTGGGAGGCAACAACCATAGTGATCTACTGTGCGAGGGTTAAGGACAGCACAAATGTGCATCGATCAACAACAAACAAGCGCTTTAACAACAAACAGGCGCTACAGGAGCGCCGCCACAAGCCACTCTCGGTTCTTTCCACCATTACCATTGACGGGGATCGGCAAGCAAGAAACTAGAGAACACAGCAATTTCCTAGGGGTGATATTTCCGGAAGGCGAGGGTCACATTGTGACCACCAAAGCCAAAGGAGTTGGACAGGGCAACCGTCACGGTTTGAGCACGGGCCTGACCCACTACATAATCCAGATCACAAGCCGGATCGGGATTTTCCAGGTTAATGGTAGGAGGCACGATATCCTCGGCGATCGCCATCACCGTCGCCACGGCCTCAATCCCACCTGACCCGCCGAGCAAGTGGCCCGTCATGGATTTAGTTGAACTGACCGCAATGCGATAGGCATGATCCCCCAGTGCCCGTTTAATCGCTGCCGTTTCCGTGGAATCATTGGCGGGGGTACTGGTCCCGTGGGCATTGACGTAATCCACATCCGTGGCTGCTAGGCCCCCATCCTTAAGAGCCAATTGCATCGCCCGCGTGGCTCCCTCACCCGTGGGGGAGGGGGCAGTCATGTGGTAGGCATCACAGGTCATGCCATAGCCGACAATTTCGGCATAGATGCGGGCACCCCGCGCCCGAGCGTGTTCCAGTTCTTCTAACAACAACACCCCGGCCCCTTCCCCCATGACAAAGCCATCCCGATCGCGATCAAAGGGCCGACAGGCGTGGGCCGGATCATCATTACGGGTGGACAGGGCACGGGCCGAGGCAAACCCCGCCACGGACAGCGGCGTAATCGCAGCTTCCGCCCCGCCCCCTAACATCGCCTGGGCATAGCCGTGTTGCACCAGTCGGAAGGCATCACCAATGGAATTTGATCCCGCCGCACAGGCCGTCACCGCACAGGAATTGGGTCCCTTCGCGCCCACATGGATGGCGGTTAGACCGGCGGCCATATTGCCAATCATCATGGGCACCATGAAGGGACTACAACGGCTAGGTCCCTTGGTGAGGTTAATTTCCTGCTGGTCCTCCATCACCTTGATGCCGCCCACGCCTGTCCCAATGACCACGCCCACCTGTTCGGCATTGAGGTCGTTGATGACGAATTGCGCATCGGCTAGGGCTTGCTGACTCGCCGCCACCGCAA
The DNA here is from genome assembly GCA_964536415.1 of uncultured bacterium. Lineage (GTDB taxonomy): Bacteria > Cyanobacteriota > Cyanobacteriia > B231 > B231 > Trichothermofontia. The sequence continues at coordinate 13,567 of CAZHXN010000071.1, forward strand.
ACTGGGCAAAGCGGTCCATGCGTTTGGCATCTTTGGGGTCCATGAAATCATGGGGGTCAAAGCCTTTGACCTCTCCCGCAATACGGCAGGCATGACGCGCCGGATCGAATCGGGTAATTGGACCAATGCCGTTCCGTCCCGTGCGTAAGCCCTCCCAATAGTCAGCTAGGGTGTTACCGAGGGGCGTGATTGCGCCCAGACCAGTGATAACAACGCGCTTTAGCTCCGAACTTGCCATGAATACACAAAAAGGTAGAGGACAGGAAGGGTGACAGGCAGGATCTAACCGGGGGGCACCAATGTCTGCGCCTGAAACCGAGGCTGTTTAGGCAGCAACCTTGTTGCGGATGTAGTCTACCGCTGCCTGCACAGTGGCAATATTTTCCGCATCTTCATCGGGGATTTCGACTTCAAACTCTTCTTCGAGCGCCATCACCAATTCCACGGTATCCAGAGAATCCGCACCTAAATCATTGGCAAAACTGGCTTCAGGCGTCACTTCCGCCGCGTCCTTACTCAATTGCTCTGCAACAATTTTTTGGACTTTGGCAAAAATCTCATCTTCACTCATGACAATTCCTCAACCCAAGTACAGAAATTCTTCCAAAAGGATGTATTGACAAGCACCCTTCATCTTAGCGGAAAGTGTACCGCTACAGATGTCGCCTTGCTGAATCTGCTGAATCTTGCCGATCGCGGCTTTCCCAGCCCAGATTGCACACGCAACGATCGCCTCTAGACTGGCTCCCCAACGAGCTGATCCGGGGGCGATCGGCTTGCAACCCATACCCTGACTTAGGTAGTTGCCAACCCAAGATCGATCTCGCCTTCGCTAGGCAGGGGAGGGACTGGGGCGCGTTGGTGGTGAAGGGTATGGTCTCTGGGGAGAACCCCCTCGTTAGAGAACGTGGGCACCGGAGCGCGTTGGGACGGCAGTGCCGAACGTCGGGGAAAAATGTTCACCGTTGAGAAAGTGGGCACGGGTGATCGTTGATATGGGCAAACCCCAGCCCCCGCAGCCGTTGTCCCATTGGCGATTGACTTGGGGACTACCGAGCTAAGGCGGGCAGGGGTTGCAACTGGGGGCTGCTGCGATCGCGGTAGTGGGGGTTGAGCCAGCATTCGGGCAAGCCTTCATCGGACGGGAAGACCAATTCGGCCTTGGCAAAGGTTTCCGGTTCTTGCAGTTCTTCCCCCGCATGGAAACGCCCCATGATCTCCGTCAAACAGGGGTCCCACAGATCAGGCAGCGTCAGAACTTCGACGAGTTGTTGACTGGGTTTATGCTTCAGAAACATGATCCTTCTCCCTGACAATCGCACGACGACGGCTTGGCACTGAAGGGGTGAAGGGCGGAAATGGTCGCGGTCTGAGCGTTAAAGGATCACTGCACTGCACCAGGGGATCAGTGCCTTACCACCTTAAGCATGGCACGAACTTCTAGTAAATGTTTGCAGTGAACAGAAAAGTTAAACATTTTATGGCGTAGGCGAGTAAACATCCTCGGCATTGAGTCCTTTGTGACACCCTAGAGGGCTTAACATAATGGGTCTTAACATAATGGGTCTTAACATAATGGGTGTAGGTTGGCGTCGTGGCGCTGCGAGACTCCACACACTGGCTGACAGGGTTGGGTTGCACGGCGTTTGGCCCAACCGACAACGATAAGCTTGCCGAGCCTTAGGGAAGGTGGCTCAGTTCCCCATCCAGTTGGGCGGCTAGCTCAGACAGGTTGCCCGATCGCTGCTCATAGCAGGTCGGGGGGGCGGGATCTGGTTGGAATTGGATCAGTTTAAATTCACAACTTTGTCCCGGTCCAATGCCCAAAATAAAAACCTCCTGCTCTGGCTTGTGACCATTCAGGATGCCGATAATTTCCCGCAACTGGTTATTCACCTGTTCATTGAGCGTGGCGATCGCCTCACGGCGGCAGAAGACGAGGTGGGGAGTGGGTTCAAAATCAATCCCGATCGTATCCTTCTCCGCCCCTTGTTCCAGATATAAAGCCCAATTCAGAGCCGCAAGCGTCTGCTGGTGATTACGAGCAAATGCTTCCAGTTGTCCCACCCAAGCCTGCTTCTCCGGGCGATTTCCCGACGGCGACCCACTGTCAATAGTGGGTTCTGCATCCCAACTCATCATTCAAGACAATCCTGCGTTCAGGTTACTAGCGTGCTTTGCTCTAGTCTACTGATTTTAAGGACAGTCAGACGGTTCGGCTCTCCTGAGTTTACGGTGGGACACATTCTACGCGCCCCCACCATAAACTCAACATTTCAGAAACCTCAGAAGAGCCGACGGTTCTTAATGGGCGGGGTGTGGATGTTGAGATTGAAATTGAGATAAAGATGTTGAGATAAAGATTTTCAGGGATTCATGGGCATTTCACCGATCTGCTTGTAGGCTAGCAGTGTGTAGCTTCCGCCGGAGGACACAAAAATGAAGGCACCGTTCTGGATCTTAGTCATCACGTTCAGCCTAATGGGTTGGAGCTATCCTGCACTGGCTCAGGTAAATACCCCACGGTCTGGTCGCGATGCCGAACAACCAACTGAGACGGAGACGCCAATGGGGTCAGCCGCTGATTTGCTCGTGTACGATGCGGATTTATCAACGATCGATCTAGAGGTATCGCAACCCCCCAGTGGTCTCAACCTACCGAGTCAATCTGAATCGCCCATCGTCAGTCCGCATCAACCCAATACTTCTCTGATCTGGCTGCCCAACAACGAAGCCCCCAGTGATCGCCTTAACCTCAGTGGGTCGTAACCCTAACCGTTAAGACTATTTAGTTAAGTTAGTTAAGACCATTCAGATCATGTTGCAGAAGCTTTGGCAGTGGCTCCGGCACGTGTGGCAACAGTGGCAGCGGTGGCTAGGGCGTCACCAAGCCGTTGAGATGCCTGTGTCCCAATTGCCGATATCCCTGTCCACCCCGGCGCGATCGGATGCTGAATACGAGGCGTTATTTTTGCCCCTGTTAGAGAATCCAGACTTGACCTCCGGTCGCTTTAAGGGTTGGCTGATCAGTAAAAACTTGACCGAAGATGAATTAACTGACTGGTTACGTCGCTTTGGCGATCGCTTGCAACAGGCTCCCGATCAACATCAGGATTTAGCCCAGCGGCTCATGCATTTTGGCACGATCGTTAATGGCCCAACGGCCCAAGTTGCATTCAAACTAGGCCAGTCTCTCTATATTCCTCCACCAGCGCCAGCCCCAGGAGAGTGGGATGTCATTGAGGCCGTGTTTAAGGGGGAACGCTAGGGTTGAACGGCTCAGGGGCCGTCCGTCGGGATGGGGGCATGGGTTCGGGGGATAGCTGCACCTCAACCGGAATGCGCCGATAGTTGGCCACACGAGGGACTTGCAGGCATGACAGACTTGCACGAACACGCTTATTTACAGTAGGATTATAGACTGTGCTGAATTGGATCAGTCTGATGCCCAAGCTAAAAACTCGTCGGGCGGCAGCAAAACGCTTCCAGGCAACTGGAAGCGGGAAAATTGCCCGCCGTAAAGCCAACCGCAACCACCTGTTGCAAAAGAAGAGTCCTGCCCGTAAGCGTCGTCTCGGTGACATGGCCCTAGTGGACGTAACCAACGAAGAGAATGTGCGTTTGATGCTGCCCTATTTGTAGGGGTCGATCGTCGGGATCGATCAGGGATTCTAGGGGTAGGGAGCAATTCGTTAAATTATCCATGTATTAGGCAATACCAACTATGACACGGGTTAAACGCGGCAATGTTGCCCGCAAACGTCGTAAAAAAATTCTGAAGCTGGCGAAGGGATTTCGTGGCTCCCACTCGAAGCTATTCCGCACTGCTAACCAGCAGGTGATGAAGGCATTGCGCAATGCCTACCGCGATCGTCGCCGTCGTAAGCGGGATTTCCGTCGCCTCTGGATTGCTCGGATCAACGCAGCCTCGCGTCAGCATGGCATGAGCTACAGCCAACTGATCGGCAATCTGAAGAAGGCGGATGTGCAACTCAACCGCAAGATGTTGGCTGAATTGGCCGTACTCGACCCGGCTAGCTTTGAAAAGATCGTAGCGGTTGCGAGCCAGGGCTAGCGGCTAGTGACAGCCTAGTAGGTTGGGTCAAACGCAGTGCGACCCAACCAATTTCCCATAGCAACTCTCCAATGCCGTTGCGTTGGGCCTCGCCCACTCGACACCAACCTACGCAAGTTTAAATCGATTCAAGCATACGGTTGGCTTTTGTCCGCGAGAGCAGAGAGGGGGACAGAAAGCCTAGAAAGTAGAGAAGGCAAGCTCTATCACCCGCTCTCCTCGGGGAGCCTCGCCGAGAATCCAGGCAGCGATGCGGTCTGGGTAGTTTTCAGCGAGGCGTTTGCAGAGAGGGTCGAAGGGCATAGAGTTGCTGCCGCAACTACACGGTCATTGCCGGGATTTTCTCCAGGATGAGCTTCGATCGCTGCAAGGGTTCGGGGACCGGGACCGGATAGTTGCCATTAAAGCAGGCCGTGCAGAAGTGTTCTGGATCATCCTGAGTTGCCTTCAGCATCCCCTCCTCAGACAAGTAGGCCAGACTGTCCACCTCAATTTGTTGCGCAATGTCTGCCACCGATCGCGTCGCCGCAATCAGTTGATCTTGGTTGTCCGTATCAATGCCATAGAAACAGGGATGGGTGACAGGTGGCGATGAGATGCGCATGTGAACTTCCGTAGCCCCCGCTTCCCGTAAAGCTTTCACAATTTTGCGGCTGGTAGTGCCCCGCACGATCGAGTCATCCACCAGGATCACCCGTTTCCCCTGGAGGACATCCCGCAGAGGGTTAAGCTTCATGCGAATGCCTTTTTCCCGCATGGATTGGGTGGGTTGGATGAAGGTACGACCCACATAGCGGTTTTTGATCAAACCTTCGGCGTAGGGAATGCCCGATTCTTGGGAAAAACCGATCGCGGCAGGTACCCCCGAATCAGGTACCGCAATCACTATATCGGCATCCACCGTTGATTCCCGCGCCAACTGGCGTCCTAGGTGCATCCGATAGTTGTAGAGGCTTTCCCCCTGCATGATGCTATCGGGACGGGCAAAGTAGATCATCTCGAAAATACAGAGCTTGGGCTGGGGTTGGGCCACCCAATGGAACGAAGCCAATCCGGCTTCCGTAATCCACACCATCTCGCCCGGTTCCACATCCCGCAGATATTCCGCCCCGATGATGTCTAGGGCACAGGTTTCCGACGCTAGCACATAGGCCGGAGCCTGATTCAGTTCCCCCTGGCTCAGCGTGCCAATCACTAAGGGTCGAATTCCGTTGGGATCACGGGTCCCGATTAACCCGGCGGGGGTCCCGATCACGAGGCTAAAAGCCCCCCGACATTGGTTAAACGCACTGATCGCTCCCTCTAGCCAATCCTTGCCGCTATCCACCTCTTGGGCGATCGTCAGGGCGATTAATTCTGAATCCGTCGTCGTTTTCAGGTCACACTGCTGTTGCTCTAGTTGGGTCCGCAGGTCGGTGGTATTCACCAGGTTGCCATTGTGGGCCAGGGCGAGGGCACCAAGGTGCGTTTCCACGATCGCCGGTTGGGCATTGGCAATCCGGCTCGATCCCGTGGTCGAATAGCGGGTATGGCCCACCGCTAAATTTCCTGGCAAGGTTTTGAGGATCGTTTCACTAAACACCTGGGAAACCAGACCCATATCCTTGTGGACGTAGATCCGGGTTGACGCTGAGCCGATCGTATCAAAGGTAGCAATGCCCGCCGATTCCTGACCCCGGTGCTGCAAGGCATACAGGCCAAAGTAGGTCAGGGTTGCCACATCCTCCCCAGGGGCATAGACCCCAAACACGCCGCAGGCTTCTTCCGGTTTATCGGCGCGATGCTCCGGTTGAGGGGTTACGCAAATGGATGCGGGTAGAGAATGGAGGGTGCGATCGGGGAGCTTCTCTGGCGAAGAGGCGACGTAAACAGGCTGATGAGGCATCATAGATTTAGGGTTAGGGCGTTAAGAGCAAAAATTGGGCAAAGATGCAGTGGGTAATGGGACAGGTTGCCTGACAGGGTACCGTCGATCGGCGTGACTCACAATCAACCTAGGTGGGGCAACGGCTTTGCTGTCCCTCCCTCGGCAGACCAGCAAACACGACCTGGGACCTTGCTTCCATTGTCGCTCCTAAAGCCAGTGGAGGACAGTCTCGCAAGCCAAGCAGCCACACTGGCGTGGTGGGTAGCAAAATCGGTATTGCTGGGGGTGTCGCCGGGGGTGTCGCCAGGATTGTTAAGCCATACTTAAAGTTATCGTTTTTAACGTTAACCTGAGGTTAGTGATTTTCGCTACTGTTTTGGCGGCCATGCCTGCGGGGCGGAGCTAGGTTACAAAATTTTATATTTCCGGAACATAACCCAATTTTGATGTGTCTGGGTGAGGATAAAAAAAGGCGGTCAACGCTACGAGCGCTTAACCGCCACTCTTCTCACAACAACACCCGCCCATTTTGGCGGGTTTTTTTATAAACGGCTATGGCTGCGGCTCAGTAATTTTGTCGCGGGGGCCAATTATCGCTGGAGCCAAAATGCCCGTAGCCCTGCCTGCTGGGCACCCTGGTAATCAGCGCAGTAGCTGTCGCCAATATGAATGGCCTCAGCGGCGGGACAGTTATGCTTCTGGAGGGCGATCGCGAACACTTGGGGATCGGGTTTGGCTGCCCCGGCTGCGGTGGAAATGGTGACGGTGGTAAAAAATTCCGCTAGCCCTAGGGCGTCCAGGACCGCAAAGAGGCGCGAATCAAAATTGGATAGCACCCCCAGTTGAATTCCGGCCTCCCGCCACTGGGTCAAGGTTGCTGGGACTTCCGGATAGACAAACCAGGGCTGGGCAGTGGCAAAGTGGTCATAGAGCGCCTGGAAGAAGGCATCAAAGTCCTGGAACTGGTCGAGGTAACCGGCCTGCCCGAAGGTTTCAATGGCAAGGGTTTGCCACCATTGGAACTCCTGTTGGGAGAGGCTACCCGGCTCAACCCCTGGGAAGGCCATCGGGGGGGCAGCGGCAAAAGCTTGGAAAAAGGAACGATCGAGGGTAGCTGCCTCTGCTTCAACGCCAAAAATACGGGCTACCTGGCAATAAACGTCACCAACGCTCCCCTGAACACCAAACAGCGTACCGACGGCATCGAGGAGAATAACAGGCGGTAGGTCGGGGGTATCCGCCAGGGCGCGATCGAGGCTAGGAATTGTGTGCAGTAAGGAATCGTGACTCATAGCCTTCAACAATTAATGGGGCAAAGTAATGGGGCAAAGAATGGGGCAAGGGAGCCAGCGATCGGAAAAAGTAGGGACGGGTTGCCAAACAACCTACCAGCTAACCGACCCTCTCTATATAAACCCGCCCCTACCAACCATACGGAAACCAGACAAGTCAGTAGGGAATGGGGCCAGCCATTAGGAAACGAGGCAGGCATCTCGCCTGTCTCACGGGTGATGTGCTTGCTATTGGGCAGCCGCGTTGAGGTTAAACAAAAACGGCACACTGCTCTTGGTATCACCGTTGAGTACGAGAACCTTGGGCATTTGGGCACCCCCCTGCTTCCAGGCTTCGATCGCCTCCTTTTGGAGGACCAATTCACCCCCTTGGGCCTTGAGGGTTTCCGCTAGCAGGCGTTGGGCTTCGGCTTTCCCCTTGGCCCGGTTCACCTCAGCCAGGGCTTCCTGCTCCGCCTGTTGGGCCACATAGACTGCCCGTTGGGCCTGCTGCTCGGCAATTTGTTTTTCTTCTACTGCCCGTGTAAAGTCTTTGGAAAAATTCAGGTCAATGACGCTAGTATCCAACACAATCACAGCATATTTTTCGAGACGTTCACTCAGGGCGTCATCGAAGTCCTGTTTCAGTTCCGTGCGCTGGGTGATGGCTTCTTCAGCAGTACGCTTGGCAGCGGCGATTTTGAAGGATTCCTGGGTCTGGGGGGCAATAATCTTAGAGACGAGATTTTGCAAGGTACCTTGGGTACGGCGAATTTGTACAACCTGCGTAGGATCAAGCCGGAAATTAATCGCGAAGCTAGCCGTCAGATCCTGGAGGTCTCGTGTTGCACTCTGGGCTGGTACTTCAAACTTTTGGACCGTGACATCGTACACATCAACAGTAGCCACCAAAGGGGGCTTAAAGTGGATACCTTCCAGCAGGGCACCATCCCTGGCTTTGCCCAAAATACTCAAGACGCCTGCCTCACCGGGGTGGATGATCACAAAAGAATTGAGTCCGAGGATGAGCAG
>CAZHXN010000072.1:0-21312 GCA_964536415.1 uncultured bacterium
GCTCTTTGATGTGTAGTTACCTATACGGTTTACTCCATAAACTCAGAAGAGCCGAGTGAATTAGGGTAATGAATGTCACTAAGGTAGTTATACAACTTACGATTAATGCTCAAAATTTAATGCTCAAAGACATTACCGTATTGCAGCAGATCCAAACTCACGATCGTTGGTAAACAGGCAAAACACTGCTCCGCTAACGCCAGCCGCTCCTCCCGATTCAGCATTATCATCAACTGCTCACGGGCCTGAACGAGGTACCGCACATCATTGGCTGCGTAGCGAAGTTGAGCTTCCGAGAGGTTCGCCGCATTCCCCCAGTCCGAACTTTGGGAACTCTTATCCAGTTCCACGCCCGTAATGTCCTGTACCAGATCCTTAAGGCCGTGTCGGGGAGCATAGGTGCGGGCCAACTTACTCGCCAACTTCGTACAAAACACCGGATTTACCCAAATATCCAGGTGATAGCGCAACATGGCCAGATCAAAGCGGGCAAAATGGAAAATCTTGGGAATACCGGGTGCTTCCAAAAGTTGTTTCAGATTAGGAGCCGCCGTTTGCCCCCGTGCAATCCGCAGAACCGTCACCCGATCGCCCGGATCACACAATTGCACCAAACACAGCCGATCACGCTGGGGCAACAAACCCATCGTCTCCGTATCCACGGCGATCGTCTCCGCTTGGAGATAGTGCTTGAGCGTCTCCAGGGGCAAATCCTGGTCACAAATCTGAAACTGCTGCGGGGTTGGGTCCATACACGCCATTGCCAGGGAGGATATTGGAATACTAAGGCTACGCCCGAAAGGAGGATTCCGGATTGGAGGCTATTGTCAGGGTAATCGTACCACCGACTTCTGCTGAGTGCGATCGCTGGTGCCGATCCCAGGTGCGATCGCAAATCGGGAATCGATTAGCCAACCCATTGTACGAATCCGGCAAAATCCGGTATTGTGCTATAAACGTTTGGGTCGATGCGAGAGGAGACTGGTGACAGCCTGAACCGCGTCCTGAACCGCGTCGAGTACGCACTTGGGCATAAGCGCAGGTGCAGCAATCTTCCAATATTGTTACTTTATATTGAGCATTTCGCTTAATCCTACTTCTGTGTTCGGTCAGTTGTCCTGATCGTGAGCACTCAAGGGAGGAAAACGACGAGCCTAAGAGTAACGGTTAACAATCGGTGAGCCGATCGCGGTTAGCGTGGGTGTACCCAGCGATCGATCATCTGGGGGTGGGTCTTAGATAACGGGTCCCTTGGCAATGGTCAACGTGTGGTGTGCTATGAGTAACTTGAGAACATTTCCCTGGTTGAAGCAGCATGACAACGATAAACGCTGGGTTGCGCGAGTGGGTTCCCTATCCCTGGCGAGTGGATTGCTAGCGATCGCGCTCCCCCCAACTGCTGTAGCGCTCGTTCCCGATACGCCTGCGAGCCACCCGATCTCCCCGTCACGGACTGTCCCTACCGCCGATCCAGGCCCGGTAGCCCCCACGGCTTCAGCGCCAACGGTCTTAGGGGCAACGTTACCGGCAAAACCGGCCATCACCAAGGCAGACCCCAGCCCCGGGGTGAAGCAACTCAGCCAGCGCCGTAGCCGTGCCCAGCGCACCTCTGTCACCCAACTGTCCGATGTGCAACCAACGGATTGGGCCTTTCAAGCCCTGCAATCCCTGGTGGAACGCTATGGGGTGATTGCGGGCTATCCCGATGGCACGTTTCGAGGGAACCGGGCCATGACCCGGTATGAGTTTGCTGCCGGATTGAATGCCGCCCTCGATCGCGTCAGTGAGCTAATTGCTGAGGGCTTGGCCGATAAGGTTTCCAAGGAAGACTTAGAAGCCTTGCAACGCCTGCAAGCAGAATTTGCCACCGAACTGGCGACCCTACGCGGACGGGTGGACGCCCTGGAAGGCCGGGTGGGGATGCTGGAGATGCTGCAATTCTCCACGACCACCAAGTTATCAGGGCAAGCCATCTTTGCCCTCAATGCTGGGTTCCAGGATGGCGACTCGGTGATTGATGCCCAAACTTTCGACAAAATTGATGGCAGTGACCCCAACACCACCTTCTTTAGCCGGGTGCGCTTGAACCTGAACACCACCTTTACGGGTAAGGATCTACTCTTGACCCAATTGCAGGCGGTGACCAGTACCGGGACCCCGCGATCGAGCAACTCCCCCGGTTTAGGTTACGACGCCGCCGACTTCCTGGGCGATCGCTCCAGCAGCCTGTTCTACTCCCAGGGGATTCCAGGGGCTAACAATACCTTCCAACTCAATCGCCTGCGCTATACCTTCCCGATCAACGATCATCTGCAAGTGGCGATCTTCCCGCGATCGTTCCCCACCGACTTTATTGACTACAACACCTTTGCCAACCGCCAAGGGGATAACGCCGACAACTTCTCGACGGAAGCCCTGACCAACAATATCCTGCTCTTTGCCCTGGATAATCCCTCGGCGGGGGCAGCCGTCACCTGGAACCCCGATGGGGGCAAGTTCACATTCCGAGCCGTCTATACTGCCCAAGATCCTTCGGTGCCGAATCCAACCGGACTAGGGGGTGCGCCCTTCCCCATTACAGTGACCGATATCTATGGCAACGCCGATCGTGATAAACGGGGCGGGTTGTTTGGCGATCCTAACATTGGCTTTTTGGAAGCCGAATACAACTGGGGGAAAGGTCGGGCGATCCGTTTGCAGTATGCAGGTGGGTCCCAGGGCGGCAGCCGCTTCGAGGCAATCGGGGCCAACCTGGAATATGCCTTTACGCCCAAGGTGGGTTTCTTCGGACGGTTTGGCTATTCGCCCAACTTCCTCCCGATTCCCTTTGAGGGGATTGCCCCGACCTACTGGGCCGCTGGGTTAGCATTCCCCGACCTATTTAAGGAAGGGAATCAGGGCGGGATCGCGATCGCCCAACCGCTGATCTTCCAGCATCCCGACATTGACCACACCCAGACCAACTACGAGGTTTACTACAACTATCGGGTGAGCGACCAAATTCGCATTACCCCCTTAATCCAGTTGATCACCCATCCCCTTAGTCAGTCTGAGAACGGCACGGTGATCACGGGGACATTGCGAACGGTTTTCTCTTTCTAGGCATGACCAGCACGTAACCTGCTAGCCATTGCCAGCGTTCGCGTTGCGTCTCAAGGGGACTCGTTCGGTGATCGAAGTTAGGTGTAGAGCCAGTCATCAGTGAGGGGTAGGGAAATTGAAGGTGTCGAGTCTTTCAGCAAATCTTTTGCCAACGGTTTTGCGACTGAATGCTGCTGGTTGGGTTGCCGTTCTAGCAGCCACAGGCGTGGCAACGGCCAATGAGGCCTCCGCCCCCCCAACTGGGGACCCGGAAACCCATGTTTCCCCCAGGGTGACGATCGTCCCCGATATCACCCCTGATACGGATTCAGATCCCCAAGCGGTGCCGGATCGCGAGGCCCTGTCGCCCGCCAACACCCCCCCTGCGCCAGCCGCGACGATGCCCGCTCCGGAGGCAGCCCCAGTCGCCGTTACGCCAGCCGCAGTCCCAGGGCCAGATAGTACGGCGATCGCGGCGGAGACGCCAGCTTCGGATCACGAGCGTCCCGTTAACGCGCCCTCCCCCCGGCTGATGCCCGTTACCTTGCCCAAGGCGGTGCCCACAACCCAGCGTTTGTCCCTGAGTGCCGAGGATTTGTTGGACCAGGTCGATCGCTACCTCAGCGGCGAAAGCGAGAATTCCCTGCTCAACCAGGTGGATCGCTATGCCGAGGGGGCACCGCGCTTGAACACAACGGGTAGCAATGCCCTGTTGGATTTGGTTGAGGGATATGTCAATGAGACGGCGGTGATCGGGATCGATGCACAATTGGTTCAAATCGAAGCCTATGCCACCGAGGGCTATATCGAGCCACCCTTGAGTTTTCAGACCACGTCCCTGAACTTCCTGGAAGGCAATCCGACGGTGGAGTGGGCTTTTGGCGAACCGATCGACCCGAATACAGACGCCACTTCCCTTGCGCAAGTCACCTCGGTGGCCCAATTATCGGATGTGGCCCCAACGGAGTGGGCGTTCCAGGCACTCCAATCTCTGGTAGAACGCTATGGGGTGATTGCGGGTTATCCCGATGGGACCTATCGCGGTCATCGTTCCCTCAGCCGGTATGAATTCGCTGCGGGTCTAAATACAGCAATGGATCGGATCAATGAATTGGTCGCCCAGGGGAGTGCCGATCGCGTCAATAAGGAAGATCTGGAAACCCTCCAACGGCTCCAGGAGGAGTACCAGGCCGAGCTAGAGGCGATCGTCGGCAAGGTTGAGGGGCTAGAGGGGCGCACGATGTCCTTGCTCACCGATCGCTTCTCCACCACGGCTAAATTATTCGGTCTCGCCTTCTTTAACGTTACGGGGTTAACGGGAGCAGAGGGTGTGCTTCGGGAGACCGGTCAGCGGGCACTGCCGGGATTTAAATCCCCTCCCGTCGTTCAGGAGATTGAGCGCGATCCGAACGTCACCGCCGCCGGACTCGTCTGGCTCAACCTGGGGGCTTCGTTCACCGGTAAAGATTTACTGATTACCCAACTGGCCGCTGGGCAAGGGGTTTCGCCAGCTAATGACATTACCTCCCTCACCTCGACGGTGAACAATACGGGGATTCCTTTTACGGATGCGGGTGCTTTCCTGGGTCCGAACGCCACGGTGGTGTTGCGGGAGATGGTCTACGAATTCCCGATGGGGAATGCACAGGTGGCGATCGGCCCTCGAATTAACTGGTTCCGCTTCTTTGACGAAAATCGGTTTACCTTTTTCCTAAATGGCACCACCTCCCTCAACCAGATTGCGAATCCCTTAACCACGGATATCCGCCGGGGAGCCGGGGCGATCGTCCGTTTACCCTTGGGGGATAAGGTGCGTCTGGGTTTGGGCTATCTGGCTGAGAGTAACGAGTTTGTTGACTTTAATTCCGCCTCAGTTCCCACGGAAGGACTCTTTGGCGGCACAAATAGCTTGACGGCAGAGTTGGCCTTTAACCCTAGCCGTAATTTCAGCCTCAAATTCCTCTATAACCGCCTGAATCAGCAGGCACGCGAGGTGAGCATCAATGGCGTCCCCGTTGATGGCAACAAATATATTAGTGGTGTGCCGATCAATGGTATCGCTGATGACGGAAGCGGTGGCTCTCTCCGCAATGCCCAATCGGATATTTTCCAGGTCAACACGGAATGGCTGGTGACCCCGCGTTTTGGTCTGTTTGGTCGCTATGGGATTGCCCATACCAATCTGAATGCAGTGGACGACGATCGCGATGGTTCCATTACGACCCAAAGCTTCCAAGTGGGGATGGCCTTCCCAGACCTACTCAAACAGGGAGCCGTCGGGACCTTGGCCTTTCTGATGCCCTTTAACTACACCAGTGGTCGCCAATACCTGGTATCTGGGGGAGGGGATGGAGGTACCCAGTATGAATTGGAAGGGACCTATTACTGGCCGGTTACCTCCAACATTGCGATCATTCCTAACTTCCAAGTAATTTTTAATATCAATAATTTCGAGAGCAATCCTACCATTTTCATTGGTAATCTACGGACCCAATTTAGTTTCTAGCGACCCAGATAGTCCCCAACCAAACTACGCTGAGCGATCGCGTTTATGGACCCGCTTGCTATGACTGTAGCCCAGAAACGAGATACTGTTAAGAGTTATTAAGAATCATGAAACTTTCTGGAGTCTGGAGGATTCAACACGGTTCTTTAGTTTAGGTGCTCAGCGATGGACGAGGGTTTTGTACGGAGAATTTCTATCCTAAGGGGCGTATTGGCGGTAGTATGAGAGCTATCCCCCTGGTAATGGAATCGTACTGCTAAAGTAGGGATCATTCCACCGATTGTGACACTGCTTGAGCTACACCGCTGGCGTCCTTGGGATTCTGCTTTGGTCTATTAGCCAAACGATGGCTTTCTACTGGTTTCGTTGTGAATTAGTCTTTCCTAAGGAGAAATCATGTCTAGCAACGTTGAAGTTGTTGAAAAGATGTACCAATGCTTTAAGGCGGGTGACATGGAAACCCTAAAAGCTGAGGTTTTTGCCGAAGATTTGCAGTGGCATTTACCGGGCCATCATCCTCTTGCTGGCACTAAAAAGGGTGTGGATGAGGTATTAGCCTTTTTTAGCCGTTTACGTTCGCTGGGGCTGCAAGTCACCCCATTGGGCATGGGGGAACTGAATTCTGGCGGGGTCGTTGAAGTCTACAAGGCCACAGGTGAGGTCAATGGGGCTAAGCTGAATGCCTTTAATTGCAACTATTACACAGTACGCGAGGGCCGTATTACTGAAGTACAAGTACTCATGGCCGATCAACATGGTTATGATGCCTTCTTCTGGGAAGCGTATCAATTGAAACCGATTCCCGATCGTTTGGTCTAGGATTAGGTGAGATGTGGCGACCATACGGTGTTGGTTGCCCGAATTGGCTCTATCGATTTGCTCATTTGTTTGTCAAGGAAAACCACCATGACTCCAGTTGAAGAGAAAAATGTTACCTGTTTTAAGCGCTTTATCGAAGAAGGGCTGAATCAGAAGAAGTGTGCCAGCATGGTTGAAGAGATTGTCGCCTATAACTTAATCATGGAAGCACCGACCGTGCCCATGATTGATGGTCGGCTTCACGGCATGGAAATCTTTCGCGTGTTTACGGCGGCGTTTCTGACGGCCTTTCCCGATGTCCAGTGTACCCTCCCCTACCTGATTGCCGAGGGGGATGTGGTGGCCGCCGATATCGCCTACGAAGGGACCCATAAAGCTGAATTTGCGGGGGTTCCTGCCACCGATCGATATATCAAGGCCGGTGAACTTTGGTATATGCACTTTGCTAATGGCAAAATTCGCCACCTACGCATTTGTGAATATGGCACCCCCCTGCTCGCGCTACTGAAAGGAGCGGATTAGCGGCTTGTGGCTCGTGGCTCGTGGAAGACAACTTTTTGTTTGCCAAGGCTGATCATTTAATGCTAATTGGAGAAAATTCATGACCCCTGAAGAGTGTAAATCGGTATTGGCCACTTTATTTGATGAGGTGCTCACCCAGGACAAGCAGGACATGATTGATGTCCTCTACGATGAGAGCTATGAGTTTATTGTACCTAAGTTGGCCGGGATGACTAGCAATGTGGTCCAGGGCCGGGAGAATTTCAAAAAGCGGGTGACTGCCTTCCGGCAGGCATTCCCCGATGTGATTTATGCGATCGATAGTTTTGTCTCCAACGGTGAGATTGTCGCGACCAGCTTCACCTTTACCGGTACCCATACTGGTGAGTTTGCCGGGTTCCCCCCTACCAATAAAAAGGTCTCTGTAACCGGTATCCACTTTGCCCAACTCCGGGATGGCAAGATCATCAAAACCTGGGCTGGCTTTACTAACATTGCCGAAGTTTTGGCCTCTTGAAGCTAACAAACTGTCCGGCCTAATGGGGTAGGTTGGGTCAAACGCAGTGCAATCCAGAAAGCTAGACCCAACTACTTGCCAGTTATGAGGTAGGCATCCTGCCTACCACTCTGCTCCAAAGTGACGGGCAAGATGCCCATCCCACAAGCTCAATCTTCAAGACTTGAGATTTTGAGTAGGTTAAGCTGCCCATCCCACAAGCTCAAACCTTGCTTTAACCCGCCCCTTACCCAACTCGCCACTATGTCTGTTGAAGAAGAAAACAAAGCCCTAGCTCGTCGATACTATGCCGAACTGATGAGTACTGGCGATCTCTCCTTTGTAGACAACTACTTTGCGCCGGAATTTGAATTTACCAACCCCACCCACACCGAACCCTATCGCGGTCAGGAATTCAAAAACCTGGTGACGATGCTGCGGGGAGCCTTCCCGGATGTTAAGTTCACTGTGGAACACATGGTTGCCCAAGGCGATACGGTGGTCGGCCACTGGACCGCACGGGGAACCCATAATGGTAAACCCTTGGAAACCCTACGGGGCGACCTCCCGGCCAAGGGCTATCGATTCGCGATCGATGGCGTCTCCTGGATGCGCATTGTTAATGGCAAATTTGTCGAAGCCCGCATTAACGAAGAAACCCTGGGACTCCTGCGCCAGATCGGAGCACTGCCCCCACCGGAACCTCTCCCCCAACCAACCACGCCAGAGCAAAATCAGGCCCTCGTCGATCGCTTTTTCGCCGAAGTTCTCAATAGCGGCAACCTGGATGTGCTGGCGGAAATCACCACCGATCTTGTCGTTCACCGCATCCCTACCTTGAGTCAGGAATTGCGGGGCCGGGACGCGGTGCGAGGTTTTATTGCCGAAATGCGATCGGCCATGCCGGATCTCAACTTTGAAGTAGAGCGCAAGGCAGCGGAGTCGGATAAAGTTGCCATTCGTTGGTACATGACCGGCACCCACACGGGCACCCCCTTCCTGAATTTGACCCCATCGGGCAACGCCGTTAAGGATCAAGGCGTGAATTTCTTTATTTTCTCCCCAGAGGGGAAAATTGCCGAAATTTGGACGAATGAAGACAGCCTGGGCCTCTTACACCAATTGGGGGCCTTTGGTTCCTAATCCCAGGTATCGTCAACGCCTCTGTGCTATTGCCCCCCTGTAGGTTAGGTCAAGCGCAGTGCAATCCCACAAAACCAACGGGTTGGATCTCGCAAACTCAACGCCAACCGACTATTGACCCCCAATCACTAGGCAAAAGTCATGTCCTCCTACGACGCCATTATCATCGGCAGCGGCCCCAATGCCCTGGTCAACGCGGCTTATCTGACCCAAGCGGGTTGGAGTGTGTTGATCCTGGAGCGTAATCCCCGTCCCGGCGGCGGGATGCAAACCGGCGAACTCACCCTGCCCGGTTTCACCCATGACCTCTATGCCGGGTACCTGATTCTCTTTGCCCTCTCCCAGGCCAACCGCGACTTCGGGGCAGAACTACAAAAGCGGGGCCTCAATATGGTGGGGACTCAATACCCAGCGGGGGTTTCCATGCCGGGGGGCAAAACTGCCGTGATTGCCACTGATATGGCGGCGAATATCGCGGAAGCTGAGCGACTGGCTCCGGGGGATGGGGCCGGATGGCAGCAGATGATCCAGAACATTGGCCAATACGCGGAATCGGTGTTTGGTCTGCTGAACATGGATCTGAGTTCGTCTACGGCCCAGGCCATCCAACAACAACTCATGGTCACGCCCGACGGCGCACCTACCCCCTTCGCCCAGGACTTTCTCCTCTCGGCACGGGATGTGCTGGAGTCCCTGTATACCTCGGAAACCTGGCGCGGGATCTTGGCCCCCTGGGTGTTGCACAGCGGCCACGGGCCGGAGGATGCCAACAGTGGCTTCTGGACCCATGTGTTTGCCCTGGGATTGCAGTCGGCGGGGCAGTTTGTCGCGGGGGGCGGAACCGAGATGCTGGCGAAGGCATTGGTGCAACTGATCGAGGATCAAGGAGGCACGGTCAAAACCGGGGCCAGTGTCAGCCGGATTCTGGTGGAGAATGGACGGGCGATCGGGGTGCGGACCGAATCAGGGGAAGAGTACCGCGCCAACCGGGTCGTCCTGGCCACCACCACTCCCGAACAATTGTACTTAAACCTACTGACTGAGGACGATGCCCCCGCTGCGGTGCGCCAGCAGGCCCAGAAATATCGCTACGGCCACAGCGTGTTCTTTGTCCACCTCGCTCTAGACGAACCCCTGCATTGGGTGGATGAACGGTTGGATCAAGTGATTTATACCCATATCACCAACGGGTTAGATGGGGTGTCGCGCAACTATAACGAAACCATGCGCCGCCTGCTGCCCGCCGATCCGGTTATCGGCGTGGGGCTACCCAGCATTCTTGACCCCTCCCGTGCGCCGACGGGGAAAGCGGTGGCTGTCTTGCAGGTGTTAGATGTGCCCTTCCGGTTTAAGGGGGATGCAGCGGGTGAAATTGAGGTCGGTGAAGGGGTTTGGAACGAGGATTTGAAAAACCGCTTTGCCGATCGCGTGATCGACATTGCCAGTCAACACATTCCTAACCTGAAATCGGCGATTTTGGCCCGATCGATCGTCACCCCACCGGATTTAGTTCGTTACAACAGCAATTGGCAAAACGGCGATCCCTACAGCGGGTCCCATGATATTGCCCAAAGCTATTGGCTGCGGCCCTTCTCGGCAGCGTCCAGCTATCAAACCGTGATTCCTAACCTGTATATGATCGGCGCGGCCACCTTCCCCGGTTTGGGGTTAGGCGGAGCCTCTGGGTATATCGTTGCTCAACAATTGTTACACCAGACTTCTCCAGCGGGGGGGTGATCGATAGAGTTAATAGCAAGCCTGATTCAGGGGTAACGAATGGGACAAGCACCGACCTGGATTATCCCCCTCGCTAACTTTCCCTATCCTCACACCTTTCTATGTCCCAACCGAGTAGTCTGCTTGATCCCGAAGTTGCGCATGATCCCTATCCCTTCTACCGAAAACTGCGGACAGAAGCCCCGGTTTTTTGGGACGAAAAAATGCAGTGCTGGGTGGTCAGTCGCTATGCCGATTTTGTCGCCTTATCCCGTGAGCCACGGCTGACGAATATCCCCCCGAAGGGGCCGGATTGGCCCACCCGCCAGACGGTTCTAAACACCTTGAATCATAATCTGGTGTTGTTCAACGATCGGCCTGCCCATACCCGGATTCGCAAGCTGATGGAGCAAGCCTTTGACCCCCGTGTTCCCAGGGCACAAGCCTGGATCGAACAGGTGGTGAATGAGCGGATTGACGCGGTGATCGACCAGGGACGGATGGATATTGTGGCTGACTTTGCCGTGCCGCTCCCCCTGACTGTCCAAGGTTGGTTCCTGGGGCTGCCTGTCGAAGACAGTCCGCAACTGACCCAATGGCAGGTCGGGTTGGCCAATTTTATCTTCATGACCGCGTTTCTGCCCCAATTCGACACTGAAGCCGCTGCCGAGGAATATCACCAGAGTTTCCTATCCCTGCGGGACTATTTGCGATCGCTCACCGAAGCCCGTCGGCAGCAGCCCCAGGATGATGTGATTAGTGACCTGGTGCGGGCGGAAATTGGGGGCGATCGCTTCCAGGAATTGGAATTGTTGATGAGTTGCCTGCTCCTGATGACGGGCAGCTTCCTCAGCATTTCGGTGGCCCTGACCAACTGCTTTATCGGTCTCCTGCGCAGTCCAGATCAATTGGCACTCTTGCAGGCTAACCCCCATCTGATCAATTCGGCAGTGGAGGAATTGCTGCGCTATGAAAGCCAGGTCCGGCTTGCGGCCCGCCGTGCGCTGACTGATTTTGAACTGCATGGTCAATCGATTCGGGAGGGACAAATCGTCATCGTCGGGTTAGGACCGGGGAATCACGACGAGGCCCAGTTTGCTGATCCGGAACGGCTGGATATTACCCGTTTCGATAATCCCCATTTGGCCTTTGGCTATGGCCCCCATGCCTGCATTGCCGCTGTCCTTAATCGGATGCACCTCCGCACAGCGATTAACACCTTGCTCCAGCGAGTTGAGAATCTTCAGTTGGAGAACGAAGCGATCGTCTGGACCGGGGTACCGATTTTCCGGCTGACCGAATCCCTACCGGTGACTTTTTCGCCGCGTGCCTGAATGATGAAACCGATTGGATCAATACGTTTTTGTAACTACAGGAAACCATAATGCCAACCGCAACTACTAGTGATGGAATTCAGATCTTTTACGAAGACAGGGGGCAAGGCGAACCAGCGTTACTCTTAATGACTGCCTGGTGCATGAGCCATTCCCTCTATCGCCATCTTTTGCCTAAATGTGCTGAACATCGGCGCACGTTGGCCCTTGACTGGCGCGGTCATGGGCAATCCCAGGTTCCCCAGGAAGATTTTGGCGCGGAAGGCTTGATCAAAGATGCCCTCGCGGTGATTGAAGCCAGTGGGGTGCAGCAGGTGATCCCAGTTTCGGCGTCCCATTCCGGCTGGATTACGGTGGAACTGCGCCGTATCCTGGGCGATCGCGTCCCCAAGGTGATTAACACGGACTGGCCCATCCTGCCTGCCCCAAAACCCTATATGGATCTCGTCCATGCCCTGGGCACCCCAGAGACCTGGGAACAGGCACGGGCAGCCCTATTCGATATCTGGCTCGAAGGGGTGGATAACCCGGAGGTGATTAGTTTTGTGCGGGAGGAGATGGCTAGCTACGGGGCAGATACTTGGCTGCGATCGGGGCGGGTGATTGGCTCCAATTATGCTGCCGGTGGCTATCCCCTCCAGGCCCTCAGCAGCATGAGTCCCAATATTCCTGCCCTGCATATCTATTCGCAGCCGCCGGATGATGACTATCTGCAAGCCCAACTCGATTTTGGGGCCGCGAACCCCTGGTTCCATGTTCATCGACTCGCTGCCCATTCCCATTTCCCAACCCTGGAAGTGGCGGATGAAATTGCGGAGGTGATTGAAAAATTCGTAACCACTTCATGGCAGTGAGGGTCCCCTAGCCGTGTCGGCCCTATCGACCCCCCATCCCCTATCTAATTGTTTTATTGAGGCCGCCGTCCAACTGGGGTATCCCCGAAATCCGGATTTCAATGGGGAAAGCCAACTGGGGGCCGGGTTCTATCCCCTCAATACCAAGGATGGGAAGCGCCATAGTTGCGCCATCGCCTTCCTGGACCCGATTCGCGATCGCCCAAACTTAACCATTGCCACCGGGACACAGGCGACGCGGTTGCTGTTCAGTGGCGATCGGGCCTCTGGTGTTGCTTACCAACAAAACGGGGCGACGCAGGAAGTGACTGCCGATCGGGAAGTGATTCTCACCGCCGGGGTGTTTGATTCCCCCAAACTGCTCATGCTGTCCGGAATTAGACCCGCCGATCAACAGCAGCAGGCGGATGTGGATGCTTTGGTCGCTGGGGTGAAACGGACCCGTGAACTGTTGCAGGCAGCGGCCTTTGATCCGTTCCGGGGTGAGGAAATTGCGCCCGGTGCAGCAGTGGTCAGTGACGACGCGATCGCTGTCTACATCCGGCAGGTGAGTGAAGCGTTCTGGCACTCCGTTGGCACCTGCAAAATGGGCAATGATGCCCTTGCAGTAGTGGATGATCACCTACGAGTGCGGGGCGTTACGGGCCTACGGGTTGCCGATACCTCGATCCAGGCCGTCGATTCCGACAGGGAATACCCATGCACCCACGGTCATGATTGCGGAAAAAGCGGCAGATTTCATCAAAAATAGTGCCTCATAATACCCCAAAGCAAACACGTTGACCACAGAGATATCAAGATATCCAAAACTTTCGGCTTTCTATCTTCTATCGGGAGCATCTCAGTTAGGCAACATGCGGCCCTCATCCCCCAACCCCTTCTCCCAGCCCCCCTAACCTCCCGTTTGCGGGGGGATGGGGGGAAGGAGCCGGATTTGCAAGTCCCTCTCCCGTTCTAGGAGAGGGATTTAGGGTGAGGGTCGCACCAGCGGGCTGCCCCCATCCTACCCCGGTAACACTGTACTTTATGATTAAGGTAAAGGCTGTAATTGATAAAGCTGGACACTTTCCTGCTCATTGGGATCATTTCGCGCTACCAAGGCAATGGCTTCTTCCGTATCACTGAGGTTGATGGCTTGATGGGGAACACCTTCGGGGATAAAAATAAAATCTCCCGGCTTGTTCACCACGGATTTAGATAGATTTTCACCATAAAACGTTTGGACATTCCCCTTAAGCAGATAAATTGCCGTTTCAAACCCATCATGGAAATGGGGATCTGCCTTCGCAGAGGGTGGGATAATCACCATGTTCATCGATATTCCGGTTGACCCCGCTGTTTTTTCTGAAATGCCCACATAATTGGGGAGTTTTTGCAGTGTATCGATGGTTTCCGCTGGCCTAACAGTGACAATCTCTTGGTCAAAATTCATGGGTACACCTCCAATAGAGGGATTAGGCAGATTCAGAGTGAGACAGCTATTTGCTTTCAATGATAGTCCAACTTCTAATCAGGCGTCGGCAAAGTGGAGAGGGAGATCGCTTTTGCGACTCAAGTCGCTACTACGAACTCAACGATTTAGGGGAAAATTTTTGGATATTGACTGGGATCAATTACGGTTTCATCACAGTCAAACTTCGCTCGATATTCAACTAACTGGAATTGGTCCCCTTGTAACTGATAAGTTGCCAGCGAACCGCAGGTACCCATGCCAGAAAATTTAGTCAACATCGTTAACTGTTGTTTCCCAGGTTCGTATTCCGGCAGTCCGCCCACCTGCTGCTCCTCAAGCCTGGATAACTGTCCATTTTCGTCAGGTTGGAATCGGGCCAGTTTCAGTGCTTTAACTTGGGGGCCATCAGCCGTTTTGGTATAGATTAAATACTCATAACTCCCCTGGTAAGCCGCCATGAAACACATCATTTGGACGAGATACTGGTTATCACCCACGGGATAGACGATGGAGCCGTTGGGGGAGGCTTCCGCATCAAACCCATCAGAACAAATCCCTAGTTCTCCCTGTCGATCGTACAGATCGGCTAGCACCGCCTGCGGACTCATGGGCTGTGCTTGGGCGATCGCAGATGGACGTTCCGCCACAGGGGATGGCGCAGGGGTTTCCCCCCTACCCTTAGGAGCAGACCCAGTCCCTGCCGGTATGCCCCCTAATGTCGATTCTGCCGTGGTTGGAGCCTTGCCCCCCGGTTCAACACGCGCAGCCTCTGTCCCGATCGCAGGGCTATCCGTCGGTTGGGAAGAAATCGTCTGGCTACAGGCGATCGTGAACATCAAACTGGTAAGAACCAGCCAAAAACCGGTGATAGGCTTCATAGCAAGGGGGCAAGAGGAACTGCGGATGCATAACCACCTTAACGGATTCAGCCCGTGTTCGTGCAGCCTCTCCCCAGGAGAATGGCCGCTCCCCCCCCTGCTCAAGGCCCCCTCGCCTGGGTTGGCCTCTCCCCCAGGAAGAACAGGAAAAATCAGAATTGTGTTGAGCTAGGGGTTAAAACCAGCTGGTGGTTGACAGCGCCCCCCCAAATTGTTCACGATCGTGCAGGTATTGTGTACCAACATCTGTTGGGTCGTTGCCACGGCTGTTCCTGGCCCCGTCGGGCCTTCAACCAGTAGAGGTGGCTCAGCCAATTTCACGCCTGCTTCACGGGCGATCGTAGCCATGCTCTCAGGATTAGAGGTACTTTCTGCAAAGATCGCGGGGACATCCAGGCGTTTGACCTGCTCGACTAAATTGGCCAAATGGGCGGGGGAGGGCTTAGCCGCCTTACTCACCCCCTGGAGCGATCCTTTCACCTCGAACCCATAGGCATCGGCAAAATAGCCAAAGGCATTGTGGGGCGTGATAAGTTGGCGTTGGGTGGGGGGAACCGTAGCCACCTGGGCTTGTATCCAGGTGTCAAGGGTGTTAAACTCCGTCGTCAGACGATCAGCAGCCTGACGATACTGCGCTTGATGCGCCGGGACAAGCCGAGCCAACTCGGTTGCAATCACCGCCACGATCGCCCCATTATGACGGGCATTGTGCCAAATATGGGGGTCGGGCACCCGCTCATTCGCCATAGGTGCCGCCTCTCCCTGTTTCTGCTCATGCTCATGTTCATGTTCATGCTCATGTTCATGTTCATGTTCATGCTCATGTTCATGTTCATGTTCATGCTCATCGGCCTGAACATAGCTAGGCGTCGGCACGGCAGCTTCGTAAACCGCCACTTGGGCTATCCCCGACTGGCTCTTGACCAATCGGATCAGCTTGGGGGAAGCCCCATAGCCATCGTAGAGCACCAGATCCGCCTTGGCGATCGCCGCTCGATCCGCCGGGGTCGGTTCATACACATGGGGGTCCTGACCAGGAGACATTAAACAGGTGAGGGTGATCGTCTCCCCCGCAATCTGCCGGGTCAGATCGCACAAAATCCCCGTCGTTGCCACCACGTTGGCTGGCGATGCGCCAGTCGTGGGGACTGTCTCCGGCGCTACCCCAGACTCGGCCTGAGACTCGACCTTGGGACCCAGAGCCACTGGTCCACAACTAACGCATCCCAGGGTGAGCAACACCCCGATCCCGATCATGCTCCAGCGAGCGCTAAACCAATTTGAGACAAAATTTAACCCAAATAGGGGCATGGGTAGATAGCTCCTGTAATATGAGTTTGATAAGATTTGAGAATGATTATCATTTTTCCTGTTAGCCATGCTAGAGGTTGAGCACCTGTCTGTCAATTACCAGCGGCAGCCTGCCATTACCGACATTTCCTTACGGTTGGTACCGGGGGAGATGGTGGGCTTGGTGGGTCCCAATGGGGCGGGTAAAAGTACGCTGATGAAGGCGTTACTGGGTCTGGCCCCCTACCAGGGGCGGGTCCTGCTCAACGGGCAACCGTTGCAACGGCAACGACAGCGGGTGGCTTATGTACCGCAGCGATCGCAGATCGACTGGGACTATCCGACGACTGCCTGGAATGTGGTGATGATGGCGCGCACACGGGCGATCGGGTGGCTACGGTCACCTAGCCCCCCGCAGTGGCAAATTGTGAAGGCAGCCTTGGCACGGGTGGATATGCTGTCCCTGGCACGACGCCCGATCGGGCAACTGTCGGGGGGACAACAGCAGCGGGTGTTTATTGCACGGGCGCTGGCGCAACAGGCAGATGTATTTTTGCTGGATGAACCCTTTACAGGGATTGACAAGAAAACGGAAGCCCTCCTCGTGCGAGTGTTTGCCGAGTTGTGTGCCCAGGGGAAAACGCTCTTAGTCTGTAGCCATGAGTGGGGTGATAGCCTGAATCGCTACGATCGGCTATTGCTAATCAATCGATACCTGTTAGCTGAAGGGAAACCGCGATCGGTGATGACGATGGAGAATATTTACCGGGCCTATGGTGACGCCTCAGCATCGAATAATGGCCAAAAACCAGGGTCCTTCTTCTTTTGTTAATTTTGTTAATGTTTCTTGCGTCTACAGCCTTTGTCGCCTCAGTGAGGGGCAGACAATTGGCTCAAGCCCTTTGGTTCTTATGGGTTTATGGTGGGGGCGCGTAGCGCCCCCACCATAAACCCAGCATTTTAGTTCTTTAATTTGTAGCTTTTTGCACTGTTACACCAAAATCTCAGGAGAGCCAGCCCTTTGTTCACCAGGTACTGCTGTCCTTCAGAGACTTGGGAAACGCTGTATTTAGATATTGTTAGATATTGCGTCTAGATATTGCATCTATTTAGGAATAACATCGCCCAATTCCTGAATTGCCTTTGCGAAAAACTCAAGCGCTACCATTAACACGGGATACATGACCCCCATCAGCCCTAACCAGCCCGCTGCTTGTCCGGCCCAGATCAGGGCTTGTTTCGTGGAACCGGGTTCGGCGCGATTCGCGCTGGCAACAAACTCGGAACTGGCTCCCACCAGGATGGCCCCTCCTAAGCCTAGGGGAATGCCCGTGGCAATCCAGATAAAGAGTCGTCCCTCCGGTCGGATAACACCCAGGGTGGGCAGCAGGATAAAGCCCATAAAGGCCATGAATAACCAAAGCAGAAACGCACTGATCGCATCTTTGCGGGATAGCGACTCAAAGGGGTTCATACGCCAGTTTCTCGCAACAGGGTAGAAAAGGATACCGTCCAGGATGCCGGATCTCGGTCGCTGGGGCTATCCCTCTAACGATAGACCGGGTGATACTGGGCAACAGGTATGCTAACCGATGATCACTTTGCACCATCACTTTGCACCATCACTCTGCGCTATCAGTTTGTGCCATCAGTTTAACGGCTGAGTGGCTTAACGACATACGCAGCAATCCCACTAACAATGCACGCTTGGCCGCCCAGCATCAGGGTAAAAAGCGTGCCAGAGCTTTAAATTTGGCCAGGGTGCCGGTATAGGGAGGATAGCGGAATCGCAGATCGAGCCGGAAGGGACGCTGGAGTACCCCCTTGTGGTGCGAGAAGGTGTCGAAGCTGGCCTTGCCATGATAGCGCCCCATGCCACTCGGACCGATGCCCCCAAATCCGAGGTCAGGCACGAGGTTGTGTAGCAAGATGTCGTTAACACAGACACCGCCCGCAGAGGTTTGAGCGAGTACCTGTTGGGTGTAGTCGGGATTGCGGGAGAAGCAGTAGAGGGCCAGCGGCTTAGGCCGAGCATTGACGAAGGCGATCGCGCTTTCCAGGGTGTCATAGGTCAGCACGGGCAAGATCGGGCCAAAAATTTCCTCCTGCATCACCGGCGCATCGGGAGATACCTGATCCAAAATTGTTGGCGCAATGTAACGATCGCTCGCATCCGTCTCACCCCCTACCACAATCTGACCATCCTGGAGGAAGGCACTGAGGCGTTGGAAATGGCGATCGTTAATAATTCGCCCATAGTCAGGGCTTTGGGCCGGAACCTCCCCATAAAAGTCCCGCAGACAGGTTTGCATCGCCGTCAGCAGGGGGGCATGAATTGCGCGATCAACTAGCAAATAATCCGGTGCAATACAGGTTTGGCCAGCATTAGCAAACTTTCCCCAAACGATGCGACGGGCAGTCGTAGCGAGATCCACATCGCGGTCAACCAGACAGGGACTTTTGCCCCCCAGTTCCAGGGTGACAGGGGTGAGGTGTTGGGCCGCAGCAGTCATGACGACTTTGCCGATCGCCGTCCCGCCGGTAAAGAAAATATGATCAAAGCGTTCGGCCAACAGACGCTGACTGGTTTCAGGTCCCCCCGTCACGGCACACACAAAGGCAGGATCAAACGTGGCTTTGATCAGGTCAGCAATTAGGGTCGCTGTGGCGTTGGCCACCTCCGAAGGCTTGAGTACCGCGCAGTTACCGGCGGCAATCGCCCCCACCAGTAGCAGCAGACAAAGTTGAAAAGGATAATTCCACGGGCTGATAATCAGAACGATCCCCAGCGGTTCCGGGATCAGGGTCGCCCGTCCGGGCTGAGTCATGAAGGGAACCTTCACCCGTTGCGGTTGCATCCAGGCGGGTAGATGCTTGAGGGTGCGATCGATTTCTTCAAGGACAAAATAGACCTCGGCAGCGTAGGCTTCAAACTGGGGCTTGCGCAGATCGGCGTGGAGCGCTTCCAGAATTTGGGCTTCGTTGTTAACAATCTGTTGCCGTAGCTGTTGGAGTTGGGCACGACGAAACGCAAGGGGACGGGTCTGCCCCGTGGCAAAAAATTGACGTTGCTGGTCAAGCTGCTGCGCGATCGTGTCCATAGGGGTTTGGTAGAATCCAGTATCTCCGGATTAGGCTGCAATCGCCGCCAACAGGGTCGTTGGTTCCTCGACTTGACCATCCGCCATCGTCTTCTGGGGCGCTCGCAGACTAACCCACACTGCATAGCGCTGGCTGGAGCAGGTTACACATACAGGATAGCCGGATTGGGCCAGCTTCCAACCCAAATCGTAGGCCCGCAGGCGATCGTGAAGCCCAAAAGACCGAAAATGCCGATAGAGTTCTTCCCCGCAGCGCATCCCTTCCTGGATCTCGTCCTGCCAGTACTTGAAAAGGGTGACCACATCTTCATTGATCACCAGAGGAGTAATGGGAGTAGTCACTTGGCTCATAACTTTACACCACGCTTGTCCGTACAAACATCAGGGTAAGCAACGATCGTGAAAAAAAGGAGAATTGCTCTCAACTAAAACAGAAGGAATATTGAAATTTATTGTGGACAAAGGATTTGAGCACCTGGATGAGGGAAATCCCCTTACGAACACTTTCCCTGCCACGGGCCTAAAACATAGACTCTGTGAGGCTTTTTGTAAACCTCGTCACTAAAATCCAAACGTTTTCAAAACCGTGATATATCTTTACTTTTCTTTACATATCCTAAACAAACTCCGTAGATTTCGCAACCACAGGTGAGTTGCTGTTTTTGCCCGACAGCGGTACTGCGGGTCTGGTTGGGATTAGGACGCTGAGGTTACGGTAATGGGGTTGGGGCGGCGTTAGCCTGATCACGAGTAGCCGATTGTTTGGCCCCATCCGGCTGTCGCCTCCCTGGATGGGGCTATTCTGCGGCGATCGTCAGCACTTGGGGCGGGACAGCATCGGGCGGATAGAGGAAGTCGACCTGGACTAACCGTTTGCTATTGGGGGGCATGGCCAGGGTTACCAGGGGTTCGCCGGGATCACCGCGCCGTTGGGCCAGGTGCAAATATTGGGTTTGGGACCTACCTGCGTCATCGTCGTACCGAACCCGCACGGTTCCTCGGAAGAAGACGCGATCGGGCGGCGGGTCAAAGAACTTAAGGCCCTGAGCATTGGGTAAATCTTCCTTGATAGGGGTTTGGAGGGTCAGGGTAACGGATCGTTCAGCCCGACTGGCATTGTGTAGCGGCAGGGTCAGACTATATTGAACCGCATAGTTACCGTGGGATAGGTAAGCCGTGTCGGGGTAGCGGGCCAGCATTGGGGCGCTCTGGATTTGTCCGGTACCAAAGGTACCCTGGGGCAGGGTGCTGAGGCCATAGGCAATGGGTTTCCCTGGTTTCGGGAGGGTGAGGGTTTGCACTTCCGGGCTATCGGTCAGTTTGGCCTGCCATTGGGAGCCTTGGGAAACCCCGGCCACGCGACCGTAGATAATTTTGCCGATCGTATGGTCGGGATCGGTGGGGGGGATATCCCGTGGTCCCGCTAAACAACCGCCCTTGAGGAGAGACTGCCATTCTTCCAACGTCGGCGATCGCTCACTGCCATCGGTGTGCTGGCGGGCAAACATAGCCAGATCGGCCACATAGACGGGGCCGCCACTCCAAAGTCGTACCAGGGTTGAGCGGGCATTGGCGGTGGGCACCAGTTCCCCGTGGCCAGTGGGCAACGGCAAACTCAGGAGCATCTGACTTTGCTTCGGTGCGAGGGTCAGCGTTGCCGGGAATAGATCTTGACGGCTGCCCTTGAGGATTTCCGTCGTCATGCGGCTTCCCGGCCCGGAAAAAACATCCCCAGCTGCGTTATTCACTTGGGCAGGTAATTCAACAAACCCCGCATCTGTCCCCGTTAGGTAGGTCGCGGCCTGGAAGATCTCGATCGTCACGGGTTGGTCGCCAGGGTTGTGGAGCATCACCCCTTGGAACAGGGTGCGGGTTTCTTGGGGATCGGTGGTCTTAGCAATGTGGTGGGAAAAGATATCGAACCGACCTTCAAAGGCATAGTTTAGATGAGCTGCTGGGTCGCGCTTTTTGTCCGGGGGAAACGTGGAGAGCATAATCCCCTCGGTTTGGACAATTTCCGGACTGTTGCTATTGAAAACGGGGACGTTATCCAGCTTCCCCGGTAGGGGCCGAAGCTCCCGGTTGGCATCCACTATCCGTTCGACCCTCTCTGGTAAGGCTTGCCAGTTCTCATCAGCCT
>CAZHXN010000073.1:0-21193 GCA_964536415.1 uncultured bacterium
TGAAAATGGGTGGCTATGCCCTGATTCGGCTGAACCTGGAATTGCTCCCTAGTGCCCATATTTACTTTGCGCCCGTTCTAGTTATTCTCGGTATCGTCAACATTATCTATGGCGCATTAACAGCCTTTGGTCAGGAACATCTGAAGCGGCGGCTGGCCTGCTCCTCCATTTCGCACATGGGCTTCGTCGTGCTGGGCATTGCCTCCTTTACCGAGATTGGTCTGAATGGGGCGGTTCTGCAAATGATCTCCCACGGGTTGATTGCGGCGGTGCTGTTCTTCCTGACCGGCGTTACCTACGAACGCACCCATACCCTCGATATGCCGAAACTGGGTGGGCTGGCCCAATCCATGCCCAAGACCTTTGCCCTGTTCACGGCGGGGTCCTTTGCTTCCCTGGCCCTGCCCGGGATGAGTGGGTTTGTGGGTGAACTGACGGTGTTCCTGGGGATTGCCAACAGTGATGTGTATACCGCCAGCTTCAAAGCGGTGGTGATCTTCCTGGCGGCAGTTGGCCTGGTGCTGACTCCGATTTACCTGCTCTCAATGCTGCGCCGAGTCTTTTACGGTACGAACAGCAATAGTGGCATCGTGGTCGAAGACTACCTGGGTGACCTCAAGCCCCGCGAAGTGTTTGTCGCTGCCTGCCTGCTCCTGCCCGTGATTGGGATGGGTCTCTATCCGAAGCTGGTGACCCAAACCTACGATGTCACCACAGTCCAAGTGGCCTCTAATGTGCGGGAAGTGCTACCCCTCGTGGTGCAGCAGCGGCAACCGCTCTACGCCCGTGCCTTCACAGCGCCGAAACTGCCAACGCCTGAACCACAGGCACTTCTGGGGATTACACACTAGCCAGGTTCGCTGGGGTGGGACGATCGTCCTGCCCTAGTGGTTGATCCGTCCCCTTACTAGATGACCCCGATCATTCCTTAAAGTTTTAAAGCCAATCTTAAAGGTGCTGGCCGACTCTAGACGCTAAAACCTGACCTGGATATGCTGGGAATAGCATGGCTTACCACGAAAGAAAGGTCAGTGAACTATGACGGACTTGAATCGCGGCATTATGAAATTCGACGGGGCCGACAGCCTCCTTGCCATTCTGGTATCGGCAGTTTTGATTCTGGGCAGCATTGGGGTTTTGATCTGGTGGTCCCTACATTCTGCCTATGTGATTGGTTAAGGGCTATTACCCAGTGATGCCGTTAGGGGGGGATCGCGATTCAGGCGAGGCAACCCTTAGCCAGGGGTGTAAAAAGTTGTTGAAATCTTAAGAAATTTACCCCCTTGATGGGTGATGACTCGCAAAGCTGGGCCTGTCGCTTACAATAGAGGGAGCGGAGACGCATGTTTCCGTTCACTCCTCACACCACACTCCGCCTAGGCAGTGCCTAGGCGGTTCCTAATCTGGCTAAGAAGGCAAAAGCTTCCAGAAAAGACGTGTACAGATTGTCATCAAACGTTGCTAATTGTGACTGAATGTGTCTGTATGCACCAGTTTGGTTGAGGACGGGTTCCAGTTTGTTATATTGAGTGCTTGAGAGAAAACAAGAGGCAAGGAATTTTCCGATGTCAGCAGCCGCAGCCGTTACGGACACTACATTCAAACAAGAAGTGCTGGAGAGCGACCTTCCCGTTTTAGTGGATTTCTGGGCACCCTGGTGCGGTCCCTGCCGCATGGTTGCTCCGGTGGTGGATGAGATTGCCGAGCAATATGATGGGCAGGTGAAGGTGGTGAAGGTGAATACTGACGAAAACCCCAGCATTGCGAGTCAATATGGTATCCGGAGTATTCCGACGCTGATGATCTTTAAGGAAGGTCAGCGGGTTGATATGGTGGTGGGGGCCGTTCCCAAGACTACGCTGGCCACGACCCTGGAAAAGTACCTCTGATACCTATTCAACCTTCTTTCTGGGGACAATTTGTCTGGTTTGAGCGCTCTAGAAGGCTATGTCTGGAGCGCTTTTGATTCGGTTTTGGCATAACATTATGGTCTCCCTTCCCCCTGACGATGCGGCCTTGGCAACAGAGCTTGCTGATTTAGTCGCCCAGTTACCTAACCTCAAGCACAATCAGTTGATTCGACAGGCATTAAGCACGCTGGTTCGGTTGGCTGAGGGTGAGATCGATCGCTTGGATTGGAAAATCCTCGCTTCTACGCTGCAAGATATGGAGCGGGCGGCTCAAGCGTTCTATGCCTACCGCCATGTGCGCAAGGTTACGATTTTTGGTTCGGCACGGCTGCAAGCGGATTCACCGGAATACCAGCAGGCAGTGGACTTCGCCCGCTGTATTACCCAGCAGGGGTTTATGGTGATTACTGGGGCGGGGGGTGGCATTATGGAGGCGGGCAATGCGGGGGCGGGGCCGGAAAACTCGTTTGGGTTAAATATCCGTTTGCCGTTTGAGCAAAAGGCCAATCCCTATATTGAAGGGGACCCCAAGTTGGTCACGTTTAAGTATTTCTTTGTGCGCAAGCTATTTTTGCTGAAGGAAAGTGATGCGGTGGCCTTGTTTCCGGGGGGGTTTGGGACCCAGGATGAGGCGTTTGAGTGTTTGACGCTGAGCCAGACGGGGAAGTTTGGGCCGGTGCCAATGGTGTTGATCGATCGCCCTGGGGGCAACTATTGGCAAGCTTGGAATCACTATATTGAGGAGCA
Organism: uncultured bacterium; assembly: GCA_964536415.1. Lineage (GTDB taxonomy): Bacteria > Cyanobacteriota > Cyanobacteriia > B231 > B231 > Trichothermofontia. Next base: position 2,658 of record CAZHXN010000073.1, read on the forward strand.
TTTGTTGAGGTCGGGGCTGATCAGTCCGGCGGACCCCAGTGTGTATACGATTACCGATCGTCTGGATGTGGCCTGTCAAGCGATCGCGGACTTTTACCGGGTGTACCATTCCTGTCGCTATGTGGGTGATCTGCTGGTGATGCGGCTTAAGCACGAGTTGCTGGATACGGATGTGGCGCAGTTGAATCGGGATTTCAGCGATATTCTGGTCAAGGGGCAGATTGAGAAATGTCCAACGTTGCCGGAGGAGGCGGGGGATGAAACAGCGGGTTTACCCCGGATCAGCCTTTACTTTAACCAGCAGGATTTGGGCCGGTTACATCAATTGATTTTGCGGTTGAACCAGATGGGAGCTGCTTATCCGGAAGCCTGTCATCCGGAACACAAATGAGGCATTCCATCCCTAGGGAGTGGACCAGTCCTCTCTAGGCAAACACCACCGTGCGATTGCCATAGACCAGGACCCGATTTTGTAGGTGGAGACGAACCGCCCGTGCGAGGACAATCCGCTCCAAATCTTTCCCCTTGCGAATCAAGTCACTCGTATCATCCCGGTGGCTCACCCGCACCACATCCTGCTCAATGATGGGGCCTTCATCCAGATCGCTGGTGACATAGTGGGCCGTGGCCCCGATAATTTTGACGCCGCGATCGTAGGCCCGTTGGTAAGGATTCGCACCTGCAAAGGCTGGTAAAAAGGAATGGTGGATATTGATCATCCGGGGAAACTGAGCAACAAATTCCGGTGAAAGAATTTGCATATATTTCGCGAGGACCACCAGATCGATCTTGTATTCTTGTAGCAGTTCCAGTTGTTTCGCTTCCTGTTCACGTTTCGTATCTTTGGTAACCGGGAGGTAGTGATAATCAATGTCAAACTGTTCTGCGACCCGTCGCAAGACAGGATGATTGCTAATAATTAGGGGAATCTCCGCCGCTAACTCTTGTGCTTGTTGTCGCCAAAGGAGGTCTAGCAAGCAGTGATCCTGACGACTGACCCAAACGGCAATGCGTGGGACTGTATCGGAGAAATGTAACTGCCAAGTTGCCCCCAGGGGTTGGGCGATCGCTTGAAAGGCGGGTCCAATCAGATCGCGAGGGAGGTTAAAGTCGTCAAGTTGCCATTCAATCCGGGTTAAAAAGGTTTGGGAGGTAAAATCCGTATGGTGATCTGCATGGATGATATTCCCCCCATTGGCGTAGATAAAGTTTGCGATTTTAGCCACGAGACCTCGCTGGTCTGGGCAGGAAACAAGGAGGGTGGCAGTAGGACTGGACATGTTACAACGAAGGAGGTGGGTGCATTCAACTAAAACTGCTTATGACGACAAGGAGGGGATCGCGATCTCAACGGATTCGCGATCGGGACTTGTGTCGTTAGACCTGGACGCAGGGGCGCATCATACCGTTCACTGTTTCCGCAGGCAATCGTCTACGGGAGGACAGCGGCCATACTGCCCGGATCACTGCTTATTGTAGTTGCCGAAGAGGATCACACAATTGGCATTCATGAAGTTTCCAGACTTTCGTCGGCAGGAGACCGTTACTGCCAACTTGCCAACCCAGGCATCACTGGCGGGGGCATCGCTCCTCGCGCAAGAATCGCGGTTGACTGCTTTGGCTGCTGAGCATTCTAGTCTCCCCATGCCGAATGATGCCGAACCCAGTGAACTGGTCACCCAGTTGCTAGAGATTGGCATTGCCCTGTCCAGTAGCCATAACCTCGAAGAGATTTTGCAGTTGATTCTGCGGACCAGTTGTGAGATTACGTGCAGTGATGCGGGTAGTGTATACCTCATCGATCGCAGCAGCCCAGAGCCAACCCTGATCTTTAAGGTTGCCCAGAATACCTCCCGCCCCGATGTTTCCTGGAAAGAATTTACCGTCCCCATTACCCGTAATAGTCTGGCGGGCTATGTGGCCCTCACGGGGGAAAGCCTGAATCTTCCGGATGCCTATCACCTGCCCCCCGGAGTCCCCTATAAACTCAACCCCCAATTTGACCAGGCAATCCCCTACAAAACGCGATCGGTCCTGGTGCTGCCGATGCAAAACCAGGAGAAGGAGATCATTGGGGTACTCCAGTTGATCAACCGCAAGCTCAGCCCAGATCTGATCATTGACACCGATAACGTCCACCAGGTCACGATTCCCTACTCCAAGTGGGAAGAAAAGGTGATTCGGATTTTGGCCTGTCAGGCGGCGGTGTCGATCGAACGCAGTCAATTACAGGAAAGTATTGAACAATTGTTTGAGGGGTTTGTCACCGCGTCAGTACGGGTGATTGAAGCCCGTGATCCGACCACTTCTGGCCATTCGGAACGGGTGGCGGCGCTGACGGTGCGTCTGGCTGAGGAAACCCACGCGATCACCAGTGGTCCCTTACGGGGCGTAACCTTTAACGATCGCCAAATTCAGGAAATTCGCTATGCCGCCTTGCTCCACGACTTTGGCAAGGTTGGGGTGCCGGAGGCCATCCTCGTCAAGGCCAAGAAGCTTTATCCCGATCAATTTGAAGTTGTGCGGCATCGCTTTGCCCTCGCCCGCCGCACCCTGGAGTTGGAGTGCGCCCAGAACAAATTGCGCTACTTGCTCGAACACCCCCACCCAGACCATGATCATGAAACCCTCTCCTGCGACCACTGTCAGGCCCAAGCCGAGTTCGATCGCAAGCTCAACGCGGCCCTCAATAAGCTCGAACACTACTGGCAGCGGGTCCAGGAAATCAATGAACCGCAGATCTTAGAAAGTCGAGGGTTCCAAATCCTGACGGAAGAAGCCCTCGCTGAACTCTCGGAACTGGCTCGCTACACCTATCAGGATATTGATGGCACCCTCAAACCCCTACTCACCCCCGCCGAGTTAGAGCAACTGCTCGTGCCGCGTGGTAATTTAACCGTGCAGGAACGGCTGGCGATCGAAAAACATGCGGAACATACCTATAACTTTCTGATCCAGATTCCCTGGACCAAGCATCTGAGCCAAGTCCCGGATATTGCACGGGGGCACCACAAAAAGTTGGATGGGACAGGCTATCCCTATGACCTTGTTCTGCCAGAGATTCCAGTTCAAACCCAAATGCTGACGATCGCGGATATTTACGATGCGCTCACGGCTGCCGATCGACCCTACAAGCGTCGTCTTTCCGTGGCTGCTGCTCTGGATATTTTGCGCCAGGAAGCGGATAAGCAAAAGATTAACCTGGATCTGCTACAGCTATTTGAGCATCGTCAGGTTTTCACCTCAGTTGGCCATCATCTGGATAGCTAATATGAGGGATAGCAAAAGTCGAATGCACCCTGATTGGTTTGTAACAAGACAGGATATTCAGATGCGACCAACCCTGACCGCCGATACTGACTTTATTTTTCTCAAACTGCTTTTCCAGGATGTTTCCTGCTACGCTAAATTCCGCCAATTTGTCTTGGGCCAGGACCATGATTTAGTTAGAATGATTTGGAACGGGTATTACAAATACTCAAACAATTAGCGACAAACAATTAGCGACAATTGTCTAGTCAGAATTGGACGACTGAATGTCAGCCCTAGTAATATTGGGCGAACTCATCTGGCAAACCAACTCGGTTCAGGAGCAAAGTCATGGCGGTTTTAAGCGGTGATGAGGGGAACGATCGTCTGGAGGGTACGCCTGGGAATGACATCCTGCGGGGTAAGGGCGGCAACGATACCCTCGACGGTCACGCGGGTGAAGATGATCTGCATGGCAATAACGGTAACGATCGCCTGAATGGGGGTACGGGTAACGATCTACTGCGCGGCGGCAAGGGCAATGATTGGCTGTTTGGGGACGCAGGGGATGATGCGCTGTTCGGCGATCGCGGCCAGGATACACTAACGGGGGGAGCCGGACGGGATGGGTTGGTCTTACGGCGACGTAGTGGGGGCGCAACTCTGGCCCTGGCCGATCGCATTACCGACTTTCGTCAGGGGGAAGATGGGTTAGTCCTGAGTGGGGGATTGCGTTTCGAGGACTTAGAACTAAGCCAAATTCTCGCGGGGACAGTCATCCGCGATCGCGTCACGGGAGAGTATTTGGCGGTACTGGAGGGGGTGAGTCGCGATCGCCTCAGTGTGGCGGACTTTGCCTTCACTCTCCCGGTTCCTGACCCGACGACACTGCCCAATGGCATTGCCAGCGGGGATACCACCCAAACTTCAACCGTCCTGTGGACCCGCAGTCGGGTGCGTGGCGAGGTGGGGTTTGAATATGGCACGGCAGCAGATCTGGGGGCGATCGTCGGACGAGCGACGGCAAGCGTGAGTGATCCCCGTGTCCCGATCCAGGTGGAAATTGCCAACTTGGTTCCCAATACCGAATATTTCTACCGGGTGATCGATGCGGCAGGTGAAACCCAGTATGGGCGGTTTGTCACCCCCGCCCCCTTGGGTAACCGACAGGGGTTGCGGTTTGGCGTGTCCGGTGACCTGCAAGGGGAACTGACTCCCTATGTCTCCATCCGGAATGCCGATGAACGCGATCTGGCCTTTTTCGTACAAATGGGCGATATGGTCGAGGCCGATAGTGAGTCGGACGCCCTCCCCGGTGTGACCCAGGCGAGAACGCTGGATGAGTTTCGAGCGAAACAAAATGAGGTTTACAGCGAGCGCTTTGGCCTGAACACTTGGGCAGATCTGCGGGCGACCACAATGGTCTATAACACCTGGGATGATCACGAGGTCACTAATGACTTTGCAGGTGGGGTGCCCCCAGCGAACTCGCCCCAAAAGTTAAACCTGTTTGGGGATGCGACGACTGGCTTTGTCAACGATACCCCCGCTTTTGACGATGCCCTACGGGCCATGCTCGACTATTTTCCCCGCCGCGAGATTACCTACGGCGATACGGGCGATCCTCGCACGGCAGGCGAACAGCAGCTTTATCGCTTCAATACCTTTGGCAGTGATGCGGCACTCTATATTCTGGATGTCCGATCGTTCCGGGATGCTCCCCTCCTCTTCATTTCCGAAGCGGCTCCCCAGGCCGCGATCGATCGCCAGCTACAGAATGCCTTTGAGCCAGGTCGGACGATGCTGGGGGCTGCCCAACTACAGCAACTCAAGGATGATCTGCTGCTGGCCCAGCAACAGGGCGTGACCTGGAAATTTGTGATGTCCACGGTTCCCATGCAACATTTTGGCATTGCCGTATCTGGGGAACGCTGGGAAGGCTTCGCCGCCGAGCGGGCTGACCTGCTGAACTTCATCACCGAAAACCAGATTGAAAACGTGGTCCTTGTCACGGGGGATTTTCATGGCCACGTCGTCAATAACGTCACCAACCAGCAAGGTTTTGGGTTGCCCCAGACCCCCACGGGTGTGTTTGATGTCATGGTGGGTCCCGTGGCCATTCAGTTAACGGTCCCCTTCCTACCACCCCCCTTTAACCAGACCTTTGCGGCTCCCTTTGGCCCAGCTACGGTGGGCTTTACGCCGTCTTCGGTGTTGGCAGCCCAGGGGAAGAGTCAGGCGGAGTATCTGGCCCTGACCGATCGTGCCGCCAGGGATCAGTATGTGCATGAAATTTTGGATTACCGCACTGCCACTCTCCTCGGCTATGACCCGATCGGCTTAGAGGGGTCCGAAATTGATGCCACTTTGCTTCAGGGAGCCTTTCTCGCCACCCACACCTACGGCTGGACGGAGTTTGACATTGCCCCAGGTACCGGGCAGCTAACCGTCACAACCTATGGGGTTAATCCCTACACGGAGGCTAGTTTACTCGCTAATCCCGACCCTATCCTCAATGCTCAACCCGAAATTGTGGCCCAGTTTGTGGTGAACCCGATATGATGGCTTAGGATCGTGTATAGGACGAACTTTTGTGAGGCGGGCATCCTGTACACCTCGGATACGATAACAGCATCAACCGGATGGGGAGGCGATCGCTGAGAGGTATAGGTAAAAACTATATCTTACATAATTGCAAGCTTATGAAAGTGCCCCAAAAATTTGCACTACCCCTCTTTTGTTACTCTGAGCAGAGAAAAAACGGTCAAAAGCTGGAGGCCCTTACAAGCTATGGGTTCCATCGGTCGGTTCTTAACACATTCCTAAATCTTTAGGCATCTGATAGGAACTCAATGTCAAAAAGCATAGCTGATAAGCTTTCCCTAATGCTGGGACGATTTTACTCCTCCTGGAGTGACAAAAGAGGGCTACAGCCTTTCTTACTCTCTTGAGGTACGATAATCAACCTGGATATTGGCAATACTAATGCCTGTGGCAATACTAATGCCTGTGGGTACCTCATTAGCCTTGGAAAGGCTGTATTGAGGCTGTACCCGCAGATATAGCAATCCTAAGTCATTCGTGAGTAGGTCTTCGCTAGGCTGTATGAAGATAATAGCTTCAGGATTGCCTCTTCTTGCGATTCATTTAGGACTGCTATAGAGCTTCATAAATTTCATAAATTTATGGGTAAAGACGCTTGAGCCGGATGCGGGTCTCTGCCGTCGTCAATTGCCAATCTACGGACTTTTGCCCTTGATTGCGACGGATGGACTAGGCGCTAGTTTCCCGTTCTAGCGTTCCGTGATCAGGTATGCGCCAATCCAGGCATTGACGGGTCAGGGCCGATCCTTCGTTCTCCGCCATCTTGAGCTAACTCCCATGTTTGGGGGGATGGTGGATGTCTAGGTGCTCGGCCAACCGACGCACAACGGTTGCTGGGGTAGTCTTTAGGGAGCATTCGTCGATCGTGTAGCGACGCTACAAGCAAATCGCGATGTGGTTTCCCGCAGGCGAATCGGTGCATCCTGATCAAGGACCATGAAACAAACCCTGATCATTTTTATGCGCTATCCCCAAGCGGGGACGACGAAAACACGGCTGATCCCTGCCCTTGGGCCTGAGGGAGCGGCCCAGGTATATTGCCATCTGGCGGAACGGACCCTGGTACAAGGCGTCGCCGCCCTCCAACACCACCAGGAAATTAACGTTGAAATCTGGTTTACGGGGGGCAGTGTGGCCCAAATGCAAACATGGTTGGGCGAGCGGGTCTATCGATCGCAACCAGCGGGGGACCTAGGTGAACGGATGCTCGCCGCCTTTGCCGCAGTGTTTGCCGATGGCAGCGATCGCGTGGTCCTGATTGGAACCGACTGCCCAGACCTGAGCGCCAATCACCTCACTGAAGCATTTGCCGCCCTAGCTCAGTATGATGTCGTGTTGGGACCCGCCCAGGATGGGGGGTATTACCTGATCGGCCTGCGGCGTCCGATCCCTGACCTATTTGTCAATATGCCTTGGAGTACGGCGATCGTAGCCCAACGCACCTTAACAATTGCCGCACAACTGGGTCTGTCTGTCCATTGCCTGCCCTGCCTCACCGACATCGATCGGCCAGAGGATTTAACCCACTGGTTGGGTAGCGTCTCCGCAGAAACCTTGCCTAGCGGGTGGCCCTTCTGAATGCCGGTAATGCTAACGCAACCTTTTAAAAGGGTCTCGACAACACCTCCGAACTTACCGAGCTTTACGAGGAGGGGTTTGGGTAAGGAGATAGGTTGGCTCTGCCTGGGGCAGTTCGCTGCTAAGCGGTGTCGCTTGGGCCACATAGGCAAGATTTGCAAGGAGGGTGATAATGGCTGCCAACCAGAGTTTCTCAAACATGGGGTCACTCCTGGGTCGGTTGAATGGTTTAATCTCTGCCTAGGGAGCTAATGTTTTCCTGGGGGGCTGGCAGTTCTCTCTAGGGCTATCATCCTCTTTGCCCTTCCTCACAGCCTCATCCAGCCAGTTCACCCATCTAGGTGAAATCCCTGAGAGGAGAGACAGGGGAACGACTGGCCTATAGCTCGACCTGTTCAGCCTTTAGCTCCTGGTGTCTGGCAGGCTTACAATAACGGGTTGTGAGTTGGTGCCGAGCTTGCAAGACCCAACAGGCTCACTGGGTTGGGCCGTCCTGCGTTTGACCCAAGCTAATCCAATTAAGTTTGACTGAACCCTAGATTGCCCTAGATTGCCATTGTTATGTCACTACCCACCTTTACCGTGGGCGATCGCGTTCGCCTACAGGAACCACCCACCTATCTGAAAACCGCCGAACCGCGCCCCATGCTGCGTCCCCCCCAGTTGGTCAAATTGGGTGAGATTGGCGTCATTACTGCTGCCCATCCCGGCGGACAATGGGCGGTTCGCTTTGCCCGTGGCTCGTTCTTGTTTGATAGCCAACAATTAGAGCGGGTGCCACCAGGCGTGGGGGAGTGGTGAGTTGAAAGTTCTGACGAGAAACTGCTTAACGGCGATCGCCCAATTTACAGCGTTTCCCAAGTCTCTGAAGGACAGAAGCACGTGATGAACAATTGGCTCAAGCCAATTGCCTAACCCTCACTGAGGCGACACAGGCGGTACCGTCCATCATGACCATGAGCAGTAAACCCCGATCGCGGCGATACGACGAACTCTACTGGCAAACGTCCGCTGAGGAGCTGGGAGTATGCGCAGGGGAGATGTTCGAGCAAGTGAGCGTGATCGCGGTTCGTAGCCAAAGCAGCTTTTATTCAGAGAACTTTGTCAATCTCTCCTGGATCAATAAAAGCAATCCCAGTAGAACATACTTTCTACCAGGATTGCCATGCTCATTTTCCGTCAAAAATTAGTAAAGTGAACTGTGTGTCATAACCTGTTCATGGTCCGCTGCTGTAATGTCCCAATCCTCTCCAGCCACTCCCCAGATTCTTGTCAAGAATCGCTATCCCGATTACCTGGCCTTGAGCCTTGCGGCAGTTCCCTTGGCAGATGCAGGCCCTTCATCAGCCAGCCCAGATCCGTCGGTGCTACCCACCCTTGATCTACAGATGACCTTACAGTTTGGCCATCATTGGGAAGTTCATGCCGACCACCGGGCGCAATTTGGCCTGACGGGGGGCCTGTTGACCTTGGGGGTCGAGGATGGTGAGTTATCTCCCGCCTTGACGATCGCGGCTGATCCCGAAATGCCGATCGTGGTGCGGCGCGTTAGTGATGGTCCCCAAACCTATGAATGGCGACTGGTGTCAACGGCAGACTTTACAGTACTGAATGGCACGATCGCCTCCCTTTCCCTGGGGCAACTCCATCCCCACTCGCCGAATTGTCGCGTCCTGATAACCTTTACGGTGTCAGCCCCCGATATCCACCTCACCGATGCAGAGGGCCTGTGGCGGCATGATATTAGTTCTAACAAACATGCGGTCCTCGAACGGAAGCTAGTCTTGACCTTGGTCGAACCCCGGTTTCATCCCTATCTGAGTTGGGCAGAAATGACCTATAAGTCGGACACTCCTTCCCCGACTGCCCCCATCCCAACCCCCTCGGATAGCAGTCTGCAAACAATCCAACCGGTGATTGATGCGATCATGGCTGCCGAGAGCGATCGCCTGCCCGATCTCGCTCAGTTAGCTGACTTGGATCTAATGCAGGATTTTGCGGGCGGTAACCTGCGGGGAACCAACCTCAGGGGCATTGATCTCAGCGGCGCGAACCTCGATCGCGTCAACCTACGCGGTGCCGACCTCAGTGACGCCGATCTCAGTGACGCCAGCTTGCGAGATGCTAAGCTCAGTGGGGCTGATTTGAGTGGTGCCTACCTCAGCAATGCCGATCTGCGCCATAGCGATCTACACCGTGCCAGCCTTGCCCTTGCCACCCTCAGTGGGGCTGATCTAGAAGGAGCGAACCTCCGGGAAGCCAACCTCAGCAGCACCCATTTGGGACATGCCAATGTGAAACAAGCCACCTTTGGCCACAATCCTGGCCTTGCGAGCGATAGCGAACAATCTTTACGCGATCGGGGTGCTATTTTTCCTGATATGTAGGAAATCGGCGATCAGGAACAGAGAGCTAGACAGTGGGAAAAACTTAAAAATTCCAACTCAAAATCTATCTTCTCCAAAATCTTTATCTCCCAGAATTACCAACCACAAGCCCCTATCTCCTATTCCCTATCCCCTATTCTCTCTCCCCTTAAACCCGTTCTCTTCTCCGGAGCCATCCAGCTATGACCCTTGCAACTGAACAAATCGATCGCCTCATTCGAAACCAGCATCAAGATCCTTTCGCCGTGCTGGGTCCCCATGCGATTGAAGTTCAGGGCAAGGAGATTTGGGTAGTGCGGGCCTATCTACCTAACGCCAGTGCGGCCTGGGTGGTGTTGCCGGAAGAACGGCAAGAATTTGCCATGCAGTCGGTGCATAACCCCCACTTTTTTGAATGTCAACTACCGATCGCGGAACTCAAAAATTATCAACTGCGGGTGCGAGAAAATGGCCACGATCGCTATATGTATGATCCCTATGCGTTTCGATCGCCCCATCTGACCGATTTTGATCTTTATCTCTTTGGAGAAGGTAATCACCACCGCATTTATGAAAAATTGGGTGCCCACCCCAGTACTGTTAATGGTATCAAAGGGGTTTACTTTGCCGTTTGGGCACCGAATGCCAAAAATGTTTCAGTTATTGGAGATTTTAATCAATGGGATGGCCGCAAACACCAAATGCAACGGCGCGATAATGGCGTTTGGGAACTATTTATCCCTGACCTGAGACCAGGGGATTCCTATAAGTACGAGATTAAAAATTTAGAAGGCCATATTTACGAAAAATCCGATCCCTATGGATTTCAACAGGAAGTCCGCCCAAAAACCGCATCAATTGTTACTGATTTAGATGCCTACGTCTGGCAGGATCAGGCTTGGTTGGAAAAACGACGCAACACCGATCCCCTGACCCAACCGATTTCCGTCTATGAAGTGCATTTAGGGTCCTGGTTACACGCTTCGTCAGCGGCACCCTATGTATATCCCGATGGGACGGAGGCAGCCGTTGTACCTGTTGCTGATCTTAAGCCGGGTGCCCGCTTTTTAACCTATCGAGAACTGGCGGACAAGTTGGTGCCCTATGTCCAGGAATTGGGGTTTACCCATATTGAACTCCTGCCCATCGCTGAACATCCCTTTGATGGCTCCTGGGGCTACCAAGTGACTGGATACTATGCCGTCACCTCTCGTTATGGAACACCACAGGATTTCATGTACTTTGTCGATCTATGTCACCAGCATGGGATTGGGGTCATTGTTGATTGGGTACCAGGACACTTTTCCAGAGATGGTCATGGCTTAGCCTATTTTGATGGCACTCACTTGTATGAACACGCTGATCCGCGTTTAGGTGAGCATAAGGAATGGGGCACCTTAGTCTTTAACTATGGGCGTCATGAAGTCCGCAATTTTCTCGTGGCCAATGCACTGTTTTGGTTTGATAAGTACCACATCGATGGTATTCGTGTAGATGCGGTAGCCTCCATGCTATATCTCGACTATAACCGCGAGGAAGGGGAATGGATTCCGAACCAATACGGCGGGCGAGAAAACCTAGAGGCAACGAATTTTATTCGTCAGTTTAATCATCTGATTTTTAGCTACTATCCAGGAATTTTATCGATCGCAGAAGAGTCCACGACATGGCCAATGGTGTCTTGGCCGACCTATGTCGGTGGTTTGGGCTTCAACTTGAAGTGGGATATGGGCTGGATGCACGATACCCTGGATTACTTTACAATGGACCCCTGGTTTCGCCAATTTCACCAGAATAATGTCACCTTCAGCATGTGGTATCACCACCAGGAAAACTATATGCTGGCCTTCTCCCACGATGAGGTGGTCCACGGCAAAAGCAATATGTTAGGCAAGATGCCGGGGGATGAATGGCAGAAGTTTGCAAACTTGCGCTGTTTATATGCCTATATGTTCACCCATCCTGGGAAGAAGACACTGTTTATGAGCATGGAGTTTGGCCAGTGGGGTGAGTGGAATGTCTGGGGCGATTTGGAATGGCACTTGCTGCAATATGAACCGCATCAAAAGCTGAAGGCGTTTATGAGTGATTTAAATTACCTCTATCGCCATGAACCCGCCCTTTACGATCAGGATTCTGGGCAAGGGGGGTTTGAGTGGATTGATTGTAGTGATAATCGCCATAGTGTGATCTCATTTTTGCGGCGATCGGCAACGACGGGTGAGTGCATTATTACGGTCTGCAATTTCACCCCCCAACCCCACTCCCACTACCGAATTGGTGTTCCTAACCCAGGATTTTATACAGAATTACTGAATAGTGATGCCCGCAAGTATGGTGGCAGTAATATGGGTAATTTGGGAGGCAAATGGACAGATGAGTGGACTTTTCATAATCGGCCCTACTCCCTGGATCTGTGCCTCCCCCCCCTGGCCACCGTCATCCTCAAGCTAGATGCGGTTCAGACTGCCGTAGCCTATGGCACGGTTGAAGAATCGGAGGAGCCTGCTTAGGAAAGTAAGAGGATATCCTTCACCCAGAGCTAGATCGAGGACTTCTCACTGTCCAGTCATTTAAAGACACATTAATGACTAATTTTACGGATCTTCTGAGATTTAGGTGTAAACAGTATAAGCAACTACAAATAAACGATCTTAAATGTCGAGTTTATGGTAGGGGCGCTACGCGCCCCCACCATAAGGAAAATGACGCCACCACCTAGTACCCACTATAACGCCTGATTAGGGGCCTGTAACATTTCTGGAATTGTGCGTGACCAGGAACGATTAGTTAAAATCATCGCTAGATTGGAAATAATTAAAGTGGTAAAGGCTAAAGCGCGGGCATCAAATTCACCGCCGCCGTTATAGTAGGCGATCGCAAAAACGACTACCAATACCACCAGCACACTCATACCCTACAGCTAACGTATAGGCCATGCCTTTCTTTAAATTATCAAAAATTCGCCGTCCCAATTTCACCGAGGCGACGATCGCAGAAAAATCATCATTTAATAACACCAGATCCGCCGATTCCCGTGCCACATCTGTCCCCCGTTCGCCCATCGCAATGCCAATGTGGGCTGCCTTCAGGGCCGGAGTATCATTGACACCATCCCCCGTCATCGCGACGATTTCACCACTGGCTTTCAGGGCATTAACAATCAGCAGTTTTTGCTCAGGGATTACGCGAGCAAAAATATTGACCCGTTGGATACGATCGCGTAATTCGACTGTGCCCATCTGCTCCAATTCTCGCCCCGTGATCACCTGGTCTATCGAGGTTAGGCCAATTTGGCGGGCAATATTCTGAGCTGTCACCGGATAATGGAGACAAATCTCGCAAAGCTTCCAGCGATCGCTCCGTTTTTTGCTCCTGGTACAGATTAATGCCCACAATAAAGAAGACAAACTCTAACAAGATCAGAGCTTCCTGAGCATCCCCTAAAAACAGATAGATGACACCACATGCCAGCAGCAATAAAAAAATGGGTTCCTGCATCACTTCTAGGGCGATACCCCAAAAATTACGTTTTTCGGTTACTGGCAGTTCATTGAAACCCTCTTGCTTCAGGCGATCGGCAGCTTCCTGGGTCGAAAGTCCCGTCAAAGACAAAGCTGGCTGTGATTTAACCATAGAGTCTCCAATGGAGTTAAGCATATCTAGATTTCAGCTTCGGCATGGGGCAATAATCGTGAGAATGAGAGGTTACTTATTGAACGGTGACGTATAAATTACTGAGCAGATTGTAATTTTCCGCTTGTAATTTTCCGCACTCAGAAAGAACGAATAATAAAACTTCTTAACAAATAAGCTCTTGGATTGCTGATGCCTAATACTTGGCTCTCCTGGGTTTGATGATGCCTTTTATGATACGTTTAAGAACGTACTTACCTGGAAAGTGAGAGATTGGGGCACGCTATTGCAGTAATACAGTGGTTCTGATTGGTCTGAGGAGCAAGGTAATGGCTAGAACCCTTACTGTGTAAGGCATAACCGTACTTCACTGGAGTGGGAACCGCTGTATCGCAGTATGTATTGGACCTTTCCGCTTTCTAAAATATATGGAGAAACAGTCAGAATGGGACAGAAAGGGGTTACTGTTTGGTTTACGGGTTTGAGTGGGGCTGGTAAGACGACCATTAGCCATGCCCTAGCCGATTGGTTACAAGCACAAGGGATCAAATTTGAGATTTTGGATGGCGATATCGTGCGTCAAAACCTCACGAAGGGACTGGGGTTTAGCAAAGCGGATCGGGATGAAAACATTCGTCGTATTGGCTTTGTTGCTCATCTGCTGACTCGAAATGATGTGATTGTGCTGGTGTCTGCGATTTCTCCCTATCGCGAGATTCGGGATGAGGTGCGGCAGCGGATTGGTAACTTTGTGGAAGTCTATGTCAATGCCCCGTTACAAGTCTGTGAAGGACGGGATGTCAAGGGACTTTACCAAAAGGCACGGGCTGGGGAGATTAAGGCATTTACGGGGATTGATGATCCCTATGAAGCACCGTTGCACCCAGAGGTGGAGTGCCGAACAGATCAGGAAACCTTGGCCGAAAGTCTGGCAAAGGTGATCACAACTCTGCAAAGCTTGGGTTACCTGCCGGAGACGATCGCGATACCAGCCTAGCCCCCACCTAAACATGAGGGCCTAAACATGAGGGGGCGATCGCGCTTCCGCAAAATGGGCCGATCGCGCCTATGCTTAGCTTGCAGAGGGGGGTTAACCCGCCACAGCCGACATGGGGGCGCGAGTCTGTCGCCGTGTCAGACGCTCGGAAATCTCGTACACTGGGCATAGATCCCGTCTTGCTTAACAGGCCACTAACCTATCCTTGAGAGTTATCCTATGCCGCCCCGTTGGCCCCGTAAACCCGATCGCCGTGACCCTGCTTACCGCCGTCTCGACGATCGGATGAACTTTGCATTACATGTTGCTATCTTTGCTGCCACCAACTCAGCCCTCTGGTTTGTAGAAACCTTGCACCAAACTGCCGATACGTGGGCAATGCAGGTAACGGGGATCTGGTTGGTGGCGCTGCTCAGTCACGCCGTGTATATTTTCGCGATCGCGGACTATTCCCCGGTGACTCGCCCAGAGGAAGAACGCACTTAGAGGAGGCACCAATGGCAAAGCCTAACCCTACCGAGGTTGTTGAAACCCTAGCCGCAGAAATTGGCGATAACATCTATATGGATATTGCCAAGTGGCACCTGTATCTTGCCAATGCCCACCTCCATACCCTCCTCGCCGAGCGTCTTTACCCAATGGTGCTTGAGGGCAAGGTAGATTCTGATCGTATTCAGGAAATTCTGCAATCGATTCCAATTAAACTGGGTGGGGGCCGCCGCGAGATTCCCCTAGCCGATCTGCTACCCATGCAATGCCAAGTAACCCTGGTGGATTTATTAGAAGACTTTATGCGTCGTCTCTAAGCTGCGTCGTTACTAATCGGTATTGTCTCTCAGTAGAGGAGCCACTGTCCCATGTCACCGGATGTATCTTCGTCAGACAGCAGTCCATCGGGAAGCCCCTCATCGGATGCCAGTGCTAACGAGCCGTCGTGGTCAGACCTGGAGCGGGAAATTCGGACTGGTCGCACGTTTTCGATCGCCGATGTGATTGCCCAGGAAGGAGGCAGCTTCCTCAAAGGAGAATCCCCGATCCCTCGCCCCCTCCAAGCCGAAGCAGAGATTCGCCTGTTTATCGATCGCCACCTGCCCGACTCTTCCGGTGCGATGAAGGCTACCCTGCGGACCTGGATTAGAACCGAGCCGCACCTGAGCCAAAACCTGGATACGCCCCTCCTCGCCCTACGTGAACTGCTCACAACGATTGTCCAGCAGCCTTCCCTACTGCATGAATTTGTCCGACAGGTGGATATGCATTGGGGCCAGCTTTATAATGAACGGCCCTTTTTCCAAAAACCGGGCCAACCTGCCCACCCCGACGATGAGTACACCCACGCATCAGTTCACATCGCCCTCAGTGAACTGTTAGCTATGCTTGAATTTCAACTGCAAACGCTTGATGCTGAGTCTCAATAACTGAGAACAAGCCACTACCAAACACCGGCCCCCTTCCAGGGGACCCCCTGCAAAACACGCAAAAAAAAGACGGCCAAAAAGACTAGAAAAGAAGCAGCGTAAATCTACCCTGCTTCCCAAGATGATGATCCAGATTCAGGATGCCCCACTCACTGCGGGCATTCTCGACTCTATCCCAAACCCTACGACAAGCCTGTATTAGTACCCGGCTTACCAGTGGCTAACTCAACCTTTTTAATACTGCCACCCATCTTCATGATTCGCTGTTGCTCACTGAACCAATTCTCGAAGGGGACCAACTTGGTGAAATAGGTATTTTGAAGCTCCCGTTGGGTCCGGATACGGGTTTGGCTGGGGACACAAGCCGTGATCTTGAACATGCGCATGGCGAGATAGCTCCTATAGATGGGCAAATAGATGGGCCAATAGAATGAATCACTAGAAACTCGGAGGATGAAGGGAGAACTCCGCGCTTCGTCGTGCAAATTGATAGCAGTTTGCTATGGGGATAGGCGGCGATCGCGCAATCTTATTGCTAATCGTGCAAAACCTGGGGGTTGAGAGTCAATCCTAAACTGCCAAAACCGATCCTATAGAAGACCAGCCTTTAGCAGGCTAGCACTCACTCGCCACGCCCCAGGTCGCAGGCCCAATCAGGGCTACTCAGACCTTAGCTCAGGCCGGAGCAGATGTAGTCGAGGTATACACCCATTTCCTTACCAGCGTCAGCACCCACCAAGCTAGCGGTGACTTCCTTGATGGCTTGGATGGCTTGGATGGTGGAGGAAACGGGAACACCCAGGGAGTTGTAGGTTTCCTTCAGGCCATTCAGTACCCGCTCATCGAGGATGGAGGGATCGCCAGCCAGCATGGCATAGGTGGCATAGCGGAGGTAGTAGTCGAGGTCGCGGATACAAGCGGCATAGCGACGGGTGGTGTACATGTTGCCACCGGGACGGGTGACATCAGAGTACAACAAGGACTTAGCCACCGCTTCCTTAACGATCACAGCAGCATTGGCGCTGATTGTGGTCGCAGCCCGAACCCGCAGTTCGCCGGTTTGGAAGTAAGCCTTCAGCTTATCAAGAGCAGCACCATCCAGGTACTTGCCCTGAACGTCGGAGGAGTTGATGACAGCGGTAATTGCGTCTTGCATAGAATTAAATCCTTTGATTGTTGCCAGTTTCAGTGTGGGTTAGGTTACCAATCGAAATTGGGTCCGCATCCAGCAGGGTTTACTGCAATGCGCCAATCACATAGTCAAAGTAAGCAGCGGCTTCTTGCGCATCTTCAGCCGACAGCAACGATGTGGCAACGCCCTTAGCGGCCCGCACACCTTCAGCAACCGCTTCGATCGGGGTGCCCAAAGACTTGTACATTTCACGCACACCCACCACACCGATTTCTTCGATCGGGGTGACATCACCAGCAACGATTCCGTAGGTGACGAGACGGAGGTAGTAGTCCAGGTCACGCAGGCAGGTAGCGGTCATTTCTTCACCGTAGGCATTGCCACCGGGAGAAACCACGTCAGGGCGCTTCTGGAAGAGTTGATCCCCAGCTTGCTTGACGATGCGCTCGCGAGACTCAGACAGGGTTTGGGCAATGCGAAGACGACGCTCACCACCTGTGACGAATGCCTTGATGCGGTCCAATTCGCCAGGGCTGAGATAACGGGCTTCAGCGTCCGCATTCACAATTGCTTTTGTGACAATACTCATTGTTATGGATTCCTCTTTAGAAAGCCAGATAGCCAGGTAAAGGAAGATGACAGACTCGGCACGCTCCGTTACAGATTGGGACCTAAGACCTTCGCCATAACGGTAGGAGATTGCCGCGTCCGCAGAGTTGGAAGCTAGCCCGGAAGGGTTGCGTTAAGCTGCTAGCGTCCGCAATTATTTTGAAGCATTTGGTTGACAGTCTTTGTTTTTCCTTAACAGTTTTTAACATTCCTTCTCAGTTTTAGGCCCCGTTGGCCCCGGCTTGCGGTGGGGTTTCCCTGGCCAGTTGACGGGTGTAGAAGTGCCACTGGGTTACGAATCGATCGCGATCAAAGCTACGGGGGTCTTGGCGTTCACCGGAGCGATCGACGGCGGCGTGGGTGGTAATGCGATCGGCGGGGACCCCAGTTTGGGCAACTAACCAGGCCAGGGATTGGTATTGGGCCTCGGTGTAACCGCTGTGGCTGGACCCATTGTGGAAGCCATCCGGGGGGGTCTCCAGGGAAATGTGGTAGGCGAAATTATTTACAGAAGCGGGTAAGCCAATTTTAGTGGTTACGGCTTCGGGGCCGTCGGGACCTTCAAAAACCGAGTTGCCCGCCCCATAGGCTCGTTTTTCCGGGGGCACAATGTAGACGATTGTCCCCTCGCGATCGATCAGGGTGTGGTAGCTAGCCTGTTCAGCATCTTTGTAGTGGGGGGTTTGGAAAAAACCGACCGCGCTGGCCGCAGACCCCACGGTTTCATGGAGCACGACAAGCAGTGGGTTATGGACTGGTTTGCCATAGACATCAACCCGTACCCGCTCGCCATAATTGCTGGGATGGGCCAGGGCAACTGCCTGCTTGGGAGCATAGGCGGCGAGGGCATTGGCGGCAGTTACTGGTGTTGGTTGGGCAGGCTGGCTCACAGACTCGCTAGGGGACGGGTTCACGGCCTGGGTTGGGGCGGGGCGGGTGGGTTGGGG
>CAZHXN010000074.1:0-20673 GCA_964536415.1 uncultured bacterium
TCCCCCCGCAAACGGGGGGTTAGGGGGGCTGGGAGAAGGGGTTGGGGGATGAGGGTCTTTGGTTGAATAACACCCACCGACTGAGTGGCCCTTGTTTGCGAGCGTGGTTAGCAATCAGTGCATAACGCCCATGTGCCGCCTAGACTAGGAATAGTTGGCCATCAGGCTTACGACTCTAGCGCCTCCAGTGTGTTGGGATACCCCCAACCCGTGGGAGGATGGGAGGCCTTGAGGCTGATCGGGATCTCAGCACTGTCTGCGCCAATGAACGAACCGCTCTGGAAAACACACAAGCATCGCTTGCTGCAAGCTTGGCAGCGCTGCCGATCGTTCCTGTGGCGCGGGGCCACGGTGATCGTCCCGACCTCGCGATCGCGGGATACGCTGCGTCAACTCAGCCAGGGCCTCCGACACCCGATCGTCCTCACCACTGTACTCACGATCGGGTTAGTCTTGGGAGTCCGCCAGCTAGGCTGGCTCGAAGCGGCGGAAGTGGCCGTTTACGACCAGATGGTGCGCCTGCGTTCACCGCTGCCTCCCGATCCCCGCCTCCTAGTGGTGGGGATTACTGAAGCCGATATCCAGGCCCACGGCTGGCCCATCCCTGACCCGGTTTTGGCCCAACTCCTGGCGACTTTACAGGCGCAACAGGCCCGCCTGATTGGTCTGGATATCCTGCGGGATCAATCTCAAGATGCCGACTTTCTGAAGCAGATCCAGGCCGATAAGGTCATTGTCATTACTACCTTGGGGGATTTAGCAACCACACAAGTCGCCCCGCCGCCCGGTGTTGAGCCGGAACAGGTTGGCTTTAATGACCTAGTGGTCGATAAGGATAATGTGGTACGACGTAACTTTCTCTTGGGTTGGATTGAGCCGGATCTAACCGTGTATTCCCTATCCTTTCAGCTAGCCAAAGCCTACCTTCTCCAGGAAGGAATCGTCCCCTCAGAGCCAGATCATCGACTCCATTTCCAGTGGGGCCAAGCCAACTTCCAGCCCCTCCAATCCACCTCCGGCGGCTATCGCCATGTGGATGCGGGTGGCTACCAACTCCTGTTGAATTATCGCAACTATAAACAGGGGGCACGCCTGGTAAGCCTGGGTGAGGTCCTGGCAGGGGACGTTGATCCCAGTTGGATCAGGGATAAGGTCGTCCTAATTGGGACAACGGCCCCTAGCGGCAAGGATTTACTCCCCACCCCCTATAGCGCGGCGGATACGGGTGACTTTATGGTTCCGGGCGTCATGATCCATGCCCAGCAAACCAGTCAAATCCTATCAGCCGTGTTGGGTGAGCGGCCTCTGTTCTGGTTCTGGCCGGAGTGGCTAGAGGGGGTCTGGATTACCCTGTGGTCCGTGGGTGGCGCGATCCTGGTTTACCGGGTTCGCCATCCGCTGCGCTTGGGGGGGCTATTCCTGCTAGGGATCGGGGTGATCGGGGGCATCGGCATGGGCAGCTTTTGGCTCGGTGGCTGGATTCCCATAGCCACGCCGGCGATCGCCTGGGTAGCAACTGGGGGTAGCATGATGGCCTGCGTGGCCTACCAACTCCACCAAGAGCAACAACGACTGGCCCGACTGGTGCAGGTGCGTGACGACGAACTGTTGCTGATGCAAACGGTCTTAGAGGAACACACGGCTCTCGTCGATCGCCCCGTTCCTCTCACCCTGAGTGACCGTACCCGGCCCCTATTGGCCGATCGCTACCAGATCACCCAACTCCTGGGTTCAGGGGGCTTTGGTCAAACCTACCTGGCGGAGGATACCCACCGTCCGGGCCATCCCATCTGCGTCGTCAAACGCCTCCTCTTAGCCCAAAAGAACCCCCGCCATATGGACATTGCCCGCCGCCTATTTAAGGCGGAAGCCAGCATCCTGGAAATGCTGGGCAAGCAGAAATATATTCCCCAACTTCTGGCCTATTTTGAAGATGAGGCCGAGAATGATTTTTATTTAGTAGAAGAATTTATTGAAGGCCAATCACTGTGCGATCTTTTACCCGCCGACAAACGCCAGCCCGAAGCTTGGGTCATCGAGTGGCTGAAGGGGATGCTAGAGATTCTCGTTCCCATCCATGCTTGCCATGTGATCCACCGCGATATTAAACCGAGTAATGTGATCATTCGGGATAGCGACCAGCATCCCGTTCTGATTGACTTTGGGGCCGTGAAACAACTCAATCCCCAGGCGGATGATGAAGACGAACCGCTCACGGTGGCGATCGGGACACGCGGCTATGCGCCGCCGGAGCAGTTGTTGGGGTCGCCGAATCTCAGTAGTGATCTCTATGCCCTCGGCATGATCTGCATTCAGGCATTAACGGGAATTCCCCCCACGCGCCTCCCCCAACGGGATGAGGAGGGTGAACTCCCCTGGCATCCGTTAGCAAAAGTCACACCGGAGTTTGCGGCCATTCTGGACAAAATGGTTTGCTATTTCTTTACCGATCGCTATCGCTCAGCGACGGAAGTGCTACAGGCATTGAAGCAATTGGAGTAAAGAACAGGTAGAGTTGATAATTATTTCAGATTAGCAAGAGATGTCTAAGCCCCTCTCCCAGAGCGGGAGAGGGGTTGGGGCTGAGGGTTTTAGCCTAAATGGCAATGACTATGAATCCTAGGGTTGAATCGCAACTTTAATGACCTGGCGGTGTTGCATGGCGGTAAAGACGGCAGCGAGATCCGTTAGGGGTCGGGTTTCACTGAGGAGATGTTCAAAGGCGATCGTGCGGCTGGCGAGGAGGGCTAGGGCCTGTCGCACATAGGCCGGGGTATTGTGAAACACGCCCTTCAATGTCAGTTCACTGTAATGGAGGCGTTCGGTATCAACGCTAATGTGGGTATGGCGGGGACAGCCCCCAAACAGGTTCACCGTTGCCCCCGGACGCGCACAGGCGATCGCCTGCTCCCAGGCCGTTGGCACCCCAGTTGCCTCTACCACGATATCTGCTCCCCGACCCTCGGTAAAGCTTTGGACCCAGGCTGTTAGCTCTGGCTGCTGGTGATAATTGACCGTTCGCACCGCTCCGAGGGTTTGTCCGATCGCCAACCGCTGGTCGCTGCCCCCCACCAGGGAGACGATCGCGCCCCGTTGTGCCAGAACGGCTACAAACATCAGGCCGATTGCCCCATCCCCCAAGACCACCACCTGATCCCCCGATTGCGTGTTGGAACGAGCCACCCCATGTAGGACACAGGCCAGGGGTTCGGTGAGGGAAGCCAGCGCATCGGGCAGGTCCGGTGGAATCGGCAACAGATTATGCTGGACAATCGCCGCCGGGATTTTGAGATATTCGGCAAAGGTGCCATTATTAAACTGCAAATCCGTACAGAGCGAGAATTCCTGCCGCTGACAATAAAAGCACTGCATACAGGGGGCCGAGTTATTCGCCACCACGCGATCGCCGACCCGCCAGCCAGCCACCCCCGTCCCGATCGCCACAATTTCTCCCGCCGCTTCATGGCCAAAGGGAACGGGCGGTTTGAGCATTTTGGCATGGCCTCCCCGCCGCCAAACTTTCAGATCCGTACCACAGGTAGTGCTGGTGGTTACCCGGATGACCACTTCCCCCGCCGCTGGTGTTGGGTCCGGGACGGTTTCTAGCCGTAAATCTTCTTGACCATAGAGCACTGCCGCTAGCAAAATCTTCCCCCCTACGATCGCATCCTTAATAGTTATAGTCATTGCCATTTAGGCTGAAACAGCACCCTCACCCCCAGCCCCTCTCCCAGAGCGGGAGAGGGGAGTGAAAAACTGTATCGTTCTTATTTAGATTGACCATAGTCTGTGGTTAGTCTGTAGTTAGTCGCTGGTTAGTCGCTGGTTAATCTCGCGATTGCTTAGGTCTTGCTATTCTCAGGTCAGGATCGTTACTCTCGGTGCCAACGGGCTTCCCCGCCCGCCTGATCGATGAGTGTAATCCCCTGGGCCTTGAGTAAATCCCGAATGCGATCGCTCTCCGCAAAATTCCGTGCCCGCCGCGCCGCTTGCCGTTGTTCGACCAGAGCAGCGATTTCCGCATCACTCAAACCCGCAGGTGATGGTTTTGCTGCCGGTTGCACTTCCAGCCCCAGGACCGCTGCTAATTCCGTCAGTTCGGACCAGGTTTGCGCCAGCACTGCCGATGCCGTTTCTAACTGACCCGAATGCACCCAGAGGTTTTTCTCCCGCCGCAGGGTTTTTGCCAGATCAAACAACACCGCAAGGGCACCCGCCGTATTGATATCATCGTCCATGGCGGCTTGGAACTGCTGACGGTGGGGGGATGCATCAGCAGACGCCTCGGTAGACGCCTCGGTAGACGCCGAGTCTATCGGCCAACCCAGTTGTGGGCCAAGCTCATGGCCAAACAGGAGACCCGCCTTCAGGTGTTCCCAGCCATTCTTGGCCGACGCGATCGCCGCATCGGTGAAATCCATCGGTTTGCGGTATTGGGTTTGCAGGATAAAGAACCGCAGGGCCATTGGCTCCAGACCCGAATCGAGCAACTGACGAATCGTGGTGAAGTTCCCCAGGGATTTAGACATTTTTTCCCCTCCGACATTCACCATCCCGTTGTGCAGCCAGTACCGCGCTAAGGGTTTACCTGTCGCCGCCTCGGATTGGGCAATCTCATTTTCGTGGTGGGGAAAGACCAGATCCGCCCCGCCCATGTGGATGTCGATCGTGTCCCCTAGGCGATCACGCACCATTGCTGAACACTCAATATGCCAACCGGGACGACCCGCTCCCCAGGGCGACTCCCACGCCGGTTCATCGGGCTTCGCCGCCTTCCAGAGGGCAAAGTCAAAGGGATCTTCCTTTTTTTGCAGATCCGGATCATCCACCCGGCCACTGGCCCCAACCTTCAGATCGGCCAGTTTGCGACCGGAGAGCTTCCCATAACTGGCAAATTGATGCACCCGGTAGTAAACATCCCCCGCTGCTGCATAGGCAAACCCCTTTTGCTCCAACTCATGGATCAGGCGCTTAATGCCATCGAGGGTATGGGTGGCGTAGGTATACTCATCTGCCCGGAGGATATTAAGCCGATCCATATCCTCAAAGTAGGCTTGGGTAAAGCGATCGGCGATCGCCTGCATGGTTGTCCCTTCCGCCTTGGCTCGGTTGAGGATCTTGTCATCAATATCGGTGAAGTTTTGCACATAGCGCACTTGGTATCCCCGCCAAATCAGGTAGCGGCGCACTGTGTCCCAGACCACATAGGAACGGGCATGGCCAAGGTGGCAATAGTCGTACACCGTCACACCACAGCAGTACATGGTGACGCTTGGCGGTTCCAGGGGGATAAAGGGTTCTCGCTGGCGCGTTAGGGTGTTATAGAGCGTTAGGGTCACAGGCTAGGGGGATAGGGTTACCAAAATTGTCAAAGTTGCCAGAACGGAATCCTGAGCAGATCCATAAGCAAGTTTAGCAACCTTGAGGGGGCGATCGGCCAATTACCCGTTTACCCGTTAATTGAACTGGCTAGTTGGCTTTATGGCATCAGATCTGTCATCCTGTGTTAAGGGGAGTTCACCCGCGTGAATGTACAGCGTTTCCCAAGTCTCTGAAGGACAGAAGTACCTGATGAACAATTGGCTTGAGCCAATTGTCTGCCCCTCACTAAGGCGACAAAGGCTGTAGTGTATATGTACTAATGAACCTCCTGATTAAACTTTTGATTTTTTAATCTTTAATTTTTAATCTTTAAATTTAAAGACGTACAACAAAAATTTAAAGACGTACAACAAATTGAATACGGACAAATTGAATGTATTTTTTGTGTTCGTTTGGCCCGATCGTTTATTTGTAGATTGACGGATCAGTTGGGGTAAAGCCTTCAGGGTACGGCGATCGCCTACCGATTTTCTGGCCGTCTATCCCATCAAAGATATACCCCACGGATGATGGTCAGTGAATGGGCCAAACGACTATCATTTTATCAAGAACGTTATTCATACTGTTTTGGTAAGACCTTCGATCATAAGCGTTTATTGAAGGGTTGTATTGAAGGGTTTTATGGAAGGTGTTTGGTCTCCAAAGAGTTGGTATTTATCAAGGTACCAACTTGGGAGGAGTCAACCCTGCGCCTGCTTGCAGTTGTTGAGGATGTGTTATGGTACAGTCCCCAGTTTCAGTACACATTGACGGTTTGAATACCGATTCCTCCACGATGCCTTCGACCTATCGCTTAACCCCTGGGCAGGCTGTGGGCATAGAGCAGCGGCCATTTGACTGGCTGGAATGGGTGTGGGGGGTATCGGCGATCGAGGCGATCGTTAATCCGTGCCAGGGTGTCAGTGAAACCTGGTGGCGGGTATTTAAAGCGCAACAGACCCGTTAGGAAGCCAACGCAACCCTGCCAACATTCCCCCCTAAAGCCTAAAGACAGGAGGAACGATTAATCAGGGGGCCGTTGCTCGGAGGGTTGCGGTTTCTCTGGTGGTGAAGCAAGGCGATTCTCCGGTGGCGACACTGTGCGAAGGCGTTGCTGCTCGGATCGGGAGTGGGAGATCCCAGCCATAATCAGGCAAAAAATGCCGAGATTAATGGACACATCGGCTAAATTAAATACGGGGAATTGGGTTAAGCGAAAATCCAGAAAATCAACCACTTCTCCGGCTAAAAACCGATCGATCCCGTTGCCGATCGCTCCCCCTAAAATCAAACCATACCCGACCTGTTCCCAACGATGCATAACAGGCCCCAGGGTTGCGAGGGCCATTAACAACAGACTGACTCCCAGGGACAGCCAACGTAACCAGTAACCTGCATCTTTAAATAAACTAAACGCCGCCCCCGTATTGGTCACATAGGTGAAGTGAAAAACCCCCGGCCAGAGGGGGAGCGTTTGATGGAGATCAAAGGTATGAACAACAACGAATTTACTGAGTTGATCGAGCACAACACTAACGATCGCGGCCATCCAAAACAAACGATTTTTAACACGCATGGGGCTAACACACTTGGCTCCTACCGACAAATCTCCTGGAGAACCTCGATCAGCTGATCAATTTCAGACTCTAACGTAAAGTAATGCAGGCTTACACGAACACAGTCGGGGCTGCGAATGGTCCGTACAAAGATCCCCCGGCTTTCCAGGGATTTCACCAATTGCTCGTGGCCAACGTTAACCACCTGGAAGGCCACTAACCCGGATTCGGGCGGCGTTGCCCGCAGACAGGTCACCGTGGGGAGTTCCTGAAGCCGCTGCCAGCAGTAGGCGGCTAGCTCCAGAATCCGATGATACCGTGCCTGGGGGGTGCCCCAACCGGGATGAAGCTCGATCGCCGCCCGTAACCCTGCCCAGAGGGGAGAGGCCGACGTGGCAATCTCAAAGCGACGACCATCAGGTTTCCAACCGCTGGGGTGGGCCATCGGGTCAATCTCAATGCCACGCCAGCCAATGAAGGTGGGACTGAGCATAACTAGGGCTTCAGGCCGCACATACAGCCCCCCCACCCCTTCCGGACCGCACCACCACTTGTGCCCCGTGAAGGCATAAAAGTCCACATCCAGTTCACTCAAATTGAGGGGCAACACGCCCACCGACTGGGCTGCATCCACCAGGAACTGCAAACGTCCTGATGCATCTGCGGCGCGACAGGCCGCAATCAGCGCTACTAAGGGGAGCACCTGCCCCGTATTCCAGAGGACATGGCTCAGGACAACCAGCCGGGTTTGGGGCCGGAGTAGACGCACCACGGCTGCGATCGGGTCCCCCTGGTTAGCGGCATCCAGGAACGAACAGATCGACACCTCCACTCCAAAACGGCGCTGAAGCTCCCGCACGGCCCCCACCACTCCCGGATGTTCACAGTCAGACAGGATAATATGGTCTCCCCGCTGCCACTCGATTCCCCACAGGGCAATGTTGCAGCCAACCGTGACATTTTCAGTCAGCGTAATGGTTTGGGGGGCAACGCCGAGCGCGGTCGCGATCGTCTGGCGTAATTGCTCCTCGGTTTGCGCCATCCAGAGGAGCGCCTGCCGGGAAAAGGGACCGAGGCGCTGAATCGTTTCGTAGGCGTTAACAATGGCCGTTAGGGCCGCACGGGGCAGGGGACCCTGGCCACCATAGTTAAAGTAGGTTTTGGTAGCCAGGGCCGTGAACTCCTGCCGAAAGGGTTGGAGCGTTTCGGCCAAGAATTGATTGTGGGTCTGGGTTAAGGGTTGGTTGCTGAGTTCGGTCACAGTTCAGAGAAGGGGTAAACAGTTCGCCCAGGGAGAAGGGGTTCCTAGAAAACAGGGGGTATCTACGAAAACAGGGGGTATCTACGTCCCCCTATAGGAATTGTCCCCTATGATAGAACCGGGTGGTGGCCTAGTGAGCAAGCGATACGTCAGTGACATTGCGAAGCCATAGTGCAGTTAGCGGGGGATCGTGCCTGCGATCGCGGGGCAGCGATCCCTGCCCAACAGACGACTGGCCAGCCTGCATCGATTTGGGCGCATGTGCCAGACTAGAAATCCGCGCAGGTGTCCACCCAAGACACCCAAATCAATGGCACTGGCGGGCGCATCTGTAGACCTTAGACCTTTGCGTGAGCTTAAGCCAGCAATGAACCAGGACCCCTCACCCGCTTCCCCCGCGCCCCGGCCTTCATGGCACGACGAGGTGACCTCTCTGCTGCCCACGGCACCAGAGGTTGCTGACCAGGAGCAATTCCCCAGGGGAGACGCGATGCGAGCGACGACGCGACCGGAAACGGCAGTCACGCGGATTCAACACCTGCGGATTCAACACCTGTTGAAGGCACGGCATTGGGGGAATTGGGTGACCGGGAGTGTGGTGCTGCTCGCGGCCTTAGCCACCGGTTTCGATCTGCCCTGGGTGCAAATGCTGGAGCGACAGACCCAGGCCCTCTTTTTTGAGCTACGGGGACCCGTCCCCACCCCAGCCAATATCGTTATTCTGACGATCGATGACAATGCCCTGAGACTGGCGAGTGAGTATCAACAAGCTGGGATCAATCGTCCTTACCTCTCCCTTATCCAAACCTGGCCCTGGCAACGACAGACCTATGCCTTGGTGATCGATCGCCTCTTGCAAGCGGGGGCGCGATCGGTCTCCCTTGATTTGCTGTTGACCACCCCCAGCCTCTACGGTCCCCAGGACGATCGTGCCCTGGCGGCAGTCCTCGCACGGAAGGGGGATCGGGTTGTCCTGGCGGCCCAATATGCCCCCCAGGAAAATCAGACGGGCAGCATCGATCGCCTATTGGCTCCCCTTCCTCAATTTGAAGAGTTTGCCCAGATTGGAACGATTAACTACCCGATTGAAGCCAATGGTCGGATTCACCAGTTAGGCAGTCAATTCGTCAACGAGCAATTACGGCGCTTACCACCAGCGCAAGCCGTTGCCTTTCAGGAATTAGCCGGTGGCATCCCCACCTTTGCCGAGGCTACCCTGCAGGCAGCCCAACTCTCCTACCCAACACCGGCTGGCAGCCATTTATTCTTCTACGGGCCAGCCTCCGCCTTTGATCAGGTCGCGTTCCTGGATGTCTTAGATCCCGACACCTGGCAGCAGCAATTCCAGTCAGGGGCCTACTTCCGGGACAAGATTGTGCTGGTGGGATCAACGGCCCTTGCCCATCAGGACTTTCACGCTACCCCCTTTGCCAATAGTTGGCTATTCCCGGAAAAAATGCCAGGGATTGTGATCAATGCCACGGCGATCGCCACCCTTTTGCAGGGCCGCGCGATCGCCGACGCCATCCCCCCGGCCCCCCTCCGGGGTTTAGCCGTTCTGATCGTGACCGCAGGGGCGACTTGGGTGCTGACCCGTCCGCGATCGCTCCTGGGGCGGTGGAGCCTTGCCGTGGGGCTAGGCAGTAGCTGGTTGGTCCTGGGGTATGTGACCTTGGTGCAGGGAAATTTGATCCTGCCGATCGCGATCCCCGCAGGCACGATTTTCCTGGGGGGCTTGGCTCAGTTAGTGGTGGGTACAGCCCAAGAACAACGCTGGAAACGCCAGTTGCGAGATACCCTCAAGCATTACGCTACGTCACCCATCGTCCAGGAAATTATCAGCCAGCAGGAGGATCTTCAGGATCTCCTCCAGGCCCGACAACAGGCCCTCGCCGGTACGTTCTTAAGCAATCGCTACAAAATAATACGGGTGTTAGGGTCCGGGGGGTTTGGCGAAACGTATGTTGCAGAAGACACGCAGCGCCCCGGCCATCCCCAGTGTGTGGTCAAGCAACTCAAGGTCGTTACCGATAACCCCAAGGTCCTAGAACTCGCCCGCCGGTTATTCCGCACAGAAGCTGATGCCCTGGAACGGTTGGGACAACATCCTCAGATTCCCCAATTGCTGGCGTTTTTTGAGGAAGGCCAAGAGTTTTATATTGTGCAGGAGTTGATTGAGGGCTGTTCCCTGTCCAGTGAACTCTTGATCGAGCGGCGGTTTTCACCCACCCAGGTGGTGCAGATGTTAGCAGATCTCCTGCCCGTGTTGGCCTTTATCCATAGCCAGGGTGTGATTCACCGGGACCTGAAACCCTCTAATATTCTCCGTCGCCAATCGGATCAACGGCTGGTCATTATCGACTTTGGCATCGCGAAGAAGTTATCAACCCAGATCGCAGACCTGGACCCCAACACGAAATTTACGATCGCCGTGGGCACACCGGGGTATATGCCGAGTGAACAATCGGCGGGGCGACCCCATTTCAACAGTGATCTCTACGCCTTGGGCATGATTGCGATCGAGGCCCTCACGGGCCTTCCCCCCCGCAGTTTGGAACATGATTCCGCCACGGGGACGATTCTCTGGCACAATCTGGTGCCCCAGGTGCCGCCAGCCCTCGTCGCGATCATCGATCAGATGGTGCACCATGACTATATCCAGCGCTATGCTTCGGCGGCTGAGGCCCTCGCCGCGATCGCGGCCTTGCCCGCCGATCTCCAGCCGACAACCGGGGATGACTTGGCTAATCGGGCCACCCCGCTTGGGTTGCCATCTCCCCTGGATGCCAATCGAGCTACTGGCCCTGCGCTACCGACGGGGGACCCAGCCACCCTGCACGATCCAGAACCTATCGCCTGGTCACCCCATACCGCCTTTCTGGCGCACCCCACCCCGAACCCCTCCCTTGAGCGGGTACAGGATGCGCCTGCTCCAGAAACGCCCATCCCAGAAGAACCAAGTACCATCCTCCTCCCCCAGCCGTCCCCCCTTCCCCCACCGGAGCAACCCTCCGGCCCCCCTGCTCATCCGTCTGAGGAGGAAAAGCCAGATGCAAACGAGGATTCAGCGTACTCAGAAGGGAAGACTACCGTATTACCTGGAGACTGGATGCATCATGACTAAGTGCCGGTAAACGGGGCGATAGCCTATCGATAGAATCGATAGATCAGCACATTAGCAAGCTCACCGCCCGTCTGCACTTGCACCTGCGCCGGGGGTGAGCACCCTGACAGCTTGTCAGCTAGGATAAGCATGCCCACTTCACCACAGGGAATACTCAGTGTAATTACGGAGTGTCAACTTTTATAAGCACACGGTTGGTGGCGTCAACTGCTCGGTTGGGGGGAATGCACCGGGAGCCATACTTGAAATTCGGTGCCTTGGCCCGGTTCGCTGATACAGCGCAACTCACCTCCGTGGCCATCGACAACAATCTGACGGGCGATCGCCAACCCTAGTCCTCGTCCCTGTCCCACCTCTTTAGTTGTGAAAAAGGGATCAAACATCCGCGCCTGGATGGCGAGGGGAATGCCGGGTCCGGTATCCGCGATCGTAATCGCCACCCAATCGGGATCGGGTTGCCAGGTGCGAATCGTAATGACTGCTGGCGTGGGTGCAGCCGCCTCCTGGGGAAGTGTCACCGCATCGATCGCGTTGTTTAATAGGTTGAGAAAGACCTGGTTAATCTGCCCCGCGTAACAGCCAACCTGGGGTAGGGATTCATACTGCTTCACTAAACGGATACCCCGCTGGAATCGATGCTGGAGAATTAACAGGGTGCTATCTAACCCCTGGTGGAGATCAACGACCTTATAGCCGGCCTCATCCAGGCGGGAAAAATTGCGTAGGGACAGCACAATTTCCCGAATGCGACGACTCCCCTCCTCCATCGATCGCATCAGTTCCGCACAGTCCTGCTGAATATAGTCCAATTCCGCTGTTACGAGTTCAGCCAGTTCCGGGGGAGACGCCGTCTCGGCTTCCGGCAGATCCAGAATCTGGGCGATCGCGTGTACCAGAGCATGGCGCTCCGCCGCTGGCAAGGTGAGACTTGTTGTGTCATAGCGATCAAGGAGACGACTAAAGACCTCAAAATAGCGGCTGGCATAGGGGAGGTTGGCATGGACAAAGGTATTGGCGTTATTGATCTCATGGGCAATCCCCGCGACCATCTGCCCCAGGCTCGACAATTTTTCGCTTTGAATTAACTGCGCTTGGGCCGATTTCAATTCCGTCAGGGCTACCTGCAATTGCTCTGCCTGACGTTGGGCTTGCTCTGCCGTGCGTTGGACCTGGGTGTAGAGTTCGGCCTGTTGAATCGCGATCGCGGCCTGAGCGGCCAATTGCTGGAGAAACTCCGTCTCGCAGGGAAGCCAGTGGCGGGGGCCGCGACATTCATGGGCAATCAGGAGACCCCACAGACGATTATGCGACGCATCCGGTGAACCATCTCCAACCAAAATCGGCACAATCAAATTGGCCTGAACCTGCAAACGCTGGAGGAAGCGGATATGACAGTCCCCCAGGGTTGAAGTTGCGACATTATCAATTGCCCGCACCCGGCCCGCCAGATACAGGTGGGCATATTCTCCCGAAAAACAATCATCCCGACCAATGGTGCCTAAGACTGACTGCCAAGTTCCCTCCACGGCTTCGACCACCACTTGGCCCTGCCAGTCTGCTTGAAATTGGTAGATGACGACGCGATCAGTCTGGAGGAGTTGGCGCACCTCGGTGACGATCGTTTGTAAAACCGTTTCTAAATTCAAACTGCGATGGATTGTCGCGTTGATGCGGTTGAGCAGATCCAGCCGTTGAACCTGTTGTTGCAACTGCTGGACCAGCGATGACTGGCCAGCCTCTGGGGGGAGGCAAGGTCTGAGCGGGGTGGGGGTAACCGTTGCACGGTCTAAGTTAGTTGCACAGTCTAAGTTAGCCGATGCTGGGTCTGGGTTCACAGCCAGTTCTGGTTCGGGAGAGGGTGATATCTGGGGTTGTCCAGTTCGCATAAGACAGTAATCTAGTACAAGCAGTTGCGCAAAGGGGCTATATTCAGGGGCTATATTGGCTATATTCTTTATTCGTAGCAGCGATACCCTATCGGTAGAAACTCCCCTATCGGTGGTCCCAACCGGTTGCGATCAACTTTGCTGGTTGTGATTGGGCCATGATGAGCTGTAGCATCCCTACTCTCCTAGTGTAGCGACTGATTCCACCAATCCCTAGGCATTGAGGGGGGCTTGCGCCAGTGCTCAGCCCCGGTCTCTGTCAGGCTTTAGCCTTTGACCAGTTGCTGCACTGGACGAGTGCAAATCACCTGAACCGTATTGCCAGTCTCTTGCTTTACTTCTAACTCAGCCTATTCGTCTTTGTATGAGTGCTCCCGTTTCTATCCCCAGCGCCAGTGCCCCGATTCAGTTTGGTACAGATGGTTGGCGGGGGGTGATTGCCGCTGACTTTACCTGCGATCGCTTGGCCCAGGCGGCTAAGGCGGCAGCCCAAGTTCTCCAGCAAACCTACGGACCCAACACCCAGAGTCGCACGATTCTGGTGGGGTACGATCGCCGGTTTCTCTCGGAGGTCTTTGCCCAAGTTACGGCGGCGGCGATCGCGGCCCAGGGATTGGAACCACTCCTGGCGGCTACCTATGCGCCAACCCCCGCCCTCAGTTGGGCGGCCCATCAACGGGGTGCCCTGGGTGCCCTTGTGATTACGGCCAGTCATAACCCCGCCTACTACTCTGGGCTGAAGATTAAGGGGGCCTTTGGCGGATCGGTGCCGCCGGAGGTGACCCAACAGGTGGAAGCGGCGATCGATCCCCAGTTCCAATTGGCTCCCCAAGCCGCTACCCAACCCTTTCCTACCTTCGACCCCTGGGATGACTACTGTCGGGCATTGGCGACGAAGGTGGATATTGCGGCCATCCGGGCGGCGATCGCCGCAGGCCGGTTACAGGTGTTTGCGGATGTCATGCATGGCGCCGCAGCGGGGGGATTGGCCCGGATTTTAGGGACTGAGATTCACGAACTGCGCGGCGATCGCGATCCTTTCTTTGGCGGCGGTGCTCCGGAACCCTTACCCCGTTACCTGGAAACTCTCCTCAGTCAACTCCGCCAGTGGGCTGACACTGCACCCAAGGGCAGCGTGGCGATCGGGCTTGTGTTTGATGGCGATGGCGATCGCATTGCCGCCGTGAATGGCCAAGGGGAATTCTTGAGTCCCCAGATTTTGATTCCCATCTTGATCGATCATCTGGTCACCCGCCAGCAGTTAACGGGCGAGGTGATTAAAACCATCAGCGGCTCCGACCTGATTCCCCAGGTAGCCCAATTGCACCAGTTACCAGTCTATGAAACGCCGATTGGTTATAAATACATTGCCGATCGGATGTTGGCGCGAGCCGCCCAGCAACAGCCGGTCCTCTTGGGCGGAGAGGAATCGGGGGGCATTGGCTACGGCACCCACGTCCCAGAGCGGGATGCCCTCCTGTCGGCCCTCTATTTGCTGGAAGCCTGCACCCAGTCCGGGCAAGATCTGAGCACCCTTTACGACCAGTTAGTGACCCAAACCGGGTTACGCTCGGCCTACGATCGGATTGATTTACCCCTGGCCAGTTTGGAGGCCCGCGCCCGTTTACTGGTGCAGTTGCAAACCGATCCGCCCCAGGTAGTTGCGGGTCAACCTGTGCGATCGATTCAGGCGATCGATGGCTATAAGTTTTGTCTGGGGGATGGCTATTGGCTGCTCATCCGTTTTAGCGGGACCGAACCTTTACTGCGCCTCTACTGTGAAGCCCCCAGCGTGGCCCAAGTCGAGGCAACCCTGTCCTGGGCCAAGGAATGGGCCTTGACGACCGCCTAAGAGGCAAAGGATTACGCTAGGCAGACAGGAGAAGGGCGCTTTTCCTCTCTAAATAGAACTTATGTGTATTAAGACTGTGTATTAAGACGTATGGCTCGCCTGAGCTTTTGGTGTAACAGTGCAAAAAGCTACAAATTCAAGAACTAAAATGCTGGGTTTATGGTGGAGGCGCGTAGCACCCCCACTATAAACCCAGAAGAAAACCCAGAAGAACCAGACGGATTGTCGAGGAGATGGTTAGTCAGCCTTATTGGACAGAATGACTGTAAATCCCAGGCAGTGCGGTGGTCGTCCCTGTTTTGGGGGATGAGAATCCGAGTTTCAGATGTGCTACAGCCTTTGTCGCCTCACTGAGGTGACAAAGGCTGTAGAAAGAATCGGCTAAATGCAGGGTGTTGCCTCTCGCAGTCTCGACGCCAACCTACATTAACCTAACAGATTGAAGGAACTAGGAAACCGTAATGGGTGTGGGTGATTTGACCTGGAAACGATCGCGAATGCGATCGGCCATTTGCGAGGGCGTTAGGCCCAGCGTCACCATCGACTCCTCCGGCTTGGCATGATCCACCAGCACATCGGGAACCCCCAACCGGAGCACGGGCACCTGGATATCTGCATCCAAGAGCGCCTCGGCCACGGCGGAACCAAAGCCACCCATGATTTGGCCCTCCTCAAACGTCACCACCCGGCCAATTTGCTTCGCCAAGGGGAGCAATAGGTCCGTATCCAGGGGTTTGGCAAAGCGGGCATTTACCACCGTCGCCTGTACCCCATGTTCGCTCAGGATTTCCGCCGTTTGCAGGGCCGGATGCACCATTGAGCCATAGCCCACCAGCAGGATATCGTCCCCATGTCGCAGGACTTCCGCCTTGCCGATCGGTAACGGTTCCCAACCTTCCTCCATCAGGGGCACCCCAAAGCCATTGCCACGGGGATAGCGCAACGCGATCGGGCCATCGGTATAGCTAACCCCCGTCGCGATCATCTGCTGCAACTCCGCCTCATCCTTGGGAGCCATCAGCACAATATTAGGGATACAGCGCAGGAAGGGAATGTCATACAACCCCTGGTGAGTCGGGCCATCGGCTCCGACGATCCCGGCTCTGTCCATGCAGAAAAAGACCGGCAATTTCTGGATGCAAACGTCATGGATCACCTGGTCATAGGCCCGTTGCAGGAAGGTGGAGTAGATCGCCACCACCGGGCGCATCCCTTCACAGGCCATCCCCGCCGCCAAGGTCACCGCGTGTTGCTCAGCAATCCCCACATCGATGTACTGGTTGGGCAACTTCGCCTGCAACTTATCCAACCCCGTCCCGGTTGCCATCGCTGCCGTAATCCCAACAATGCGCGGATCATTCTCCGCCAGCTTCACCAGCGTATGGGCAAACACCTTGGAATAGCTAGGCGGCTTCGGTTTGCTGGATGGCAGCGGCTTCCCGGTGGCCAGGTTAAAGGGACTTTGGGCGTGATAACCCACCTGATCTTTCTCCGCCAGTTCGTAACCCTTGCCCTTGACCGTGGCCACGTGGACCAGGACGGGACCATGAATCTGGTGCGCCTGCTGGAAGGTGGCAATCAATTCTTCCAGATTGTGGCCATCCACCGGCCCCATGTAGGTGAAGCCCAACTCCTCGATGACCGCCCCCACCTTAGAGACCGCCAGCCGCTTCATGCCGCCCTTGAGCCGCTCCAACTCCGGTGATAGGGAATTGCCCACAAACGGCAAATGCTTAAACTGCTCCTCCAGATTGTCGCTGAGGAACTGCATCGGCGGACTCAGGCGCATCTTGTTCAGGTAACGCGAAATCGCCCCAACGTTCGGGGAAATCGACATCTCATTATCGTTCAGCACCACCATCAGATTGGTCTTGGGTAAATGGCCCGCATGGTTGATCGCTTCCAGGGCCATCCCCCCGGTCAGGGCACCATCCCCAATAATCGCCACCACTTTAAAAGTATCCCCCTTGAGATCACGGGCAAGGGCCATCCCCAGGGCGGCGGAAATACTGGTCGAGGCATGACCGGCCCCAAAGTGGTCGAATCGGCTCTCAGAACGCTTGAGGTAGCCCGCGACGCCATCCTTCTGCCGCAGGGTGTGGAATTGGTTATAGCGGCCCGTAATCAGCTTGTGGGGATAAGCTTGGTGGCCCACATCCCAGATCACCTTATCGTGGTCAAGATCCAGGGTTTGGTACAGGCCGAGGGTGAGTTCAACCACGCCTAGCCCTGGTCCCAAGTGACCGCCACTGGCGGCGATCGTCTGGAGGTGTTTCTCCCGAATTTGACGGGCAATTTGCTCCAGTTGCGCGATCGATAGGCCATGCAACTGGTTGGGATGCGTTAGTTCACTCAAATGCATATCGCAAAACTCTCTAGGTCAATGGGGATAGCGAGCAGGTAAGGTTACCTGACTGAATTTTAACTTCTGTAAACTTTTGCAAGGCCACGATCGTTGGTCCCCAAAGCTAACCTACGGCGTGAAGCTGGGCATAGGGCCATAAGCGATAAGTATTTTGGCTTATGTGCAGGCTTCCAACCAGCACGGTTCAGGGTAACCAGGACAAGCGGGCACTTACAGAGGCCAAACCAGTCCTCTGAGTAGCGTACAAGTTTGGTAGATCCTACGAAGCGCCTGAGTTGAGAGATCTTCACGTTTCTTCAAACTGACAGGTGTTTCGACGATAACTGGCAATCACGGATACCGTTTGGCAGACCCACGGGGGGCAGGGGGCCTCTAGCTCGCGTCTCCCGTTGGGCCGTTTAATTCCTAGACCTTAATTCCCTGACTGATCAGGATGCTGCCGAAATTGGCCGGACTGCTCCTATGCTTCACGGGACAAGCTGAGTGGGAAACCCCATCGATATCTATGCATTCAGATTGTAAGCCGTTATAACGGTAGGGTAGGCAGTTGCCTGGGCTAGGGCGCGGGGCAATCTCTGGCGCGATGATCCAATGGAGACGGCGCGAATGGGGTTTAACAAACGCCCTGTTGATCGGTGTTAATGCTTCAAGAGAGATGGCTTTGAGAGATGTGAGTTGTTTGCCAAAAGGTTTCTAGCCATGAAATACCTGCTGCCAGTTGTTCTTGTCTTTCCGATCGCGGGTACCCTATCCCTGGGAGTCGCCGATGCCCAGCCCATTACCCCCGCCCAGGATGGCACGGGGACGATTGTTCGCCCCGTGGGCGATTCTTCAGGGGAGACGCTGCGCGAACGCTTCGATATTGAAGGGGGTAAAACCTCCCGTGATGGGGCCAATTTATTCCATAGTTTTCAACGCTTCAACCTCAGCAAACAGCAAATCGCCAATTTTTTAGCCAATCCCCAATTACGCAATATCCTCGCTCGGATTGTTGGGGGGGGGGCGTCTTACATTGATGGGTTGATTCAAATCAGTGGGGGGAATCCCAATCTCTTCCTCCTGAATCCAGCGGGGATTGTGTTTGGCCCGAATGCGTCGCTCAATGTACCAGCAGATTTTACCGCCGTTACTGCGAATGGCATTGGGTTTGACCAGGGCTGGTTCACGACGATCGGGTCGCCGGAGTATGCCCAACTGGTTGGGACCCCGAATCAATTTGCCTTCACAACGGCGCAACCAGGCGCGATCGTCCAAGCCGGTAATCTCACGGTTTCCCCTGGTCGCAATTTGCGCCTGTTCGGGGGGACGATCGTCAACACCGGCAACCTGTCTGCTCCTGGCGGTGAGGTGACGATTGCAGCGGTACCGGGGGCCAATCTGATTCGCCTCAGCCAGCCCGGACACCTGTTGAGCCTGGAAATGACCCCCCTCATGGCCCAGGGTGCTGGGTTAGCCACCCCCTCCCTGCCAGAACTGCTGACTGGGGGAAGGGTCAGTGGGGCGACTGGGTTAGCCGTGATGCCAGACGGACGCGTGCAACTACAGGGATCGGGGGTGGTCGTGCCAACGGATGCCGGAACTGCGATCGTAGCGGGGCCAGTCAACGCGGTATCCCCCCAAACCGTCGGCGGCAACATTAATGTCTTCGGTCAGCAAGTTGGCCTCTTGGGGGCCGATCTCAACGCGTCGGGCACGCGAGGAGGGACCGTGCGCATCGGGGGGGATTATCAGGGTCTGGGGGCTGTCCCCAATGCCCAATTCACCTATACCGATGTCCATAGCCACATCTGGGCTGATGCCCTCAGCAAGGGTGACGGCGGGCGGGTGATTGTCTGGGCCGATGGCACCACCCGCTTTTATGGTCACATTTCCGCCCAGGGGGGACCTGAAGGGGGTAATGGGGGATTCGTCGAAACCTCTGGCAAGTTGGGGTTAGATATTACCGGCGCACGGGTGGATGCTCGCGCTCCCCAGGGCCAACCCGGTACCTGGCTTCTGGACCCCAGTGATATCACGATTTCTGAGGGACCGACCAGTCCTGCTAATCCGGGTCCTAATTTTAATCCCAGTGGGGCTACCGCCAATATCAATGCCCAACAAATTTCCGATACCCTGAGCCAGGGAACGAGTGTCTTTATTAACACAGCTAGCGGAACGGGGGGGCAAGGCAATATTACGGTATCGGCTCCTATCTTGAAAACGGCTTTTGTTGATGACGATATTAATGTTGGGGACGACATTCCGGCTAGTGAGGCAACCTTGAGTTTGACGGCTGATAATAACATCACTGTGGATCGTCCGATCCAGTCTGACTACTATCCTCTTAATGTCAGGTTGTCAGCCCCGAATGGTGCCATTGTGATCAACGGTGCGATCGCAACCAATGGTGGGAGTGTTGTTACGCAGAGTCGGGGGTTGACTGCTGGGGCGATCGATACCAGCCCGATCGAATATATCCCTCCCCCCGATCTCTCACCCAGAGTGGTACCGCCTCGTGGTTTTACGACGGAGAACGCTGGCAACATTAATCTCAATGTCAGCACCGGTAATATCCGGGTAGCAACTTTGCGGGCGGAAGGATTGAGGGGGGAAGGGGCTGGGGGCAATGTCTCCCTTCAGGCTCCTGTCGGCACTGTACGTGTCCAGAGTACTGTGGCATTGGATACCTTCTCGCCCTGTTTTGGCGCAAGTATCTGTACCAGTGGAACTCCCGCTGGCAGGGTGAGCATTACGCATGGGGGGGGGATCGATAATGATGACTTCGTAGTAGGGAATGCGACCAATAATGGCACGGCTGGGGCCATTGTCTCCCAGGGAACCCTGAGTCCGACGGCGAGCTTTCCAGTTCTACCGACAGGGGGTACAGCGGCGAATACACCGAGTGGGATTACGATTACTTCCATTAACAGTCCCCCCACTTTGACGGTCGCCCTAACGATTACAGGCCCGGTTGCAGGCGAAACGTATGTGTTCCCAGCTAGTCAGTTGGGGTTAAGTGCAACTGATCCTGACGGCGATCGCTTATCTTCTGATCCCGGTACGTTTCCCGCTGGCGGCTTTTTAATCACTGCCCTTGAGACAGGGGGAACCCTGCAGGTGCAGCGATCGCCGCTGGATGCACCGGTCGATGTCATTCCTGGGCAAACCCGGATTTTGCCTACGGATACCCTGTTGTACACGCCACCCCCCAATACCACGGGTCTTGAGCCGGGGTTGAGGATCGCGGTCCAGGAGGTCCGGAATGCGAGTTTCTCCCCCCCCTTGAATA
>CAZHXN010000075.1:0-20628 GCA_964536415.1 uncultured bacterium
CGGTGGGGGGGGGTGGGCATAGTGGCTTGATCCTGGCGCAGGGCAGAGAGACGCGGGTGGTGGCGATCGATCGGGATCCGCTGGCGATCGCGGCGGCCCAAGTGGCGCTGGCAGATTATGGCGATCGGGTGCAATTCTGGCAGGGGAATTTTGCGGACTATTTCCAAACCTTGGGACCGGTACCAGCACTGGGTAAGTTTGACGGCATTATCGCGGATCTGGGGGTGAGTTCGGCCCAGTTTGATACGCCGGAACGGGGCTTTAGCTTTCGCCACGAGGCACCTCTGGATATGCGCATGGACCCCAAGCAGGTCCTCACGGCGGCTGACATTATCAATACTTACGATGAGGGGGCGTTGGCGGATTTATTTTTCACCTATGGGGAAGAGCGGTTATCCCGTCGCATTGCCCGCCGAATTGTGGCCCAACGCCCCTTTCACTCGACGACGGCGTTGGCCAACACGATCGCCTACTGCTATCCTGCGGCGACCCGATCGCGATCGCGGGGGAAAGCGATCCATCCGGCAACGCGGGTGTTCCAAGCATTACGGATCGCGGTCAATCAAGAACTCACAGCCCTGGAAATGTTTTTGGCCCAGGCGCCGGCTTGGCTCACCCCAGGGGGACGGATCGGCATCATCAGTTTCCATAGCCTGGAGGATCGGCTGGTGAAGCATCGGCTGCGCGAGTCGGAGATCCTCACTGTGATTACGAAGAAACCGATTGTACCAGAGTCAGAAGAGGTGGCTGAAAATCCCAGGGCGCGATCGGCGAAGTTACGGCTAGCGGAACGATCGGCGGGTATGCCAGCTTAGGCACCACTCATAGAAACCACTCAGACACCAAGGCACCAAGCGATTGCTAAGCTACCCAACTCCCCAGCAATCGCCCCAGTGGTAGGTTGGGGTCGTCGCTCTGCACGACCCAACACACTGGCTGGGTTGAGTCGCATGGTGTTTGACCCAACCTACCCAAATTAAGGTTGATAGCGCAAGCACTGGCCTATGGATTGGGCGTAAAGCGCTCGATGAAGGCTTGGTGCTGGGGATACTGGGCCAATAAAGTCGCTCGATCGCCGATCTCAAAATCAATAAACTCAAAGCCAGGACTAACGGTGCAGCCCACCAAGCACGCCCGATCGCGATCGACTACACCCGTGGGCAGGGGGGCGACCTCGGCACAAAACCAGTGGCCTGCCGGAATCACCACCTGGGGCCGATAGTCTTGCGCCAGATCGACACCTAACCGATGGATATGATGCCGTCCGGTGGCATCCAGTTCATGTACCCAAAGGCCCACCCCCTGATAAAAATGCCAGACTTCATCCGACTGGAGGCGGTGCAACCGGGAGATCTGGGTGCCCACCAAAAGGTAATAAATTGCCGTGCTGCAATACCGTTCACCCCGGGGTAGGACAATCCGGGTCGGCGATCGATAGGATTCACGATAATAGCCCCCCTCTGGATGGGGCTGAAGCGCCAAGTCCTTTTGCCAAGATTGCCAGTCCATATCGCTATCCCCTGGTAAACGCTTTAATTTTAAGGAATCTTGACAAATACAGGGGGTATGCAGTCGAGCCATTAGCCCTGGTATCTGTGACTTTGCAACTCTGACGATCTTGGGATATGGTCAAAGGCAGAATGAGGTTGCTAGGGTGCTGTGGGGATCAGGTTACGGATTGCCCATAATAGGGGAATAATCGCTGAATGGGATCAGCTAATGGGCCCCACTCAGCGCCGCTTGCCGAGTGGCCTAACCCGATATTGCACGGGCGCGTTCAACTCGCAAAAGCTGTCCTCTTGGCAGCGGCCTATCGCTCAGCCGGCAGCAGGGGTCTCTCGCCCGTTTCTGATTAACTGGTTTCATGGGAATGAGAGGCTTCGCTCGTTAGGATCATCAGGGCGTTGTTAGAATCTAACCCTTTGCAGATACCAGGGGCACCTCTAATCCATGAATGGTGAGCAGCAGCAAATTTACCATTATTTAGTAGTTTCAGACAGTCAAGACAAACGCTTGATTCCGCTGGAGTCTTCTACTTATTCGATCGGGCGTGATCCCAATAACTCGATTCCCTTAAAATCCCGTTGGGTATCCCGTCAACATGCCATCCTATTGCGGGTGACGGTTCCTAATTCTAATAATTATCTATTTCGTATTATTGATGGTGATTTACAAGGTAAGCGAAGTACCAATGGCTTACGCATTAATGGTCGATCGAAAGTCTCCCATGATCTCAAGCATGGAGATGTCATTGGCTTCGGCAAGGATATTGAAGCGCGTTACTATACAACCTACACCGCGATCGATCCTAAGATCCTAGAAAGTGGTGAAATCAGTGATCTGCTCAACCAGATTGACGAAGAAGAAGACAACATCTTAGAGAAAACACTGATTACTGACCATGTTGAATCAAAGGAAGTTTATGAAACTTCACTCATTCGACTGGCTTCCTTCCCGGAACTTAATCCCAATCCGGTGATTGAAATTAGTATGAAGGGAAAATTGACCTATCTCAATCCAACGGCTATTCAGGTTTTTCCAGAAATACAAACCTTACTTTTGGAACATCCTCTTTTGGCTGGAATTTTGCCAGTAAATAAACATCATAGCGAACAAAAACACTTTGAACGTGAAATCTATGTCAAGGATCGTTGTTTTCGGCAATTGGTCCACTACATTTATGAAAGTGATTTAGTTCGGAGTTACGTTGTTGACATTACGGATTATAAGCAGGCGGAAGCCGCTTTGCGCAAAAGTGAGGCGAAGAATCGTGCTTTACTGGATGCCATCCCAGATCTCATGTTACATCTGAACTCTAGTGGCATTATTCTAGACTTTAAGGTTCCTAAAGGGCATCCTTTACAAAGCTCATCTGCTAACTTTGTGAGTCAGAATATTTATCAAATTTTGCCCACCCCAGCCGCACAACAAATGATTCGCTACGTGCGACGGACGCTACAAACTAACCGTACTGAGGTGTTTGAGTATGAATCTTTAGTTGATGGCAGTATCCTATTCTATGAAGCGCGGATTGTCACGATTACTCAAGATGAGGCTCTAGCGATTATTCGTAATATTACCGATCGCAAGAATTTTGAGAAACAATTACTCTACGATGCCTTACATGATGCCCTGACGGGTTTACCGAATCGGAATCTGTTTATGAATCGCCTCTCCCACGCGATCGAACTAGCCAAACGACGGGATGACTATCTGTTTGCCGTGTTATTTATTGATCTCGATCGCTTTAAGGTGATTAACGATAGCCTGGGTCATATTGTGGGGGATCAACTCCTAATTGCCATTTCACGTAAGTTAGAAGCCTGTCTGCGATCGGGGGATACGGTGGCTCGCTTGGGGGGGGATGAATTTGCCATCCTTCTGGAAGATATTAATGGCATCGAGGCTGCCACGGCCCTAGCTGAACGTTTGCAGCGGGAATTGTCTATTCCCTTTTATCTCGATCATCAGGAGGTGTTTGTCACCTTAAGTGTGGGGATTGCCCTCAGCACAACTGGCTACCATCTACCAGAGGAATTGTTGCGCGACGCGGATACGGCGATGTACCACGCTAAGTCTCTGGGGCGTGCCCGCTATGAACTGTTTGATCAACAGATGCACGATCGTGCAGTGGCCCTGTTGCAACTCGATAATGATCTGCGGCGAGCCGTAGAACGTCAGGAATTTATCCTGTACTACCAACCCATTGTTTCCCTGATAACCGGTCATATTACTGGGTTTGAAGCCCTGATTCGCTGGCAGCATCCCCAACGCGGGCTGGTTCCGCCCGATGAATTTATTACCCTAGCGGAGGAAACTGGGTTAATCATTGCTATCGGGGATTGGCTCCTGCGGGAAGCCTGTACCCAGGCCCAACGATGGCAACAGCAGTTTCCCAAGGCCTCACCCCTGACAATAAGTGTTAACCTGGCCAGCCAGCAATTCTCTCAACCGCAACTGGTTGAAAAAGTCGGGAAAATCCTGGCAGAAACGGGTATGGCCCCCGGTACGCTCAACCTGGAAATTACCGAAGGGACGATTATGGAAAATATCCAACTTTCTAAGGATATTTTTGTCGCCCTTAAGCGCCTGAATCTACAATTATGTATCGATGATTTTGGGACCGGGTACTCCTCCCTTAGTTATTTGCATCGTTTCCCGATCGATATCCTCAAGGTCGATCGGTCCTTTGTAAATACGATCAATCCCCACACCGATAGTCATGGTGCCACTGGGATCGAAATTACCCAAACGATTATCATGTTGGCACATAACTTGGAACTTAGCGTCGTTGCCGAGGGGATCGAGACGATCGAGCAACTGCAATACTTACGGGAGCGCAACTGTGAGTATGGTCAGGGTTATTTGTTCTCGCATCCCTTACCCAGTCACGAAGTGGAAGCCTTGCTAACCGCCAACCCTACGTGGTAATGCCCATCCTATGCTATGACCATGACGCCAACGCCCCCGCCCCCCCGAAAATCAAACCCAATCATGACCACCCTGACGAATTTCGTGCAGACGGTTGTCCCTGGCAATTTATCCCACCTTAAGCTAAAACCCAACGCGCAGGCCCCCGAACTACGTATTGAAGATCCCCAGCATCCTGGTGCACACAGCAATCCCTACCATTTAGTTGGGGACTACTATACCGGCGGACGGAGTAGTTCCTGTGATATTAAAATCCGCAATACGATGGTGAGCAAACGCCATTTCACCATTGAACGCGATCCGCAGCGACTGGACTGGTTTTGGATTAAAGATGAACAGTCGCAAAATGGCATTTACCAGGGTAAGCAACGGGTAACCCGGCAACGGTTGCGGCATGGCGATCGCTTTACCCTTGGCCCTCCCGATCTGGCGGAGGGGGTTACCCTCACCTACACGGTGCCCCAAGGCGGGCTGCCACCGGTCCAAACTGCCGTGCTGGGTTTGACGGAAATCTCCCAGAAGCTTAAACCCCGTGCGAGGGTCCTCAAACTCCGGGTGCATGATCCCCAGCATCCTGATCAGCACCCATCTCCCTACCCCCTCGCGGGCGATCACTACAGTTTGGGGCGCAGCCAACAGCCGGATACGTCGGCGCTGGATATCCAGGTGCAAAACAAATTGGTCAGTGAATGCCATCTGACCTTCGATCGCGATCCCCAGCATCCCAACTGGTTCTGGGTGGAGGACCCTGGGTCCACCAATGGGACCTATCGGGGGCGGCACCGGCTTACGGGTAAACATCGACTCCGGCATGGCGATCGCT
Source organism: uncultured bacterium (assembly GCA_964536415.1). Classification (GTDB taxonomy): domain Bacteria; phylum Cyanobacteriota; class Cyanobacteriia; order B231; family B231; genus Trichothermofontia. The sequence continues at coordinate 5,255 of CAZHXN010000075.1, forward strand.
TTACCCTGGGTCCGCCGGACCTTCAGAATGTGGTGACGCTCACCTGTTTTGATCCCTATATTCGCGTCCTGCGCTATGGGATCTATGGTTTTACAGGGCTAAGCCTGCTGCTGGCTTTGTGGATTGGTCTGGAATGGCAAAAATTCTCCGTGCGGCCCCTGCCCCATTCCATCCAGGGTCCTGTGATTGTCTATGCCCGTGACAACGTAACGCCCCTGCGCGAACCCTACAGCCGTGCCCATATTGAGTTTGCCCGGTTATCGGATTTTCCGGCCTATCTCCCCAATGCGGTCATCGCTTCCGAAGATACCCGGTTTTATTGGCATTTGGGCGTAGACCCGATCGGCATTCTGCGGGCGGTGGTGACCAATGTGCGCAGTGGCTCGGTCCAGGAGGGGGGCAGTACGGTCACCCAGCAGTTGGCCCGCAGTCTCTTCCGCGATTACGTGGGTACTGCCGACTCGGCAGGACGCAAGATCCGGGAGGCGATCGTGGCGCTGAAGCTGGAAATGGTCTACAGCAAGGACTTCCTGATGCGCACTTACCTGAACCGGGTGTACCTAGGCAGCGGCAGTTATGGCTTTGAGGATGCGGCCCAGTTTTACTTTGGTAAATCGGCCCGTGACCTCACCCTGTCGGAGGCGGCGACGCTGGTGGGGATTTTGCCAGCCCCCAATAGTTTCAACCCGATTCGGAACTATGAAGCGGCGGTCCAGGTGCGCGATCGTGTCCTCAGTCGCATGCTCACCCAGGGGTTTATTACCGAAGCCGAGGCCCAGCGTGCCCGGCGATCGCGCATTGAAATTAACCCCCGTGCCCGGGAGCAGTTGGAAAGCACGATCGCCCCCTATTTTTACGATCACGTCTTTGCCGAACTAGAACGTCTCTTGGGGAGCCAACTAGCCCAGGAAGGCAATTTTATTATTGAGACGGCCCTCGATCCCCAGATCCAGGCCGAGGCCGAAACGGCGCTGAAGGCCGTGATCAATACCGAGGGGGCGGCGTTAGGGTTTTCCCAGGGGGCGATCGCGACGATCGACACGCAAACGGGAGCCATTATGGCCATGGTGGGGGGGGTAGACTATGCCGACAGTCAGTTTAATCGGGCGACCCAAGCCCTGCGCCAGCCGGGATCGACGTTTAAAGTCCTCGTCTATGCCGCTGCCCTGGAGCAGGGGATGTCTCCTGGTGAAACCTTTTCCTGTGCACCCTTGACCTGGCAGGGACAAACCTTTTCCGGCTGTCAGCGCAGTGGAGGTGGGGCGGTGGATATGTACCAGGGGATGGCCCAGTCGGAGAATGTGGTGGCGTTGCGCATTGCCCAGGCCGTGGGGTTAAACCGGGTGGTGCGGCTAGCTCAACGCTTGGGCATTGAGTCCCCGTTAAAGCCAGTGCCCGGTTTAGCGCTGGGAGAAAGTGAGGTCACGGTGTTGGAGATGACGGGGGCTGTGGCCACCTTTGCCAATGGCGGGGTGTATAACCGACCCCATGCGATTCAGCGGGTGCTGGATAGTGGCGATTGCCGCGATCGCAATGATGCCCAAAGTTGCCGGGTCATCTACGATTTTGCCAACACGGCTGAGGCGAATCAACCGGCAGTGTCGGCAGAGGTAGCGGCTACGATGACGACCTTATTACAGGGGGTGGTGCAAGCCGGTACCGGACGCAATGCCAATATCGGAGCCGGCGCAGCGGGGAAAACCGGAACGACGAATGATAATGTCGATACCTGGTTTGTGGGCTATCTCCCGGAGGTAGCGATGCGCAATGGGATCCCTGCTGGAATCGCGACTGGCATCTGGTTGGGCAATGATGATAATTCACCCACTTCGGGTAGTAGTGCGATCGCGGCTAAACTCTGGGGAGATTATATGGCCCAAGTTCTGGCTCGGTTCCGTTAGCGGTATTCATCCCCACAGTCGCCAATCAAGCGATAGAGATCCTGAGATTGTTCCAACACACTTTCTAGCCGCTCGTAATCTTCGCGATCGAGGCTGAAGGTAAACACCTGGGCGTTCTCCGCTAAATGCTCAGAAACACCCAACCGCACCCCCACAATGACTCCCGCGACTGCGGGTTGTTCCAGAACATAGCGCACAGCCACATTCGGAATGGTGACGCCATGTTTCTGGGCAATTGCCTGCAAAGCCGCCAGCAATTGTTGGAACAGTTCCCAACTCCCCCAGGCATCGATCATGTTTTTGTATTTCCGCAGGGAAGCCGTGTTTAGTTTAGTACGACTCGGTTCAGCGACACCGAGATATTTCTCCGACAGCAGCCCCCCACAGAGGGTACCATAGGCCAGCAATTTCACATCACACTGTTGACACAGCGGCACCATTTTTTTCAGGGGACGCCGATCGATCAGTGAAAATTGCACCTGGTTGGAGACGATCGGGAACCCGTGATCTAGGATCGTTTTGGTGTGGGTTGTATCAAAATTGGTTAAGGCAAGATGGTTGATCCAGCCCTCGGTTTTGAGATCCGTGAGGATGCGTAAAGCTTCTAGATAATTACGATCGCTATAATCCCACCAGTGGAATTGCAGTAAATCCAGGCTATCAACCGCCATGCGTTGCCGCGATCGTTGAATATTTTCCTCAACCACCCGGCGGGTCATGGGCATCGGGCGGGGGACCCATTTGGTAAACGCTTGCAAATGGTCGAGGGCAGCTTCCCCCCGTTCCGTCCGCAGGCGTTGGCGAAATTCACCCATAAAATCCTCCGCCGGTCCATAGTGATCAGCCAGGTCCCAGGTGGTAAAACCCGCATCAACGTAGCGAAACATGGCCGCGATCGCCGCTGAGGCATCGATCGGACCGTGGGCACCGGAGACCTGCCACATGCCATTCAGGACTCGACAAATGGTGAGATCCTCGGTGAGGGGGAAGCGACTGGATTCTGGTAGAGACATAGGCGCGATCGTGGCCAGTAACACATTGAGGGTAGCAAGGCTTGTGGCTACCTTAGCGCAGGTGATTAACTTTTAGGTAACTTAGATAACTTTAGATAGTCGCAGCAGCGAGTTGCAGCCCTCATTCCCCAACCCCTTCTCCCAGCCCCCCTAACCCCCCGTTTGCGGGGGGATGGGGGGAAGGGGAGCCGGATTTTCAAGTCCCTCTCCCGCTCTGGGAGAGGGATTTAGGGTGAGGGTCGCACCAGTGAGATGCACCCGGCGACAACGCCAATTTTCCCTCCTGCACCAGCCCCGTCAGGGACGGGTAAATTCCAAATAGGCGAAAGTGAGGGCTTTGGACGCATCGTGAACGAGTTGACGTTGGGCTTCGGTAAGACCGTGGTGGGTGAATTCTGCGAGTTCGCCATCGCTGACAGCCCAGGGGGGACCGGTAGGAACGGTATCATCAGGACGCCAATGGGTCGCCAGATGCAGTTTGCCGCCAGGCGCAACCAGGGCAGCGACAGCAGCGATCGCTTGGGTACGAATGGCCAAGGGTAGGGCCTGGATCGTGCGGTTTTCCCAGACAAAGCTGAAAGCCCCCAGCCAGGGGGGCGGGAGATCGAGCAGGTCAGCAGTGGTATAAGTTACGGGGGACTGGGGGAAGCGTTGCTGGCACCAGCTAATTGCGGTGGGCGAGATGTCGAAGGCGGTGACGGTGAAGCCAGCCTGGGCGAGGGCTTCGGCATCATCACCTAGACCACACCCAACCACGATCGCGCAGGTGGGGGCGGGTGGTAGCGAGGATGGGGACAAGGACTGGAGCAGGTAGGGGTGGGGGTGTCGCTTGGCCCAGGGAATGTGGTCGGGGTTGTAGTTGGCTTGGGCATAAACAGGTTCAAACCAAGCGGCGGGGTGGGAGGTGTCTGGTTGGGGATGAACAGTCATGCCATCGATGAGTAATCGGGTGTCTGAATCAAGGGGTAACAATGCTAACCTTCCGTTAGTTTAGGCAGTTTAGGGCGAATTTCGCGATAACCTGGGACTAGCCGTTGCGCAAGGACCCTTGTCCATGTGGACTGAGATCGCCCAACACATTACCCAGGTGACTGGAACGCCTTTGTCCAAGCCGCACGTGCGATCGCTGGGTGGGGGCTGCATCAATCAAGCCTATCTGCTGAACCAGGGCGATGAGCGATATTTCGTCAAACTCAACCACGCCTCGAAGGTTACCATGTTTGAGGCGGAACAGTTGGGGCTGGCGCAAATGGCTGCTACCCAGACGATCCGGGTACCGCGACCGATTTGCTGTGGCGTTGCCGCGGGACAGAGCTATTTAGTATTGGAATATCTCAACCTGGGGGGAACGGGTACAGCCAGTTGGCACCGCCTGGGGCAACAGTTGGCCGCTTTGCACCAGTGGCAACCCACCCAAGGCAACCCTCAATTTGGCTGGGACCGGGATAATACGATCGGCGAAACCCCGCAACCGAATCCCTGGACCCAGGACTGGGCGACATTTTTTCGCGATCATCGGCTGGCGTTTCAGTTCCAATTGGCGGCGCGGCGAGGGGGGCACTTCCCGCGACAGGCGGAACTGTTGGCGGCGGTGCCCCCGCTTCTGGCGGATCATCACCCCCAACCCTCTCTGGTCCACGGTGACCTCTGGTCCGGCAATGCGGCGATTACCAGCGAGGGGGAGCCGGTGATCTTTGACCCGGCAACCTATTGGGGCGATCGCGAAGTCGATCTGGCGATGAGCAAGTTATTTGGACGGTTTCCGGCTCCGTTTTATGAAGGCTACAACGAAGTTTTTCCGATCGCGGCGGGTTATGAACAGCGCCAAGTACTTTACAACCTGTATCACATCCTCAATCACTTCAATCTTTTTGGGGGCAGCTATGCAGACCAAGCAAACCGCATGATTGAACAACTCCTGCGCCATCTCTAGGGAACTGGCGGCTGGCCCGTCCGGATCATTTGCTGGCAGAATTGTTGAACATTGATAAACAGACCCTCGGTTGAGGAATAAGTTTCTGTTATTATTAGATAGCTTAAGAGCTGCATCTGGGTGGATCAGGTGCCCATACTGCAAGGGACATGATGTTGGTGCATTGTGATCTGGGCCTTTGGCAGCGATCGGCACCCCTTTAAAAAAGCCCTAATCCGCATTGCGAACCAGGGCATTAAAAAATCAGGGTGCATCTACCACTCCACTCTTCTGGTTCGGCGACAACGATCCGGATAACTCCAACAAAAAGATCCCGTGAAGTTCGCCACTGGCTCGTCGAGCCACTACTGCTACCTTTGTGAGCGTCCAGCACAACACCTCCCATAGTGACCTCCTGAGTTGACGGGTGACCCGTCGCTAAAAAGGCGTAAACCGCACCGAAAAGTAAATCCCATTCTCCTGCCACGTGCGATCGCTATCGTCCCGATCGGTCAGAGGAATCCCCCAATCCAACCGGGCCGATAAACGATCGCTCATCTGCCAAATCAACCCTAATCCGGTACCGACCAGGGTATTCGTTCCCTGCACCTTAAACTCACTGGCATGGTTCCAGCCCACCCCAAAATCAATAAACGGTGCCACCTGTAACAGTCTCTTCATCTCCGGAATCCGCAAAATTGGAATCCGCACTTCCGCAGACAAGAACACCCCATTGTCCGTCAGCAAACTATCCTGACGATACCCCCGCACACTATTCAACCCCCCCACACTAAACTGCTCCAGTGGCACCAGAGAATTGGGCGTCAACTGCGCATCCGATCGCAGCACCAACAGCGTATCCGGAGCCAACAACCGCACATACTGCGCCTGTCCCCGCCAACTGAAAAAGCGACTATCTGGGGCATCGTCATTGACCGTAGAACCTAAGGCATCCAGACCTAAATTAAACTGCGATCGCGCCGCAAACACTGCCCTTGGTTGCCGCGACAAATAATCCTGGAAAAATCGCAGGGCCATCACACGGGTAATCCCATCCTCATTCGCCCCTGGCGACAGGGGAAACGCCTCCCCTAATAAAAAAGTCTGACTTTCCTGGAACGACCCCATTAAGCCCAGGGCAAACTCCCGATTGGGCTTCTCAATAATGGGTTGCCGGAAACTCAACTCCAGATATTTCGATTCCCCCGTAATATTAATGCGATCGAACGGCGCTTCAATCACCTCTGTATCCGTCAGACTCCCGTACAGGCGCACCGTCCCATTGCGCGGATTCACCGGCAGTGCATAGCTAAACTCATACTCATTACTGCCATCCGTATTCGTATAGGTCAGCGCCAGCGCATCGCCCCAGCCCAACAAATTGCCATGCCGCAGTTCCACCCCCCGCTCAAAACTGCCCACACTGGGAACCCGGCCATTATCCGCAAACAGATCGACGGCAAACGCATCCGCCTCACTCACCTGCACCTTCAGTAAACTCAATTCCGGGCGTGTTCCCGCCTGCAATTCTGCGGAAATACTTGCGATCAGCGGATTTAATTGTAAGAGTTGCAGCGCCTCCAGCAGCCGCTCCCGATTCAACGGGGCCTTCGTCGCGATCGCCAGCCGCGATCGGACATACTCCGGTCGGAGCCTACGGGTACCCCTCACTTCGATATCTTCAATGCCCCCCTCAATGATCTGCACCGTCACCACCGCCCCATCCCGTGGGAAGGTTTGGCCCGCCGGGATCACCGCGCCAGAGTTGATATAGCCCGCATCCGTATAGGTTTTGGTCACTAGGGCTTCCACCTGCAACAGTTCGCCAAAACTGAGCGATCGGCCCGTAAACTCGCGGGTGACCGCCGCCAATTCTGCATCGCTAAAGGCCGTATTTCCCTCAAACTCAAGGCGATCGACCGTAATCGTATCGGGGACATCCGTAGACGGCGTTTCCGGTGTAGGCGTCGGCAGGTTCGGCACTGGCACCTGTAACGGATCGGGTTGGGGCGCAGGCACCTCTGCTGGGGGAAAGAGGGTGGGGGCAGGCGGAACCGGATTGGGGAGGTTCCCTGGTCGCAGTTGGGGTTCCTGGGCCACGAGGGAAGCACGGGGATCGCTGAACTCAACGGCAGTCAAGCGGGTCAGAGGACCCACTGCTGCCGGAACGGCTGGCAAAGCAGGCAGGGGGCTGACCCGTGGGGCAGTTGCCCCAGCAGTTTCAACAACGGGGATTGCAATCGGTATGGCAACGGATGATAGGGCTATCGGACTCGCGGTTGTGACCACAGGGGCGTTCACACGGTCTCTTTCCTGGGGAATCGTACTGCTGGGAAGAGCAGCCCAACTAGGAGTCATACCGGCGACCGGTAGCAGTCCACCCGCAGCAATCAGGGACAAACGCAACGAATGCCCCCTGGGTGACGCTGGATGCCCTCGATTCGGGAAATACTTCACACCTCTGCCTCAAAATTTCCAAGATCAGCACCGCTCGATCCCAACTGCTGTGTTGCAAATCGGCTGCTTAACACCATACCCTAGACCTATCCCTTCTCCGGGAGTCCGGATGATTGCGTTAATCTTTTCAGCTAATTTTTACTGGCCAATGTTCAGAGGCTAATCTTTTTAGCTAATTTTTATCAGATTTTTAGCTAATTTTTGCTGGCTAATTTTTGCTGGCTAAGCTTCCTGTCTGGCGAATGAGGGGCACACCATTGCCCTCACTCACCAATCTAACCCCAGCACTCAATTTTCCCAGGTAACGGTAATGCACTTTAACACTTTTGTCAGTACGATCGTGGATCTGGATGCCTGTGCAGCGGCACCGGGAATCCAAGAAGTGCTATTGGAACCCCGACTCACGGCACGACAGGGGAGCTTGTCACCGCAGGAGGCCCAAAGGCTGGCGATCGCGGCGCGGCAACGGGGGCTGCGTCCGGTTCTGGTGTGGGATATCCTGATGACCGAACCAGTGATGCAGGGAATTAGCGATCGCCTCCAGACCTGGGATTTATCGTGCTTTGATGCGATTCGCGTGGGTGACATCGGCGCAGCCGCCTGGGTGCAACACCACCAACCCCAAATGCCCATTCACCTGATCGCGGAAACTGGCAATCACAACTGGGAAGCCTTGCAGGGGTGGTGTGAGCTATTGCATCCTTCCCTTGAACGCTTGATTTTATCGATCGAACTGCCCGAAGCCACCCTGATTGACTATTGCCAGCAATTACCCGTCGAATGCGAAGTGCTTGGTGCGGGACCGATTCTGTTGTTTTATTCACCGCGATCGCTCCTAGCCCCCCATGTTCCTGGTAAGGATGACCCCGATGAGTCCCCTCTCACCGCCCACGTCGCCTTTGCAGACAGCCCCCAGCGTCAGTTTCCCACCTACGAAACATCGCATGGCACCTTAATGTTTCTGGACAAGAATCAGTTCATTCTCGATCGCTTGGCCAACCTCGCCGCCGCTGGTTTAGCAATGGTCCGGCTCGATCTACGCCACCTGAGCCGATCGGGCGAAGCTGCCACCGGGATCACCGCCCTCTGCACCCAACTTCAGGCCGATCCCAGCCAACTGCGGCAAACCTGGCCCCGGCCCATCCAGGCCCCCTTCTTCAACGCCAACCGCACCACCGCCCTCTTCCCCCGCCTGAAAGCCAAAGCTAAATTAGCCGCCTATCGCAACCAGCCCCATTGCCTTGCCGAAGCCATCGCTGGCGAAAGCGGCCAATATATTGTGTGGCAACCCTTACAACCCTTCACCCCCGCTCAAATTCAGACCTTACGCACCCCCACGGGTGAAGCGGTTCCTGTTCCCCCTGACCTCACCTTTTACACCCTCACCCGCGAAACGCCCACCGCCCTTAACCCCAACCAACTTCTCATTACCCACTGGATCAAAAAAGCCGTTCCCGGTTCCCTTCTGATGGGTTAACCCCATGTCCCCCTTCAACGGGCGTTTCGTTGGGCCTGAAGCCACTTGGCCTCGGTGATAGAGAGGGTAGGCGGGGGGCGGTTGGGTATATGTCGAGGGATAGATCAGCGGCAGCCTCGTTGTCAATAGCCGAGAGGTCAGCCTGTCCGTCTAGGGGGACATCCGGAATGGTGCCGCTGGTGGCGGCGATCGCGTTTTTGCCATTGCCGCCACCAGCGGCCCGATAGGCGGCCATTTGTTTATCGGTCCACAGCACCCCAATCCCCTCCGGGTGGACTGTAATACCCCTAAACAGTGCTGAGGGCGACCAGTTCCTCATCCATTTCAAAATTGGCCGTCAAACTCTGAACATCATCAAGGGCATCGAGGGCATCCATCAGCCGCAGGAGCGATCGCGCTTGGCTAGCATCGGTCACTTCAACTGTGTTGTTGGGAAACCAACGCGCTTCGGCACTATCAATCCGGTAGCCCTGGGCTGTTAATGCCTGACTCAGGTCGTTGAGGTTAGCAATGGTGGTATAAACCTCGGCACCAGGGATATCACCGTCTTCCCCCAGGGGCACTAATTCATAGGTATCTGCATCGGCTTCGACACAGGCTTCCAAGAGCCGGTCCTCATCGATCGCCTTGCCATCAGGTCGGCATACCGTCACCACGCCTTTTTGGGTAAACATCCAGCCGACACAGCCCGTTTCCCCCAGGTTACCGCCATATTTGTTAAACGCCGCGCGAATATCCCCCGCCGTGCGATTGCGATTGTCAGTCATCGCCTCAATGAGAATAGCAACCCCACCGGGGCCATAGCCCTCATAGCGAATGTCCTCTAGGGCGCTGCCGTCGGTCCAGGTGCCCGCCCCCTTGGCGATCGCCCGTTCGATATTGTCATTCGGAACCCCGGCGGCCTTGGCCTTGTCGATCGCCGCCCGCAGTTGGAAGTTACCAGCGGGATCGGGCACCCCGGTCCTTGCCGCCACAATGATGGCACGGGAGAGGCGAGTGAAGGCGCTCCCCCGTTTGGCATCGACCCGCGCTTTCTGACGCTTAATATTAGCCCACTTACTATGTCCTGCCATATGACTTGAGTTGATCGATCGCGTGACTCATCCGTGACTCATCATAATTGTTAACCCATCCTAGCGGGTTGGCTCCCAAAGCCGATCAGGTGCTGGCTTCCCAATAGGCTAACCGTTAAAGTAAGGGGGAGATAGACCCAGGAGTTGCCCTCACCGCAACGAGATCCTAGCGTCCCATCGGCTCGGTTCGGGTTGGAACCATGACCCCAGAGGCAGGGGCGGGCGGCGACACGGGCGCAGGGGGCGAAACGGTGGTGAAGTCGGGAATCGGGGGAGGATTTAATAAGCTTTGCCAGCGTTCAATGCGGGCTTGGGCTTCGCTATAGGCAGGGGTATCTGCCGGGATCTGACGGGCGATCGCAATGGCCCCGGCGAGGTCATAGCCCGATCGGTTATCCGCGATCGCCAGCATTTGATAACTCCACTGCTGGATAGCCTGATCCGCAGCTGCCCGTAGACCACTTCCCGCCGTGACGCGATCCGCTGTACGCATGGCTGATACCAGAGACGCTGGAGTGGGCACGCTGGCCTGCTGGTAAGCACTTTGCAGGTTTTGCCGTGCCTCGACTGTCGCCTGCCAATCCCGAATATCCGACTGGGCCTCATCATAGAGCGTGCGCTGGGACTGGATCTGGTTGGCGATCGCGATCGCACTGGGCAAGTCGCCTTGATTGGCCAAGGTGCGAGCTTGGGCCAAGATCGGTTCATCTTCAATACGCTGGATGGCCGTCGTCCACTCCCAAATTTGATCCTGGGCCTTGTCGTAGAGACTGCGTCCCGGTTGGATCTTGCTAGCCTCGTCAATGGCTGCCCGGAGATCCGCCACCTGACCCGATCGCGCCAATTGTTCTGCCCGATCGAGGTAGGGCCGATCTTGAATCGTTTGCACTTCCCGCGTCCACTTTTGGATATTGCCCTGGGCCTGCTCCCAGCGGGGATGATCACTGGGGATCTCCCGTAATTCGGCGATCGCCGCATTGAGGTCCGGAATCAAGCCCGATTGGGCATACCGTTCGGCCCGTTCCAGACGGATCACATCCTGAATTTCCCGTTGCCAACGGCTGATGAGGGCCTGCGCCTTACCGTAATAGGGCCGATCAGGACGCAATTTCTGCACCTGGGCGATCGCCCGCTCCAATCCCGTCGTCGTATTTCCCAACCACGCATCGGCTTGAGCCTGAGCAAGGGTAATAAAGTCCTGCTTCTCCTGCTCCAGTTGGGCCGACGCTGGAATTTTACGGGCAATATCGAGGGCTTGGTCAAGATCCTGGCGATCGAGGGCAGATTGGGCCAAGTCCAACATTTGGTTCCCAAAATTCTTCAGTTCTGCCTGGGCTTCCTGGTAATAGAAGCTATCGGCGGACAACGCTTGGGCCAGCTTGATCGCCTTGAGCAGGTTATCCAGCCCCCCAGCCTCCGCCAGGGCGCGGGCCTCCGCTAGCTTTTGCCCATCCTCACGAGCCGCCTGGATCGTCTGGTTCAATTCGTCATATTTCACCGTCTCCCAGTAGGTATTGCCCACCGACAGCAACCCGGTCGCCACCCGAAAGGCCGCCCGCCAGTTCTCCTTCCGCAGTTCCGCCTCGGCCTCGGCATAAATGGTCTCCGCATTGGACCAAATTTGTCGCCACCGTTCAATCTGATGTTGGGCCACCTCCCCTAACGTCCGGGTCTCATCCTCCGGATCAGGCACCTCGGCGGGGACTTGCTCCGCGATCGCGATCGCCTCAGACAAATTCCCCATCTGGAACGTATCCTCGGCCACCTTCAGTAAATCTAGGGACCACTGGCGAATATTTTGATTAATCTCCGTGCGGAGGGGGTGATCCTTGGGCAGGCTGTTGACCAGTTCGATCGCTTCCAGTAAGTCCTTGGCTGTCTGCTTACTGGCCGCCAGTTGGGCGCAATAGAGCCGCAGGGAGGCAGACGCCGTGGGCCAGAAAATGCGAGGGCAGTTGGGCACGGCTGGCAGCTTGAGCAGCATGGCCAGTGCCAAAATCGTTAGTCCCCCCGTGGTTGCCAGGGACGCGGTAATCCAAAAGCGCCATCCCGGTCGCCAGCGACCACTCGTTATTTGGGTCATCAACCCTTGCCAGCGACGGGGAGGGGGAGCGTCGGGCATCGGCGGAGAGGCGGACGGTGGGGGCGTTTGCCACGGATCAGGCTCGATCGCCGCGAAGGGGGGTTGGCCATAGCCGGGGGGTACCCTTTCCGGCGGGATAACCTCCCGGTGGGGGGGGGAGGAGGGCGGTACGGCCCGCAGGGGGTCATGGATACGCTTGGGCAGACGCACATCTGGCGGCATGGCACTACCCGTTGGATCAGGTCTCTGGGGGGTAGGCTGCCGATGGGGTTCAGAAGAGGGCTGCTGCCCGTAGGGATCACGTTGCGGATCGCGCGTCATAGGTCATTTCGCCAAGCAGTACCACCATCATAAGTCCCCATCTTAAGTCCCTTCCGCTTTTGCGTCCCCCCTTACCCAGTGATCGGTTCCAACTTTACGCTCAGGCGTGAGGGATCTGCTAGCCGTTTGCTGCCTACCTGCCCATTCTCCCCTTGTCTTGAATGCCCCCCTCAGCCGCCTTAAGCACCGTCAGGTTAACAGCAGAGCAAATAACCCACACAGGACAATGCCATCAAATACACCGGCCCCCCCAATGCTTAGTACCCCCGCAGACATTTTGTCAACTTCCGGTAAATGCAATAGATCAGCACCGATTAAGGTTCCCAGAACGCCACCGGCAAAGGCGATCGCGGGCGCATTGGCCCCCGCTAACAGGATGGCCAGGAAGGAAGCGGTTAAGGGGGCAATCAGGGCATTCATCTGGATACCAATCCCCGGCACAATTTGGGCTGAAAAATAGCTGACGATCGTAACAGCCGCCGTCACGATGACAATCATCCAGGGATCGGAACGGGTGAATTCATACAGGGCCAATAGGGTGGGAATCAGGCCGCCCCCCACATTCAACGCAACGATCGTGCGTTGCTCAAGCCGACGCAGGGGAATCCCCCAAAAGCGGGCACTCCACAGATCCACCAGATCGGCCACGATCGGAACACTAGAAACCCGTTCGTAGAGAGGGATATTGATCGTACTGCCCAGAACGATCGCAAGGCAGATCAACAAGGCGGCATTGGGTGAAAAGCCTAACTTGGCCACCGCAACTTCCACCACCTCCAGGGCAATCACCAGCCAGATGAAGGGGAAAAGGAACAGTAACAGTAAAAACAGGATGACGGTAACGGGTAGATAAATCATACGCAGTCGGGGACTAGGCGGTATACAGATCCCTCACCCACTCGGCATAGCCGTTATACAACAAAGTCGGGCGTTCCTCCCAACTCAGGCCCGGTCCGGTTGAAATAAATCGTTCGGTTTTCTGGGACCAGCGGGGATGGGGAACCTCCGGCTCCACGTTGGCCAGAAAGCCATATTCGTGGGGTTGCACTGTATGCCAGAACGTTTTCGGCTCCGTTTCGACAAACTCAATCTTGACGATCGCCTTCGCCCCCTTAAAACCATACTTCCAAGGCAACACCATGCGAATAGGGGCACCGTGCTGCTTGGGTAACTGCTTGCCGTACAACCCCACCGCAAAAAAGGCTAACTCATTCGCCATTTCTTCAAGGCGTAACCCCTCCGTATAGGGCCAGGGGTAGAACGACGAGAATAACCCCACGACCTCCTGGGGGTCATAAAACGAGGTAAAGCGCACAAACTTGGCGGCTGGCATGGGTTCCACTTGGGCCAATAGGGCACGCATCGGAAACCCGATCCAGGGCAAGACCATTGACCACGCCTCCACACACCGGAAGCGGTAGACCCGCTCTTCGAGGGGGAAGTCGTGCAGCAACGCCTCCAGGGTGTAAGTACGTGGGTATTTCACTAATCCCGTCACCTCGACGGACCACGGATCGGTTGGTAATTTTTGCGCCGCTTGCCACACCGACTTCCCACTGCCGAACTCGTAGTAGTTGTTGTATTGCCCTGCCAATGCCCGATCGGTGATGGGCTGATCGACCGCTGCAAAGCGGGGATTTATCCAATACGGCTCCAGACTAGGGGTATCCAGCGTTGCTGCCAGTTGGGGATTATCAGCAGATTGGGACAGGGCACTCTGCTGACAGCCCGCGATCGCCGGTAGACTCATCCCCCCCAAGCCAGCCGCCACGATCGCTCTGAGGATCTGGCGACGGTTCAGATAGGCCACCTCTGGGGTGACCGCCTGCTCTGGCAGGTGCCAACGGGGGGGAATGCGAATCAGGGTCATGCTGTCTCGTCGTCACTATCCACTGCGATCGCGTCGGCTGCACTGTAGCCATTAGCCGTTGCCGCCATCATCCCATTATCCCCCGTCTCGCTTGCCGACGCTGCGATGGCTTCGGCGACTTCGGCGGCCAGTTCCGGCTCCTTCAGAAATGCTTGAAACGGCTTCCGGCGGCGAATACTGCTGAAGTGAGCATCCCCAGCGGCCTTATCCCGGTAGTCCTCATCCCCCCACTGCAACGCCTCCCGCAGGCAGGCGATCGCCTGCTCCACGAGCCGTTGATGGGCATAGCAACTCGCCAGGGCATACCAGACATTGGCTTGCTGGGGCCGTAGGGTCAGGGCTTCTTGAAAACTGTTGACGGCTTCGTTATAGTGCCGTGCTTCGAGCAGTGCCTGACCGCGCCGATACCACCCCCAAAAGTCCCCCGGACGCAGTTCCAGCGCCCGATCGTAACTGGCAACAGCTTCGGCGTTGCGCTCGGCATGGCGTAGAACATTGGCGCGCCGATACCAGGCCCAATAGTCCTCCGGGCGCAATTCAATCGCCCGATCGTAGCTCTCGATCGCGGCATCAAAGCGTTGTAAGTGATCCAAACAATTCCCCCGTTGGTACCAGGCCCAATAGTCATCGGGGCGCTCTGTGATGGCATTGCTATAGCTATCCACCGCTTCTTCATAGCGTTCCAGGTCTTCCAGAACGCTGCCGCGATGATACCAGGCCCAATAGTTCGCCGCATCCAGTTCCAGCGCCCGATCGTAACTGGCGATCGCGGCTTCAAAGTCCTTGGCCCGCCGTTGGACATCGCCCTGGTGAGACCAGTGGGCAACTTGGGCCGCAATATCCACTGCTGCTGCTTTGGGGGCAGCCGCCACGACGGGTTCTGAGTTTGCGGCTGTCCGATCCCTATCCTCATCCGGGGGCGTCGTGCGATCATCCAGCGACGGGCTGACCGCCGCACTGTCCAGGTTGGTGCTGTCTAGCAGGAGATTATCCAGAGAGGCACTGTGGTTGTCCAGGCTGGTGCTGTCCTGGGTTGCTGGGGAGATAGGGGGCTTAAGACGAGAGTTTCTTGTAGGCATAACCAGTGATTTTGTAGTTGATTGCGGTTGCGGGCGGGTCTTGCGGGCAGGTCTTGAGGTCAATCTTCCCCTTGAGTATAGAAAGTGAGGCGATCGCGCAAGATTTCTTTTACTTAATTCTTATACAGCGTTCCCCAAGTCTCTGAAGGCCAGAAGCACCTGATGAACAATTGGCTCAAGCCAATTGC
>CAZHXN010000076.1:0-20378 GCA_964536415.1 uncultured bacterium
CCGACTCGCCTCTACTGGCCCAACTCTATATCCTTCCGGAAATCAGTCTGGACACCATCCTCGTTGAACTGGAATCCCTCCAGCCCAAAGTGGCGATTATCGACAGTATCCAGGCCCTCTATTTCGCGGCCCTCAATTCTGCCCCCGGTTCCGTGGCCCAGGTACGGGAATGCACTTCTGCCCTGATGCAACTTGCCAAACGGGATCATATCGCCCTGTTTATCGTGGGTCATGTCACCAAAGAAGGCGCGATCGCGGGTCCCAAGGTTCTCGAACACCTGGTCGATACCGTCCTTTACTTTGAGGGCGATCGCTTCGCTAATCATCGGCTGTTGCGATCGGTGAAAAATCGGTTTGGGGCTACCCAGGAATTGGGCGTCTTTGAAATGGTCGATCGCGGCCTCGCCGAAGTTGCCAACCCCTCGGAACTCTTTCTCGGTAGCCGGGAAGAATTAACTTCCGGCACTGCGACGATCGTCGCCTGTGAAGGCACCCGGCCCCTGGTCGTCGAACTGCAAGCCCTAGTCAGTCCCACCAGTTACAGTTCCCCCCGGCGATCGACCACTGGCATTGAATTTAATCGCCTCCTGCAAATCCTGGCCGTGCTGGAGAAACGGGTGGGCATTCCCCTATCCAAACTGGATGCCTATGTGGCGTCGTCCGGTGGGCTGAATGTGGCCGAACCCGCAGCGGATTTAGGCGTCGCGATCGCCGTGGCCGCCAGTTTCCGCGATCGGATGGTTGATCCTGATATGGTCATCATTGGGGAAGTCGGCTTAGGGGGGCAGGTGCGGCCTGTCTCCCAGTTAGAAATGCGCTTAAAAGAAGCCGCGAAGTTGGGCTTCAAACGGGCCATTGTGCCCAAGGGCCAAGTCCCCACGGGGCTGGCGATGGAAATTATTCCCGTGAGTCGCGTGTTGGACGCGATCGCGACTGCGTTTATCACCCCCCCCAACCATCCCGCAACCTGACACAGATCGGGATGCCCCCCCTGCAGTACCCCTGCAATACAGGTTGGCGATCGCCCCCATCACTTCCATCCCCCGCCTGTGGCCCACCAACGGCTCTCCGTCACCAATGGCTCTCCTCCCCCCTAAATGCGTCCAATAATTTTTTGTAACAGAAAATACAGTTCTAATGATAGAATTATGATGTTCAGTGTCGTGGCTTCATGGCCCCATATAATTAAGTATTTTTTCCTATGGCTCACGCTTTTTACGCAACGACCCCCACTGATATTGATATTACCCAAAAGCATCTGGACAATATTGCGGCATCCCTTGCTCACCGGCTGGAGGTAGCCCGCGCTAGCCAGAATTTTGGCCTAGTGGTCCAATTGGAGCAAGAACGGCAGCAACTACAGTATCAGTATCGGCTACCGACGCCAGTTCGCACGCCAAGACCCTCGTTGTTGGCTACCTGCCAACGCCTATGGTCAGCTCTCAAAACTGCGATCGTCCAGAGTACCCAGCTTTCCGTCGATCGTTGGGTAACAGAGGCTGGTGAGGTATGGTGGCAAGCCCATGATCCGCAAACCGGGAAAGCCCTCTACACGGACTCTGAAGCAGAAGTCGTGCAGTGGATCGAAGATAATGGCCTTGGACGTTAACACAGGGAGGTTAGTGTAGCCGCAAAGGCTAATTATGCTGACAACACAATCCGAAAGCGTACCAACCGTCCGCAAGCAATCCATTCCAATAGCACAATTCCAACAATTCCAATAGAAAAGGTGGGGCGCTGCGCACTCCACCTTTTTCACTGGTTGTGACTGGATGGGTTTTACTCCAGTCACCTTAGAAATTCATTTCAGCCGCTTGAACCTTTTCGATTTGCTTCTTCTTCAACACCAGGAAAATCTGGGTCAGAATGATACCGGCAATGAAAACAATCAACCCCTTAATGCGGCCCGCATCTTGCAGCACAATTTCAGTGTCATGCTGGCCAAACCCACCCACATTCGGGTTATTCGTCAGCGCTTCACCCGCCGTCACATTTTGACCGACGGAAACAATCAATTCCGGACCGGCAGGGATCGCTTCCACAACGGCTTCCCCTGCATCGGGTTGGATCGTGACTTGATAGCCACCCCCATCTAGCGGCTGGACCTCTGTCACAGTTCCGGCTGCCGAGGCGGTAAAGACATTATTGTTAGTCTTTTCACCCGTGGGATACAACTGCCCCCGACCCCGGTTACCCCCAACATGGATCGCATACTTGCCAAAGTGAATGGACTTGTCCGTGCTGGGATCGGGCGAAAGGACGGGGAACACAATCTCCTGGTACTCATCGCCAGGGATCGGGCCAACGAGGACAATGTTATCTTGCGCTTCGCTATAGGGCTGGAAGTAGAGGTTACCCACTTCTTCCTGAAGCTCCTCCGAAATGCGATCGGGCGGGGCAATCTTAAAGCCTTCCGGTAGCATTAACACCGCCCCTACATTTAGGGGACCTGTGCTGCCGTCACCATAGACCTGGCGGGCATCCTTATCATAGGGAACCTTAACGACTGCCTTAAACACCGTATCCGGCAGGACCGAGTGAGGAACCTCAATCTCGGTCGGTTTACTCGCCAGATGGCAGTTCGCACACACAATTCGACCCGTGGCTTCACGGGGACTTTCATACCCCTGCTGGGCATAGAAGGGATAGGCGGCAGCCGTCTGGGGTTGGTACACATCCGCCAGGGTCCACAGGGACAGGGTCGCGATCGCGACCAGCAGGCCCCGTAGCCAAACCTTGCGGTAGTGCTGGGCCGTCATCAATAGGGAATTAGTGATCCTCATTAGTTTGCAAACGCTTGTCATGAAGAGTGTTATGAAGAAATTTGAAGATTCTGGGGGCGATCACACCAATAACCGGAACTAACTCCACCAGGGGGCTTCGCCCGTGCGGAAGTCGGTTTCCTGCCAGGGTGTAATCGCAATCCGATCATCGATAACCTCAGTGTGAACCAGCGCCAGGGAGAGGGGAGCCGGACCCCGTACCACCTTACCTTCGCTGTTGTACTGGGAGCCGTGACAGGGGCAGATAAACTTGTTTTCACTGGCATTCCAGGGCACCACACAGCCCAAATGAGTGCAGATCGCATTCAAACCATAGGACGCCAAGGACTTGTCTTCGGTAATCACCATATAGGTCGGATCACCCTTAAGACCCTGCACCAGGGTGCGATCGCCCGCATTGTGGGTGGCGATAAACTGGCTAGCAACCACATCTTTGCCCAGTTCATCCTTGGCAATGACCCCACCGCCCGCGCCACCAGCAGCAGGGGGTATGAAAAACTTAACCACGGGATACAGGGCACCCAGCGCGACCCCGGTAGCAGTCCCAAAGGTCAGCAGGTTCATGAATTGACGACGCCCCATACTGGGTGCATCTGGCGTTCCAGCAATTTGAGTCATGAGCAAGCTCTCGGAAAATGGACGGGTGTATTGGCTATGGATCAGGGCAGGACTCCGCAAGAGATTGCGTTGAGCCGCTTTTGAGACAGAACTTTACAGTTTTCTCATCGTATTATCACATCTAGTGGAAACGCTAAACTTGAGTCCGACGAGATGATTGTGTAACAAAATGTAAACACGCTACTGGGGGCACAGTCGGGGGCCTGGTGCCCGGTACTGCGGTTGGGTATTTGTTTGAGGGGGAAGGCGCATCCCATGACTGGAGAAGATCTACGCCAGTTGTTATTACAGAAGTGGGGGTATTCCTACGACATCCGGTTGCGGCGGACCCAGGGCAAGATTTTTGTGCTGGTGATGTGGCGGTATCTGGAGCAGGCATCCTTTCCTCTGAGTGAGGCGGATTACCTGGCCCACCTCAACGCGATCGCGGGGTATCTCCAAGCCTGGGGCAGTGTTGAGCAGGTGATGACCTATATTCAGCAAACGCGGGAAAAACCCCGCCTGGGCAAGGCAGTGAGTATTCCCCTGGATCTGGGCGATCGGGCTTCTGAGTGGATTCTTGAGGAGTGAGGGTTTGTTTGGCAGCGATGCAGCGACTCACCGATCGAGAGCCTCAAGGTGCCGTACCCCTGATACCCCGATCGAGGCGAAGACGAGGGGGGAAAGCCACATATCACTAAAGCCACATATCACTAGGGTGTTCCCAACCGGGGCACAATAGATATAGGGAGAGGCTGCCTCAGCCAGATCGCGCCCCGGATGTTCATTGTGATGTATTGGACGTTGTTGAATTGACCGCTTTAACTGACCGCTTTAGATTTCGTGAGCCAACATGACCGCGTTAGATTTAGGGTGGCAACACCAGTTTATTGAAACTAATCATGTCCGCCTGCATTACGTCACCCAGGGTGAAGGGGAGCTAGTTGTGCTGCTGCATGGCTTCCCAGAGTTTTGGTACTCCTGGCGCTTTCAGATCCCGGCCCTTGCCCGTTACTTTAAGGTGGTTGCACCAGACCTGCGGGGTTACAACGATTCGGAAAAACCCAGCAGTGGCTATGACCTAGACACTCTGGCAACGGACATTCAAGGCTTAATCCAGCAGTTGGGTTACCTCAATGCCCATGTGATTGGTCACGACTGGGGGGGAACGATCGCATGGCACATGGCGCAACTATTCCCGGATTATTTGAATCGGCTGGCGATCCTGAATGCCCCTCATCCCCAACGCCTGCGGCAACTCTTGTTAAGCAGCCCGGAACAGTGGCAGCGCAGTTGGTACCTGTTGGCGTTCCAGATTCCAGGGTTGCCAGAGTGGGTGATCCGCCAGAATCTCCCTGAATTTGTGAAGCGCGTGTTCCAGGACCATGCCGTGCGGAAGGGGGCGTTTTCCACGGAAGATACCCAACCCTACCAAACCGCCCTCGCGAAACCAGGTGCCCTGGCGGCAGCGCTGAACTACTACCGCCAATGGTTCTGGAGTTGGCTACAGCAGGGGGCACGTTCGCTGACACCGATCACCGCTCCGACGCTGGTGTTATGGGGGGAGGAGGATGCGTTCCTGAGTCCCGATTTATTGCAGGGGTTAGAATCCTTTGTGAAGGCTCCGCTCCAGATCCAACCCATTCCCCACTGTGGCCACTGGATACAGATGGAAGCCCCCCAAACGGTGAATCGTGCCCTAATTGAATTCCTGCGAGGGAAACCCACTCAATCATGATTGTCATTACACCCGCCGAGATCAACGCGTTGCGATCGCAGTTGGCTGATCAGGGAAAGGCGCTTGAGGCCCTGGAGGCGATCGCGGACTGTGAGGGAGATTTGGGCGATGCGGCGATCGTCCTGGCGCTGCGTGCCCAACAGTCACCCCAGGAGGAGGGCGAGGCATGGCTAGCCAGTTTAGCGAAGCGGTGTCGACCCCTGCTGTGTGAGACGGCAGTCCAGGAGGCCCTCCAGGCGAACCAGTGGTTGCTGGCGTTTGAACGCGTGTTGGCCAGTCAATGGGTGCCGCCGTTATTGGTGTTGCCGGTGGTTCTCTATGCGGTGAAGGCAGGTCTCGATCGATTTTGTCCGTCGGATGGCTGAGGCGATGAGCGGAGAACTGGTTGTACTTTTTGCCATACAGTATCGACTAAATCAGGTCGATCGCAATCAAACCATTCAATACTGGCATCGGCACGGAACCAGGTGCGCTGCTGTTTTGCAAATTGGCGCGTATGCATAATAATTTCAGCTTTAGCGGCTTCCAGTGATAATTGCCCCTCCAGGTATCGCATAATCTCGTGATAACCTAGGGTTGCTAACAGGGGCAGATTGGGTCCATAGCGATCGCGCAAGGCCATGACTTCCGCCACCAACCCCATCTCCAACATTTGTTCTGTCCGTTGGGTAATCCGATTTGTTAAATTATCGGGGTTGGGGCAATCTAAGCCGATTTGCAAAATCGGATAGTCGGGTGGAGACTCACCTTGTTGCTGGGAAATCGGGCGGCCCGAAACGTAGAAGACTTCCAGGGCACGCACGGTGCGACGACGATCGTGGGGGTGAATCTTGGCTGCCGCGATCGGATCAACCTGGTGCAGTATGGCATAGAGATAGGTCTGATCCAGGTGCTCTAGCTGCGATCGCAACCCTGGCTGAGGCGAGACTCTGGGAATTTTCATGCCTCGCACGATCGCCTTGATATAAAGACCTGTTCCGCCCACCAGCAGGGGGACCTGACCCGCCTGATGACACCGGCGAATGAGCGCTTGGGCTTGGGCCTGATACTCGGAAACGGTGAGCGTCACCGTGGGTTCGCAAATATCAATCAGGGAGTGGGGAACCTGGGCCTGTTCCAGCGGCGACGGCTTGGCGGTGCCAATATCAAACCCGCGATAAACTTGTCGGGAGTCGGCACTGAGAATAACGGCGGGTAACCGTTGGGCCAGGGTTAAGGCCAGACGCGATTTACCCGTCGCTGTTGGTCCACAGATAACAATGAGGGTAGGGGATATCATTTAGAAAAGGTTTTAGACTACTGCTGAGCAGAACTCATAGCAACAACTCAGTGCAATAGTTAATAAGAGAAAAAATTTTCCATGATCCGTATGCTGGCATCATGCTTCACTGGATAACTAAGACTCTTACTGTTACTACCTATTTTCTACTATTGTTGTCTATTTTTTTCTACTATTGTTGTCTATTTGAGATAGACAGTAGCCCATTGATAGCGATCGGGATCTTTGTTAATTAGGTACTCAGCAGCTTCACGACGCTTCTCCTTATCTTTGGTCATCTTAAGTACCCGCTTAATCTCATCATCGACGTCTTGAGCACCACCAAGCTCTGCTGCTATTTCAAAGTATAAATCACCCTGTTCGTATTGTCCAAAATCATAAACAATAGCTCCCATCAAAGTATAGGGCTGGTGAGTATTAGGTTGACATTCTAGTGCTAATTCTGCGCATTCACGCGCTTTCTAGCTGTCCTAAATCTCGAAAAGCAGCACCTCTAGTCACCGCTAAGGCTGACTTCAAATCAGGCTCTTTAATCTTATTGAGATTGACAGAATTCGTCACCTGTAGTGCATTTTCTGGTTTATCTGCTTTGCGCCAGTTGCTACTTGCACTTGCCAAGTTTCGTTTATTACCTGTTCGTTGATACTCCTTCTCGTAGAATATGGCTTCTAAACGATAATAAGCCCTTGCGATTTCACCATTTGGTGATAAGTGACCTTCTGTAATTAGTTGAACTACCTGTTTAGGATCAAGACGTTCTTCCCGCTCTAGTTTAAGCATAATCTCGTAAAGTTGCTCAAAAGCCACTTGCCCAATAAGACGATACTTCCTCTTTAAGATATTAAAGTGAATTTTTTTGGCAATTTCCGCTGTTTCAAGCAGTTCTCTATCTATTAAACAGCTAATATCCCTTTCGGTTATAGATTCAGATTCTGCCATTAATTTTAGTATTGAGAATAATCGATCGCTGGGATCTGAAACCAGATATTTTCTAGCTTGATATTTATCTTTTAGTTCAGTAAACAATCTTTTACTCTTACGTTCAAGGTCAATTTTCAACAAGGCTGTTAGCTGTTGTTTTTCGAGCCAATTACGTTCAGAATCTTGAAGTTCTTCTTCCTTTTCAAGTTTTTTAAGAATAGGATAGAGAGGACAAGAGATAGAGGAATCAGGGAAAGAAACATTGTACCTTGCTTTTAGATCTAAAAACTCACCTTTAGCCTGCCTCTCTTCTTCCTGCTTCAGGTAAATTTCTAAGGTTTCATCCAGATCATGCTCTATCAGCCAGTCTGTTTCTGTATCTGATAATGGCTCTTGCTTATCGAGCTTTTGTAAAATTGGATAAAGAGGATCTGTGGGGCTGCGATTAACATGAGCTGTTGCCTTATACTTTAGCTTTAGTCCTGAGAAAGTTGAAATCTCTCGAATGAAGTTAATAGTATCAGTAAGCTGATAGCGATCTAAGATGCGAAGTTCTGAACTTGTCAATGTGCCTCCAGCTTCTACCTTATAAAGAATTGCATAGACTGGGCTATCCAGCGAGAAGGTCGCATCTTCTGGGACCAAATACTTAGATCGCAACTCCAGGAATTCAGATTCCAGTCTCTTCAAATCATCAGCTTGATATTGTTGTAAAGTAATAATCTCAAGTGTACTGGATAGACCCATTTCTTCTAGGTACTGGCACTCTAAAGGCATGATGCGGATACCCAGTTCAGCTTTTCTAAGGATCAAGTATAGAAAGTCATCTAAAGCCTGATCTTTATACTGGTGTACCTGATATTTCTGTTTTAGTGCAGAAAAATGCTTGCCCTGTAGTTTGATAATATCCATATTCATACGCTTTCTACTCCTAAATACCTATCTTTAGATTACCCTCGTGATCAGCCCAAGGTGACACCCTCTGGCTGATTCGCAACAGTAGGATATGGGGCAACAATAGACCCAGATATGAACAAGGCTTAGGACAAGCACTGTACCTACCCTAAGCCTCAATAATTGAATGGACTTACGCTATCTAGTCGCAGTTTACCGGTATCTTTAAGACTTCAACGCGTTAGCTCCGCCCACAACCTCCAGGATTTCCTGGGTAATCGAGGCTTGACGGGCCTTATTGTAGGACAAGGTGAGGGTGCCAATCAGTTGGGTCGCATTCTCACTTGCATTACTCATGGCCGTCATCCGCGCCGCTAGTTCACTCGCTGCCGACTCTTGCATTGCCCGCAGAATTTGGTTACTCAAATACAGGGGCAATAAGGCATTGAGGATTTGTACCGGGTCCTGTTCAAAGATCATATCCCGTGGTAAGGCCGGAGCCTGGGAGGTTACCCGTTCCCGTGCGACTTCAAACTGACCGGCCCGCGTCGTCAAGCGGAAAATCTCATCATCTGCTGTCGCCAATCCCTGCGCATCCAAGGGCAATAGGGTTTGGACCGCCGGACGCGAACTAATCAATGAGACAAAGCGGGTATAGATCAACTCCACCCGATCAACGTTCTCCGACAGGTATTCCGACAGGACCTCATCCTGAATCGCACTTGCCTCTTCTGCCGTCGGGATTTGTTCCAGATTGGCAAAGGTGGCACTAATCGGCTGCTCCCGTCGTTGGAAATACTGGATCGCCTTGCGGCCAATCAAAATATACGAATATTCAACTCCTTGGGCCTGAAGCTCTTTGGCTCGCATTTCCGCCCGTCGGATGACGTTGGTATTGTAGGCCCCACACAAACCCCGATCGCCAGAAATCACAATCAGCGCAACCCGACGGACTTCCCGTTCCCGAAAGAGGGGCAAGCTCATATCTTCAAACTTGAGACGGGCTTGTAACCCTCCCAACACCTGGGCTAAGCGATCGGCAAAGGGACGGGTTGCCAGGACCTGTTCTTGAGCACGACGCACCTTGGCCGCCGCCACCAGGCGCATCGCTTCAGTAATTTTTTGGGTGTTTTTAACGGACTTAATGCGATCGCGAATCGCTTTGAGATTAGGCATATTCCTCCCGGCTGTTTGGCTAATAAGCAGTAATCAAGGTTCCGGCAAGGTCTACCAGCCGCTTTCCCTATTGGCCAGTAGACCCCTGCCCGCAATTAGACCGATGCCATGAAGGTTTGCTTCGCTTCCGTGATTCCTTCCTTCAACAGGGCTTCCGCCTCATCGGTTAAGACCTTCTGGCTGGCCACAATTTCAACGTATTGAGCCTTGGCCGTCCGCAGGTACTCCCGCAGGGACTTGAGGAAGGGGGATACCTTGTCGAGGGGAATGTCATCCAGATAGCCGTTGATCCCGGCATAGATAATCGCCACCTGCTCGGCCAAGGGCAGCGGTGAGGACTGGGCTTGCTTGAGCAGTTCCCGCAGCCGTTGGCCCCGTGCCAATTGCGCTTGCGTCGCCTTATCTAGGTCCGAAGCAAATTGGGAGAAGGCTTCCAGTTCATCAAACTGGGCCAACTCCAACTTGATCTTCCCGGCTACCTTCTTCATAGCCTTGGTTTGGGCCGCTGACCCCACCCGTGAGACGGAAATTCCAGGGTTCACAGCCGGTCGAATCCCGGCGTTAAACAGGTCAGACGAGAGGAAGATTTGACCGTCGGTAATCGAAATCACATTGGTGGGAATGTAGGCCGATACGTCACCTGCCTGGGTTTCCACGATCGGCAGCGCCGTCATGCTACCGCCACCGAGTTCGTCATTGAGTTTGGCCGCCCGTTCCAGCAAGCGCGAGTGCAGATAGAACACATCGCCGGGGTAGGCTTCCCG
Organism: uncultured bacterium; assembly: GCA_964536415.1. Lineage (GTDB taxonomy): Bacteria > Cyanobacteriota > Cyanobacteriia > B231 > B231 > Trichothermofontia. The sequence continues at coordinate 10,153 of CAZHXN010000076.1, forward strand.
ACCAGGGGGACGGCGCAGCAACAGGGCCATCTGGCGATAGGCTTGGGCCTGCTTGGACAAATCGTCGTAGATCACCAGGGTGTGCTTGCCCTTGTACATGAAGTACTCGGCCATCGTCGCGCCGCTATAAGGAGCTAGGTATTGTAGGGTCGCCGGGTCGTTGGCATTGGCCGCCACCACGATCGTGTAGTCCATCGCGCCCCGTTCTTGCAGGGTGCCGACGATTTGGGCCACGGTCGAAGCCTTTTGCCCGATCGCCACATACACGCAGATCACGTCTTCCTTGGCCTGGTTGAGGATCGTATCTACCGCGATCGCCGTCTTCCCGGTTTGGCGGTCACCAATGATCAACTCCCGTTGCCCCCGACCGATGGGAATCATGGCGTCGATCGCCGTAATCCCGGTTTGCAGGGGTTCACACACCGACTTCCGGGCAATAATCCCCGGTGCGGGCGATTCAATCAGGCGGGTTTCCGTCGCATTGATATCGCCCTTGCCATCCAGGGGCCGACCCAGGGGATCAACCACGCGACCAATCAGGGCTTCACCTACCCCAATCTGAGCAATCTTCCCCGTGGAGACTACCGTACTCCCTTCCTCGATATCACGACCTTCACCCATCAACACCGCACCGATGTTGTCTTCTTCCAGGTTGAGGGCAATTCCGATCGTGCCATCGGCAAATTCCAGCAGTTCCGACGCCATCACCTTTTCCAGACCGTAGATACGGGCGATACCGTCACCAACTTGCAGGACCGTTCCCACATTGGAAACCTTGACATCCTGGTCGTATTGCTCAATCTGCTGGCGAATAATGCTGCTAATTTCGTCAGGTCGAATACTGATCATGGGCGTCTCTTAACTCTATATCTGGAGGACTGGAACAATTTGGAGAACTGGAAAACTCAAAACAACTGGGCAACCGGATATCCAAGGTACAAACCTGCCATTGGCTAACCCTGCTGGTTGCTACCGGGTACTTAAACTCATGCCAATGCGCCGCAGTTGTCCCTGCAAACTGGCATCAATAATCTGGGAGCCAATCTGGATGACGACCCCCCCAATTAAGTCGGGATTGATCGCCAATTCCAACTCCACTTCCCTGGCTCCGGTCATCGCAATCACCTTTTCTCGCACGACGGCGATCTGGGCATCGCTTAACGCAATGGCGGAGGTGACTTGAGCTAAGACTGTCCGCTTGAGCTTGCGGAGTCGTACCTGGTAGCGCTGGCAAATGCCGTCCAGGAAGGCAATCCGACGACGATCGACCAACAACATTAAAAAATTGAGCATATAGGGATGAACTTGATCGCCCACTCCCTGCCGCAAGACCGCCTTTTTGGCTGCATCCGCCACTAGGGGGCTGCTCAGAAATTGACGCAGGTCCGCCGATTCTGCCAATAGGGCGCTCAACCCACGGGTATCTTCCCCAAAGCGATCGACTAAATCCTGGGCCTGGGCCAGGGACATCAGCGCCTCGGCATACGGCTCTAATACGGAAGTTCCAATAACGCTTTCACTCATCTGCGATCTCCTAACAGCGCCAGACCTCGATCAATCAATCGTTGCTGCACGGTATCCGACAACCGGGCCGGGAGTTGTTCCTCTGCCCGTTGCAGGGCCATTGCTACCACCCGCTGGCGAAGTTCCGCGATCGCCCGTTCTTGCTCCGCTTGCAGATCTTGGGTTGCTGTCGCCCGCAGGCGCTCGACTTCCTGGGCTGCCTGAGCCAGGATCGATTCCCGCATGGTCCGGGCCGTCTCCTCGGCCTTCGCCAGAATTTGACCGGCTTCGACTTGGGCTTGAGCCAACTTTTGCTGTTGATCAGCGAGGGCGGCTGCCGCCTCTTGGCATTTCTGCTCAGCTTCTTTGATTTCCGCTTCAATCTGGCTTTGCCGTTCGGCCAGCGTCTTACCCACCAGCTTGCGACCAAAATAGACCAAAACCGAAATCGTAATCCCCAGGTTGATTAAATTTGATTCGAGAATCTGCTCTAGCCCAAAGCCGGATTCCGCCGCTTCCGCCGTTGCCAACCACAACATACTGTGCATGATACTGTGCATAATTATGTGCCTTGCCTCCCCGTGATCACCGTGCTGCGCTCGATCCCAGCAACTTGTCTAGGATCTGCCGACTAAGAACATCAATCTGGCTCTCCAGGGTTTGCAGGGCGGCTTGCTTTTGCTCATCAATCTCTCGCTGGGCTTGTTCGCGTTGCTGCTGGGCTTCCTGTTGGGCCTCGGCCAGTTTACTCGCCATGAGCTTTTGGGCGTCTGCTTCCGCTGTCAGGATCACCGCTTGGGCTTGACGACGGGTGTCAGCCAGTTCTTGCTCATACTGGTGGGCAAGCTGTTTTGACTTGGCCAGTCGTTCCTCCGCCTCCTGGCGATTCTTCCGGATGTAGTCGGCACGTCCCTCGATCGCGCCCGTTAAGGGCTTAAAGAAGGTGACATTAAGAATGGCCACTAAAATGACGAACTGAATCGCCATTAGGGGAAGCGTGGCATCCAGGTCAAACAAACCACCACCCTCGGCAGTTGCTTCGGCAGCTTCAGCCGCAATTAATAGTGTCCAGAGTGTCATGTTTACGTCCTGTCTGTCTGGGCAGGGATCAGGCTGCGAGGGGGTGAATCCAACTCGACCACCCCCCTAACCGCGATCGCCTGCAAGGGCATGAGAATTACCGAAACAGTACCTTCGGGTTAGGCGAAGGGGTTCGCGAACAGCAGCACGAGGGCAACCACCAAGCCATAGATGGTCAAGGCTTCCATGAACGCCAAGCTGAGGATCAGGGTACCGCGAATTTTACCTTCGGCTTCCGGTTGACGGGCAATCCCTTCACAGGCTTGTCCAGCCGCAGTCCCTTGACCAATCCCAGGGCCGATCGCGCCCAAACCAATGGCCAAACCCGCTGCGAGAACCGATGCTGCCGTAATGATTGGGTCCATAGTAACTTTTTCCTTCCAAAGTAAACAGAGTCAACAGACCAAACTAGATTAGAATCTCAGGTTTTGGAACCCGCCGTCAATCAATTTTTTTAAACGCAGTTAGCCTTTATTATTGGAGGCAATAAGCGCCTGAATTATGCACGATCGCATAACGACTTGATATCAGGCAGCGATTCCGGGGCTGAGATTTGCGTCTAAGCGTTAATGCTCTTCGCCTTCGTGGTGTTCGCCTTCGAGGGCTTCACCAATATAAACCGAGGCCAGGGTGGCAAAAATCAATGCCTGAATGGCACTGGTAAACAACCCTAGGAACATCATCGGTAAGGGCACAAAGAGGGGAACCAGGAGCACAAAGACCCCCACAACCAATTCATCTGCCAGGATGTTGCCAAAAAGACGGAAGCTCAGGGAAAGGGGCTTCGTAAAGTCTTCAATGACCTTAAAGGGCAGCATAATTGGGATGGGTTCCACATAATGGGCGAAATATCCCAACCCTCGTTTCTTAAAGCCTGCATAAAAGTAGGCCAGTGAAGTCAGTAGGGCGAAGGCAACCGTGGTGTTAATGTTTGCGGTGGGCGCACCCAGTTCCCCGGCGGGCAAGTGAATGAGCTTCCACGGCACCAGGGCACCGGACCAGTTGGAGACAAAGATGAACAGAAAGAGAGTGCCCACAAAGGGAACCCAGGGCCGATACTCTTTTTCCCCAATTTGATCACGGGCAATGCCCCGCACAAACTCCAGCACATACTCCATGAGGTTCTGTACACCCGCCGGGACCCGTTGGACATTCCGGGTGGCCGCTAGGGTGAGAACCAGCAGCACGGCAATCACAAACCAGGAGGTCAGAAACACCTCACCATGCAGCTTCAAATTGCCCACCTGCCAGTAAAAGTGTTTGCCCACCTCTAAGGAGGCTAGGGGCAACCCAGTTAACTGAGTAAGAGCGTAAGGTATATCCATTCAGGGATTCTCTAACGTTAGCTCATTGCGATCGTCACGACTCTCCCGATGACGGGTCCGGTTTGGGCCGCGTATCCGTGAGGTAGGTTGACCAGATCACATAGACAATCAGGGCGACTTTGTAGGTCAGGAATCCTAAAAAAACCGGCATCACCTGTAGCTGATTCCATTGGGTTGCAACTATAATCAACCCAGCAACCAGGGCCAAACGGGTACTGCCTAGGCGTTTTCTAGACCGACCCAACTGTTCGACATCCCGCGCCAACATCCGCAGGTACACTACCCCAGTACAGGCCCCAATCAAATAATTAAGCGCCAGATTTAGGGAGTAGGTGATCCAAACAGTGACAAACACGATCGCCGTAAACGCGAGAGTCCAGGTCAGGAGAGCCTGACACAGTTGGTAGTACTCTTGCATTGAGGCGTTCGGCTCCGGCGATAGCTCAACGGTGGCCGCTGAGGGGTCCCGCCGGAAGAGGGAAGTTAGCTGATTCGCAAGGGGCACGGGATAACCGAATTTGAGCGAAAAACATGGCTTGACTGCTTGCAAGCCAGTGGCAATTGTACCACGCAGCGTTAACGCTTTTTTTACGATCGCAGCTAATCGCAACCATCGATTACCAGTCCCGATCAGTAGGGGCGCTGGTTCAGTAGCGACTTTCCTCAGTTGAGGGAACACGGGGGGCATCTCACTTGTGCGACCCTCACCCTCAATTCCTCTCTCAGGACGGGAGATGAGGGCTGCCGGTTGGCCAACTGAGATGCTCCCAAGACGGGTGATGGAGAATAGGGGACTCGAACCCCTGACCTCTGCGGTGCGATCGCAGCGCTCTACCAACTGAGCTAATTCCCCAAAGCAGTTCTATTTTAGTCCGTTTCGTCTGAACAGGCATCCTCGCGCCTAGGGGAGGGGAGATTGGGCTGGAATCCCCACTCTTCGTGGAAACTGGCTAGGGGTGGGGGTCTGCTTCCGTAGGTACACCAGGTGCCGCAAACTCCCACTGAGGGGTGTCTGGAAGCGCTCCGTTACCGCCAGACTGCCGCCCAATTGCTGGCTGGCAACCGATAACGCGTCTGCCTCCTCTACTGCCCAATTACCTCGATAAAGGACGGCCCAGCCCCCTGGCTTCACTAAGGGTAGGGCATATTCCGCACATACGGTTGCAGGGCCCACCGCCCGAATCACGGCTAAATCATACTGTTCCCGGTGGTCAGGCCGTTGTCCCATTGCCTCTACACGATCGACCACGGTTGTGACCGTGGCCAACTCCAACCCCGATCGCAGGGTGTCTACAAAGGCCAATTTCTTGTGGGTCGAATCGAGGAGCGTGACTTGCCAGTGGGGGCAGACGATCGCGATTGGGAGGCCCGGAAAGCCTGCGCCGGTGCCAATATCAATCACCCGTCCGGTGTCGGGAAACGGCGGCGTGTTCGGCAATGACAGGGGGGGGACCTCCGATCGGCGATCGGGGGTTAGCCGGAGGAAATGCACGATCCCCCGTAGGGAATCCCACAAATGCTTCTCCCAGAATGCCGATGGTTCGGTAATACGGGTTAGGTTTAACTGGCGATTCCCTGCAAGCACCGCCTGATAGAGCGTCTGGAAAGCTTGCTCCTGATCCGAGGAGGGTTGCCACCCCAGGGAAGCTAGCCAAACCGCCGCCCAATCTGCAAAGGGTGAGGGAACAGTGGCAGAGACAGCAGGGGTAGAGGACATGGTTACGTTTGGTCGATCGGTCAGGTTGCTGGACACTGGGTTACCGGTGCAAAGTGATGGGATCACAACGATGGTGCCTGCGGATGGCAGGCCAGATACCTACCCCCACTCTATTTCGATCGCAGTCTTGATCGCAGGCCAGATGTCTACCCTAGCATTCCGAGTCTGTTGAGCAAGCAGCTGATTCTGCCCCAGACAACAGCACCCCCAAGTCAAGTGTCTAGGGCGTCAAGATCAATTGCCATTCCCCGTTGGGTTGCTGCCAAACGGGGGCAGGGGTTTCCCCGACCACATAGGGACCCCAGTAACGGCGTGACCCATCCTGGGCAAAGGCCACCAACACATCCCCCGGCTGCAACCGTAACTCCTGTTCCGGCAACGACAGAATTAGCCCACTGTTACTGCCTTCCTGGGGCGCAAAATCCCAATGTACAGGTTCATCGTAGGTGGGGATGTCTTTGGTGGGGATGTCTTCAGCATTCGCTTGGGTATGTTGACTTAGGAGCGCCACCCGAATCGGATGCTCAGTGCGATTACTCACCCGTAGGCTACCCAAGTTGGGAGTAGAGGCAACCGCTGTCGGTGCGGCTGGCGCAGGAACCGCCATCGGTGGGGGAGTTTGCTCCACGGGGGCAGGGGCGGGGGGGGATAGGCTAGCCGCAGGGGACGGGGCGGGCAAAGGGATGGGCGGAGATACCCGTTCTGGACGTAGGGCATCGGGCAGGATGGTAGAGTCGATCGCGGTATTCGTGGGGCCAATGGGGACGCGTTGCAAGCCCCAGAGAAGCAATGGCAGACAAGCCCCTATACCCAGAAAAACCATTAACCACAGTCGGCGTGACGCGATCGCAGCAGGGTATACTCTCTGTGTTACTTCTCGCCATTGCTCACCTCGCATACAACCCCGATCGCCCCTGCGCCTGATAGCCTTCTCTCTCCATACTACTCACAAGCGCTAGCCCCTAACACACGTCGCTGGGCTGAATTAAGGTTGAATTCAGGATTATCTCCTGACGTGTCCCTAGCCCGCTTTTCTTGCATTCTCCCCTATGCAAAATACTCGCCTCAACCGCTTATTGGACGTTACCCTCGACCAAATTCGGAACCAACTGCGCAATCCCTGGCGACGGTTGTCAGTCCTGAGTATCAGCCTGCTGTTCGGCAACTTTGCTGCCAATGTGTTTACGACCTTTGTGGGGCAAGCTGGGCGTCAGGACGCAGTGGCCGCAATCGTGCTAGTGATCTTATTAGAAATCATCAACCGGCTGTTCTATCGCCCGAACCGCCGCCCGGAGTTTGCCCTGGGTTGGGAAGCCCTCAACAGTTTTAAGCTGGGGGTTACCTACGCGCTCTTCCTAGAAGCCTTCAAGATTGGCTCTTAACCCCTAACCGAGGGTTTCTAAGCACTGAGTTCGGGATAGGGCAAGCGTCGCATCAACCACTGGGCTAGCGGTCAGGGTAGCCGACAAGATGCCGACTCCAGATACCCAACTCAACGCATTGAGCCAACGGCGGGATCTGCCTGCCTTATCCCAAACTACGGATCGCCTCCAGCAACCCCCTAGCCTTGTTGAGGGTTTCCTCATATTCGCGATCGGGGTCAGAATCGGCCACTAAACCAGCCCCCGCCTGCACACTCACCCGCTGCTGGCCATCGGGCTGTCGCTGCACCACCATCGTGCGAATCGTGATCGCCGTATTCAATTGGCCCTCAAAGTCGTAGTATCCATAGACGCCCGAATAGGGACCCCGATAGGCCGGTTCCAGGTCGTGAATAATTTCCATTGCTCGAATCTTGGGGGCACCGCTGACGGTCCCTGCCGGGAAACATGCCTTCAGGAGATCCCAGGCGGTTTTATCCGGGGCCAGTTCCCCCACCACATTGCTGACGATATGCATGACGTGGGAGTAGCGCTCGATCACCATGAGTTCATCCACCCGCACACTGCCCTTAACACAGACCCGCCCTAAATCGTTGCGGCCCAGGTCCACCAGCATCACATGCTCCGCAATTTCCTTCGGATCCTGGAGCAGTTCTTCTGCTAGGGCGATATCTTCGGTGGGGGTTTGTCCCCGGGGGCGGGTCCCCGCGATCGGACGCACGGTCGCTTGCAACGGCCCCTCCGGCGTTAGGCGTTCGGCCTTAACCATCACCTCTGGGCTGGATCCAATCAACTGCCAGTCGTTGAAATGGAAGTAGGCCATGTAGGGTGACGGGTTGATCAATCGCAGCGATCGGTAGAGTGCAAAGGGATGCCCGTCATAGTCAGCACTGAGGCGCTGGGACAGCACTACCTGGAAAATGTCCCCCGCCCGAATGTGTGCCTTAGCCTTAAGAACATTGGCACAGAACTGTTCCCGGCTGGTATTGCTGGTATAGGGTAAGGCAGCTTGGGGACTGGCTCCCCGCTGAGCGAGGGGCACCGGGGGCGTCCACTCCAGGAGGGTGTCGCGCTGGGAAAGGGGGGTGCGCAGTTTTTCGACTAACTGTTTGACCCGATCGCAGGCTTGGACATAGACCCGTTGCAGATCCGGTTCGGCTTGGAGATCGGCATAGGCGATCGCCCAGATCTTGCGCTTAACCTGATCAAAAATCAGCAGATTGTCCACCTGCATCCAGAGGCCATCGGGGGGAATGGCCTCTCCCGGTATCCCCCGCTGCTCCAGTGGGTAGATGGGGACCCGTGGTTCGATCCAGTGGATTAACTCATACCCCCAGAATCCAAATAACCCGCCAATCCCCGGCGGTAGCTGCGGTAATTTCACCGGACGATAGGGTTTGAGACAATCCGCCAGAATGGTGAACGGATCACCCGTAAACACCTGGGTCGTGCCATCGCGATAGGTCTGCACCGTGCGATCGCCCCGTGCCTCCAACGTCCAAAGGGGATCACAGCCCAAGAGACTGTAGCGACCCAACCGTTCCCCCCCCTCGACCGATTCCAGCAAAAAGCTATAGGGATGACCGGCACACACGCGGTACCAAGCGGACACGGGGGTATCGAGATCGGCCACCCACTCTTGATAAACCGGGACAAAATTACCCTGACGGGCCAGTGCCGCAAATTGGGAAAAATCGGGAAGGATCATGAAGGCAGTTGGGGTTAACGGTTAACTAAGGGCAAATACAGGCCACATCCCAGTCTAGCCTTTCCGTGGAACAGCCCCTATGAAAAGAAACCCCCACGCTTGCTGGCCGACAGGACAGACAACAACCGCAGGGATTCTGGTTAAAGCAATACAAGAGGGTTTGACGGCTTGGATGAGCCTACCGAGCCATCTCAGAAGCAACCCTAAGCATCATAAGCATCATAGGGCTTCTTCGTGCTGAACTTGATCTTGGCGGGTTCCAGATTCTTGCCGATGCTGTGATCGACCTTACCAATTGGCTCCCGACCTTCGTTGACCTTCTCAGGGAAGACCCCATCAGCCGGATGGAGGTATTGAATGTCACCACTGGGGAAAATGCGATAGATTTTATAATCTTCAATTTTCGGCTTGAATTTAGTCCGTAATTGAGTCCCCAGCGCCAGACACTGCTCCTTACGAGCCAGGTAAAGGAGATTTTCACCCGCATGCATAATGGCAGCACCGCCCGTCGGCAGTTCAAAGACCTGCTCCTTTGAGCTAGTCCAAGTGATCGCGTATTTTTCTTCCACGTCTGCCTTGGACAGCAAACCGCCGGTGCTGCCACCGAACTTGGGCGTTTGTCCAGTGAGTGTAGTCATGAACTATCTCTCTACAACGGTTTTACGAAATCCTATCACTGGGATTAGGACCTACTACACGCTTTGTCAGGAAGCGTAACAGTTCTTGACAACCTGGCCCCATCCCCGTGATCATCTCCCTAACCTGAATCCGTTTGTAAAATTATGTAAATAAAACCCGTCGATTCAGCCAGAATAGCCCGTTAAAATCTTATAAATGACATAAATGTTCATGAATAGCTAGTGATCGGCTAGCGATCGGCCAGTACACAGACCAGCGCATTTAGGAGTATTCGGGCATGTTTGGCTTTATTAAGAAATTATTCGGTGGTCTCTTTGGTTTCCTGGGTGGTCTCTTTGGTTTCCTGGGCGGCCTCTTTGGCGGCAAAAAATCTGGCAAGAAATCGAAGGATTCGGGTTATTTCCTGGAGTTTGAAGACGCACAAGGTATCGGTAATGCCCCAGCAAAACCAGAGGCGGCAACGCCCAACGTGGCTCAAACATCGACTCCAGAAGCACCAGCGCCAGTGGTGGCTGTTGCCGCGGGTCAGCCGGAGATCCCTGCGACTGCACCCGCTCCGGCAGTAAAGCCTGTTGCAGTGGTCCCCAAACCAGCCCCCGTTGCAGCCACTAAGCCAGCCGTTCCTGCGGGGCCAGCGACCTTTGCACCCCAGTACCTCGCTCCCAAGCCGACCAACAGCCGCCGCCGTCCTGGCCCTAGCCTGTCTCCTTATCTGACGATGGCTAAGCAGATGCGTTAGATCCCGTTTGGGGTTATCGATGTGATATCCTCCCGACGCTCACCCGAAACGGGTAGAGCGCGGGCTTCCTAAGATCGCTCTTGGGGTTTCCTGCTTCATCGGGGTTCCCAGGGAACCTTCCTCCACAGGCAGT
>CAZHXN010000077.1:0-17550 GCA_964536415.1 uncultured bacterium
GGTTCCCCTTCTCCCGACTTGGGAGAAGGGGCTAGGGGATGAGGGCCAGGATGAGGGCCAAACCCAGAGTCAACGCCCTCACTCCCGGTCTCTCTTCCAGCCCCCCTAGCCCCCCGCGAACGGGGGGAGGTGGAGAGGGGAGAAGCAGTCTCTTGTCCCCCTTCTCCCGACTTGGGAGAAGGGGCTAGGGGATGAGGGCCAAACAGCCCCCCATTCACATAGTGAAATGCTTCTGCCCACCGACGAATCCCCGCTGCCTGTCGTTGCGGCACCGGTGTCGCCATCGCTCGGAAAATCTCTGACAACACTTCATGGGTATTTGAGCCATCCCCCGCACTCATCTGGGCCACTGTACTCGTAAACAACCCTTCCCCCTTGGCAGTCGCGGGAAAAATATTTGTATCCTCCGCAAAAAAACAGAAGATCAACCGCGCCATAAAGTGGTTAAAGTCCTCTGGTCGCAGCTCCCAATCGGGATTCTCCTTCAATAGCTCCACATAGAGCCGATTCAGCCGCCCCGCCGCCTTAATGTCAAAGGCATTTTCCCGGATCTGCTTAACCGTCGTAATCCCTGCCAAGGGCAAGAAAAAGCCAAAGTGGTCAGCAAAGCTGGGATAGTCGCAGGCAACGGTTTCCCCATCGGCTAAGTTCTCTGCCTCAAAACTGATGCCGTCTGTGGCCAGAATGAACTTCACCTTGTGGCGAGCGGTTGCCGGACTCTCTCGCAGGGCAGTCAGGGTGGCGCTGACTTCGCCTACTGCACAAACCTTGAGGTGAATGTTATGGCGCTGGAGCACCCCACCTAAATCCGACTGGTTCGTCGAATCTTTGCCCTGACTTCTCAGCCGCTTAATTGTCGTTGTCTTGTTGCCAAAGGCTTCCAGAAACGCAAACGGGAACCCCTCCGGATCAAACGGAGCTTCAGCCAGTCGGGAAACCGCTTCTTCAATTTCAACTGCATTCATCGCCAATCCTGACCCCGAAACCCTACTCGTGCCGCCTTCGCATCTAAATTCTAACCACCACACAATCCCCCCCAGCCCGACCCCCCGACCCCTTGCCCAGAACCCGCCCAGACCATTACCGTCTATAACATTACCGTCTATAAATTTTTACAATTGAATCTTCCCAATTATTGCCCAAACCCTTCCACAATCAGAGCTTCACTCAACCCAGCACGTCACAGTAATTATCCTTTAGTTACAAAATATTAAGGTGTATTGCATTTCAGATACATCCCCAACGTTGGGGGGCGAGGGGGCCAAAGTCGCGTGATACCATCCAAAACGTTACCCCTAGAAGATTGACAGGAGAAAACCTTTGGCACTGCGGGTTGCTGTTGTTGGTTCCGGTCCGGCAGGTTCTTCCGCTGCCGAGACGTTGGCAAAAGCAGGTATTGAAACCTATTTATTTGAGCGCAAGCTAGATAATGCTAAGCCCTGTGGCGGCGCGATTCCGTTGTGCATGGTCGCTGAGTTTGAGCTACCGCCGGAGATCATCGATCGCCGGGTGCGCAAGATGAAAATGATCTCACCCTCCAACATTGAGGTGAACATTGGTAGCACCCTCAAGGACGATGAGTACATCGGCATGTGCCGCCGGGAAGTGCTGGATGGCTTCCTGCGCAACCGGGCCAATAAGCTAGGTGCAACGCTGATCAATGGCACGGTGTATGGGGTGGATATGCCCCAAAACAGCACCGATCCCTACACACTTCACTACGCCGATCACTCCGATGGCAGTGTGGAAGGGGTGGCCAAAACGCTCCAGGTGGATCTGATCATTGGGGCCGATGGGGCCAACTCCCGGATTGCCAAGGCAATGGATGCAGGGGATTACAACTACGCGATCGCCTTCCAGGAGCGCATCCGCCTGCCCGAAGACAAGATGGCTTACTACGAAGAATTGGCAGAAATGTATGTGGGCGATGATGTCTCCCCCGACTTTTACGCCTGGGTCTTCCCCAAATACGACCACGTGGCTGTCGGGACCGGCACCATGCAGGTCAACAAGATGAAGATCAAGCAACTGCAAGCGGGTATTCGGGCACGGGCCGCCAAGCGGTTGGAAGGTGGCAAAATCATCAAGGTGGAAGCCCACCCCATCCCGGAACATCCTCGTCCGCGTCGAGTTGTCGGTCGGATTGCCCTGGTGGGGGATGCGGCGGGTTATGTCACCAAATCGTCTGGTGAGGGGATTTACTTCGCTGCCAAGTCCGGGCGGATGTGTGCCGAGACGATCGTTGAAGCTTCCCGTAATGGTGTCCGCATTCCCACGGAAGATGACTTGAAGGTGTATCTGAACCGCTGGGATAAGCAGTACGGCATGACCTACCTGGTGTTGGATTGGCTGCAACGGATCTTCTACCGCTCCGATGCCACCCGCGAAGCCTTCGTGGAAATGTGCGCTGACATTGACGTGCAAAAGCTGACCTTCGACAGCTACCTGTACAAGACCGTCGTGCCCGCTAATCCCCTAGTGCAGTTGAAGATTACGGCTAAGACGATCGGCAGCCTCCTGCGCGGTAATGCCCTCGCGCCCTAGTCTGGTAGCAAGCAAGTTCCGCGTTTGTAGTGCTGGCTTTAGCCGGCAACGACTAAAGTCGTTACTACTAACGTCGTGAAATTTTATGGTTACGGTACTAGGTTCGCAATTCAAAATTCTGGTTTCCGGCGGGGGAGCAGGCCGATCGCAGCCATTGCTCTCCCGTTTTGTGTCAGCAGCCGCAGGGGTAGGAACGCCACGGGTATAGTCGGCCCAGAATCAAGCTTGTTAAGATCGCTAACTCTCCTGAAGCAACCACAAGTTCTTGAATTAAGAATAGAGATAAGATGACTTGAGGTGGGAGTCTCTTCCAGGGGTGCGGGCTGGGAAGCCAGCCAGGACCTTTACGCCTCGTTTGGAATGGGTGCGGCATGACACGGTTAATGCTAAACCAGTAGTGTTATCAGGTTGAGTGGGAACCCCCGCAGCGCCGCGATCGTTCCGGATCAGCGCCATCGGGGGCCTCAGAATCATAGATAGGGGGGGTATGAGTACAGTTCTGGTCGTCGATGATAGCCATACCGCACGGGAAATGGTGGCTAAGCTCCTCAAGCAAAATGGGCTGGATGTGATCGAGGCCAGTGATGGCCTTGAGGCAAAGGAGTGTTTTGCAACGAGTACGCCGGATTTGGTCGTGACCGATGTGGTGATGCCTCGCATGAATGGGTATGAACTCTGCCGCTGGATTAAGAGTGATCCAAAAACGCAAAATACCCCAGTTCTCATGTGTACGAGTAAAAATCAGGAGTTCGATCGCTATTGGGGGACCAAGCAAGGGGCTGACGCCTACATCACGAAGCCGTTTCACCCACCCGAAATGTTAAAAACTGTCAAGCAACTGTTGCGTCAGACCCAAAGTCCCTAGTGTTGCAAATACTGAATGTTGCAACATGGGAATTCTGGGGCTAAGCCCCCAAGCAGGGGGGCACCCAATAACTCTGGCGATTGATGTAGATTCGTTTGCGCGGGTTTGGGGCCAAGCCCCCAAGCAGGGGAGGACCCCTTCACCCCTGGCAAAACTTGCGTTTTGCTTTACTCGCGTAAACATCAGTTGTAGCCGCAGGTGGGCGATCGCGGGCGACTGGCTACTTACTGGCTATTTAAAATTTTTTGTCATTGTTTCACCAACGGGCAGGGGGCATCGCCCAGTTTTGAGATTCCATGTTAGGCTTCAGGCCATGACTGAGGCCAATCATCGTTGCCAGATTAGCTTGTGGATTTTACTCATTGCCCTGGGCTTAGCCGTACTGCTGATGACAGTTAAGTTCTGGGCCGGTTGGGCAACGCGATCGCTTAGTTTGCAAGCGGAAATGTTGCACACCTTAGTCAGTAATTTGAGTTTGGTGGCCCTGCGGCTACCTTATCATCGCAGCAGTCGCCGGGAGTTTCAAGGTCATGACAAAGCTGAAAGTACGATAGCGTTATGTCTGGTTGCCGTTCTCGGTTTCGCGGGCTTACGGCTTTTGGAAGTTATCTATCCTTTTCTCCAATCAATCCTGGAGCGGCAGGCGATCGCCAATCCGGCTCAAATTAGCGGCCCCTTAATTCAGTTATTGCTGGTGATTGGCGGGATTACCCTTGGCTTGGCGCTCTTTGTGCGCTATGAGGCGAGGGTGCTGGAAAGTTATCTTCTACGCATGAGTGCCACCGTCCTGCTGCGAGATGCCTGGTTAACCCTACTGTTAGTCCCCCTGTTAGGCATCGTTGGCCAAGGGCAGTATTGGCTTGATCCGGTATTGGGGGTGATCTTGATTGGACTGGCGGGGGTTAACTACTGGCAACTGTTGAACTGGCAATTGCCCCTCATGATGCAGTCGATCGCGATCGCGCCAGAAGCGTTGGGTTACCTGGTACGGCGGATGCAGGGAGTATTGGCCTGTTATCAAATTCGGTCCTATGGCATTGTCGGTCGCCTGGTGTTTGTGGAAATCCACCTCCTGCTGCACGCGGATTTTCTGGCAATGGCCCCGATGATCGCGGAACGCATTGAATCCATGCTCCGAACGCGCTATGGCCCGGTGCAGGTGTTGCTGCATGTGAGCAGTCAGGATGGGGATGAGGAGTAGGGCGGGTACAGGATGCTGAGGGCCAACCTAACTAACAAGAGATTACATTGGTTATAAGCAAAATATTGGTATTTTTCAATGTGCCCTACTTTTAAGATAGCCAGTTATCTAAGCGCAAATCAGGTACACGCCCAAATTCACGGGTGTTGGCTGTGATCAGCGTGAGATTAAGGGCTAGAGCATGGGCAGCGATCAATAAATCGTTTGGACCGATCAAGGTTCCAGCTGGTTCCAGCTGGTGACGGATGCTCGTATAATACTGATCGATAGGTGGATCTAGTGCCAGAATAGGCAAGATTTAAAGAATACGTTCTAACTGCTGAACTAAACGCACAGAGCCACTTTTAACTGCACCAAAAAGATTCTTCAATATCTCCCAAGTCCCTTAGTAACCGCAAAAGAGGACCCGAATGGCTCGGTTCAGCCATTGGTTGGCCTTTTTTAAGCAGCTTGATCTGTACAATTGTTGCTTGCTGCATAGCTTCTCGATACGCTTCTGGAATTTCAATTTTCCCGTCTTGTACACTTGCTTCAAATATAATGTTATTCATTAATACTATTCATTGCTTTACCCCCATACGCTCAGCTTCACATCTTTTGTCTCACATCTTTTGTCTTTTCAATTAGCGGCAGCGACCAAAGGTGCGGGTCAGATCCAACAGCCGATCGCTTAGCCCCTGGTGCAACACTCCGGAATCCAGATAGCGCCAGCGCCAGTTACCCTCATTCACACTGGGATCATTCATGCGTGCCCGATTATCCAAACCCAACAGATCTTGCAGGGGAATAATCGCCAGATCCGCGATCGAGCTTAATGCCAGGCGAATTAAATCCCAATGAATCTCATGAATCTCATCCGGGGAACGATAGCCCAGGTAATCCGCAAGGAATTGCTTCTCGGCGGGGGTTGCCTTCTCTTGCCACCAACCCACGGTGGTATCGTTATCATGGGTGCCCGTATACACCAGGCAATTGCGCACATAATTGTGGGGCAGATAGGGGTTATCGCTACCCCCACCAAAGGCAAACAGAAGAATACGCATTCCCGGCAGGCCAAACTGATCCCGCAGGGCTTCTACTGGTGGGGTAATCACCCCCAAATCTTCAGCGAGGACGGGTAACTGGCCAAAGCGATCGTGGAGTGCCGCAAAAAATTCTTCCCCCGGGGCCGGAATCCATTTTCCCTTGATCGCTGTTGTTTCCCCCGCTGGCACTCGCCAGAAGGCTTCAAAGCCCCGGAAATGATCGATGCGGACCCAGTCCACATATTGCAGGGTCGCCTCAAACCGCTTGAGCCACCAATCAAAGCGGGTGGCTTTTAAGCGATTCCAGTTATAGACCGGATTGCCCCACAACTGCCCCGTTTCACTGAAGTAGTCCGGTGGCACACCCGCAATATATTTCGGTTCCAGGGTTTTGCTATCCAGTTCAAAAATGTCCGGCTGTTGCCACACATCGGCGCTGTTGTAGCACACGTAGATGGAAATATCGCCAATGATTTTGATATTACGCTGATTGGCATAGGCGCGGAGGTTGGCCCACTGGCGGAAAAATTGAAATTGCAGGAATTGGTGATAGCGAATGCGATCGCGGTGGGTTTCCCGCTGTTGGGCCAGTGCCTTGGGATCACGACGGGCGATCGCCGGTTCCCACTGGTTCCAGGTCGTGCCCGGTTGGGCATCCAGCAGCGCCATGAATAGGGCATAGTCGTCTAGCCAGTAGGCTTGGGTTTGGCAGAACCGCTCAAAGTCAGGATCAGAATGCGCCGCTAGCCGTTGCTCAAAAGTGTGAAAGGCCCGCTCCAGGTAGGGAGTTTTGTGGGCGATGACGCGATCGAAGTCAATGCGATCAGCAGGCAAATCCGGATTTGGCGCGATCGGGGCCAGTTCATCGTGGCGTAACAACCCCGCATCCGCCAACTGCTCCAGAGAGATCAGCAACGGGTTACCCGCAAAGGTACTGAAATTCATAATGTAGGGTGAATGCTCATAGCCCGTTGGTCCCAGGGGCAAAATCTGCCAGAGCCTCTGACCGCTACGTTCTAGGAAATTGACAAACTCGTAGGCTCCTCCCCCCAAATCCCCAATTCCGTGGGCACTGGGCAAACAGGTCGGGTGCAACAACACCCCACTACTGCGGGGAAAAGTCATGCCCTGGTACTGCCACTTGGTCTGCTTAGCGCGGGCTTGCGCCGTTGGGGCCGACGAACGGGGGGACGAGGTTGGTGCAGCCGGATCAGAACTGTTACCCTGGGGGGCAGTTGCTTTGTCAGAGCCGCGTAGGCGTTGGAAGAAGTTATGCAACATCAGGCGTTAAGTGATGATCCACTGTGGTTTAAGGATGCCGTGATCTATGAAGTTCCTGTGCGTGCCTTTGGCGACAGTGATGGCGACGGGGTCGGTGACTTTCGAGGTCTCACGGAACGCTTAGACTATTTACGCGATTTGGGCATCACAGCCGTCTGGATTCTACCGTTTTTCCCCTCCCCACTCAAGGATGATGGCTACGATATCGCCGATTACACCAATGTGCATCCTCTTTACGGTAGCCTAGAGGATTTCCAAACCTTCCTGGATGCGGCCCACGATCGGGGTATTCGGGTCATTATTGAACTGATTGTCAACCACACCTCCGATCAGCATCCCTGGTTTCAGCGTGCCCGTCGTGCCCCCGCCGGTAGCTCGGAACGGGATTTCTATGTCTGGAGTAACACGCCTCAGAAGTATGAGGATGCCCGGATTATCTTCAAGGATTTTGAGACCTCCAACTGGGCCTGGGACCCGATCGCCCAAGCCTACTACTGGCATCGGTTTTATTCCCATCAACCGGATCTGAATTATAACCATCCGGAACTACAATCGGCCATTTTCGAGGTCGTTGATTTCTGGCTCAATATGGGGGTAGATGGGCTACGGCTGGATGCAGTTCCCTATCTCTATGAACAGGAAAATACAAACTGCGAAAATTTACCGGAAACCCACGCCTTTCTCAAGCGCTTGCGACAGCATATTGACACCCACTTCCGTAACCGGATGTTGTTAGCAGAAGCCAACCAGTGGCCAGAGGATGCGGCGGCCTATTACGGCCAGGGGGATGAATGTCAGATGAATTTTCATTTTCCCCTGATGCCTCGCCTGTTCATGGCGTTGCACATGGAGGATAGCTTTCCCATTATCGATATCCTCCAACAAACCCCCCACATCCCTGATAACTGCCAGTGGGCCTTGTTCCTGCGCAACCATGATGAATTGACCCTGGAAATGGTAAGCGATGAGGACCGGGATTACATGTACCGCGTCTACGCAGCAGACCCCCAGGCTCGGATTAACCTGGGTATTCGCCGCCGACTCGCACCGCTGATGGGCAACAATCGGCGACGGATTGAATTAATGAATAGCCTGCTGCTTTCCTTACCCGGTACCCCTGTGCTGTACTACGGTGATGAAATTGGCATGGGGGATAATATCTACCTCGGCGATCGCAATGGCGTGCGCACACCGATGCAGTGGAGCAGCGATCGCAATGCCGGGTTCAGTCGCGGTAATCCCCAACGGTTATATGCCCCTCCGATCGTCGATCCGGAATACCACTACGAATCAGTGAATGTGGAAGCCCAACGGGCTAATCCCAATTCCCTGTGGTGGTGGATGAAACGCATCCTGGCGATCCGTGCCCGCTACCGTGCCTTTGGCCGGGGAACCTTTGAATTTCTGTATCCGGAAAACCGCAAAGTCCTAGCCTTTACCCGCACCTATGGCACCGAACATATTCTGGTTGTGGCCAATCTCTCGCGATTTGTGCAGACCGTCGAGTTAGACTTATCCGCCTTTAATGGCATGGTGCCGGTGGAAATCTTTGGCCGCACTAAATTTCCGCCCATTACTGAGTCGCCTTATTTCCTCAGCCTGGGACCCCACTCCTTCTACTGGTTTACCCTACAACTCCAGGATAGTCCCGTCCAGACACCCCGCCCCGTTGCCCAGGTGCCGACCCTGACGGTAACGCGAAGCTGGGAAAGTGTCTTTTCCCAAGCCGAGGCGAAGGCAGCCTTACAGAGCTTATTACCCGCCTATTTACTCACTTGCTACTGGTTTAATGGCAAGTCGCGGGTCATCCAGGCGGTGCAAATCCAGGATGTGATTCCCTGTAGCCCCGTTCAACCCGATCCCAAAGCCGGGGGAAGCCGGAGCTTATCTGGCCCCACGGCTGAGCCGACCCCACCGCTCTACTACCTCGCTTTGATTCAAGTGGACTATACCGAAGGCAGTGCCGAGTTTTATGTCCTGCCCCTGGCCTATGAACCCTGTGGCAAGGAGGAGCCAATGGCAATTCCCCACGAGCACGCGATCGCCCAACTTCAGGTGCAGGGCACAGAGGACCGGGGGATTCTCTTTGATGCCTTTGAGGCCCCGGGTTTTCTCGCCTTTCCCTGGCAGGCGATCGCCCAAAACCAATGCTATGCGGGGAGTAAAGGCGAGGTGGTCGCGGTGCCGATCAATGGCGTCTTTGAACAATTGCGGGCCACGGCCACGACGATCGATCCCCATCTCTACAAAGGTGCCCAAACCGACTCGGCGATCGTCTATGGCGACTGTATGTTCTTTAAGCTCTTCCGCAAGGTGGAACCGGGCATCAATCCGGAAGTGGAAATGGGGACCTTCCTCACCCAGCAAAGTTTGGCAATCCATGCTGCCCTGCCGGAACACCTATCCCCCGTCGCCGGTTTCCTCGAATACCGCAGCAAAGGGAGCGAGCCGATTGCCCTGGGGATTTTGCAGCGCTATATCCCCGATACCCGTGATGCCTGGGCCTACACCCTGGATGTCCTGCGGGATTATTTTGAACAGGTGATGGTGCAGGCGGAGGCTGTCAGTGAGGTGTTGCTCCCCATGTCTACGCTGCTGAATACGCTGACTGAGCCGATCCCCACGCGTGCCTATGAACTTTTGGGAGCCTATTTGGGCGCAGCGGAACTGTTGGGACAACGGACGGCTGAGTTACACCTAGTGCTGGCGTCGGATGCCGAGAATTCTAGCTTTGCCCCAGAGGCGTTTACGTCGTTTTATCAGCGATCAATTTACCAATATATGCGCAATCTGGCAGGGCAAACGCTGCTCACGTTAAAAAAACAACTGCCTTATCTGGCACCAGCGTTACAACCACTGGCCCAAAGTGTCCTGAACCGTCGGGATCAATTAATGGGGCGCTTTAGTGCCGTTCTAAACCAGCCGATCCAGGCCACCCGCATTCGTTGCCACGGGGATTATCACCTGGGGCAGGTGCTCTATACGGGCAAGGATTTTGTCATTGTCGATTTTGAAGGGGAACGCAGTCGTCCGCTCAATGAACGCCGGATGAAGCGATCGCCGCTACGGGACATTGCCGGGATGTTGCAATCCTTCAGTTTTGTAGTGCAAACCGCCCTACGCCAGGAGGTTGAAAGTGGAATTATCCGCCCTGACCGGTTACCGTTGATGGAGCAGTGGGCACAGTTTTGGTATAGCTGGACCAGTGTGGCCTTTCTCAATACCTATTTAAGTTTGACGGGCGAGGCGTCCTTTATCCCGAAAACTCAGCAGGAGTTACAGGTGCTTTTGGATGCCTATTTGTTAGAAAAAGCCGTGCATGAGTTGGGTTATGCCCTAGGTAGTAAACCCCAATGGATTGAGATTTCACTACACCGAATTCTGCAACTGCTGGATTCGTTCAGTTAGAGGAAACAGGAAGGACAGCTTGTGCCACAATTTTGCTCAGAAAGCAACACGCCCTGTGAAGCACGATCGAGATAATCTTCGTAAAGCATCATACATGGTTCGATAGGGAACAAGCGGAGGCAATATTGGGTCAGGGTTGACAAATTGAAAACCAAACTGAGCGTAAAAACCGGACGTATCGTAGGGTGGAGTCGTATCAGGGTCGTAAAGTGCATCAACCGTCATAAACCTGATCCCTAAAGCACTGATTAACTCTGTCGCGGCATATTCCAGTGCCCAATCAACTAGGCAATGACCGAATCGTCCATCACTATGTTTTCTCCAGAGCAAATCAATTGTACCTAAATCAACACAAGGAAATATCTTTATAGAACTCTGGTTAATCTTTGTCGAATTAGTGACCTTTTGAATCACCTCTTTCATGAGGCGGGCTGTTTCTTGATCTGCTTCGCGCCATTGTTTCTTCTTTAAATATCTTTTCAAAGTGGCATAATCCACACCAACAGAAGATTCCATTAGCGCTTGGAATCGTTCATCATCCCGCAACCAATCAAAGTCAGAATTAGTTTTCGCAAGCTGTTGAGATGCCTCTGGATTGAGCCTGACAGCCTCTTTCAAATTTTCGAGTGCTTGCTGATCATAGCCAAGCCGTGATTGCCAGGAAGCTTTCACATACCAACCAAAGAAGTTTTCTGGATCTAGATCAATTAGCTTGTCAGCAATTTTTATGGCTTTCTCAAACTCTCGAAGATCATAAAGACAACCCCCAATGCAGCACCAAGTAGAGTAATTATTCGGATCAAGTTTTAGGCTTTGTTTATAAGTTGCGATCGCCTCTTCATTTCTACCTAATCCCCGTAGAGAATCTCCTAGATTATTCAATGCAGTCATGCTTGTTCGATCTAGTTGGATTGCCCTAGCCAGAATTGGTATTGCCTTCTCAAATTGCCCTAACTGCTTCAAGGCATAGCCTTTATTATTCCAGGCAAGCGCTAATCCAGGGTTAGCCTGAATTGCTTTATCGTAAAACTCAATCGCTTTTTCTAGGTTTTCCTCTAAATGCTTGTTTCCTTGATTGTAAAAGTCAATCGCTTGAACCAGTGATTGATATGTGAGTAGCCTGATTGAAGTTATATCGTATAAAAGATTACTTAACTTTTCATAAACTATTTGCATAAGGGATTCCCATTCCTGCAAAACCTTACCTCTTGCCTTCTGGTACTTATCGATCAGTTGCTCTAGAGTTTTTTGCTGCTTGTTGGCCCCCAGCCAGCCACCAATAGCCCCACCAATCACTGAACCAATGCCAGGGGCAATAACAGATCCAATAACAGCCCCAATTACAGCTTCTTGTGACACCAAAGTTTGACCAAAGAGATTTGCAGTAAATTCTTGGACTGCCCCTGCAAATAAAGCTGTTAACGCATTAGTCTCCTCAGGAAAGTCAGTTTGCAAAACTTCTCGTGTCACTCGCTCCAGATCTCGAATTGCCAATCTAACTCCAGCAAAATTGGAATCAGCTACCTCAAAAACAATAGCCTGTATTTTTGTTTGCTCTAGTTGAAATCTAAAGGGTTCAAAAATGTTAACAACCTGTTTTGCAAATTGATCAAGATCTCGCTTTAGATCTGCCTCCAGCCCATCCACAAAATCTTCCACAATCTCATGGATTGTTTTGCCATTCTCTGAGCCAACTTTGTAGGTAAGGTGTTGGTAGCAAGTCGTTTCAATTGTAGTGTAAATCTGGTTTGATAGCCTGATTCTATCAACTTCCTGTAATTTGGTTTTTCGCCTAATCTGGAACTCTTCTTTGCTTGAGCTAAAAGGGATAGCTGAGAACTTTCCATAGGTACTCCAGCGGAACAGAACAATAAGGATCTTTTAATTGCTAGGATACCCTGATCTACTGTCACGCTAACTAATTTGCAATCTATCAATCTATTCTATTCTATTATTCTATTCTATTATTCTATTCTATATTGTTCTATAGTTTCCACAATTCAAACTTATTCAACGCCATCCTCCACACAGATAACGCTACAACCACACCCAGACCAGGAACTAAGCATCACAACGTTCCGGTTGAGCAGCTGCTAGTAGCTTTCGCATCCCAACTAAAGATGTTTGTCAGTCCGCTCCAACCGGGTTGTTGGACTGTTTCCCACCGATTAGCTTAAACTTGTGGACAGACTATTTTTTAAATATACCGAATTTTCCTGGATAGTCAACCCCTAAAGGGCAAAAAACTGAAAATTTCTGATGATAGCTCGAAAAATTCTGGATATTACCCTATGGAACATCGTCCCAGGAAACTGCTGGAACAAGTTAGTGATGTCATTCGCTTAAAGCATTACTCCTATAAAACCGAAAAAAGTTACATTAATTGGATAAAACGCTATATCCTGTTTCACAATAAACGCTATCATAAACGCCATCCCAGAGAAATGCCTGGAAAAGAGATTGAGGAATTTCTAACCTATCTGGCTGTTCATGAAAATGTGGCTGCCTCTACTCAAAATCAGGCGCTTAGCGCCATTCTATTTCTGTATAAGGAAGTTCTCAGACAAGAACTAGACCTTCAAGTGGACTCAGTACGTGCAAAAAGAAGTCGCTATGTGCCAACGGTTCTCACTAAGGAAGAAGTCCTGGCAATCACTAATTATTTAACTGGTGTTCATCAACTAATTATCAAATTACTTTATGGAACTGGCTTACGATAAACAGAATGTCTGCGATTATGTGTGAAAGATGTAGATTTCCCTCAAAAACAAGTAATTGTTAGAAATGCGAAAGGCATGGAAAGTCGAGTGACTATGCTGCCAATAAGCCTGATTGAAGAGTTAAAATTCGCGCCACGCATCGATCGCCGCTGCCGTCAACCCCGACCCCTAGGCCAACCCTGCCCAACAAACCAGCGATTCTCCTGTTGGCAAAAAGCTGTTCAATCGCGGGGAATAACGGGATAGGGATAAAACACCAAGTCACACCCAGCTTAGTGATCCCTTTGTGCCCTTCGTGTCTTAGTGGTTTCCCGCCAGTCTCAAGCAGAATCCCCCACGATCGCCCGTAATCCTTGCACCAACCGTTCAATCCCCACTTGCGCCGTTTCCGGTTGCAAC
This sequence comes from uncultured bacterium, assembly GCA_964536415.1. GTDB lineage: Bacteria > Cyanobacteriota > Cyanobacteriia > B231 > B231 > Trichothermofontia. The sequence continues at coordinate 13,444 of CAZHXN010000077.1, forward strand.
GCCCCATAGGCCACCCGTAAATAACAGGTATTTTCTAACCCAAACGTTGTCCCTGGAATCACTGCCACTCCATGCTCCCGAATCAGCCGTTCCGTCACCGTCATCGCCGCCAACGGTGTATCGATCCGGAGTAAACAATAAAACGCCCCCTCCGCCGTTGGCAACGTACAAAAATGGCGAATTTTATCCAGTTGCGTTAACACTTGCTCCCGGACTTGGGCAATCGTCACCCGCTTCTCCTGACAGTAATCCCGGCCCGCTTGCAGCGCACCGATCGCCGCATATTGGGAAATCACCGGCGGACAAATCGCGATCGTATCCTGGATTTTCATCACCGCTGCCAACAAATGCGTCGGAATCACCATATAGCCAATCCGCCAACTGGCAAACCCATAAGCTTTCGAGAGGCTAAACAGGGAAATCGTGTAATCCTGACTATCCGCGATCGCGCCAGGGGAAAAATGTGGAGTCTCCCCCCAGGTAAAGTATTCATACGCCTCGTCACTGATGTGATAAATCCCTCGCTTTCGACATAATTGGTTAATTGCCCATAACGTTGCCTCCGGATAGACGGCTCCACTGGGGTTATTGGGTGAAATCGTGACAATGGCCCGTGTTTTCGGTGTAATTGCTGCGGTAATCGCGTCTAGCTGCGGTTGATACTGAATATCAGTAGGAACCAGCACCGCCCGACAACTGGCCATTGCCACCGCCATTTCGTGGTTGAAATAGTACGGCGTTAGAAAAATAATTTCATCCCCCGGAGACGCGATCGCCAAAAGGGCATTCACAAACGCCAAATTACTCCCCGGCGTAATTACAATTTGGGCGCGATCGTCAAGGGTAAACCCATTTTCCGTCTTGAGTTTAGTCGCCACCTGGGCCACTAGCTCCGGGATGCCTTGGGCCGCTTGGTATTTGTGATTATCAGGATTGGCCAGAAAATCGGTGATCCGGCCGATCGCAGTAGGTGGGGGACCATAAAAGACTACCCCTTGCCCCAAGGAAATCGTACCGGGGTGCCGCCGAATCAACTCCCCTACAACGGGAATAATCGGCGATTGGACAGCCTGCATCCGGAGGGTTTCCGGGGTGGCATCAAATTGAGTCATTGCTGAGTTATCCTGGGCATTTTTTAAGTTTGTAGTAGCGGTAGTAGCGACTTTAGTCGCTTTTCCTACACACAACTGCTGTAACACAATAGCGGTAAGTCAGCAGCACGCTAGACTGGAGAGCAGCCTTGAACAGTGATCGGGGAGCCAGTGATGGACCAATTAGCACGCGAGCGGGAATTTCACGATGCCTGGGCGGCGGCGATCGCCGTCGATGGCATTCGCGTCCAGGACTATTTTGAAGCCTGCACCGCCCCAGAAAATCGTTTTATCCTGCAACACCTCGGTCCCCTCGCCGGAAAATCGCTCCTCGATCTGGGCTGTGGCGCGGGTGAGAATAGTGTTTATTTTGCCCAGCAGGGGGCGCAGTGTGTGGCAGCAGATTATTCTCCCGGCATGGTGGAGGTGGCCTTACAACTTGCCGCAGTGAATCAGATTCAGATCGAAGGTCGGGTGATTAACGCAATGGCGATCGACTTTCCCGATGAGGCGTTTGATATTGTCTACGTGGCCAATCTCCTGCATCATCTGCCCAACCCACAGCAAGCCATTGGTGAAATGCATCGCGTCCTGAAACCAGGCGGCAAACTCTGCTTTTGGGAACCGTTAAAACATAACCCCGTGATTAATGTCTATCGTTGGATCGCCACCAAGGTCCGCACCGAAGATGAGCAACCCCTGGATATTCAGATCGTGGACTTTGTGCGATCGCGCTTTTCCGACACCCAATATGACACCTTCTGGCTTGCAACTCTGTGGATTTTCCTCCAGTTTTACCTGATCGAGCGGGTCAACCCTAACGAAGAACGTTATTGGAAAAAAATTATTGTGGAACACCAACGTCTTGCTAAAACTTATAAACGCTTGGAAAGCTACGATCGCTGGCTCAAACGCTATCTCCCCTGGACAAAGCGCTATGCCTGGAACCTCGCCATTGTCGCCACTAAATAAATGCACGAATGCACGATCGCCCTCACCCCCTGGCCTCCGCAAACGGGGGGCTGGGGCCAGGAGATCGCGATCGGTCCCCCTGTTCCCGGCTTGGGAGAAGGGGTGAATCGATCGTGACTGTTGAGATTAAGACTGTGCCCCTACTAAAAGCGCATCTCAAGGCGTTTGAAGATACAGCGTTTCCCAAGTCTCTAAAGGACAGAAGCCCCTGATGAACAATTGGCTCAAGCCAATTGCCTGCACCTCACTGAGGCGACCAAGGCTGTCAATATCAGGTATCGTCCGCAGACCTTGCTGAGCGCTTCACTACGGAATCTAGGCAGCTAACTCCCCACGCTCGACTCCTGGGCCGACATCTGGCTGTGCGATCGCACCGTGAACGCCTGAAACGGCTGCTCCACGCCCTTGAGATGCAACGCATGACCCTGGAGGAGATCGCTAGAGTCAAGATAACCCGCCACCCGTGCTGATACCAAAATCGTTCCAGGCGTTGCCGCTTCCTGGAGCCGCGCCGCAATATTCACCGCTGGCCCGATCGCCGTATAGTCTGCCCGCACCGCACTACCGAACATCCCAACGACCACGCTGCCCTGGTGGATGCCACACCGAAACTGGATCGAACCAATCCCCTGACTAACCCACCGTTCATTGAGAGCGAGCAGCTTAGCCTGCATTTGACGCGCCGTTGCGATCGCACAGCGGGCCTGTTCATCAGCGGGCAACTCCTCCGGTGCTCCAAACAGGGCCAAAATGCCATCCCCGAGGAACTTATCCACCGTCCCCCGGTTCGCGAAAATGGCTTCCACCATTTCTTCCAGATATTCATTCAACAACGCTGCTACCCGCCGCGACTTGAGCCGACCCGCCAGCCGGGTAAAACCGACAATATCACTGAATAAAATCGTCACTAACCGGGGTTCTGGACTCAAATCCAGCGACAAATCACCGACGGCAGCCTTTTTGACCAGAGAGGCGGGTAAGAACCGTCGCAGGACCGATTCCGTTAGGTAGCTATTCAGTTCGGCTACCCGTTGATATAACCGGGATTGTTGCACCGCGATCGCTGCCTGGGTGGCCACCGCCAGCGCCAACTCCACCTCATTGGGTTGCCAACAGCGGGGCGCTTCCACCTGTCGCAGGGAAATACTGCCAATAATCTTGCCATCCGTTACCAAGGGCACAATCAACAGCGATCGCGTTTGGGGATGGGGCACCATATCTGGCAACTGGAACTCCGGATGCTTCTGCACATCATCGATCACCACCGGTTCCTGGTGCAGCAGCAACTCCTGAAGGGCAGGATTACTTTCGATCGGCACACTAGATTGGGGCAAGGGTGCGGGCGAGGGCGGGTAGGCAGTGGTAGACAGCCGCTCCTCCAATTGCCGATGGTTGATGGCCATCAAGCGCTCATCCTCAGCCTGCGGATACCCGATCCCCACCTCACCCAGTTGCCCCGTTGCCAGGGGTGAGATCCGATGGGTTGATGCGGGGGCCTCCCCAGCGCTGGGGGCAGGTCCGCCAACCCCCGACTCCCGCGTATACAACCCCACACACTGGACAAATTGATCCCCTTCCGACCACAGGGAGAGAGCACAGCTATCCACCCGCAGCGCTTCCCCCAACTGTTGGGTAATCGCCGCAAAAATCTGTTGCGGGTCCAGGCTAGAGCGAATTGCCGTTGTAATGGTATTGACCAGAGATTCCCGCTGCGCCAGTGCCCGCACCCGTTCGTAGGATTGGGCCTGGGCCAAGGCCAGGGCGGCCTGATCGGCAACCGTACTAATCAGCGTGACATCGGCTTCATCCCAAAAGCGTGGCTGTCCACACTGGTGCAGCCCCAAAACCGCCATGAGTTCCTGGCGGCAGATCAAGGGCACCAGCAAACTAGCGTGAATATCCATTGCTTCGTAGATTTGCCGTAGCCCCTGACACGCGACGGGATCAACCCCGGCAAGCGGGATCGCCCTCTGACAGGCTGCCTCGAGTTCATCGAGATTATGAATCCGTTGGACTTCCCGCGTTACCCATACGGTTTGCTGTA
>CAZHXN010000077.1:17560-19911 GCA_964536415.1 uncultured bacterium
GACTCAACGATCGCGGGCGGGGTGTCGGGAGGGGAAGCGGGCCGGGAGTCAAGGAAAGCTGCTTCCAGGGTCGCGAATGTCGTCGCGGCTGGTTTCTCCTGACCCCGCTGATAAAGAAAAGTCTCCGCTTGTAGCTGATTCTCCTGACAAGGGCGCAGTAAGCAGTAGTCCACATCAAACGATTGTCCGACAGCTTCCACGATCGTCTGCAAGATTTGCCGATAATCGAGGGCACTGCGGATCGTATTCGTCAGCGTATTCAGCAGCGACTCCTGGCGCAGCGTCCGGGCTAATTCTTGGGTCCGCGCTCGCAGAACGTTGTGGGTATCTACCGCCTGCTTCACCACCCCCTTCAGTTCCTGATCATCCCAGGGCTTGGTGACATACTTAAAAACCCGGCCCGCATTGATCGCCTCCACCAAATCCTCCACATCGGTATAACCCGTGAGGATAATCCGGATGGTATCGGGGTATTTGGTCGCCGTCAGGCTGAGGAATTCTGTCCCACTCATCATGGGCATCCGCTGGTCGGAAATGATGACCGCCACGTTGCCCTCTTGTTCCAAGATCTCCAGTGCTCTGGGGCCACTTTCTGCCCGTAGAACGTGATACTCGCGGCGGAAGGTGCGATACAGCAAATCCAGGTTGTCAGGCTCGTCATCGACAACCAATAACTTCGGTTTTTTACTGTCTGGGGACCTCATGCACCGCGCTCCTGCTGCCAGGGCAGTCTTTACTAATCAACCTGCCCCCTCCCGCTGCCATTTCGCCCAGGGTAGGGGGCATCTAGGAGGAGTGTAGTCGTTATCCGACAAGAACTGTTCGCTCAGGCTGTCATATCATTGAATACACAGAAAAGAGAAAGGGATCAGAACAAGTTCCCCCGGTCATTGCGGTTGGGTTAGAGCACCCCAGATAAATTCTAATCTGAGTCCTCTCCGACTGACAGGTGTGATCTGCCTGCCGTCCCTTTCCCGAGGACTTCTCCTGCGGAGACCCGATGCCGAGACTTCGAGGGAAGTGCCCTGAACGATCGTTGTAACTTGGTTTGTTATGACATTCTGGGGTTGGGCACCGCTGTCCGGACAGACCGGTGAGACCCGCCGATCGGGAAACAGGTTAATCAGGAACCCAAATACACCCGAACACCTTCATAATCCTTTAATATCCTTATTAGGTGATCCTATCGAAACAGGGAAGAGGGGGGCAGGTAGCCCCCAGCATACCAACGTTTCCCTCCGGATGACGTGACTGAGATCCTCTACGAGATACCCGCGCAGAATGGTGCGATCTTCTCCTCCACAGGCGGTCCTGCTGGTGGATGGCTACAACATTATTGGCACATGGCCCAGCCTCCAAGCCTTGCGAGATGGGCAGAATTTGCGATCGGCGCGGCAACAGCTTGTCGATATTTTGATCAATTATTCCGCGTTTCGAGGGTATGAAACCCAGTTGGTGTTTGATGCCCAATATTCCAATAGTGCCCAGGGCCGTGGCGGACACTCGCGTCACGAGAGAATGACCCATACCCTATCAGTCCACTACACCAAATTTGGGGAAACCGCCGATTCCTTCATTGAAAAGTCTTGCTCCCGTTTTCGTCAGGACATCCGGCGCTTTGAACAACGCCTGATCGTGGCCACCTCCGATCGCGCTCAGCAGCTAACGGTGGTCGGTTACGGGGCCGAATGCATGTCTGCGGCGCAACTAGCGGCTGATGTGGATCTCGCCCGCCAGCAACAAGCCAGCAAGCAACGGCAAACGCGGCGATCGTCGAATCGCCTGCTGGCCAACCATCTTGATCCTCAGGTCCGGCAGCATTTGGCCCGTCTGCGTCGGGGCGATCGCAGCTAGTAGTCTGTCAAGGTTAATTGGGTAGCTTGGGTCAAACCTAGTGCGCCCCAACACAGTCTGTGATCGTGTTGGGTCTCGCAAGCTTGACGCTAACCGACAACCCATCATTTTAGGCACGACAGACTACTAGGTTGGGATAATCGGGGCGTGATACGCTAGACGGCCATGCGGTGGGTCTTGTTTGGACCGTTTCCTAATTTTTTTCCCGCAGCCCCTTGCCAAAGGTTCCGTCTTATCGCTACTATGGTTTACGCACGATCCTCAGTAGCTCAGTGGTAGAGCGGTCGGCTGTTAACCGATTGGTCGTAGGTTCGAATCCTACCTGGGGAGCCAAAAATCCATCCGCTGATTTCAGCGGTTCTTGTTTAACGCAAGACCCCGTGGGGTGATCCCCTCGGGGTCTCGTCGTTTCCGGCGTGCCCACGCCGACTTACGCCCGCCTGCACATTTACCCTGATTCTCCATTTCGAAGCCCGCAGTCCGGGGACCGGGTGCAA
>CAZHXN010000078.1:0-15532 GCA_964536415.1 uncultured bacterium
ACCGATTGTCCCCCCGGTCGAACCCGTCCCGCCCCCGGTCCAGTTGGGCTACTTTACGCCTGGGGCAGACGCTTGGCGTAATTTCCCCTACCGGACACCGATGGACTTGCCTGAACTGCGGCAGGGCGATCGCCAGAAGGCGAGTCTGAATGATGGCCCCATTCACCAATTGCAAGCCTTCTTGAAGGGTGAGGGCTACTATAAAGGCGAGATCAGCGGCGAGTTTAATGAAGACACCCACAATGCGGTGGTGGCTTACCAACAGGAAGCCAACCTAACCCCGGCGGACGGTCGCATTGACGATAATGATTGGTCGGCGCTACTGACCACTACGAATCTCAAACCCCCGGCAGGCGGTGGTGATGGTAGCAGCAGTGGCGGTAGTGGTGGCAATGGAAGTCAACCGCCCGTCCCCCCCGGAGCCAGTGTGACCTACCAGGGACCTACGGAAATTGTGGTGAATACCCCCGTCACCTTCCAGGGCAGCTTTACCCCGGCGACGATCGCAAGCGTTTCCCTTAAGGCGGAGGATCGGGATGAGTACCCTGTGACCCTGAACCAGCCCACCGCCGGTCAGTGGCAGGCTCAATCACGGGAAGGGTTTTACCAAGTTGGCTCGCGGTGGCTCAATCTGCGGGGGATGGACCGTGCCGGTCAGGTTGTCAGTGAGCAACGGATTAACCTGACGATCGTGGCCAACCCCAATCCCTTGCAGTTACGGGTACTCCGCGATACCCAGTTCAAAATCTCGGCAGCGGATTCTTCTACCCTCTCAGCCCAGCAAAAGGTGGCGATTAAAGCTGGACGTACCCTGACCGTCACTAGCTATGAGCAAAAAGATGCCCACCTTAAAGTGGCCCTCACCGAAAATATTGCGCCCTTCCCACCCGGTAATTCAGGCTATTTCTTCAATAAAGATGTGGAACTGAAGCAGGGAGATACCGTTATTAACCCCGGTGTTCCGGAGCATGGCGTGGTGCAGGGGGCGGCTCAACTCATTGTGACGCGGAGAACGGTCCTCAAGGCAACACCGGAAGACTCCAGTAAGCTCGCGGCCAATCAGAAATTTGACCTTGTCGAGGGACAGCGTCTCGCCCTCAAAGCCTTTGTGGCGGTAACGGGACATTTTTACATCACCTTAGCAGAGTCTATTCCAGGCTTCGGCAATGTCGGCTATGTGTTCTGGCAGCACGTCCGTATCGAGCAGAATGGGAAAGAGGTTCCCTATAATGCCGATGTCCTCTCGGTGCGAATCATCGCAGCCACTCTGTTCAAGCTGCGTCCGGTTGACTCGGCTAACCTCAAGGCGACCGAAATGGTTCAGGTACCCAAGGATGCGGTCTATAGCATCTCCAGCTACGCGCCCGCTGATCGGGGCCATACCCAGGTAACCCTCACCCAAGCGCTGCCGCCTGTGGGCACCGTCGGCTTCTTCTTCTCTGCCCATGTGCAGATGCAAAAGGGCGGCAAGCCAGTGATGGTGGTCAGCGATCGGGTGGAACTCGATGTGCCCTACTTCTCGCAGCGGGATAATACCTTCCGGCCCGAAACAACCTGTAATGTCACCTCGATCGCGATGGTATTGGCCTACTACGGCGTTAAACCCAAGAATCCCAATGAGCAACTGGAGGACGAACTGTTCCGCTGGGTGCGGGCTAACTATGGGGCTGGTTCCGAAACGAAGCATGATGTGTTGGTGAAACTGGTCACCGCCTACGGCTTCCGAGATAGCTATGCCACCAATCGCAATTGGGAGCAGGTCAAAGCCGAACTGAATAACCAGCGTCCGGTGGTGGTGGGTGGCTACTTCACCCACTCTGGCCATATTGTCTGCATTATTGGCTATACGCCCAGTGGGTATATCGTGAATGACCCCTATGGCAATGCCCTGACGGGTTACCGCGATCGCAATGGCAAACGGGTCTTTTACGACAACGACTACATGGAGCGCATGTGCGATCCAGAACCAGGCTCAGGCCATATTTGGGCACACTTTATCTCGCCGAAAACCTAAGGGGGCATAAGTTTGGCATTTGGCATTTGGCATTTTGTATAGTCAGTAGATTGGGTCAAATACCGTGCGACCCCACGAGATTGATGCCACGGCCCAACTATAGCCATACTCGTCCAGATTAGGACAAGGGGCTTAAGCCCCTTGTTGATTCCAGCCTTTGCAATGTCCTCAGGAGCCTGACTGCTGCGATAAGTGTTTAAAACCTGTCATCGGCTTGCGATGGGATTGTCATATCTTTGCCATGCCACGTGTCTAGGGTATAGATGTCGCGAGTCAACCTTCAGGGTTGATAGCAATAAACCCCTAAAGCAACTGCTCCTTTGTCTGTTTGCTGGTGGGGAACTTACCCGCATAACAACAAGAGGACATTGACCGATGAGAACCCATACTGATTCGCAGCCAGATATTGCCCCAACCCCCCTCAATACCAGCTATCCCTACCCCTATCCGCCTCGGCGACGCCCTCTGAGCATTCTAGCGCTGGTTCTATTGGGGGCTGGTGTGGCGACGGCTGGGAATTATGCCGTCATGCAGTGGAGGCACCAAGCAGCCCCAACGCCGACTGTTGCCAGTACAGAATCCACCCCGGTAGCCCCCACGATCGCCCCTGGACGCGCCTCGGCGTTGGCGGCGGCCAGTCAAGATGAAAATTTTGTCAGCCGGGTGGTGGAAACCGCAGGCCCCGCAGTGGTCCGGATTGATGCCTCCCGAACCGTCACGGGGCAAGTCCCTGAAATGTTCAATGATCCCCTCTTCCGGCAGTTCTTCGACAACGTGCCCGTGCCGCCCTCCCAGGAATTACAGCGGGGCATTGGGTCGGGGTTTATCCTCGATCACGATGGCCACATCATGACCAATGCCCATGTGGTGGATGGCGCGGATACGGTAAAAGTCACCCTCAAGGATGGTCGATCCTTTGATGGTCAGGTCTTAGGCTCGGACCCCGCAACCGATGTGGCCGTTATTAGGATCACCGGTGACAACTTACCGACGGTGGCGCTGAGTAATTCTGATCAAATCCAGCCAGGAGAATGGGCGATCGCGATCGGGAATCCCCTGGGCCTGGATAATACGGTGACCGTCGGCATTATTAGTGCAACGGGCCGGTCCAGTGGCCAAGTTGGCGTTCCCGACAAACGGGTGGATTTCATTCAAACCGACACGGCGATTAATCCCGGTAATTCCGGCGGTCCCTTGCTCAACGAGCGTGGCGAAGTCATCGGCATGAACACAGCCATTATCCAGGGGGCACAGGGTTTGGGCTTTGCAATTCCCATCAATACGGCCCAACAAGTGGCCCAACAGTTGATTACGAATGGAAAAGTGGAACACACCTACCTGGGTATCCAGATGGTAACGCTGACACCAGAAGTCCAACAGGAAATTAACAACAACCCCAACAGTGGGCTGAGTGTTACTAAGGACCGGGGCATCCTAGTGGCCAAAGTTGTCCCTGATTCGCCAGCGGCCCAAGCTGGATTACGCGCTGGCGATGTGATTCAGTCCGTCAATGGGCAAGCCGTCACGGATGCGGCTGAGGTCCAAAAACTGGTTTCGCAGAAAGCCGTGGGCGATCGCTTAACCCTGGCGGTGAGCCGCAATCAGCAACGCTTAAACCTGGTGGCCCAACTGGGGACATTGCCCAGCCAAGTGGCTCAATAGGGAATCGATGGGGATCTGTAGCAACCTCGGAGGCGGCGAACGTCCTAACGTTCCTGACGGGATGAAGTTCGCCGACAGCCACCCTTCAGAGACTCCCCCCCTGCCAATAGACAGATCCGATCGTCCCCTCGTAGTAGAAAAACACCACGATCGCGCCGTAGCAATGCTATGATCAACAGCCGTGGCTTTTACAGCCTGATCGCCAGCACATTGGACGGAATCCACCGGATAGAGTAGACGGAGTAAAGGATATGACTCAGCGAACCTTGCATGGTACCAATCGCAAGCGCAAGCGCACTTCCGGCTTTCGGGCACGGATGCGGACCCAATCAGGCCGGAAAGTCATTCGGGCACGTCGTCAGAAAGGGCGGGCAAGATTGGCCGTATAGGCCGAATTCAGTGCTTAAATTCAATCCCTAACGTTTAAGTTCACCCGGCGTTCAACGTTCACTAACGGCCTGAGCAGGAGCCATGCTGCCCAAGGCAAATCGACTCCTGCACCGTCAGGACTTTCAGACGGTTTATCAACATGGTCACCGTGCCAACAGCCCTCACCTGAGTTTGCGGGCACTGTCGGTGTTATCACACCCAAACCTAAATGTGTCAGCATTATCCACCCCCCCCCCCATCCCAACCCGGATTGGTATCGTTGTGAGCCGGAAAACAGCGGGAAAACGGGCCGTGGTTCGCAATCGAGTGAAGCGGCGGTTGCGGGCAGCCTGTCACCAGCTTTTACCCCAAATTCAACCCGGTTGGTTGCTCGTCATTTCCGCGCGATCGGGGTGTGCCGAGTGCGATTATGGCAAATTTCTGCAAGAATTAGAAAAAAAAAAAAAAAAAACGGGAGTCCTCTCAATACATCATGGGTATTCGTGAAGAGGTTTTCTACGATGGCGGTCCCCACATTGGGGATCTCATTATTGGCATTTTATTAGCCTTTACTGTCATTTGTATCCCACTCACGATCGGGTCGATCGTGCGGGCACTGTGGCTGCGGTATCGCATTACCAATCGTCGGGTTTCGATTACCAGCGGTTGGATGGGCCGCGATCGCGCCGATGTTATTTACTCAGAGATTACCCAAGTGGTCACGGTTCCCCGTGGTTGGGGGGCCTGGGGCGACATGGTACTCACCCTCAAGGATGGGAGCCGCCTTGAACTCCGCGCCATTCCCCGCTTCCGGGAAGTGTACCAATACATCAGCGATAAAATTTCCCCTCGCGCACGGCAAGCCAGCGGTCCCATTGGTCAAGCCTAACCTTGTGACAAGGCATTAGGTTTCCAATTGGGGGACCTAACTTAAGCACTGGTTAACACGACCCGTGGGTTGAACCGGCAGGGCAAGGTGGGGCAATCCTGGTCAGAGGCGATCGGGAAAGTACGATAGACTAAACATTGCACACGCTAGAGAGCAGCATAGAGTAGCGCATGGACTTCGGTGTAGGTTTCCTTTCCAACAACGTGATGTTGCCGATCCTGGACTTTTTCTACGGGATCGTGCCGAGCTATGGGTTGGCGATCGTCGCTCTGACGCTTGTGGTCCGCTTTGCGCTGTACCCCCTCAATGCTGGCCAAATTCGCAATATGCGCCGCATGAAGGTCACCCAGCCCTTGATGCAAAAGCGCATGAAGGAAATTCAGGATCGCTACAGCAATGATCCGGTCAAGCAACGGGAAGAAGTTAGCAAACTTTATAAGGAATTTGGCAACCCCTTGGCAGGTTGTCTGCCCCTGATCATCCAGATGCCCGTCCTGTTTGCCCTGTTTGCGACCCTGCGGGGATCACCTTTCTCGGATGTGAACTACACCGTCAACCTACAGATCTTCCCCCAGGAACAGATTGAACAAATCCAACCTCAGGCTTACGCGACCAAACCGCAAAATATCTATGTTGCGGATGGAGATCATGCCGCGATCGTGGCCCTGTTACCGGGCGGCAATCGCCTTGCGGTTGGCCAAAAAACCAGCATTGAATTCCAAAGTGTTACCGGGACGCCCCTGCCGGAACTGATTGCGGCCCATCCTGAAACGGATATCACGCCCCAGTGGAAAGTGATTAAGGGGGAGGAGCGGGTGCAAATCAATCCCGATGGGACGATCGTTGCCCTGCAACCCGGTGAGGTCACCCTGCAAGGAACGGTTCCCGGTCTGGCAGCCAATAAGGGCTTCCTCTTTATTAACGCCCTTGGTCGGGTGGGAGCAGTCCAGGATGACGGCACGATTAACTGGGATATTGTCGCGATGGTGCTGGCCTTTGGGGTCAGTATGTACATCAACCAATTACTCTCTGGTCAAGGGGGGACGGGGAATCCCCAGCAAGACAGCATTAACAAGGTCATGCCCGTGCTCTTCTCTGGGATGTTCCTGTTTTTCCCGCTGCCTGCAGGGGTGCTGCTCTATATGCTGATTGCCAATATCTTCCAAACCCTGCAAGCCTTTATCCTCTCCCGCGAACCGCTGCCGGAGGAGATTCAAAAACTGGTGGATGTGGAAGCTCGGAACACCAAGGCGGCCAAGGGGGAAAGCAATGGCAAAAATAGCCCTGAGCGTAAGACTCTGCCCTTTGAACCCAAGTCCGTGGCCACCAAAGCAGCCGACAAACCGGCGAAATCAAGCAAGAAATCCCCGCCGAAATCGTCCAAATAATCAGGCCAATGCCATGTCGTCGATCGCTGATGCGGGTCTCCAACGGGGCCAAACCTGGTTGCAGGATCTGCTTAAACTTGCCCATTTACCCGCTGCGGTCAGCATTGAGCAGCATGAGTTGGCTCAGGCATCGGGCAGCATCTGGTTGACGATCGCGGGAAGCGATTTGACTCCGGAGCAGGTTAATATCCTGATCGGTGAACGGGGCGAAGTGTTGGATGCCCTCCAGTATTTAGCCAATACGATCGTCAACCTGGGCCAGCCATCGGCAGAACAACACGCCTATACGATCGAGTTACATGGCTACCGGGTAAAGCGGCAAGCAGAACTGCAAGCCTTAGCCGAAGCGGCCATCGCCCATGTGCGGGAGACGGGTCAACCCTACGCGATCGAGCACTTGTCCGCTGCTGAACGGCGACATATCCATAACCTCCTGTCCGACTACGACGATCTGGAAACCTTCAGCCAGGGTCGGGAACCGGCGCGGCATTTGGTGGTCCAGCCGAAGTCAGCCTCCAGGGAGGTCGATTCCTAACGCTGGTGAGGTGACGAACCGTGACTCCGATCCCCATTCCCCAAATTGCCCGATCGCCCGATCACACCGTGCGCTGGACGGTTAAGGAATTTCTGGCCGATCTTCCCACGCTAACCCCTGTGCAAGGTTGGGTGCAGGTCACCCATTGCCACACCTATCTGGAGGTGTCCACCCAGGCGGAAGCGATTATAACCCTCACCTGCGATCGCTGCCTGCAACAGTACAACTATCGGCTCGTGGCCAACACCCGCGAATTGATCTGGCTGGATGAAGCGGCTGACTTGGCTGCGAACACCTTACCCAGCGAGCTAGAGGTGGCCCCAGAGGATCTCGTTGAATCCCTATCTCCCCAGGGGATGTTTGAGCCAGCGGGTTGGCTCTATGAGCAGATGTGTTTGGCCCTGCCGCTGCGTCAACTGTGTGATGCGACCTGCCCCGGCATTGTCCCAGAGGGCGATTGTGCTCCTGAGTTGAGTACCGCGATTGATCGTCGTTGGGCAGCGTTGGAATCGCTTAAAAATCAGCTTTCCTCCTAGTTTTCTCCGCTGCCACTGTATTTTATGCCCAATTCTGAAAGATAGACACCTCGCCTACTGTGGTCGTATGTCCATGCTCAACACGCCCTCTCTCTATGAAACAGATATTTTGCTGTGGGTGGAAGATACTGTCACCAAGCTCAGAGCCAGGGATTTTGAGCACCTAGACCTGGAGAATTTGATCGAGGAGGTTGAAGCCTTGGGGATCTCCCAACGGAAAGAACTCTTAAGCCGTTTGACGCGTTTACTGGAATACCTCCTCAAACGTCTCTATGTTCCTTCCGAGTTAGACTACAACGGTTGGGAACGGACGATTCGGGATCAGCGTTTGGAACTGGGAATTCTCCTGGAACACGCCCCCAGCCTTAAGAGCAAGTGGGCCGAGACCTTTGATCGGGCTTGGCGACTGACCCTCGCTAACTTGCAAGAGGAATATCCCCACATTCCATTTCCCGAACAGTGGCCCTACGCCAAGGATGTCGCTGCCCTCCTAACCGTAAAATTTTGGCAGTGACCCGTTCTGGCTCTCAGTTTGCCGTTGTTTCCACACCTCATGGTTAATGATGAATTTTCAGGATGAATTTGGCCTCCTGTTGCGTGCCCGCTACTCCCTGCTTTATCTGGTGACACGGGAGGAAGAACGCTTAGAAACCGCGATCGCCCAGGTGGCCCAGCAGCAGGGCCAACGGGCCGTGTATACCTGGGATTTTGTTGATGGCTACCAGGGCAATCCTAACGATGCCGGTTTTGGGCGGCGTAATCCCCTCCAGGCCCTGGAATTTGTGGAAAAACTGCCGACCGAGGCAGCGGGAATTTTCATCCTGCGCGATTTCCATCGGTTCTTGGATGACATTGCCATTTCCCGCAAGCTGCGTAACCTGGCCAAGCGCTTGAAAGCCCAGCCGAAGAATCTGGTCATCCTGGCCCCGCAAATCAGCATCCCGGAGGATCTGAGCGATTGCATGACTGTCCTGGAATTCCCCCTCCCCAATGCGGATGAGATCCGGGCGGAAGTGGAGCGATTGCTGTCAGCTTTGGGGTCGCCGCCGACGGGACGGTTGTTGGATGAGTTGGTGCGCTCCTGTCAGGGGTTGTCGATCGATCGCATTCGCCGGGTCCTGGCACGGGCGATCGCGACCCACCAGGAATTGCGCCCGGAGGACATTGATCTGGTGCTGGAGGAAAAACGGCAAACGATTCGTCAGACCCAGATTCTTGACTTTTATCCCGCCCACGAAGCGATGACGGATATTGGGGGGCTAGATAACCTAAAGGACTGGCTGCTACGGCGGGGAGGGGCCTTCTCGGAACGGGCGCGGCAGTATGGCCTCCCTCATCCCCGTGGGCTGTTGCTGGTCGGCATCCAAGGGACGGGTAAATCCCTCACTGCTAAGGCCATTGCCCACCATTGGCACCTGCCCCTGCTGCGGTTGGACGTGGGCCGGCTCTTTGGGGGCCTCGTGGGCGAGTCGGAATCCCGCACGCGCCAGATGATCCAGTTGGCCGAGGCCCTGGCACCCTGTGTTCTGTGGATTGACGAAATTGATAAAGCCTTTTCCGGGTTGGATGGTCGCGGCGATGCGGGGACGGCTAATCGCGTCTTTGGCACCTTTATCACCTGGCTGGCGGAGAAAACTTCGCCTGTGTTTGTGGTTGCCACGGCCAATAACGTGCGTGCCCTGCCACCGGAGATGTTGCGCAAAGGACGCTTCGACGAAATTTTCTTTGTCGGCTTACCCAACCAGGAGGAACGACGGGCGATCTTTGGGGTTCACCTATCCCGTCTGCGGCCCCATACCCTCAAGCAATACGACCTCGATCGCCTTGCCTATGAGACCCCCGACTTTTCCGGAGCCGAAATCGAGCAAGTTCTGGTTGAGGCCATGCACATTGCCTTTAGCCAAAACCGCGACTTTACCAACGAGGACATTCTCGAAGCCGCCAGCCAGGTGATCCCCCTCGCCCGCACGGCCCAAGAGCAGATCCAGTTTCTCCAGGAATGGGCCGCAGCGGGGAAAGCGCGACCGGCCTCCCGCTACAGTGGCTTTCCGGGACCGCGATCGGTCTAGGCAGGCGATCAACCTCCCCATCTCAACCGTAGGGCTACTCCCTCTGGGGGGACTTCCCCCGCCCCCATTTTCATCCATCTATGCTATCGAATGGGGTTTGTATAGGACACAGATCACTGGCGATCGCCCAGACAAACGATAAAGTGGTGAGTTAACACTTGTAACAGGGAATGCTGTTATTGGGAGTAATCGTTTACTGGCACCCTTTTGCCTGATGCTCACTACTAGCACTTCTAGTTCCAACAACAACGACGCGGTCTTTTCTGGCGAGTTGCCCCGCTATAACTCACCCGCGTTAACGCAACGGGGACCCCGGACAGATTTTTATGCGGCTCCCGTCACGCATCCAGGGCCAGAGGGACTCCCTAAAAAGGATAGCCAGCGGAGTCATGGGAGTTTACGCAGCTTTGCTGTTCTCATCGCCCCCCTGCGGGATCGCGATATTAAAGCACTCGATACGCTATTCCATTGTGACGGAATTGAGGAGGCGGAGGCCGATATCACGCAGGTTTTGTTGGCCCTGTTCCCCGAACCCTGTTGGGAAGATGATCCCTTTGAGTTTTTACGCGAATACCTTTAGCGTGGTATCACCACCCGTATTCCTATCCCCAGCATTCCTATTCGGACAAGTTAGGACAAGGGTTTCAACTCCCTTGCCGTAGGTATTGGAGAATGCCACGGGCGATCGCGGTAGCCATCTGAGTGCGGTAGGCCGGATTGGCTAACCGGGACGCATCCTCACGCCCGGTTACATAGCCAGTTTCGATCAGGGTGGAGGGCATCGACGTGCGCCGGAGGACATAAAAACGGGCTTGTCGCACGCCTCGATCGCTCACGGGTAAGGCTTGCACAATGCTGGTATGGATGACGTTGGCCAGTTGTTCACCCGATGCAAAATAATAGGTTTCCACGCCGTTGATGTCAGGGCGATCTAGCCCTAGGGAGTTGGCATGGATGCTGACGAATACCGTAGCGTTAGCCTGCTCAGCCATTTGCACCCGTGGCTCTAGATCCAGATCGCGATCGTCGTTGCGGGTGAGGATCGTGCGCACCCCGTTTTGTTCCAGAATCGCCGCTACCTGCTGGGCGATCGGCAACACAACGTCCTTCTCATACAAATCTCCAATGCCAACTGCCCCTGGATCAGGCCCCCCGTGCCCAGGATCAATCACCACAACCCGTGTTCCTTGGGGCAACGCTTGGGGAGCCGTTGCTGTTCCCCCCTGGTAGCTGAGTAGAGGAGGTAGCGACAATCCCCCATTGGGGACGCTGCGCGAACGGGCGGCAGGCGGCGGCCCTTGCAGATGGAAGGCGATCGTCTGGGCGGTGGGTTGGTTGACCCCCAAGATTTGCACCCCCGGCCTGGGCTGTGCTAGGACAACAACCGTATCGGGACTATCCTGACGGAACCGCAGCCGCCCAAGGGGACCCTCCTGACTGAGTTGAGGGCCGCGCAGCGAAGTGGGCAGGCGAGCCGGTGAGAGTCGGAGGATATAGGTCCCGGTTCGCCGATCCCATTGCCCCTGTTGCCGCAAGGGCCGATCGGCCTGAATCAATAACTGGGTTCCCTGGTTCATGAGATCCACGGATTGGATCGTTGCCAGCAGGGGCATCGGGTTGATCGGTGGCGTTGCCGTTGGGGGGGGAACGGGTACAGCCGGAAAGAGAGCGGTGGGAATGGCTCCCGCCCCTGATGCTTGGAGTGGGGGGAGTTGCACAAACCACTGGCTTGGCGTTAGCCCCTGAATGGCTAGATGGCGGGCATCAAAGGTATAGCCCGGTGTGACTTCGACCACGATACGGGTTGTAGCGGCATCCAGTTGACCCACCCGCACTGATTGGATAGCTCCCCCCACGGTCTGTTGCGCTAGGGGTTGGGTAAAGGTCGTCCCCGGCAAGTCAATCACGAGGCGAGTGGGATTAGCCAGGACTTGGGCACGGGGTTGAATCGCAGTATCCGTCGCAAAGTCGAGCCGGTTTTGGCTCGGATCAAACCGCCATGATTGCAATTGGGCAGCCTTCACCGCTGGACACAACAGCGGCAGTGTACCCAACAAACTAGGTAACAACCTATAAAATTTCACAGCAGCCTCTCCTCACATCAAAATCGGAGTGGTGATCGGTCAGAGCTTAGGAACCTGAACCCGATTCTCCAGAGGGGGGTACCTCCGGTACCAAGGCCGCGATCGGGGTGTTAAATACCCAACGCAGCAGGGTCGGGGCCAAAAACGTTGTGAGAATGACCATGACGACGATTCCAGCCTCTAGAGCGCTGGAAAGGGCACCACTGGCTGTTCCTACACTAGCAAAGACTAGCCCCACTTCTCCACGGGGGATCATCCCGACCCCGATCGCCAGTCGATTGATTCCTGGGCCTTGGCCAAACACCGTGAACCCGGTTACGACCTTACCAATAATGGCGACACCGATCAAAAAGGCCGCAATGACTAACCCGGCGCGGTTGCTGGGGATCGCGGGATTCAGGACCCCGAAGTTGGTTTTGGCCCCCACCATGACGAAGAAGACAGGGACCAGCATATCGGCGATCGGGCGAACCTGGGCCTGTAATTTCAGACGTTCATTGCTTTCATCCAACAGCAACCCCGCCGCAAACGCCCCCAGAATCGCCTCCAGATGCACAGCCGCTGCCCCATAGGCCAAGACAAAGGCAAAGGTCAGGGCCGGGATCACCAGTTCACCACGGGTTTTCAGGCGTTTTGAGAGGGCAATAAACGTTTGACTCAAAAAATTACCCAGGAGGATCGCCCCGATGAGGAAAAGTGAGGCACTCAAGATCAGGTAGACGATAGTGAGGGCATCCACTTGTCCCGTTTTAGCCAGACTCGCGACCACGGCTAGGACAATAATGCCGAGGACATCATCGATCACGGCGGCACCGAGGATGATTTGCCCCTCGATCGAGGCCAATTGGCTCCCCCGCACACCACCCGGTCGGGGTAACTCGGCTAAGACCCTGGAGGTGATCCCAATACTGGTGGCGGTCAACGCAGCCCCGGCAAAGATCGCCGGTACCGCCGCCACCCCAAAGAGCAGCATTAACCCCGCCGTCCCCGCCGCAAAGGGGACAACCACCCCGACCACCGCCACGATCAAGGCTTGGATGCCCACGTCCAAGAGGTCCTTGATATTCGACTCCAGGCCAATTTCAAACAGGAGGATAATCACCCCTAGCTCGGCTAAGACTGAAATCACTTCGCTTTGGGCCTGAAAGGTCGCGTCGGCCTGGTCTGGCGTTAGGCCCGCAGTCAGTTGCAAAAACTGGATGACCAGCGACTCGGTTCCCGGCAGGCCACTTTCGGGGGTGAGGATCAACTTGAGGGCCGAAACCCCCACGACCACCCCCGCAATCAGTTCGCCGAGGACCGGGGGGAGCGCAAAGCGATTCGCCAGTTCACCCCCCACCTTACTAGCCAGGTAAATAATGACGAGGCTCAACAGGACGCCAGCCAGGACTAGGGTGCTGTCGGTGGGTTCGCTGGGGCTACTGGTGGCTAGCCACACCCCAAACAGGCGGGCGGGTAGGGAGGGGATGGGGAAGCCATACACCCAGGATGGAAAATCGACCATGCGCGTTTCAAAACTCACTGCTGTCTAATGTACAGGGTCCGGCTTCCCTCACTGGCGTTATGGATGACCAAATGGTAACAATTGGTGGGGGATAGGCATCTGGGGACGATCGCGGCTAGGGAGAGGGCACCGTCAGCCGCGCGGGGGTTGGGGAGGATTCTAGGGCCGGGGCCGAAGTTGCAGACAGCAGAGGCAACTGCACGCTAAAGTGGGTAAGCCGATCGCCACTGTCAACCTGAATCGTTCCCCCTAGGGCGGCGGTTAGCTTCTGGACAAGGGCGAGGCCCAAGCCTGTGCCGCCATGTTTCCAAGGGTCATTGTTAGGAATTCGGTAGAATTTATCAAAGATGCGATCGCATTCCACCGCCGGAATCTCCACCCCAGAATTGCTGATCCGAATTTCAGTACCGGTTGGGATTGCTTTGGCGGCGAGGGTAATGGTTTCATTCGCCGGGGTGTATTTGCAAGCGTTGTTGATCAGTTCTGTCACCATGCGCTCTAGGTAGGTAGGATCGGTGACGATGGGGGGCAAGTCAGCTGCAATTTCAATCACGAGGTCTTGTTGCTGGCTACGGGTGCGTTCAATAAATGCCTCAGCGAGGTAAGGCAGAAACGATCGCAGATCGAGGGTAGACAGGTTAGGGACTTGTCGTCCCGCGTCCAAACGGGCCAGATCGAGCAAATCGTTAATCAGATTGATTTCCCGTTGACCTTCCTCCCGCAGGACAGTGAAATAGCGGTTAATTGCATTGGAATCATCGTCAAACATACCCAAAGCTTGCAGGCTAATTTCTAACATCTGGGTTGCCATCTTAATGTTAGACATCGGCGTGCGTAACTCATGGGAGACTGTGCTGAGAAAGTCGTCCTTCAGGTGGTTGAGGCGTTCTAATTCCTGGACTTGGGCCTGGGCAGCTTGGTAGAGCCGAAACGCTGTATCAATTATTGGCCATCTGAGCGGTGGTAATCACCGGACTTACCTCCGGTTTTGTGGAGTAGGGCGATCGCTTCAATCACAATCGATTTTTCAAGGGCTTTAGCCATATCATAAAGGGTCAAGGCAGCCACACTGACAGCGGTAAGGGCCTCCATCTCAACCCCCGTTTCAGCCTTAGTAGCCACTTCCGCCCGAATTTGATATCCCGGCAAGTCGGCATCTGGTTGGATGGTCACTTCTACTTGATGCAAGGGTAGGGGATGGCACAGGGGGATCAATTGCGCCGTTTGTTTCGCGGCCATGATGCCCGCTAGACGGGCGGTGGCGAGGACATCCCCCTTGGGAGCATTCCCGGCTGCGATCGCTGCGAAGGTTTCCCGTTGCATCCGCACCCGGCCCCCAGCGATCGCCCGTCGCTGGCTGGGGCGTTTACCGGATACATCGACCATTTGAGCTTGTCCCTGACGATCGAGGTGGGTCAGGGGGGCATCAGGCTGGGGCATAGATGAGGCAGAGGGGCCATTCTCCAGGGGCGACGCTACGTGATCGGGCACTGACATCGGTGTAATGGGAATACGAAGATGGCTTGATTGTACGCGCAGCGGGGAGCACCTGATCAGGATTGACAACGATCGACGACTCCCTCATCAGTAGACTGGGCTAATTCAACGAAAGTGTCTGCGATTACCCCCTCCCCCAGCCCACCCCCCTGGCTCCCGGCGAACGGGGGTGGGTAGGGCAAGAGCAGCTAGAGTCGTAGGTTGGCGTCGAGCCTGCGAGACCCAACACCGGCTTTTACCTAACATCTGAGACTGGCCGCGCTACCAGCCCAATTAAGTTTGACCGCCCCCTAGATCCACCAACCACACACAACAGACTTATATAAATTCAACATAAGGGGCATCTAGACTAAAGCTGGGACACCCACAATCTCGGACAATCACCGCGAGCAGTTCACTACCCAAATAAAGGCCATTGCCTGCAAACCCTTCGGGCGGTGGCGCAATGCGGAGTGCCCCCCGTTGAGCAGCAGGAAGTTGCAGAATGTCTTCATCCACATCAAAGTCCTGAATCCACGCAAAACCGGTCTCAGTGTTGCCATCCCCGTTATAGAAAACGTTGCCAAAGGCACCGACCATCGGGAAGTAGTCTGCCCCTTCTCCCCCGATCAGGGTATCAATTTCGCCTAGCCCCGGTGCATCGGTGTTGAGGTCAACCCCAATCAACGTATCGTTGCCATGATCGCCGTAAAGGGCATCGCTCCCCGCACCGCCGATCAGGCTATCGTCGTTTTTACCGCCCCGAAGGCGATCGTTGCCCCCTTCGCCGAAGAGGGTGTCATTGTTGAGATCACCGTATAGCTGATCGTCTCCGTCTCCGCCCGTGAGCAGATCATCGTTCTTCCCGCCGTAGAGCGTGTCATTGTCCCCTAGTCCCGCGAGGGTGTCATTACCCAGGCGTCCGTAGATCAGATCTGGCCCATTGGTTCCCCGCAGGTTGTCGGGGTTGGGGACGTTCTCTTCGAAGGTGATGACGACCGGCGTG
>CAZHXN010000078.1:15542-17809 GCA_964536415.1 uncultured bacterium
TTGAGATTACCGCTCCGGCTGGTGTTCCGTCTCCCGCCACCGTCCCCTGGTAGGTCGTCAGGTAGGGACGCTTCACTGGTCGCCACTTCTGGGCGGGGATCATTAATACTGGTGTCACAGGGGCTACTAGGAAGGCTGGCCACAACTCAACTCCTCACGACAATCCACTATGGTTACTATCCTAGCAACACACCCTGACGACAACAGTCCGGAAGATTAATCGGTTCCTAGTGCTCATTCCTGGGGGGGGGCAGGCGGCCTATTCGCGATCGCCGCGATCGGGTGTAGCTGGTTCCAGGGAGCAAACACGGGGAGCAACAGCAATCCCGGCAGCGCCATCACCACGCTCAAGGCAAAAAATAGGGGCCACCCCACCTGGGCTGCCAGCCAGCCAGCGGGGGCCACTAAAATATCCCGGCTGACGGCCATTAAACTGGAGAGTAGGGCATATTGGGTGGCGGAAAAGCGATGATTGCACAGGCTCATGAGAAAGGCCACAAAGGCTGCGGTTCCTAAGCCAGCACAGAAGTTTTCAACATTAATGGTCAATACCATCAAGGCATAATTGGGCCCCAGCAGGGATAGACCCAAATAGGCAAAGTTGCTAAGGGCCTGGAGTCCCCCAAAGAGCCACAGCGATCGATTAATGCCTAACTGACTGAGTAATCCGCCCCCGACGAGGGTGCCCACGATCGTCGCCACCAACCCCATCCCCCCCTGGATCGCCCCAATATCGGTTTGGCTGAACCCAATTTTGAGCAGGAAGGGCGTGGCCATATTATTCACCAAGGCATCTCCCAACTTAAACAACACAACAAACAGCAGCACTGAGAAGGTACGAAGGCCACCAAGGCGTTGGAAGAATTCCTCAAAGGGCAGGGCGATCGCCTGGCTTAGGGACGTTGGGGGTTGACCGGGATGCGTGGGTTCCGGTGCCCAGCCGGTTGCCGCGACGCCCAAGAGCATCAACCCGGCCATGAGGAGGTAAACCATCGGCCAGGAGAGCTGATCGGCCAAAATGAGGGCAAATGAGCCGGTGATCAAGAGGGCAAGCCGATACCCCAGGACAAACACAGCGGCCCCGGCTCCCATTTCCAGTGGTTCTAGCACATCCGTCCGGTAGGCATCGGCGGCAATATCTTGGGTGGCGCTGAAAAAGGCGATCGCAAAGGCATTAATGGCCAATAATTGCAGAGCTTGTCCCGGTCGTTGCAGGGCCATCAGGGCGATCGCTCCCACCAGACAGACCTGGGTGATGGCCAACCAGCCCCGACGCCGACCGAGAAAAGGTGGAGCAAAGCGATCGAGCAAGGGCGACCAGAGGAATTTCAGGGAGTAGGGGAGGCTAACCAGGCTAAAGAGACCGATCGCGGCTAAATTCACGCCCTCTAGCGTCATCCAGGCTTGTAGGGTCCGGCTGGTTAACAACAGGGGTAACCCCGATGCAACCCCTAGGCAGAGTAATGCCGACATTTTGCGGCTTTCAAAGACTTTGAGGGCGGTGGCGATCGTTTTCACAAGGGTTCTGTTCAACACGGTTCAAAATACCATAGCCTAAGGCTGGCAGTTGAGCACTACCCATGGATCAAGCGCACTCAGCCGTCCTGTCGGGATGCTTGCCCAGGTGTTCTGCATGTCACGGTGGTTGGGGGCGGGTGGCCTATGCTGAGGGATGGTTGTTTCGCCAAGCTGCTGTAATCCCTATGCCCAGTGTTTTCAAGCATCGCACCAAGATCGTTGCCACGATCGGTCCCGCGAGTGCCTCCCGCGAGACGATCCAGCGGCTGATCAAAGCGGGGATGAGTGTAGCCCGCCTGAATTTTTCCCACGGGAGTTATGAGGATCACGCCCAGGTAGTGCATCTGCTGCGAGCGATCGCCCAGGAACTCGATACCCCCATTACCCTGCTTCAGGATCTCCAGGGTCCCAAGATTCGGGTCGGTCAACTCCCCAATGGCGCGATCGATCTCGTCACCGGCGAAACCCTTACCCTGGTTCCCCTAACCGACTTTCAGGAACAGCCCCACACTGCCGCGATCGACTATCCTTACCTGGCAGAGGAAGCGGCACCGGGAATGCAGGTCCTCATCGACGATGGCTTGTTGGAATTGCGGGTTGAAAGTATCCAGGGGCAACAGGTGCAGTGTCGGATTCTCCAGGGGGGCACCCTCAAGAGCCGTAAGGGGGTGAATCTGCCCAGTCTAGATGTGCGGTTGCCCGCCATGACGGAGAAGGATGAACAGGATCTCGAATTTGGCCTCGCCCAA
>CAZHXN010000078.1:17826-19683 GCA_964536415.1 uncultured bacterium
GGGTCGATATTGTGTCCCTCAGTTTTGTGCGACGGGCCGACGATGTGCGCACTTTGAAGCAATTCCTGCGCGATCGCGGGGCCGCAGATATGCCTGTCTTGGCCAAAATCGAAAAACCCCAGGCTGTTGCCAACCTGGATGATATTCTAGCGGAATGTGATGCGGTGATGGTAGCACGAGGCGATTTAGGGGTTGAAGTTAGCCCGGAAAAAGTCCCGATGATCCAAAAGCAGATTATTCGGGCCTGTAATGAGCGCAGTATCCCGGTGATTACCGCCACCCAAATGCTGGAGAGCATGATCCACAATCCCCGGCCCACCCGGGCCGAGGCCAGTGATGTCGCTAATGCGATTCTGGATGGCACGGATGCGGTGATGCTGTCGGGAGAATCGGCGGTGGGGGCGTTTCCCGTCCAGGCAGTTGAGATGTTGGCTCGGATTGCCACCGCCGTAGAGCCAGACCTGCGGCCTATGAATCATCCCCCCGCCCAGGATGATGCTACCCATGCCCTCAGCGAAGCCCTGAATACGATCGATGACATCTTGGCCCTGCACTGCATTGTGACGTTTACCAAAAGTGGCTATACCGCTAAGATTGCCGCTGGCGAACGTCCCCGCGCGCCGGTCGTTGCCCTTACGCCTGATCCCAAGGTTTATCACCGGCTGAATTTGGTTTGGGGGGTCAAGCCCATTTTGATCGATGAGGAAGTCGATAGCTTTGAGGCCCTCGTCACCCAAGCCGAAACCCAACTGTGCCAACGTCAACTCGCTCAAGCAGGCGATCGTATTCTCATCCTAGGCGGTATCCCCACCCGCATCCCCCAGGGAACCAATTTCATCAAATTACACGTGATTAACGACGGCCCTCCTAAGACTTTGATGTAAACGGTATAGAGAACTACAAATTAAAGCACCGAATCAAACATTGAGTTTCTGCTAGGAGTTTATGCTGGGACCGCTTTGTGCTTCCGCCATCAACTGCAGGAGAGCCTTAACCACGGCCTTATAAATTAGCAGTCATAAACAGGAGTCAGCCAATGGCAACCCTAATTTTGATTCGACATGGCCAAAGCCTTTGGAATGCCGCCAATAAATTTACGGGTTGGGTAGATGTTCCCCTGAGTGAACGCGGACGGGCAGAGGCAACGATTGCTTCTTGCAAGTTACGGGAAGCGGGTTATCGAGTACAGGTTTGTTTTACCAGTATGCTCATGCGGGCTTTGGAAACAGCGGTGATCTGTTTAACTGAGTGTGATGAAATTTGTGGGGGGCGCATTCCTATTATCAAACATGCAGCCGATGACCCAGAATGGCACGGTTGGGATCAGTACGAGGGGGATCCGGCCCTGGAATTGCCCATTTTCCCCAGTGCCAGTTTGGATGAACGCTATTATGGCGAATTACAAGGGCTGAATAAGGCTGAAATGGCGGCAAAGTACGGTGCTGAGCAAATTCAACGCTGGCGGCGCTCCTTCTCAGAACGACCGCCAGGGGGCGAAAGCCTAGAGGATACCCTGCATCGCACGGTTCCCTTTTTCCGCGATCGCATTCTCGCTCACCTGAAACAGGGGGATAATGTCCTAGTGGCAGCCCACGGTAATTCCCTGCGATCGATCATCATGTTTCTGGAGCAACTCAGTCCGGAGGAGGTCCCTGGGGTAGAACTGAAAACGGGTGTCCCGATTGTTTATAACCTTGATCCCAATGGTCAGGTAACCGACAAAGTTATCCTCGATAGCTAGGGCAATGCCCACTGATTGCCTGACAAAACTCGGGCTGCCCTCACCCTCAATCCCTCTCCCAGAACGGGAGAGGGACTTGGCAATCCGGCTCCCCTTCCCCCCATCCCCCAGCAAAC
>CAZHXN010000079.1:0-19590 GCA_964536415.1 uncultured bacterium
TAACAGTGCAAAAAGCTACAAATTAAAGAACTAAAATGCTGGGTTTATGGTGGGGCGCGTAGCGCCCCACCATAAACCCAGAAGAACCTCTCAATCAATACGATGTTTTTCCCCTTGGGGCAGGGCTAGAGCTACGATACCCACCACCGTTATGCCTGCCTGCCGGAGCGTATTGGCGGCTGCCTGGGCCGTCGCACCCGTTGTGTAGATATCGTCGAGTAGGAGAACCGAACGACCTACTTTTCCCCGCAACTTAGGTCCAACAGCGAAGGCATTGGCTACATTTTGACTGCGGGCTGTGGGGGATAGCCCAAATTGGGCTTCTGTAGCCTGCACCCGATGCAGGCCTTGAGGGCAGCAAGTTAAACCTGTGTGAGTACAGAAACTGCGAGCCAGTAATTCGGCTTGATTAAACCCCCGTTGCTTCAGCTTGCTAGCGTGGAGCGGAATCGGGACTACCCACGGGCGTGATCGTGTAGCCCCTCCGCCAGAACCTTGCCGCTTGCCACCCTTGGTCTGCCATCCCCTAGATAAGGGTGCTGCCTGCTGCCATGCTTGGGCTAGCCAGTAACCCAAGGGCCGAGCCAGTTCCGGATGTCGGTCATATTTGAAGACGGCGATCGCCCGTTTCAATTGGCCGCTATAGGCTCCCCATCCAAAAACAGGTAAATTCCCTTGCCAGCGATCGCTGGGATTAGCCAACCGGCACGCCTGTAACTGACGCTCACAGTCCAGACAAAGCTCCCCAGGGGTCGATCGTTGACACAAGGGACAGGTCGATTCGAGAAACAGATCGAGCAGCGGTTGGATGATTGCGGTCCATTTGACCATGATATCGCCTACGGAAACCCTGTTCCTCCATTACCGATCGTGAGTCACGCATTTATAACCGTGACTCTGGACTTTAGCCAAACCGACCGCTGACGTATTCCTGGGTTTTATCGTTGGCGGGATTTTGGAAGATTTTCTCCGTACGATCGTATTCCACCAGATAGCCGATCTTACCCCCTCCTTCAGTTGCTTCGGCATTGTAGAAGGCAGTGTAATCCGACACCCGTGAAGCTTGTTGCATATTGTGGGTAACAATGATGATCGTGTACTGCTCCTTCAATTCCTGCAACAGTTCCTCGATCCGCAGGGTGGAAATCGGGTCGAGGGCAGAACAGGGTTCGTCCATCAGGATCACTTCCGGTTGGATCGCGATCGCCCGTGCAATACACAACCGCTGCTGTTGTCCTCCCGATAAAGCCAGGCCACTCTTCTTGAGCATATCCTTCACCTCATCCCAGAGGGCCGCAGCGCGTAAGGACTGCTCCACCAGATGATCCATATTACCGCGATAGCCATTGATCCGGGCACCAAAGGCAATATTTTCGTAGATCGACTTGGGGAAAGGGTTGGGCTTTTGGAACACCATGCCGATGCGACGGCGGAGTTCGACTGGGTCCACATTGGGGGCATAGATGTCCTGCCCGTTGAAGGTAATCCGGCCCTTGACCCTGGCACTTTCCACCAGATCATTCATGCGGTTAAAGCAACGCAGGATCGTACTTTTCCCGCAGCCAGAGGGACCAATAAAAGCAATGATCTTGTGTTTGGGGATATCCAGGTATACATCACGGACCGCCAGGTTGGAGCCATAGTAGACCGAAACATTTTCAGCCCGGAGAGCGGGTTCCAGTATCTGATGAGCATTACTTGAATTAGGTTGGGAAGAATCTTGCAGCATAGGTTTTAGCACTGATGAGCTGGATAACAGCACAAGGCGCGATCCTCGGAGGAAAGCGCTGCGCAAAGGATGTGACTAGAAACAGCTAGTGAATCTTTTGCTGGAATTTATTGCGCAGAAAGATGGCAGTAGCATTCATGGCCAGAAGGACCACCATCAGCACGATAATCCCAGCCGCTGCGTTGACGTGAAAGGCGGGTTGGGGACGGCTGACCCAGTTATAGACTTGAATGGGCAGAACGGTAAACGGACTCTGAAGGCTGTCGGGTAGGAAGGAAATAAAGGTTAGCGCCCCGATCGTAATCAGTGGAGCCGTTTCCCCGATCGCCCGTGACAACCCTAGAATGGTTCCGGTTAAGATCCCTGGCATGGCCACCGGTAGCACATGGCCCCAGATTACCTGCCAACGCGTGGCCCCTAGGGCAAACCCCGCCTGCCGCAAGCTATCAGGCACTGCTCGCAATGCCTCCCGTGTGGCCACAATGATCACGGGCAAAATCAACAGTGATAGAGTGAGTGCGCCGGTGAGCAGACTTCTGCCGCCAGTGATCGGGGCCATAAGCCGTACAAAAGCCGCCAACCCCAACAGACCATAGATAATAGAGGGCACCCCGGCCAGGTTACTGATATTGATTTCGATCGCCCGTGTCCACCAATTGTCTGTGGCAAACTCCTCCAGGAAAATCCCGGCCCCAACACCCACTGGGAAAGCAATGACAGCAATCAAAACCATCACATAGACAGTCCCCACCCAAGCCGATAGCAGACCCGCTTCATCCGCCCGGCGGGAGGGAAAATCCATAAGAAAGGGCCACTTCAGACAGGCTGCCCCGGTAAATTCTTCGGGATGGGTGACCAGGAACGGCGGCGTTAACCGTAAACAGGGGGCATTTTTGACATCGGTGCCAATAAAGGGCCAACTGAAACGAGGCAGACCATCGATCAACACATCGATCAGCAAGGCCGCCAGGACCACGATCGAGATAGCAACGGCTAACCAGGTCAAGGAGACAAAAAGCTTGTCGAACAGGTAGCGGCGGCTGATGTTGGGATCAAAGTTATTCGAGGCAACAGGGCGGGTCATTCGTACTTCTCCCGGAAACGACGGACAAACCAATAGCTAACAATGTTGAGGCCCAGAGTGATAACAAAGAGGGTCATCCCCACCGCGAAGATAGTCTTATAGGCCAGGGAGCCAGCGGGGGTATCCCCCAAACTCACCTGGACAATGTAGGCGGTCATTGTCATCACCGGCACAAACGGATTCAGACCTAAACGGGGATTTTGCCCCGCCGCCAGGGTCACAATCATCGTTTCCCCGATCACCCGTGAGATCGCTAGAATCAACGACGCCACAATCCCCGACAGGGCGGCTGGGAGAACGACAGAAACAATTGTTTCCCGTTTCGTGGCACCGAGGGCATAGGAACCATCCCGTAAACTTTGGGGCACAGCATAGATCGCATCCTCGCTTAGAGAGGCCACCAGTGGCGTAATCGAAATCCCCAACACTAAACCGGCGCTGAGGGCGTTAAACCCCTGAAGGCCAGGAATAAATTTCTGGAGGATGGGTGTCACAAACAACAGGGCGAAGTAACCAAAGACCACCGTCGGTACCCCCGCCAGAATCTCCAAAATCGGCTTGAGGAAAGCCCGCACTTGGGTCGGGGCATATTCACTCAGGTAAATGGCAGACAACAGCCCCAGGGGTAGGGCCACAATAACGGCGATCACCGAAGTCATCACGGTGGCACTGATCAGCACGAAAATCCCAAACTGGGCACTGGCAAACAGGGGCGTCCACTTGGTATCGGTGAGGAATCGCCAGAGGGGAACTTCCTGGAAAAATGACAGGGCTTCAAAGATCAGGGACAGGACAATCCCGATCGTGGTGGCCACGGATACAAAGGCAAACAGGGCGAAGACGGACTTAACCGCCAGTTCAATCCACCGATTCAGTTGGCGATTCGGTTGCCACAGATCCGTCAGGGGGAGTGACGGGGAAGCAGAAGTCTCTGAAGTCATTACAACAAAGCCATCAAAGTAAATTCTATAGACTCAGATCAATAGTTACTGACAATGTCTAAGCCTGCCCCCTATCCCCAAGCCGGTTATCCAGTTGGGTGACGAGATGCACCGATGGACAACATCATGCGGCGAGCGTTAGATCGCGCTGATGGCGTGGGATGCCAGGGACGTTATTGAGCCGGAAGGGGCCAGGGATGGACTACCAATTCCTCACAAGGGCTGAACCCCTTCTGCAATCCAATTACTGTCGTCAGCAAGGGCTGGCACGATGGATGATGGGCCAAACGGACTGTACTTTCACCCCGGGGGCCAAGCACAGCCTATGAGCGGGCCTACATCTTGTCAGCTAACTTCTTCCCAACTGCCGAGCCACCCTCAAAGATAGTACCGATGGTTGCATTGGCAATCCGCGCTTGGGCTTTGGGAACTAAGTCCTGGGGGAGAGGGACATAGCCCACTTCTGAGATCAGTTTCTGATTGGCTGGATCAATCTGGAAGTCAGCAAATGCCCGCACCGCCGGATTGTCCAGCGAAGTCTTCTTCACGTAGAAAAATTCCGGACGGGAAAGCGGGACATAGGTCCCATCGGCAATCGTCGTTGAACTGGGGGCCACACAGCCGTTACCCCCATCGATTGCCACCAGATTCAGCCGTGCAGCATTTTCCTCATAGTAGGCAAAGCCGAAGAACCCCAGGCCTCCTTCGTCCGCTTCCACCCCTTGCACAATCACGTTATCGTCTTCACTGGCGGTAAAGTCACCGCGACTTTCATCCTTACCAACAGTTGCTTCCATGAAGTAATCATAGGTGCCAGAATCCGTCCCTGCTCCATAAAGACCTAGGGCTTTATCGGGAAAGTCATCACGAACTTGCTTCCAATTCTTGATCTTCCCTTCCGCTGCTGGCTCCCAAATTTTCTTCAGATCATCCACTGTTAGACAGGTAGCAAAGTTGTTGGCCTTGTTGACAACAACTGACAGGCCATCGAAGGCAATGGGAACCTCAATATACTCAATACCATTCTTCTGGCAGAGTTCCATTTCTTCTTTCTTGATGGGCCGCGAGGCATTGGAAATATCGGTCTCACCCGCACAGAATTTCTTGAAGCCACCGCCCGTGCCCGACACGCCAACGGTAACCCGCACGCCGGGGTTCGCCTTCATAAACTCTTCCGCCATCACTTCCGAGATTGGGAAGACGGTGCTGGAACCATCCACGAGGACAGTACCACTCAGAGTCGAGCCGCTCCCGCCGGTTGCCGCAGTTTGGGTAGCACCATCGCCCCCTGCCGTTGGGGAACTGGTTGTGGTTGTACCACCACCGCAGGCTGCAACCCCCAGGGAAAGGACACCCAGGATCGCGAGCAGTTTCAGACTTGCAGGACGCATCTGCACATGCATAAGCCGTTTTGATTACTTTGATAGGGTCCTCAGCAGAATACCCTCTCTGTGTAAAGACCAGGTTAAGAAGTTCAAAAAAGTTTTGATAGCCACAACCATAGGCTAGGATTGCAGTGCAGTCCTGTGCGATCGGAATAATTGGAGTTTGGACCAGTTTTGGTGCTGCGCTATAGCGCCATAGTCTTATTAGTTTATGCGATCGGCTTCGAGATGAGTGTGTCGCACAATACCATTTAGCCTTTGTTTAGCTGAAGGCGGGGGTAATCTGGCTGCGTAGCTCAATGACGATCAATACGCTGCGCACTGTTGCACAAAGCGCTGGGCTAGATGGGGGTACTGCCCCCAGTGAATATGGAGATAAGTTGCCAGGAGGCGATCACCGTACCACCCTTCTTGCTGTGGTTTGGCGTGGGGATTAAGGGACTGGGTTTGCCAGAGGGGATAAGCGATGGCCAGCGGCTCTGCCCCAGTGTTGGTCCCCCTTGCTCCCATGCCCTCTTCCTGGATGATCGACGATCGATGAAACTCATGGCCCCAAACAGTTTCACCCGCAGCGATCAGGGCTGTCTTGGGTAAAGCGGTGGCCTGTCGATAGCCCAACACCAGGTGATCGCCCATTGCCACTGTACAGGGCAACACCCCGACCATTTCCCAGACCCGCTGTTCAAAATCAATCAACCGTTCTGCCAAATACATCAGCCCGCCACATTCGGCATAGGTGGGCATCCCCGCTGCGATCGCTGCCCGCACTGCCTGTCGCACGCTTTGATTGTGTGCTAATCCCTGGGCAAATAGTTCTGGAAACCCGCCCCCAAAGTAGAGGCCTTGGACATTGGCTGGTAAGGCGGTGTCTTGCAGCGGACTCCAGAAACAGAGGTCTGCCCCCAGTTGCCACAGGAGATCGACATTGTCGGCGTAATAAAAACTGAAAGCCTGATCGTAGGCCACCGCGATCGCCACCGAGCGGGCAACAGGGTAGGTAACTGGGGAGGGGGGAATGGAGAATAGGGGGGGAATTTCTTGGTTTTCAGGGTGTGGGTCTGGCTGGTTGCCTGGACAGGACTCCACTTTGAAGAGGGGTAAAAGGGTGTCCCAGTCAAAGCAGTGATCGGCTAAATCGGCAAGGCGATCGAGGAATTGGGGTAAATCATCCAGTTCAGCGGTAGGGACGAGGCCCAAGTGGCGAGCGGGGATCGTCAACGCCGCTTGACGGTGAATCACGCCTAAAACGGGGGGGGCATGCCCTTGTCTGTCTTGCAAGTGATCGAGGGCCTGGGTGAGGAGTTGCCGATGACGATCGCTGCCCACTCGATTCAGCACCACCCCCGCAATCCGCACATTAGGGTCAAAGTGTTGATACCCATAGACGATCGCTGCGATCGATCCCGAAAGGTGACGACAATCCAGAACCAAGAGGACAGGTAGATTCAGCCACTGGGCAATGTGGGCCGTACTGGCATAGGCAGCAGCCATTGCGGAGGACTTTGACTTTTGACTTTTGACTTTTGACTTTTGACACCTATCGGGCATCTCAACCCCATCAAACAGCCCCATCACCCCTTCAATCAGCGCGTAGTCCACCGTTTGCGTGTGGGTGTGAAAACAATCCTGAACATAGTGGGGGGAAGTAAGAATCGGATCGAGGTTACGACAGGGGCGGCCTGTGACCGCCTGATGGAACATCGGGTCAATGTAGTCCGGACCGACCTTGAAGGATTGCATCTGTAATCCCCGCCGCCGCAGGGCCGCCAAGAGGGCCAGGGTAACTGTGGTTTTGCCAACGCCGCTGCGTTCTCCGGCAATCACTAAGGACATGAGGGCCAGTTGTTGTTAAAGTTTGCGTTCAAGGGCTGCTTTGCAGTCGGCTTGTCTGCTTTATTCTGCTTGTACAGCATGCGCTGATATCGGTGCAATTCTTCTGCGAAGACGCTACGCGATCGTTGGCTATGACCTTTCTCTCCCTGATCTACGGTGTGTTTCTCCTGAGTGTGCTGGGGATTTACTGGTCCGCCCAGACCCAGACGCAACGCCTGTGGGCCTTAGTGGTTGCCAGTTTGCTTTTCTATGCGGCCTTGCCCACCCCAGCAGGACCCAGCCCAGTCTATAGTCTGCTGCTGCCCCTTTTCTCCATTGTCCTACTGATGACCAGTGCCGTGGTCAATTTCTGGCTAGGCCGATCGCTCAGCCAACGATCGGCCCTCGCCCTCCACGGCGATCCCAACCTCTCGGAAGCCGAGTGGCAGTTTGCCCAGGAGGAATGGAACTATCGCCGCACCTGGATTTTGGCCTCTGGCATTGTGTTCAATGTCGCCCTACTGCTGAGCTTCAAGTACACACCCTTTTTCCTACGCACGATCGGCACCCTGATGGGGTCCAGTGTGGTACTGACGACAGCGGATGCGATCGCGGTGACCATTATCCCGCCCCTAGGGTTAAGCTTTTTCAGCTTTGAGTGCATTGCCTATTTAATTGATATCTATCGCGGTGCCCCGGCTGCCCCCCAGTTTTTAAAATTTGCCGCCTATAAGTTTTTCTTCCCCAAGCTGATTTCTGGTCCGATCACCCGTTACCACCATCTGGCCATCCAGTTTAAGTCTGTCACGATGCCCACCCCCGATCGGGCTGCCGAAGGCTTGTGGTTGATTGCCTGTGGGGCGCTGAAGAAGGGACTCGTGGCCGATAACCTAGGGCGGTATGTGGATTTAGTCTTTAACCCCGATACTGGCAACCTACTACGGGCGGGTAGTGAGGATCTCTGGTTAGCCACCGTTGCCTATGGATTGCAACTGTATCTCGACTTTAGTGGCTATGTAGATGTCGCCCTAGGCAGCGCCATCTTATTAGGGTTAAATCTGCCGCAAAACTTTGATTTTCCCTACTGCACTACCAGCATTGCTGACTTCTGGCGACGCTGGCATATCACCTTAGGCGATTGGCTGCGGAACTATCTGTACTTTCCCCTGGGCGGCTCACGCCAGGGCCTCTGGCGAACCTGCCTGAACCTGATGATTGTGATGTTGATTGCTGGGGTTTGGCACGGCGCTAACTGGGGCTTTATTGTCTGGGGGGCACTGCACGGAGTGGCCCTAGTGGTGCATCGTCTTACGGATAGTCAAAGTCGTCGCCGCACCTGGTTGAGTACCTGGTGGCTCAGTTTACCCGGCATGGCGATCGCCTGGTTTGTTACCCAACTGGTCGTTTTCCTGACCTGGATTTTCTTCCGCCTGCCCAATCTCAAAGACTCAACCTGGGTAATTACTCACCTTTGGGGACAAGCAGCCGATGCTCAATTTGTGCAAAAAATCTATGTCGAAACGCTGCAATTAGGGCGTCCCACGATCGCCCTGCTGCTGCTGGCCATTCTAATCATCATGGGGCTACTTTATCAAAGCCGACAAATTTTCAAACTACAACTCAATTGGCCAATTAAACTCTTTCTGGTTCCCCTGTGCCTCTATCTCGTTTGGCAACTTGGCCCCGAAGGAACTCTCCCGTATATTTACTTTGATTTCTAAACTTTTCGCATGATCAGGCGCTAGGCTCTCCTGGGTTTATAGTGGGGGTGCTACGCGCCCCTACCATAAACTCAGAAA
The DNA here is from genome assembly GCA_964536415.1 of uncultured bacterium. Lineage (GTDB taxonomy): Bacteria > Cyanobacteriota > Cyanobacteriia > B231 > B231 > Trichothermofontia. The sequence continues at coordinate 8,751 of CAZHXN010000079.1, forward strand.
AACCAGGAATTTTGAATTTTGAATTGACCTAAGGGTCGGTTGGATCAAACGCAGTGCGACCCCACACAGTGAGTCAGTTTGGGCCTCGCAGACTCGACACCAACCTACAACGAGTCTCGGTGATCGAGCTTGCGGCGGGCCGTGTCCAGCAAGAGACGCTGTTCCGCTTGGGTGATCGCGTGATAGGTTGCCGTTACGGCTTCCACCTCCACCGAAATCGAATCAATTCCCCAATGCACCAATTGTTCAATCATCGTGAGATCCCGACTCGGTGCTTGACCACAGATCGAACAGGGAACCCCCAGGGAGTGACACTGCTCAATCAGTTGCGCGATCGCCCGTAGCACCACCGGGTGGCGATCGTCGAGATAGGTACTTAACTGGGGATGATCGCGATCGATACCTAACAACAATTGTGTTAAATCATTAGTCCCGATCGACACCCCCTGCACCCCCGCTGCCACATAGTCCGGTAACAACAGGAGTACTGACGGCACCTCAGCCATTAGCCAGAGTTGCAAGGCATCTCGATCGAGATCCGATTGCTCAACCCGTTCCCGACAGAACTGAAATTCTTCCACCGTGCGCACAAAGGGCAGCAACAAATGTACGTTCTGGTAACCCGCCTGTTGCACCGTTGCGAGGGCCGTTAACTCAACATCAAAGAGGGTTGGATCAAACCGATAAGCCGCTGCCCCCCGTAGCCCCAACATAGGGTTTGCCTCCGGTGGCTGGCTGGGGGCACCCTGAAGCGCCGCAAACTCATGGCTACGCAGATCCAGCGATCGATACATCACGGGATGGGGGTACACCGCCTGGGTAAAGCGTTGAATCGCGTGGCTGAGCCGCTCGGTTAACACCGTTTGCCGCCCCTGCTGTAGCCAAAACTGGGGATGTTGGTGCTCCAGCGCTTCGATGATCATCAGTTCCGATCGCAGCAACCCTACTCCCGCGATCGGTAACCCAGACAGTTGGGATAAACTGCTGGGTTGACTCAGGTTCACCATCAGACGGGTTGCCAACACCTGCGCCTGCGGCAACGCCATTGCCAGATCCTTACTAGCCCCAGGGGAGGAAGAAACCAACTCATCCCGATGGTCCGCAAGGGCTAGTTCGGATTGCCCCAGTGCCTCGCCAGCAGCATTTGGCAACGCTGTGTAGGCCAGCAGTTGGGGATAATAACGGGGGGGAATACGGTAAACCCAGCCCCTTTGGCCATCGAGCCACAGCCAATCCCCCGTTTGGATCTGCTGGGTTGCAGCGGGTGCCCCCACGATCGCTGGAATTCCCAACTCACGGGCCACGATCGCCCCGTGGGAATTCATCCCCCCCTGCTCCGCAATTACCCCCTGGCAGTGACGCAGGTACGCAATCCAACTGGGTAGGACCGCCGTCGTAATCAGAATATGGTCGGCGGGTAACTGGGTCAGATCGTCTGGTAGTTGCGGAGCCACATAGGCCGGAGCCACTACTTGGCCCATTGCCGCCCCCACACCTTTCAAAATCGGGGGGATATCCCGGCAAGCGGTTGCCGCCAAGCGGGTTAAGGGGGTGCTTGCCGCCGCCAGCGGGGCTATATCTAGGGGTGGGGTTGGGGGTAAGAAAGCCGGTGTTGGGTGAGCCGCCACATCAGTCAGATAAAACTGAGGCAGGGTGGCAGCCCGTTGGTACAAATGCCATTCCACCTGAAATTCATCTGGGGCCTGTGTCGCAGCCAGTTCTGTGGGCGGGAGTGAAGTGCGCAATTCCTGAATAAGCTGCCGGAGGGGTATCCAATCTGCGGCAGTAAGGGCCGATCGCTCCCGTGCCGCATCACTGAGCAAATAAGCTTGTATCCCTGGTTGGGCCAATTGGGGCAAACGCTCTCCCTGCCAAGCCATTGCGGCGAGAGGGGAGGCAGGGGCTGATTGCACCTGATAGGCAAATTCCTGATACCCGGCCTGGATCTGAATCGGTGAGTCCGCTGTCAGGGGGAGGCGATAGCCTTCCGGATCGGCCATTCCCCACTGTTGGGCTAGCCCCAACCCCCAACTGGCCTCCACCAGGGTTTGTGTTTTCTGGAACTGTATCGTGCCCGTCGCGATCGCTGGCCAAAGCGGTTGAATCAGAACTGCTAAATGAATGCGGGGAAGTTCCAGCCCCAACCGTTGCCAACAAAAGAGGCTACTGGCGGCAAACAGGGAAGCCCAAACTTGCTTCAGGGCAGTAGCCAAGTCTGCGGGTTCTGCCGGACACACCTGCACCCCCAGAAGGGGGACCATATCCGCAGGGACCACGGTGGCAGCCACGGTGAGGGAGGGCCGCAGAATTAAGGTTTCCGCCTGGAGTGGCGCGATCGCCGCCGTCAGCATCCTCAGCCAATCCGCAGGCAAGGCAGTATTGAGCAGACTCCATTGCAGTTGTTGCGCGATCGCCGCCAATTGCCCCGCATCTTCCACATCCACCCGGAGGCGGGAGTAGGGGAGATTGGCCAGGATCGGCTCGGACCAGGCGATCGTTTCCAAGAAAGCCGACAACCAAGGAGCCGGGACAACCACAGTGGGGACCACCGCATAGCCCTGCTGTAATAGGCGGCCCAGTTGCAGCGCACTGGTCCCCACCCAATCCGGGGGGAGAGCGTCAATCTCGTCTAGCCCATAAAGCTGACTCACACGCAGACAAAATTTCAGATAAAGCGTCTAGGGGGTCCCCAGGCGCGATTTGCCATCAGCTTATCACGTTGCTTTTCCCTCCTAGCCGTCCGCTACCCTCCGGGCACCGTCATTCCTGCCCCAACGCCACGCCGATCGCCCGCCTTAATCCCTGCCCAAATTCGTTTACCCGGTGGCAGCGCTTGCCCAACGGCCCCTGCCCCTTGGTCGGGCGTTTCGCCAACGGTACCCCCTAGAATCTCTGACACCACCCTAGAAGAAAAAGCCATCAGAACGGTATGTTTAAATAATCCAATCAACCCATCGAACCCCCCTGACTGACCAGCGGGGACGGTTCCCCAGCCAGTACACACCCTCGTGATGTGAAAGATGCCTCATTCGACTCAACCTGCCATCATTGTAATTGGCGGTGCCGAGGACAAAGTCCACGGACGAGAAATTCTGCATACCTTTTTAGAGCGATCGGGCGGTCCTGAGGCGCGGATTGCCATTATCCCCTCAGCTTCACGGGAACCCGCCCTCATTGGTGCTCGTTATCGTGAACTGTTTGAAGATATGGGCGCTAAGGCCATCCAAATCCTGGACGTACGCGAGCGGGAGCAGGCCAATGATCCCCTCTGGCAAGCCTGTCTTCAAGACTGTACTGGGGTGTTTATGACGGGGGGCGATCAACTCCGCCTGTGCGCCATTCTGGCCGATACGCCGATTATGGATCAGGTCCACGCCCGGGTGCAACGCCATGAGATTACCCTCGCGGGCACCAGTGCCGGGGCAGCGGTGATGGGCTACCACATGATCGCAGGGGGGGGCAGTGGTAAATCCCCTAACCGTGCCTTGGTCGATATGGCGACGGGCTTTGGCTTTTTACCCAACGCGATCGTGGATCAGCATTTTCACAACCGCAACCGCATGGCTCGTCTGATTAGTGCCATTTCCATGCACCCGGAATGCTTGGGGATTGGCATTGATGAAGATACCTGCATCATTGTGGAAACTGACCACTCCCTCCAGGCAATGGGTAATGGGGTCGTGACGATCGTGGATGCGGGTGAACTCTCCCATACGAACCAGGCCGACATTGGCACCACCGATCCGATCAGCATTCATAACTGTCGGCTACATTTGCTTGGACATGGCGATCGTTACCACCTCGATCTGCGACAATTAATCCCATCTTCCTAACACAACCTGCCCTAACCCCCGATCTGGTTGGGCCAAGTGAGTAACAACGCTTCGACCAGCCACCAGCCAATCGGTTACCCCAGACTGCTCACACTCGCTTGACACGCCCATTGCCCGCCTCCTTCCACCCAGTTCTCCTTACCACCCAGTTCCGCTAGTGTCGCTTTTGCCTCTCGCTTTTGCCTCACGGCCCCCTGCCCAGTTTTAGAAAACATAAAGTGTTCCTGGTGAACAGTTCTTTGGCTTCAGCCGCCCTGAGACTAAACAGAAGAAACGCCTACCCACCTTCGCCCGCTTAAGCCACGCTGCGCTGTTATGAAAATCCTGAAAATTCAAACCTTACGGGGTCCCAACTACTGGAGTATTCGCCGCCAAAAATTGGTGTTAATGCGGCTGGATTTAGAAGATCTTGCTGATCGGCCCTCAAATAAAATCCCTGGCTTTTACCAGGGCTTAACCCAGGCGTTACCGAGTCTGATGGAGCATTTTTGTTCCCCTGGGCATCGCGGCGGCTTCCTGAGCCGGGTGCAGGAAGGCACCATGATGGGGCACATTATCGAACACGTGGCCCTAGAGTTACAAACCTTAGCGGGTATGCCCACGGGCTTTGGGCGAACCCGGGAAACCTCCACCCCTGGCACGTACCAGGTTGTTTTTGAGTATCTGGATGAGCAGGCAGGACGGTATGCAGCGCGGGCAGCCGTTCGCCTTTGCCAAAGCATCGTTGAAACGGGCAAATATCCGAGTGAGGAATTAGAGCAGGATCTCTTCGATCTGCGGGAGATTTGGACCGATGCCGCCCTAGGGCCAAGTACAGAGGCCATCATCGCTGAGGCGGAACACCGGGGGATTCCCTGGCTACGCCTGAGTACCCGCGCCATGATCCAGTTTGGCCAGGGGGTTTATCAACGGCGGATTCAGGCCACCCAAACCGATCAAACCGGGATTTTAGGCGTCGAACTGGCGTGTGATAAGGAAGGGACCAAGGCCATCCTGCGGGATGCAGGGGTGCCGGTGCCACGGGGCACGGTGATCCAGTATTACGATGAACTGGAAAGTGCGGTGCGAGACGTGGGCGGTTTCCCGATCGTCGTCAAACCCCTTGATGGGAATCATGGCCGGGGTATCACGATTAACGTTAACTCCCTGGAAGCCGCAGCGGCAGCCTACGACTTCGCTAGTACCAATGCCAAAACCCGTGCGGTCATTATCGAGCGTTACTACGAAGGCCGAGATCATCGGGTGCTGGTGATTAATGGCAAGGTGGTGGCGGTGGCGGAACGGGTCCCTGCCCATGTGGTGGGGGATGGCCAGTCTACGATTAGCGAACTGGTGGAGCAAACTAACCGGGACCCGCGCCGGGGTAGTGGCCATGACAATGTGCTCACCCGGATTACGGTGGATGAAGCCAGTGAACAACTCCTCGCGGAACAGGGCTACAGACTGGATAGTGTTCCCCCCGATGGCGCGATCTGCTATCTCAAGGCAACGGCAAACCTGAGTACGGGGGGGATTGCCATCGATCGTACCGACGATATCCATCCCGAAAATATTTGGCTCGCTAAGCGGGTAGCTAAGATTATTGGTCTGGATATTGCGGGCATTGATATTGTCACCCCGGATATTACCCGCCCCCTGCGGGAGGTGAATGGCGTCATCGTTGAGGTAAATGCGGCCCCTGGTTTCCGGATGCACCTTTGCCCCAGTGAGGGGATTCCCCGCAATGTGGCGGAACCTGTGATGGATCTGCTCTATCCGCCCGGTACGCCCAGTCGAGTGCCCATCCTGGCGGTGACGGGCACCAATGGCAAGACAACCACCACCCGCCTCCTGGCCCACATCATGAAGCAAACAGGTCAGATGGTGGGCTATACGACCACCGACGGGACCTACATCGGCGATTACCTGGTCGAACCGGGCGACAACACAGGTCCCCAAAGCGCCCAACTGATCCTCCAAGACCCCACTGTTGAAGTGGCGGTGTTGGAATGTGCGCGAGGGGGGATTTTGCGATCGGGCCTTGGTTTCTCAGCCTGTGAGGTGGGGGTAATTCTGAATGTATCGGCGGATCATCTCGGTCTGGGGGATATTGATACGATCGAAGACATGGCACGGGTCAAGAGTGTGGTGGTGGAATCTGCCCTGCCCAACGGCTACGCGGTCCTGAATGCTGATGATCCCCTGGTAGCCGAAATGGCCAATCGGGTCCGGGCGCAGGTGGCCTACTTCTCCTTGAATCCCGATAACCCCCTGATTCGTGCCCACACGCAACGGGGGGGCCTCGCTGCCGTTTATGAAAATGGATATCTTTCCATTCTTAAGGGCGATTGGACCCTGCGTATTGAACAATCAGCCAATGTCCCCCTGACGATGGGGGGACGGGCACCCTTCCAAATTGCCAATGCCCTAGCGGCCAGTCTGGCGGCCTTTGCCCAGGGGGTTCGGATTGAGGAAATTCGCACAGCCCTCGCCACGTTCCAGTCCACAGCCCAGCAAACCCCAGGGCGAATGAATCTGTTTGATATGGGGTCGTATCATACCCTGATTGATTATGCCCACAATCCTGCCAGTTATGAGGCGCTAGGTGGGTTTGTCCGCAACTGGACAGCAGGGGAACGTATTGGGGTGATCGGGGCACCGGGCGATCGCCGCGATCAGGATTTCATCGAACTGGGTCAATTATCGGCGACCATGTTCGATCGCGTCATTATCAAGGAAGACGATGATACCCGTGGCCGCGATCGCGGGGCGGTGGCGACACTCATCCGGGCGGGCTTGCTGGAGGAGAATCCGGATTTTCCCCATGAGGTGATTCTGGACGAAACCGAGGCGATCGAATACACCCTGGATAAACTCGCCCGACCGGGCAGTCTAGTGGTGATTTTGCCCGAAAGTGTCAGTCGCGCCATTCGCTTGGTGCGGACCCGCAAACCCCTCCAGGAATCCCGTCCGGCCCAGCCCCAAAACGGTAGTGGCCAAAAGAATGGAGTGGTCGATCGGGAAGCCTCTGTTATCGATCCCATCCCATCGGTCTAACCTTTGGCTTCCCTGGGCGACTCCCATCAATAGTGGGGATTGGATGCGATGAGATCTGTTCAGACAACGAGCGAGTGTGTAGCTCGCGTCCCAATCTTGTGTCCAAAAGGCTGCTTGCGGGGGCACTCGCTGCCCGTTGTCAACACTTCTTCATCTGCCATCCCGATTCTATCCCCTACAATTGAAATGGAGCCGTAAACCCCCCAGTGATTCTATGTGGTGACGACCGGGGGAAAATAGCTACAGGGGGATGTTATGTTGCAATTAACCCAGCGCTCTAGTCGATATTCGATCGATGTGCTCAAAGAAGAAGCCCGCCACCTGGTTGAAGGCGGTGCCTTGAGTCCTCAGCAACCGATCTACACCCTGTGTCAATATATCCCAGGCCGGGAGTGGATTTGTGTCGAATGTGAATTGGAAGAAAACGATTATCTGTTACGTGACCCATTGATTGACCTGATTGGGGATATGACCTGGGAAAATGACTAGGATGGTGCGATCGGGAGAAACCTGCAAGCATATCCTGACGGTTAACGTCAAATGATGATCTTGGCTGGGGACGCCCGTCATGAGTCTTCAGCGGTTATACCTGCCAGTGCTCCAGCATGAAGCGGGCCACCGAGAAGTAAATGAAGACGCCTAGGACATCCACTGCTGTGGTAATAAAGGGGGCTGACATCAGGGCCGGATCAAAGCCGATCGCCTGAAAGAGAAAGGGTAAAGCTGCGCCAGAGATTGAAGCCAACACGGAAATCGCCCAGAGGCTAATGCCAACAGCGATCGCTACGAGCAAGCTTCCCTGGAGAAAATAAGCCCAAAGGGTGACAATGGCCCCCAGCATTAGGCCCAAGAGCATCCCAGCGATCGCTTCGCGCTTGACAATAGCAAAGGCTTCTCGCAATCGCAATTTGTCGGTGTTGATCCCCCGAATGACCACGGTGGAGGATTGGGCACCCACATTCCCCCCTGTCCCAATGAGGAGGGGAATAAAGGCGGCGAGAGCAACTACCTGAGCCAAAATGTCATCCTGGGAGCGAATGACGGCAGAAGTCAAGGTATTGGTTAAGAGAAGAACCAATAGCCACACGACCCGGCGACGGGCCACTGTCAATAAATTGGTTTGGAAATAGTCATCTCCACCCGATTGAACCCCCCCCAGGGTATAAATATCCTCTGTGACCTCCTCCTCCAGGATATCGAGCACATCATCCACGGTGACGATGCCGACTAAGCGTTGTTCGCGATCGACCACGGGGACTGCCAAAAAGTCATAACGCTGAATCAGGTGGGCTACCTCTTCTTGATCCGTGTCTGTGTTGACGAAGATGACATCACGGGTCATGATTTCACCCACGGTTTGGTGGGGTTGGGCAGTGACGAGATCGCGCAGGGAGACGATGCCGGTTAAGCGGCGGTTGGCGTCGGTGACATAGAGGTAATAGATCGTTTCGGTGATATCAGCCAGATCGCGAATCCGTTCGAGGGCACGGCTAACCGTGAAATTTTCCTTCAGTTGAATGTACTTGGGCGTCATGATGCGCCCTGCGGTACCTGGCTCATAGCCGAGGAGCAAAGCGGTGGCTTGTCGTTCCTCGGGACTAAGTTGTTCGAGTAAGCGTCGGACGACCTTCGCTGGTAATTCATCAAACAGGCGGGCACGATCGTCCGGGGACATGCGTTCAACGATATTCAACACATCCTGACGCTTGAAGTCCTCAATCAGAATTTGCTGCACACTGGAGTCGAGGTATTCGTAAACTTCCGCCGCCTCATCCTTGGGCAGGAGCCGAAAGGCAATTGCTTGTTGCGCTTCCGGCAGCCCCTCGATCGCGTCGGCAATATCGGCGGGTTGCACGGGGATGAGGAGAGCCTTGGCTCCTTGCAAATTTTCCTGTTCCAAGAGCATCAACAATTGCTTGCGGACTAGGTCGCGCAGTTCTCGCCGAGAAACAGGTTGCAGTGGGGTATCAACTTCGTTAGCCAAGGCGGTCTCCCTGTGACGGTGAATTGATCGCGGTGCGATGCCCAAGACGTATCGCTGCCTTCAGTTTACTGGCGACCTACCCCTTAAATAAACGCTAAATAAATACCCGTCCGAAACCGGCTTATGCCACCCGATAGGCCGACACAAAGCGATCGATCCCCGCCCAATCGGTATGGATCTGAATCTGGTCATACTGACCATGCTGCTGGAGCGTATCAGCCACGATCGCCGCCTGTCCCGCCATGAGTTCGACCAACCACACCCCCCCCGATCGCAGATACGCCGGTGCCGTTTGGATCAGGTGACGCACCGCCGCTAGCCCATCGGCCCCCCCATCCAGGGCCAGGTGCGGTTCATGCTGCGCGACTTCCGGTTGGAGGGTGGCTATCCAATCTGTGGGGATGTAGGGAGGGTTGGCCACTACCCCAGCCAATTGGCCGCGTAAAAACGTGAGCGGTTCAAACCAGGTCCCTTGGTAGGTCTGAATCCGTGACTGAAGCTGGTAGTGGGCAATATTGCACTCGGCGATCGCGAGGGCCGCCGCACTCACATCCACCGCGTAGATCTGGGCTTGGGGAAACGCCGCCGCCAGTCCGAGGGCGATCGCCCCGCTACCAGTGCCCAAATCTGCCCAATGCCCCTGGGCTAAGTCAGTCGGATAGGGGGATGCCTGCACCACCGCGATCGCCAAATCCACGATAAGCTCCGTTTCCGGTCGGGGGATCAAGACGGCTGGTGAGACGACGAGTTGCCAATCCCGCCAATGGGTTTTGCCCACCAGATATTGCACCGGTAGTCGCGCCGTTAGCCGTTGCTGCCACAGAGCATTTAACTGGGGCAAGGGCAAGGCTAGATCAACCGTTGCGTGCTGGGCAGGGATTCCTAGTCGCAGCGCTAAGGCATCGATCGGAGCCACCGCCTGTAACAGCCAATCCACTTCCCCAGGCGGGATACCAGCAGCGATTGCGGCAGCCATTGCCTGCGATCGCCACTGCCATAACGCCGCCCCTGTTACCCGGTAAGTTTGGGTTTTGCCCATACTCGCTTAGGGATAGCCACGATCACTACACGATCGTCATTTGATGCACTGCGTTCTTCCCCTGCCTAAGCCAACGCCTTAACGCTGGGGCTGAGCGGGAGTCGGCGATTGGGGACGATTCCCCCCATTCGCACGGGCTTGATTCTGGAGATAGGACTGGATCGATTGCAGGGCATCTCGGCTAGGAATGAGTACCAGCTTATTCAACTGCGGGTCGTTGCTCCGCTGCAAGGTTTGGATCATCCCTTCCAGGTTGATCACTTCGATCGTGATATTCACGGCCTCATTGGGCTGTTGTTGCTTGAAGCGATCGATGAGATTCTGTAATCCCTGCTTTTCAAAGAACACCGGGATAATCTGTTCCTGCCCTTGCTGAATCGTCAGATAACCGTTGTCGCGTCCCCCCTTAGCGATAAACAGGGGAACCCCCTGAAAATTCGCGGCGGTACTAGCCCCTTGCTGGGTTAACAATTGCTTGGCCACATCCACCTGTTGCTGAGTGGGAATGTAGGCAAATTCCAGTTTGTCTTGGGGATTGCTGCTCTGGCGCGACATTTTGTAGACATCCCCCAGGGAAATCGGTACCACTTGTACCCCCCGCACGAGATCCGGATTACTGCTCCCGAGGCGGGTCAGGAAGGCTTGGGCATCCTGCTGACTGATGAACACCCCAGCAACGGGTGATCCCGTTTGCCCCTGTTGCGGTGATGCCACCAGGGGCGCACCTTGCTGATTGGTAATCGTAAAAACGGGGATAGGTTGCAGTTTTTCGATAATTTGATTGTCGGGCAAGGCTTGGGCGCGGGCACCGCCGATGACCATCGCACCGACAACCGCAGTGCCAATTAAGCCGAGGCTAGTACCGAAACGCATCAAAGATTTCATAGTGGCTCCTGGTATGGGATCTGGTGGAAACAGGTTTGGAAATTACGGAGAATCGCCCAAGGT
>CAZHXN010000080.1:0-19463 GCA_964536415.1 uncultured bacterium
GGGTTTATGGTGGGGGCGCTACGCGCCCCCACCATAAACCCAACATTTAAGATCGTTTATTTGTAGTTATTTATACTGTTTACACCCAAATCTCAGAAGAGCCGTCATGTAAAATCTCAAATCTTCCCTCACATCATCAACTTAAAAAAGGCGATCGTCAAAACCAGCATTAACGCCAGGTGGGGCCAGTAGGACCCGAACGATCGCTGCGTAATCCGTTGCAGCGGATAGGCACTAAACGCCAATGCTGACAATAACGTCACCCCTTGCAGAAAGTGGGCCACATCCAGGCTCCAGGTCAGGGTGGGCCAGCCCGCACCACTAAAGCCAAACGTGCGGGCGATGACGGGGAGGATCTGTCCTGCTTCTGTCATCGCAACGGGGGTGTAGTGGGCCAGGTTGGCAGCCAAGGTCAGGGGGAGATAGGTATAGACGATCGTGGTGTAATCGGGCAGGGGGCGATTTTCATGCCGAAACGCGATGCGATTGTACCCACGGGTTAGCTGATGGACGCCATAGATCAGCAAAGCGGGAATGCTGAGCAGGATAAGGACCACCGGTAAACTCGTCAGCAGGTGATCGGCATCGATCGCCAGAAACTCCAGATTAAACCAGGCCAGAATTTGCGGTGTATGATGCATCAACACGCCCCCCAGCAGCAGCAGTAAGAGGGCGGCCTCGGCCCCCGAAACCTGGTGTCCTTCGAGCAAATCAGTGGCGGGAAAGCGCAGATTCAGTTGTACCGATCGGTGCGGACAGGCTTTCAAACAGGTCATACACAAGACGCAATCTCGGTTATCTGCCAGGTGGGCTGGGTGGGAGTACAGGGGACAGCCATCAGTGGCTTGCCCTTCCGTCGCTAGGGCGTCAACAAAGGAAACAGGCGTGGCCCCACTGCCCCTATAACACCCAAAGGTTTGACACTGACTGCCACACACCTGTTGCAACGATCGCAACTCCACCATCGACAACTTGGCAAATAGGCCATTCATGCCGCCGATCGGACACAAATACCGACACCAGAGCCGCCGCTCATAGATCTGGCTGAAAATGACTGCCCCCGCCGTGATGCTCAACAGCAGCCAGGACGAAAGGTAGGGCGTATGGGGCAAATCCCACAGTTGCTCCCAGAGGTAAATCACCCCAAACCCGGCAAACAACACCCAGCCCCCCCAGCGATTCAGCCAGCGCGTTGGCCAGGGTCTTAACTGGCGCGGCCAGATCCACAGGGACAGGGTCCGCAACCATTCCCCCGTAATCATAAAGGGACAGACTGCACACCACAGCCGCCCGACAAAGGCAAATAGGAATAGGTAAAACGGCCACCACCAGGCCCAAAATAGGTTCAGCGTCAAGCTACTGTCGCGGCTTTGCGGCCCTGCAAACCCCAGCACCGTCACCGGGATGAACAGGGCCATCACCAGCCACCAAACACCCTCCGGCCACCAGCGGCTCAACAGCCAGCGACGCAACCACGGCACTTGGGTCAGCAAATCCACCCGGAAGGCATTCTTGGGCGACTGCACTGACCAGAGAACCGACTCCGGCACGATCGTCTGTTCCGGGGGGGTCATCATCACTGCCCGTCGCAAAATCGCCGCCAGTTCCCCCAAGTTGCCGGGGTAGTCATAGCTAATCAACCGCCGCATATCGGCAGGATCGAGATGCAGTGGCTGGTGCCCCAACGCACGGCAGAACTGGGCCAGAAACGCCTGGGCAAAATCGGGAATATCGCGCTTACGCTGGGACAGGCTAAACAGCTTCAGGTGATGACACTGGATGTCCGGTAGGTCCAGGGGTTGGGGACTGGCCAGTACTACTCGCACCCAAGTCGTGATTGTCGGGTTCTCGCTTGCCCCAGTTCTAGCCGTCGCTGGTGTTGTCAGCCCTAACCCCGCTCCGCTAGGGAGTGGGGTTAGGGCTGAGGGCATCAGGGTGCTTGTCTTTAGGTAATGGCTGAGGCGATTGCGATCGTCTGCCGATAGGAGATGGGCATTATCAATCAGCAGCGTCCCCCGTTCCAGTAGGTCAATTACACCGAGTTCACCCGTAGCAGGATTACCAAATAGGCGATCGGTCTGCACTTGGCCAAGGGCATTACGGGGTAAGGCCGCACAGTTCACTTCGACAAAAGGATGCTCCTTCACGCCCGATTGCTGATGGATCAACCCCGCGACAAAGGTTTTGCCAGTACCGGGGGCAGCCTGCAAGATCACGGGCGCTAAGTCTGCTGCCGCTGCTGCAATCTGCTGGGCGAGTTTTTGAGACGGCTTACTTTTGCCGATGAAAGCATCTGGGCTGGGAACCGGCTGGATATAGGACTGTAGCCCCTGAATGCGCGCTTGCTCGTGGGTCAGACGTTGGGCAAAGTGGTAGAGGTCTTGGGTGAGTAGGTGGTTAATTGGGGTTTGAATATCGGGATGAGTTTCGATCAGATGCTCAAAATCCCGGCGATCGAGGAACCATACTTCACTGGCTGTCAGAGCGATCGCGCTGGCCTCATATCCCGCCTCGTTGGGTTCTGCTTGCTCAGCAAACAGAGGCATATAGCCACACAAATCCCCCGTGTTGCGATACAGAATATGAGTTTTACCCACTGGGGACTGGCGATAGATTTCCACAGACCCCCATTTTAGCAGATAGAGGCCGAGTGGGGTTTGTCCAGCTTGGTAGAGATGGGTCCCTGCTGCTACCGAGAGCAATCGCAGCGATCGGGCCAGCGCGTGCAGTGTCTCATCTGGCAACACCCCCCACAGGCGATGGAAGCTTAACCAATCAATGGTTGCCTGCACGGCTGGGTCGTCAGCAGCGGGTAAGGGGGCCTCAGTGCCAATGGGCACGTGTTCACGCAGCGTCTCCGCAGGAGAACCCGACGGATTGTCAGCGGGGGTTATGCTTGGTGTGATGTCTGGTGCGATATTGGAAGGATTTAGGGGTGGCATTGGTTTTCACACCCGTACTGGTTGCCCCCCATTCTAGAAGGATTGGTGTGGACCTGACCGTAGCCTTAATAAAGATGAAAGGGCTGTGTCACCCCAACGCATTTCTGGTTACCTGATTGAGGAGCATTTTAGTACTCCTTCTCGGTTGGGGTTTCGGGTGCTGCATCGCGGAAGCGGATATAGGGGTAGTTGTATCATGCTTCGATCGGGGGATGCCACCCTGCGGATATCTAGGCTTGTCTGATGGCAACAGCGTAGGGATTGTACTGATGTCTAGTGGGCTTCCTTAACTTTAGTAGCTCCATTAGTAGCTCCATAACAAAGGATAAAACAAAGGATAAGGAAAACATGGACAGCCAGGAACATCGGGGTGGCCAAGACTGGGCCAACAAGGACGAAGCAGGCTTGGAGTTAGAAGAACGCAATGCCCGCGAAGCAGCACGCAAGGCTGCACGGATTGGTGCTACTGTTGGTGTAGTAGGAGCGGGGGCCGCAACCGTAGCGGGTGGCACATCCGGTGCCGCAATTATGAGTACTTTAGCGACGATCGGTGGAGCAGTGGGTGGAGGTGCCCTCACGGGTACTGCGGTAGTTGCCCTAGCTCCTGTTGCTGCTGCCGGAGCGATTGGCTATGGGGTTTACAAGCTTTTGGGTGGTCAGCGGAAACGTAAATAGCCACAGAAAGCCCCTTTGACGGTAGGGGCAGAGCGTTTTACTTAGACCAGCAGAGAGTTGTACTTACCTAGGCAAATCATTGCTAAACCACCACTGCCAATTCCGGCAACGCCCCCTGCATCTTTCCTAACCAATCCGAAAGATTCTCCAACTGCTGATTCGCACTCAATACCCCCAGCCCCCGAACCGTCACCTTCCCTGGACTGTAGATAAATCGCGTTTGCAAATGGCTCGGTAAATTGTCCTTCAACAACTTCCAGGCTGGTTCCGCCATCGGCGTTTCCAACACCACATGTTGCTTCCCTTCCGGCTTGATCCGCGCAAACCCCAACTTCTTCGCCACCTGCTTTAACTCCATCACCCGTAATAATTGCTGCGCTGGTGTTGGAATGGGGCCATAGCGATCGTTCCATTCCGCTGCAATTTGGGTTAACTCCTCCCGTGAACTCGCCGCCGCCACCCGCCGATAGGCGCTCATCTTTTGATCCAGATCCGGAATATAATCCGTCGGAATAAACGCCGTCAGATTCAGATCAATTTGCGTATCATCCACCGTCGGAATCTTCTGACCGCGAATTTCCCCGATCGCTTCTTCCAGCATCTCCATATACAAATCAAACCCAATCATTTCCATCTGCCCCGACTGCTCCGCGCCGAGCAAATTCCCCACGCCGCGAATTTCCATATCTCGCATTGCTAACTGATAGCCAGATCCTAACTGGGTGAACTCTTGCAGTGCCCGCAGCCGTTGACGGGCCGCATCCGAGAGACTTTCTTGCCGGGGATAAAACAACCAGGCATGGGCTTGAATCCCCGATCGCCCCACCCGACCGCGTAATTGATACAGTTGTGACAACCCAAACCGCTGGGCATCCTCCACCAAAATCGTATTCACACGGGGAATATCTAGCCCCGATTCAATAATCGTCGTACAGACCAGAACATCGGCATCGCCATTACTAAACGTGAGCATCGTTGCCTCTAATTCCCCCTCCGCTAACTGCCCGTGGGCGATCGCAATTCGCACCCCCGGCAACATTTCCCGCAACTTGGCACTGCGCTCCTCGATGCCCTCCACCCGTGGCACCACATAGAACACCTGACCGCCGCGATCGAGTTCCTGACGAATGGCAGAGCGCACCACCTCCGCGTCATAGGCCGCTAGATGAGTTTTAATCGGTCGTCGGGCCGGGGGCGGCGTCGTAATCAAACTCATTTCACGAATGCCCGACAGGGCCATATAGAGCGTGCGAGGAATGGGCGTGGCGCTGAGGGTGAGAACATCCACCTGGGTTTTCAGGGTTTTAATTTTCTCCTTTTGATTCACCCCAAACCGCTGTTCTTCATCCACTACCAGCAGACCTAAATCACGAAATTTGACGCCCTTACCTAATAGCTGATGGGTGCCCACAATAACATCTAATTCCCCCATTGCCAGCCGTCGTAAAACGTCCTTGCGTTCCTCCGCCGTGCGAAACCGATTGAGCAAGCCCACCTGGATTGGATAGGGTGCAAACCGTTCCTTAAGCGTGTGGTAATGCTGTTGGGTGAGGATCGTCGTCGGGGCTAGGAGCGCCACCTGCTTACCCGCCGTTACCGCCTTGAAAATTGCCCGTACTGCCACTTCCGTTTTCCCAAACCCCACGTCGCCACACACCAGGCGATCCATTGGTCGATCGCTTTCCATATCCCGCTTGATATCCTGGGTCGCCTTCAATTGATCGGGCGTGGGTTGGTAGGGAAAAGAGTCTTCCAATTCCACTTGCCAGGGGGTATCACTGGGGAAGGCAAAGCCAGTTTGCTGCGATCGCTGGGCGTATAACTGGAGCAAATCCACAGCCAATTTTTTGACCGACTTGCGCACCTTATTTTTAGTTTTCTCCCAGGCATTCCCGGACATTTTATTCAATTCCGGTGGGCGATCGCCAATGCGTCGAAAGCGAGACAGTGACCCCAATTGATCCGCCGCAACTCGCAGCAAGCCATCGGCATATTGCAATACCAGATAATCACGGGTTTCGCGATCAAGGGTCAGGCTTTCCAACTTAATAAAACGCCCAATGCCATGCTGACGATGGACGACATAATCCCCCGGTTGCAGCTTGTTGGGATCAACTTGTTTTGACGCCGCCTGTTGCCGTTTGCGCACATAGCTGGGTGTAGCGAGGGAATGCTGACCAAAGAATTCACGATCGGTGATGACTACCAATCGGAAAGTTGGCAAAATAAAGCCTTCTAATTCCGCTAAACCAGAATACTTAAGTGCGACGGGGACGCGTTGGCT
Source organism: uncultured bacterium (assembly GCA_964536415.1). GTDB lineage: Bacteria > Cyanobacteriota > Cyanobacteriia > B231 > B231 > Trichothermofontia. Next base: position 5,902 of record CAZHXN010000080.1, read on the forward strand.
CTGGAGTTTTTCAATCGCAGGATAATCGCGGGGATTGGGAATAAATTGAGCGGGACAATCGTGTTCCTGTAACAAGGCTACCGATCGCGACGGTTGCGCCGAAATCAACCAGACACCAAAGCCGCGATCACGCTCCTGACGCACGATTTCCGCTAACTTACCAAACTGGTGGGGCATCACCGGAACCGGGCGGCTGGCAAGATTAAGGGTATAGGGACCCGTGGCGTTATTTTCTTCGGCTAGTTCCGTGAGATCCAGGCGATCGAAGCGAGCAAGCTGTTCTAAACAGGCCGCAAATGATCGATGCACGGGTGTTAAATCGACATTCTCCGACGACGCCAGCGTTGCTGATACTTGCTGATAATGCTCTTCAGTTTGCTCAAACCAGCGATTGCTGTGTGCCCGACACTGTTCCGGTTCATCTAAGGCAATCAACGTATTCGCAGGCAAATAATCCAATAGGGAGGCCGGTTGGGGAAACGCCAATCCTAAATAGCGATAAATCCCTGTAGATGCGGTTTTTTCAGAATCAATGGCAGCATGGCGCTCAATTCCATTAAATCCGCCCTCACCCAACGCTGCACGGATCATCGGGCTGAAATTAGTTGGCGTTAGCAAGACTTGGGGAATGTCATCGAGCGATCGCTGCACCACCGGATCAAATTCGCGAATCTTATCCAGTTCATCACCAAACCATTCCAATCGCACCGGCAGTTCGGCAGAGACGGGAAAAATATCAACAATATCACCGCGCCGACTCCATTGGCCTTCCGTTTCCACCAGCGGGACACGCTCATACCCCAGGCGGGTGAGCGTATCGCCCAGGGTTTTCAGATCCAGTTCGGTGCCGCGTTTGAGGGTGAGGCAGTGGGCTGCGAGGGTGGCGACGGGGGGCAGCAAGGGTTGCAGGGCGCGTTCGGTGGTGACGATCACCCTGGGGGTGGGAGCGCTGGCGTCGCTTTGCACCAGATCAGCCAGGACTTGCAGTTGACCCCAGGTGAGTTCGCCTTCGGGGTCGAAGCTTTCGTAGGGGGAAGCTTCAGAGGTGGGGTAGAAATGAACCGTGGGCCAGTTCATGGCTTCCAGTTGGGCCGTCCAGCGTCCGGCTTCTTCCAGGGTGGCGGTAATCACCAGCAGGGAGCGGTTCTGGGCCTGGGCGATCGCGGCGGTAACCAGTCCCTTGGCAAGGCGAGAAGCCCCCGTGAGGCGGAGGTGGGCGCTGGCACTGAGTTTGCTGAGGAGGTCTTGGGTAAGGGGCGATCGGCTGAGTCCCCGGACAATGGCGGAAAAGGTCATAACGGCAATCGATCGGGTCTGGAGGAGGTCCGCAGCAGGGCTGCTCTTCCTAGGGTACTGCAAGGGTTGATGTGTGGTAAAATAATCTAAATATGGAAGTACTTTAAAGAAATTTTCTCACGGAGAAGAAACGGAGAAAAAACTGATCCCTAGATTTTCCTATTGACGCTAGTAAACTTGCATACCAAGACAATAATATGCAGAAAAAATATGCAGAAAAAAATTATCTACTGGCAATATGAGAATATGTGGATAGGATATCTGGAAGAATATCCTGACTACTGGACTCAAGGCGAAACTGAATCTGAGCTACGAGAAAATCTCATTGATCTCCATAAAGATTTAACCAGTGGAGTTATCCCTTCCGTTTGTAGAGTGGCAGAGCTTGAGGTATCGTAAAACGCCGCGACCTCATCAAAAGGCTGGACGAGATGGGATGTATCTTTATCCGTCATGGTGGCAAACATGACTGGTATCAAAACCCTCAAACTAAAATCTCCCAACCCATTCCCCTATGAGTCATCTATTCTGTCGGGAAATCGTTCTGCAAAGTTGGCTAGATAGGTAACAGGCAATACCGTGAGTCCAGGAACTTCAGCGGCTAAATAGGTCACATCGATCGCCGTTTCCTCCGAACCTAAACTGAAATAGATTGCGGTATCAGCAAGCGAACGAATCTGCTGCTGTATCCAGGTGGTTTTGCCTGCACCAGAGGAACCCGTGACGAGGGTAATCTCTAAAGCTTGCATTTTGGCATTGAGTTCTAACAGTCCTAACAGTTAACAGTCTTTTAACTCAGACAGCCGGTTTAAGATTTGACTGCGTATAGCTCGAGATCAGCCTCTAAATTAAGCTGGTCCGGTCAAAAGGCTGCCAGGATATGACCGTTTTGAAAACTTCACGTTAAAGTGGCGATCGAGTGCCCCCCACATCGCGTCGCCGCCCACTATTCGCAGCAATTGCCCCCGTACCTGTTCCTTGGGTGGACAAACCCCATAGTCTGCCCACTCCTCACCTTCTTGACACAGACTGTAAGCCAGTTTTTCAGCAACGCCCCAACAAGCATGGGGTAGGGCTTACCAAATGGGTTGGAAAAAGCTGGCCCATCTACCTCACCTACGGCTGCCTCCTGAGCCAGCGTTTCACTGAAATTTAAGGACACGGTTTCCCCTCATGCTCCCTTCATTGCAAAACATTCTCCTATGATACAACTAAAATGATAATCATTCTCATTATCTACTTGATCCATGCCTGATGCCGTGTTTGCGCTGCCAGATTCCATTGATCTGGCGATTGTCGGGGCTGGACCCCAGGCACTAACGTTGGTGACCCACCTCTTACAGAAGAAAAAATCGATGCGGGGACGGTTTCTCGTCTTCGACCCTAGCGGCACCTGGATGAGTTGCTGGAATCACCAATTCGCCGCCTTGGAAATTCCTCACCTCAGGTCGCCAGCAGTCCATCAACCCGATCCCGATCCTCATGCCCTGCGTACCTTTGCCGAATCTCGCGCCAATGAACTGTTTCCCCCCTACGACCTGCCGGGAACTCAATTGTTTCAGGACTTTTGCCAGGATCTGATTCGGCGCTGGCAGTTGGAGGATTGCGTGTATCCAGCTCAAGTTGAACAGATCCAACCTTGGAAACGTTGGCGTCAACCCCAGTTTTGTCTGGAATTATCTACCAGACAGATGGTCATTGCCCGTCGAGTCGTGATGGCTAACGGGGGAGGAATCCCTCAGCTTCCAGCATGGGTTAGTCAGGTTCCACCAGGGTATCCGTGCGATCGCCTTTTGCACTCCAGCCAGATTGATTTACGGGGATTGCAACTTCAAGGTGAACGAATTCTGATTATCGGGGGTGGACTGACCAGTGGACACCTGGCTATTGGCGCCATTCAACGCGGGGCACAGGTATTACTCATGTCTCGCCGTCCTATTTACGAAAAATTTTTTGATGTCGATCCAGGTTGGCTAGGTCCAAAATATCTCAAGGGTTTTTGGGCAGAACCGGATTGGAACATTCGCTGGCAAATGATCCAACAGGCGCGCAATGGGGGGTCAATGACTCCAGCGATGCTGACTCAACTACGTCGCTTGCAGCGAGAGGGGCGGATTAGGTTTTATGAGCAGTGTCAGGTTTCTCAAGCGAGATGGAAGGACGACCACTGGCAAGTGTGTTGTGATCATGGAGCCTTGCGTGAATGTATTTTGCATCAACCGATTGACCGCATCTGGTGTGCCACAGGTAGTCAGTTAGATGCAACAAGGCACCCACTGTTACAAACTATTTTAGAGACGTATCCAACTGATATTGTGAACGGATTACCTATCCTAGATGAATACTTACGCTGGCGGGATTGTGAACTATTTATTATGGGCGGGTTAGCTGCATTACGCACGGGACCAACAGCACGAAATTTATTCGGCGCAAGGACAATCAGCGATCGTATTGTTCCTGCTCTAGTAAAATCTAGCTTAGCTTTAAACTAGGTATTTTAGAATACAGCTCTTCTTAATCTCGTGAGGTGTGATAATCAATTTGAATACTCGGAATACCAATGCCTATGCATACCCTATTAGCCTTCAAAATGCTGTAGAAAGGATTTACAAATACGGCTCTGTCGCCCCGTTTGGAGAAGGGGTTGGGGGATGAGGACTGCCCGTCGGATCCAGGGCCAAGCCTTAACTGGGTACTGAGTAAATTAGGTAAAAGCTGTAAAATAAAAAAGCAACTGAAAAAGACGAAAGTATGCACATTCAGTATTGGGGTTTACTGTCTAACTGGAAATGTCTCCTTTGTCTGGGCAGTCTATGCTGGGGGATAGTGATGGGGGGCAGTGACGCGAGGGCGGAGATCAATCCCGATCTACTGCCTTCCCTCGAACCTCTTGATCTTAGGGCTTTTGAGCAAGTAGGGTTACCCACTTGTCCAGACAATCCACTACCGGGTACTGCCAAAACTGCTCTGACGATTTGCCATAGCCGGTTAACTCATCCTAGTCTGTGGTGGGCCAAGCAATTATATGGGGAGACGCTGGTCGATAACTGGGTGACTTATATGGGTGCTCCTAATGAACCGGGGCGGGTAGATGTGGTGGTAAATCCCCAGGTTTGGAATACCTGGAACTATTTAGATCGCTATTCCTTTGTCGAGCGCTTTGGTGTCGCAGCCCAACGTCAGGGGTATAACGTGCGGGTATTTGACTGGCAAAGTCGTTTCCTCGCTGCCTATACCTGCGACTTTGATGAACCCACAATAGTGAGTATGCTCCCACCTCAGCCAACGGCAGGAGAAGCCCGCAATGATTTGCTGCCAATAGATCAACTGGGCCACCCACCCTTGGCCTGTAGTGTGCTTTTAAATCCCTCCGGACGATCGGCCCTCCGGGGGCGCAGCCCAATGGTGCCTAACGCTAACCCGAACTAGCGTATCGCCTGGAACAAGGCTCGGATAGGGAGCGTGGGCACTAACACCAGAGTGGACAGCCGTACAGTAAACCTCAAGTTTCGCCCCGTTAGTAGTAACGACTTTAGTCGTTGCGGACTAAAGCCCCGTTGGGAGTAACGACCTTAGTTGTTGCGGGCTAAAGCCAGCACTACAAACTTTTCCTAAGTTGCATCATGAATTGTGCGCCGCACTAACGGCTGCATCGGTTGCGATCGGCTAAGATTGACGCTGAAGCAACCCTTGAGGCGTAATCGTGAGGGGAGTTTCGGGAAAATCACTGCGGTTAAGTCGTTCCACCAGTTTGACCGTGCGGGATTGCCGATCGAGGGTGGGAATCCCTTCTCCATCAATATGGACAGGAATAATTTGGCCGGCGATGAAATTCCCCAAGCGATTCATCTGCACTTCCAGGATGAGGGAATAGCCCGTCTCCGCCGCTGACGATAGCCCCCCATAGCCCACAAAATTGCCCAGAGAATAGGCAATCAGTTTATTCCCATATAACTCGATCGCCCGCGGTACATGCGGTCCATGCCCCAGGATTAAATCGGCCCCCGCATCAATCATCGTTCGGGAAAAGAGCATGGGATTGCCCCGCAATTCCCCGAAAAAAGTTTCCTGGCGGTTTCGCACAGGCATCGCCGCAGTCCCCTCGGCCCCCATGTGGACCGAAATAATCACGATCGTAGCTTTCTCGTTAGCCTGACGCACTAACCGTTTAGCTGCCTCCAGGTTATGCACCGAGTTATGGGCATCAAAGTAACTAAACCCAATCAGGGCGATCATCACCCCTTTGCGTTCCAAGTAGAGAATGTGATCTTTCTGGCCGATCGCCTTCATCCCAGCAGCTTCAATATGGCGAATCGTATCCTGAAATCCCGTGAGACCAAAATCCATGGAATGATTATTCGCCACACTCAACACATCAAACCCCGCCATGCGTAGGATATCTGCAAAAGCAGGGGGAGTACGAAAGGCATACACATGCGGACGGCGCACATCCTTAGCGGCCTGGGGATGGGTGGTCAGAGTACTTTCAAAATTACCCAACACTAGATCGGCGGCTCCTAAGGCTGGTCGCACCGCGTCAAACAAATGGCGTCCCCCGTTGGGTGGCAACCGTTGGCTGGGGAAATCCACCCCCGGCACCATGTCCCCGACCGCTTTGACCGTAATCGCATCCTCTGGATGGCCGAGGGTAATGGCGATCGCCTGGTTCACATTACCGCTGGCATAGGCCAGATTGCGGCTGTATTCCCCAATCTTCTGCTGCGCCAAATCGGAGTTGACGTGGTCGCGGGGGACACGGTGCAGGAACGCGATCGCCTGTTGCCAATGGGTTGCCACGGCTTCCCACTCATGGCGAAACTTGGCGCGTTGATTCAGATCCGCTGCTTGCAGGGCGTGACTAATGGCTTGCTGCCAGGGATCGGGGGTGGGGGGGGTTTCGGGGGCGGGCGGGGGGGGGGGGGTGGGGGTCGTCTCGATTGCCCTGGGGGAATGCTGCACGAACGGGGCCGCAGGGGCGTCTAGCGGTGGCAGGTCCGGCGAGGAGGTTGGGGCGAGATCGGGAGTTGGAGCGGCCCCATCCGGACGGGTAGGAACCGCAACATTTGCTCCTGGGGGCGTAGGCAAGACATCCACCACCACCGGTGGCACGGTCGGCGTAGCGGCTGGGGGAACTTGGGCTAGCCCCAGTGGGTCAACCGCCGCCAGATCTTGGGTTGCCAACAGAACCACGGAGTGGGTTCGCCCTGCTGATGGGGAGGGACGGAATGGCCAGGGGTAACCCAGAAGCGCGATCGCGCCGATCGTCCCTAGGGTGAGGAGGGCCGACAGGCGAGCAGCCGGGACCAGGAAGCGGGGGGCCGCCGCCGGGAGGGGGCGGTGAGGGAGTGGTTTAACCGGTGGTAATTTTCCTGGGGAGGCGCTGCGCGGATGGGCCAGCGGGATGGACGGAAGGCCCATGCCATCCGGGTTAGGCGTCGATACGGTAGGCGGTGCAGTCCCCAGGGTGGGGGACAGGTGGAGCAACTGGCTCCATTGGTCAGTGCAGGCGTGTCCCGGCGTTGGGGCATGAATGCGGGCATTGATGCGGACCTGGGCAATGGCAGGGGCATCCAGTCGTTGTAGCCCCGTGCGCATAAAGGCGACGATCGCCTCGGCAGTGGGTAGCCCCTCACCCAACAGGTCAATCACCAGAACACGCTGCCCTTGAGGCAAGCCATCTGGTGACCCTAACCAGTACACGTGACTGCGCACCCCTGGCCAGGGCATCGCCTGATTGATCAACGCCGCGATCGCGGGAGGATGGCCCCGTTTGGCCGCAGCGATGATAGCAGCTACTCCCTGCGGCCCATAAAAATCTGCCTGCGCCATGTATCGATTCTCCTGGGGAGACACGAGTGAAGACCTGAGATCAAGTTGATCGAGGCTCGGAATGGGTTGTGAGCAATGGCCGGTGGGTCGAAAGACGAGAAAATCGGACTAACTCACACGTCGGTGGATGCTCCCCTCTCTATGCTGCCCAGTTGCCGGAATGTGTCAAGGGGGTGTGCCAGGCCTGCCAACATTCAGTCATGCCTTAAGGGCCTTGCAAGGTCCCCAATACGTCAAGGGTTTGTTGATAGCGAGGGGTATCTTGCCGTTGGCGGAAGAGTTGGGCCGCCTGTTGGAGATCCGCGATCGCCCTGGCCGTATCGCCATGGCGCTGATGCAGGAGGCCCCGATTGGTATAGGCATAGGGATTCTCCGGGTCCAGTTGCAACGATCGCTCCCAGTCCGCCAGTGCGCCCGACCAATTGCCCTGGTTTTCCTTGGCTAACCCCCGATTATTATAGGCTTGCACATACAAGGGGTTTTGGTCGATCGCCTGGTCAAAGTCAGCGATCGCCTGGGTCATATTGCCTTCCATAAAGTACACATTCGCCCGGTTGAAATAGGCCGTGGCATTGGTCGGCTCGACCGTAATGGCTTGCGTGTAAGCCGCGATCGCCGCTTGGCGATTTCCCAGGGCCAACAGCGCATTCCCCAGATTATTGTAGGCAAAATCATTATCGGGGTTGAGTTCCAACGCCTTCATAAAGTCAACCACGGCCTGACGGTAGCGCTTCAGGTCCGAGTAGGCCGCCCCACGATTGACGTAGGCTTCCACGTGTTGGGGATCGGCCCGGAGCACCTGGGTATAGTCAGCGATCGCTCCTGGTTTATCCCCCAAGAGATCACGGGCTAAGCCTCGGTTAAAGCGGGCTTCGAGCAACGTGGGAGCCTGGTCCAGCACCCAGGTAAACCCCTGAATCGCCCCGGCCAAATCCCCCGCTTCGGCCCGCGCCATTGCTGCCGCGAAAACCGCCTCCACCTGGGATGATGCCGCCACGGGAGACACCACAGCGGTTGGCAGGGGTGGAACTTGCGCCAACACGGGCATCCCCACGCCACCGACGGCAACCACCCCGACAAAGGCTAAAACCAGATCGGGAAACTTCAGTGCCATACCCACCTCCCAACAAAGCCCATGAAGATATGGCAGTAGTTTTCACCGCGATCGCCGTCCGCTCAGGAGAATTGTGTTGGACCACGGGGTAGGCTGACGGTAAAGGTCGTTAGCCCCGCCTGACTCTCCACCGTAATGGTGCCTGCCAATTGGTTAACCAGGCGACGAACCAAAGCCAGCCCTAACCCTGTCCCCCTATGTTGCCAGGGGTCGTGGCCAAGAATGCGGTAGAACTTATCGAAGATACGGGGGAGTTCAGGGGCCGGAATCTCCACACCGGAATTACTGACGCCTAAATGAAAGACCTCTGGGTCCAGGCGTACAAAGACCCGAATCGTTTCACCCGCAGGCGTATACTTACAGGCATTATTCAGCAGTTCATTGAGAATGCGTTCTAAATAGGTGACATCGGTTTGGAGCGTCGGCAGGTTAGGGGGAATATCTAACACTAGGGATTGCTGCTGTGTCTCGATGCGTCGTCTAAAGGCTGCGGTCATTTTCTCCAGCCAGGAGTTGGGTTCTAAGGTCCTGATCACCAGGGCTTCTTCCCCCGTTTCCAACTGTGATAGATCCAGCAAATCATTAATCAAACCCGTTTCCCGCTGGCACTCCTGCTGAAGAATTTGGAAATAGCGGTAGGCGGCTCCCCCGTTGGGGTCCAAGATTCCCAGGGGCCTGAGGACAATTTCTAGCATTTGGATCGCCATTTTGATGTTCGACAGGGGGGTGCGCAGTTCATGGGAAACCGTGCTGAGAAAATCATCCTTGAGCCGATTGAGGCGTTCCAATTCGGTGACCTGATGCTGGGCAGCCTGGTATAGCCGCGACTGACGCAGGGCGATCGCGCATTGGTTGGCCACCTGTTGCACGAGGCGAATATCCTGTTCACTAAACCCATAGTCAGCCCGGTGAATGAGCCATAGATCCCCCAGCACGCCTTCATTATCCAGAATCGGACAGGCTAGTTTCGCGACCCGTCCTTCCGCCGGGTGGGGCCGACAGGGACAGAATTGAAAATACTGTCCCTGCAACAGTTGGGCATAACCCTGCTCAAAATCCGCCATGTACAGCACTGTGTTGTCCTGAAAGGGGGTAGCAGACGTGGCATATTGGTAGCGAATCGTTGAGGTCTGTTGCTCTAGGTCGTAGATTGAGGCATTACAATTTCTAACTCCGATCGCCTGGGCTAACTCTTCCACCGCCGTTTGCAGAATTTGGGTTTCGTCTAAACTATCGCGTACTCGATCCGTAATCCGTTTCAGGGTGGCTTCAAAGGTAAACGCTTGCTGCAACAGGGCGGTTCGTTCCTGGACCTGTTGTTCTAAGTCCGCATTCAGACGCTGGATTTGCTGATAGAGTTCCGACTGCTGGATCGCGATCGCCAACTGATCGGCAATGGTGCGGGCCAGTTCCACATCGCTCTCCTGCCAGTGCCAAGGAGATTGGAGATGATTGAGGTTTAAACTGCCCCACACCGGATTCCTGGCTGGATTTTCCGAGGACGCCGCCCCCCCAGCAGCCCGCGCATCCCCGACACACAAAGGGGCCAGTAACCAGGCACCGGGATAGGTAGTCACTGGTAACTGCGTGGGATCTGGGTTAGTCGGCGCTGCCCCTTGGGGATCGCTTTGTGGATCACTGCCATCAATACACACGATCGCCCCGCGTTTCAGTGGGCCGGCAAAGCGGTTTTCCTGATCCGGCATCTCTAGCCCCAGGGTGTCGGGAAGTGTAGGACTACGGCGATAGCTGGCTACATAACGCCAGATCTGTTGGTCAGGCTGGTATTGCACAATCTCGGCCCGCTCTAACTGGAGGAGGGTGCCAATTTCGGCCACGGCGGTGGTAAACAAGGTCTGGAGATCGAGGGATTGGCGAATGCGTTGGAGCAGTAACCCCAAAAGCCGCTCCCGTTCCGCCTGCCGCCGTAGGGACCGTTCCGTCTGGTGATGTTGGGTAACGTCACGGGCAACACTCAGGACAGACTGCACGGTGGGTTCGCGCCGCGTCTCTCCAGGAGAAGCTGTAGCAATTTCTGGGACGAGGCGGGCTTGATAGATCCTTGGCCCGTCGATCGTGAGTAACTCAAAGGTAATGGTGGTTGCTTGGGCGGTGGTGAAGACCTGACGCACCTGGGTGTCCCAGGTTTCTAAGACACTGGCTGGCATCCCCAACTCTTGATTGGTCCGACCTTGAAACGCTTGCGCCGGCAACCCTGTCACCCGTTCCATCGACGGATTGATGTAGCGATACCGAAGCTGGCGATCGAAGCGGGCAACAATATCGGGAGAATGCTCCACGAGGGCACGAAACTCCTGCTCCCGGCGAGCTAACAACTGCTCCGCCTGTTGGCGCTGACTGATATCCTGGAAAACCATCACCCCCCCCGTGATTTCCCCCCGTTGGTTTTTGATCGGGGAGGCTACGTCGCCGATGATGAATTCTTGACCTGTCCGCGTACTCAAGAGGCACCCCTCGGCGAGGGTAAGGGTTCGCCCCTGCTGAATGGCTTGTAGGAGGGGATTTGGTAAAGGGGTTCGGGTCTGGAGATGGACTAAATTCAGGACTTGGGTAATCGGTTGTCCCAATGCCTCCTGTTGAGACCAGCCGGTCAAGTTGGCCGCCACTGGATTGATGAAGGTGATATGCCCCCAAGCGTCCGTGGCGATCGTGCCTTCACCAATACTGGTGAGGACCGCTCCTAACCATTGTTCGGCATGTTGCAGTTGAGTTTCGAGGAGATGCCGCCGCAGGGCAATGTTGATGGTGGTGCGTAGTTGTAGGGCATCAAAGGGTTTCAGAAGATAACCAAAGGGGGAGGTCGCAATCGCCCGCTGCAGGGTTTTATGATCACGAACAGCGGTAAGGAAGACAATCGGCAGATCCCACCGTTGGCTCATGATATGGGCCGCCGCAATCCCATCCATCTCCCCCTGGAGGTGAATATCCATGAGCACCAGATCAGGTCGGACGTGGGCAACCTGTTCCAGGGCTGCAACGCCAGTCGCCACCGTTGCCACGACTTCATGCTCAGAATCAGCCAGGAAATCACGGATGCACTGGGCCGCAACTTGCTTATCCTCGACGACTAATATCCTTGCCATAGGGAACCCCAGATCGGGGGGAGAGCCAGTCAAAAGGAGGGATTGCCCAACTGAGCATTATCTTAATGACTTATATTTATAAACTGCCCATAATCCTGCCTAACTGCAACGGTAGTAACCCTGAATCAGTTAAAAATGTCAACTAAAAATGTCAACAATTAAGTGAGATACAGCCTTTACCTTAATCATAAAGTACAGTTTTACCGGGATAGGATGGGTGCCCCCCGCTGGGGCGGCCCTCGCCCTAGAATTCCTCCCCCGTGCTGGCAGCGGGATTTAGGACAAGGGCGGCAAAAGTGGAATGTACCCAAGTGCTCCTACCGTAAACTCAGGAAACCCGTATGATTTAGCGTTCGGCTAAGCGATCGAAGCGCTCACGAATCAGTAATTCAATCAGCGATCGCAGCAGGGCCAGAAACGTCAAGGCCGTGAGCATAAAGGCGACGATCGCCCACCCTTTATAGCCGCCTAGCATCAATACTGCCCCAGAGAGGAGTGTAAACCCCGCAAGACAGGCATAGATTAAACATTTTACCCCTAAGCTAATACGCTTCAGGGCACGATCGCTTTCCACGGAGCGGACCCGTACCTGAAGTTCCCCTTGTTCAATGCGCTCCTCCAGACGTTGGATCAGTAATTCTAATTTGCTGGGCTGTTGCATTCGATACTTGATAAAGTCTTTTGCTTGACGGGCAAGTTCGCTGAGGGCACTTCCCTGATTTTGGACCGCTAAACTTTTGACAAAGGGTTTGGCTGCCACCAGCAGGTTATATTCGGGGTCCAAAGCGCGGGCAATCCCATCCAGGGTCGTGAGGGATTTCAGGATATAGGTCATCTTGGCTGGTAGCCGGAAGGGTTGCTTTTCAAAGACGGCATACACCTCGCTGCGGAGTTCATTAAAGGCTTGTAGATCAACCGGCTTTTCGGTAAATTTATCCAGGATAAAACTCATCAATCGCCGCACCGGGGTCATATCGGACATGGGTTCAATTAACCCCATTGAAGTGAGGGTATCAATCACCTGATTAGTATCTTTTTTCAACACCGCGAAGAAGGTACGAACCATCTTGTCCTTATCCACGGACTTCACTTCGGCCATCATGCCAAAGTCATAGAAAATAAGTTTCCCATCCTGGCTAACCGCCATATTACCGGGGTGGGGATCAGCCTGAAAGAAGCCATCTTGCAAGAGTTGTTTGAGGTAGCAGCAAATCCCCAACTGATTAATTTCCTTGACATCCAAGCCACAGGCTTCTAAAGTGGGCCGATCGTTGATCTTAATTCCTGGCACATATTCCATCGTCAGAATCTTGCGGGAGGTATAGCGCCAGTAGATTTTGGGCACGATAATTTGGGGATAGTCTTGGAAGTTCTCCCGAAAACGATCGGCGTTTTTGCCCTCCTGAATATAGTCAATCTCCTGGAACAGGATTGTGAAAAATTCGCTGTAGATTTCCTCCAAATGATATTGCCGGGTCCAGGGGAGGTAACGATGGCTGAGGCGGACCAGTTGATGTAGCACTTCCATATCCAGATTGAGCAACTGCTCTAGCCCCGGACGCTGGACCTTAACCACCACATCTTCCCCTGTATGCAGACGGGCCTTATGCACCTGGCCCAGACTAGCCGCCGCGATCGGGAAATGGTCAAAATCCCGGAATAGGGACGGCAGCGAACTGCCCAATTCCGCTTCGATGAGGGCGATCGCTTCCGTGGGGCTGAATTCCGGCACCTGATCCTGCAAACGACCCAGGGCCTGCACATATTCCAACGGCAGCAAATCGGCGCGGGTAGAGAGGGCCTGCCCAATTTTGATAAACGTAGGCCCCAGGTTCAGCAACGACATCACTAACCACTGGGCATGGCGGTAGCGACGTTGGGGCGACTGATCTACCCCCAGCAAGCGATCCCAAGCAAGGGACAACGCCAGTTGGAGGGCAGCCCCATAAATATCAATCTGACGCGCCAGTAGCGACCCTTGGGCACGTTGCCACCGCAGCGGTTTAGAAGCAGAGGGGGAAGTGAGCATTCGGGTGCGAGGGGCAGGGGGCAGGGGAACTCTCCCTAGAGTCTACCCATACGTGGGCAATCGTGCTCAAACTGTCAAAAAAAGATGTGACTTCAACACGAATATTCCTAGGACTCGCCCGGGTGCATCTCACTTGTGCGACCCTCACCCTAAATCCCTCTCCCAGAGCGGGAGAGGGACTTGAAAATCC
>CAZHXN010000081.1:0-250 GCA_964536415.1 uncultured bacterium
CCCCGGACGCACCCCCACCCCCCTTATCAAGGCCTGCGCCAAAACCGGCACATGGGAAAAAGCCATACCTTACTCCCCTTCGTACTCCTTCGTGTGCTGCGTGTCTTGGTGGTTCCTACCTGCGCCCATCCGCTTCAGCCCAAATACCGCGATCGCCAAACCCCTGCTTCCAGGGCACTGAACTATTCCCTATAATGTTAGACACAATTGTTAAGCAAATTAACGAACCCTCAGCCACACCCTTTGCTCC
>CAZHXN010000081.1:302-11232 GCA_964536415.1 uncultured bacterium
CCACCGATGACACGGATTGAGACCAGAACCGAACCCATGATCCTGAACATGGGTCCCCACCATCCCTCGATGCACGGGGTATTGCGGTTAATTGTCACCCTGGATGGGGAAAACGTGATCGACTGCGAACCCGTCCTGGGTTATCTGCATCGCGGCATGGAAAAGATTGCCGAAAGCCGCACCAACGTCATGTACGTCCCCTACGTCAGCCGTTGGGACTACGCCGCGGGGATGTTTAACGAAGCGATTACTGTTAACGCCCCGGAAAAACTGGCCGATATTCCGGTGCCCAAACGGGCCAGTTACATTCGGGTCATCATGCTGGAACTCAACCGGATTGCCAACCACCTCCTCTGGCTGGGTCCCTTCCTGGCTGATGTCGGTGCCCAAACGCCCTTTTTCTACATTTTCCGCGAACGGGAACTGATCTATGATCTCTGGGAAGCAGCCACTGGCTCGCGGCTGGTGAATAATAACTATTTCCGCATTGGCGGAGTCGCCGCCGATCTGCCCTATGGCTGGATCGACAAGTGCCATGATTTTTGCGATTATTTCCTGCCGATCGTCGATGAGTACGAAAAGCTCATCACCAACAACCCCATTTTCCGACGTCGGGTAGAGGGGATTGGCGTCATCACCCGTGAAGAGGCGATTAACTGGGGGCTGTCGGGGCCAATGCTACGGGCGTCCGGGGTCCCGTGGGATCTGCGCAAGGTGGATCACTACGAATGCTACGACGATTTCGACTGGGAAGTGCAATGGGAGACAGCGGGTGATTGTCTAGCCCGATATCTGATTCGGATTCGCGAAATGCGTGAGTCGGTCAAGATTATCCGGCAGGCCCTTGATCAAATCCCCGGCGGTCCCTACGAAAACCTGGAAGCTAAGCGGATGCTGGCCGGAGGTAAAAAATCGGAATGGGACGACTTTGATTATCAATATATTGGTAAAAAAGTTGCGCCCACGTTCAAGATTCCGGCGGGTGAGCACTATGTCCGTATTGAAAGCGGCAAGGGCGAACTGGGCATTTTCATTATGGGCAATGATTCCGTTTTCCCTTGGCGTTGGAAGATTCGTGCTGCCGATTTCAATAACCTGCAAATCCTACCCCAGTTACTCCGAGGGATGAAGGTTGCCGATATTGTGGCTATCCTGGGCAGCATCGATGTGATTATGGGATCAGTCGATCGCTAGGACGTTAATCCTTGGGGCATTGCTTTAGCCAGATGTTCACGGTCAGGTATCGTCAGATCCCGATTCCGCGAGGACTTCAACCAGTCAAAGTGGTGCCCTGTTCCATTGGCGATCGCCTGAATAATGTATTGGTCTGCTCACACGCTCGGTCAAGGGTTGATTTTTTGTCATCCGTTGCTCACCGGGCTGTAGACACAAGCGATTGCCTACGGTATTCTCATCTGGTTATCGATCCAAGTCTTTCCAGTGGCATTGGGTTAGTTTCTGGAGGTGTAAGGTGGTTGAGGCAAAGCCGGGTGGGATGTCATTTGAAGAGTTTCTAGGGTGGAAGCCAGATGCCCCTGGCTATGAACTTTTTCGAGGACAGGTGATGGTCGCACAACCAGCAGGTAAACATGAGGAAATCATCGGGTTTCTCAACCTGGAACTGAGCCGGGAAGTACGGCGGTTGCAGTTGCCCTATTTTGTCCCTAAACAAGCCCTGGTTAAGGTGGCGGGTGACAATACCAGCTATTGCCCCGATGTGATGTTGGTTAATCGCGAGGAATTGCCCAAGGAACCCCTTTGGGAGAAAGTGTCTACCCTCACTCACGGGACCAGTATTCCTCTCGTCGTTGAGGTGGTGAGTACTAACTGGCGCACGGATTATGCCTATAAGTTAGTGGACTATGAATATTTAGGGATTTGTGAGTATTGGGTAATTGACTATTTGGGCAGTGGGGGACGGCGCTACATTGGTTCGCCAAAACAGCCTACTCTCTCGATTTATCAACTCCTTGATGATGAGTATCAACTGAGCCAATTCCGAGGTGAAGATATCATCCAATCGGGCCTTTTCCCCGATCTCAAGTTCACGGCCCATGAGATATTTACTGGCGGTCAGTAGTCGGTAAGATTGGCTCTAGAAACTGACCATCCTTGTGAACCTGCCCAGGGTTTACTGTCGCCTAACGTATCCTTGCCTGTTGTCGCGATCGCGCCGTGCCGGTTTGGGTCCAGACCCAATGGGATAGGCCAGGATGTTAGTCTAGCGGGAGTCATTGCCTGTCTCGCCGCGCAGTTCCTGGGCGCGGTTTTCAGCAGGAAGCAAGACCCGTTCTTGAAAAATATTCAGTAAATAATCGGGATCACGATACATCTGGATCGGGAGCAACCAGGGCGATCGCAAGAGTTCATCCCATTCATTGCTATTCAGGGCTGTGCCGCTGACCAGAATTTGAATTGGAATGTGCAATTGGGGCAGTAAGGCTTGAAGTTCAGGAGGAATGCCACGATCGGGCGCTAATCCATCAATGATGAGCAAACGGGCGATCTGGGTCAACCGGAGAAAGGTGGTCGCGAAGTTAGCATTCAGCGGTGTGGTTACATCAATGGCGATCGCAGCATACCCTTGTTGAGCTAACTGTAGCTCCAACGCTTCCAGCAAGTAACGAGATTGGTCGTTAAAGGGACAGGCAATTAACACAATCCGGCTGGTAATCGTGTCAATAGCGCTATTCAAGGTCTGACTATTGAGCCAGAGCCCGAGAAACTGGGCCATTTCTAAATTATTAACTGCGATCGCGGTTTCGTTATAGGGCGTGATCAATAAATGGGATTGCTGGGCAGCGGTTAATTTCAACTCCCAGGCCGATGTCCCATAGACCCAACATTCACACAGATTAGCCCCTTGGAGGTTAGTTTTGAGTAACCTTGCGCCCATGAAGTTTACCCCCACCAACCTGGCGTTACTTAAGTTGGCATTTTGCAGATCTGCTTGGGTCAGACTGGCCTGCGTCAGGTTCGCCTCACTGAGGTTAGCCCCCGCCAAATAGGCCCCCCGGAGATCCGATCCTTCGAGGTTGGCCCCCACTAGATAGGCCCCCCGAAGATTCGTGCGACCCAGGTAAGCCCCGTGCAGATCGGCCCCCGTAAGGTTTACCCGGCTGAGGTTGGCTTCGAGCAAGTACGCCTCGCTGAGATTCGCCGCCAACAGGCTGGCTTCGCTACACATGGCTTCACTCAGATAGGCCCCACTGAGGTTACAGGCCATCAAGTTGGCTCGCCGCAGGTTGACCCGCATCAAATTGACCCCACTCAAGTCCAGTTGACGCAGATCAGCCCCACTGAGATCAGGCCAAATCTCAGGATGTTCTTCACGCCAAGCGTTCCAAGCGGCTATTCCCTGCTGAATTTGTGCTAGATGCATTGCATTCGCCATGCGGCCTTGTCCCTTTGGGGTAAATTGTCGGTAAACCCTCTCTTCAAACTATCAAGATTCCGTCCGAGATTCAGCCTGGAGGCAACGCGATAGGATGAAAGAACACGGCTGTCCCCACCCCACTGTCCCCCATGTCCCTTTGTCCTGCTGATACCCCACCCGATGACTGGCCGCCAGACTTTTGGCAAGGGGTTGAACAATTTAACCAGCAGCAGTTTTATGCCTGCCACGATACCCTGGAGGCCATCTGGCTGGAGGCACTGGACCCGGAACGGACGTTTTACCAGGGGATCTTACAAATTGCGGTTGCGCTTTACCACCTGGGCAATCACAACTGGCAGGGAGCCGTAACGCTCTTGGGGGAAGGCTTGAACCGGCTTAGCCGCTATCCTGATGACTACGCTAATTTAGACCTCGATCGCTTTCGGAATGAGGGGTACACCCTGTTGCAGGCGCTCCAGCACCTTGATCCAAGTACGGTGGTAGATTGGTTACCCCAATGGCAAGCGGCGCATCCCTATCCGCGCTTGGTGCCGGTCTCGCCGGTACGGTAACGTGAAGTGCGCATGGTAACGTTGACCGTCTTGTGGTTGGGTAAGGCTGGTTAAGTGCTGGGACATTCGCTACACTAGGCGCACCGATCGTTGCCTACCTATTTCCCCCCTATGCTGGCTAATCTCCTGAAATTCTCCCTTGGGATCGGATTGGCGATCGCCTTCCTGACGGTGGGTAGTGTGGCCACTGCCCGTTACCTCGTGGCCCAATTCACTGCTCCACCCCCAAAACCCATTTATCCAGAAGAGAATAAAACGCCCTCCCCCCTGACTAAGGCCCCTAACCCAATTTTGGCAAACCAGCCTAGCCCCAGCCCCACTCCCGACCCCCTTCCCCCTGGAGCCTATGAAGCACGGGTAACCTGGCCAGAAGGCTTGATCCTGCGCGATGGGGCTAGTGCCCAGGCCAATACCATTGGTGGGCTGGAGTTTAACGATCCCGTGATTGTGCTGAGTGAAAGCCCAGATGGGGTGTGGCAGCGGATCAAGGTGGAAGCCACGAAACAGGAAGGCTGGGTGAAAGCGGGTAATACTGAACGACGATAAGGACGACGATAAGGAGATGCTGAGAATCCTTGCCGCCGATATTGCCTGAGTCATGCACCTCGCTGGCTTAGGGCTGGCTGCGGTGGGCCTGCTGACAAAAGGCGATCGCGGCCTCGATATCCTGGGTCTGCTGGGGATAGGCGATCGTCGGACGGGCGATCGTCACCAGGGTAATTCCCAGTGCTTGGGCGAGTTGCCGTTTGATGGTTTCACCGCCCGCTGCGCCCGATGCTTTGGTTACCACTAAGGAAATTTGCCAGTGTTGCCAAAGTGCCCGTTCTAAATCCAGGCTCAAGGGCGGACGCAGAGCAATCAGCCGATCGGGGGTAAAGCCAGCCGCCAGGGCAGTTTCCAGGGCAATGGGTGAGGGCAAAATGCGGGCAAAGAGGGTCGCTTGGGATTGCCAGGGTTGAAATGCAGGCAGCAATCGATAGCCCAGGGTGAGCAAAACCCGTTGTCCCTGAAGGATATCGCTCTGAAGTAGGGTGTCCAAACTGTCCACCTGACGACAGGGGAACGTGTCGGCATCGGGATCGCAGACTGTGGCCTCTGGAGGTGGGGAGATCGTCGGACGTTCGTAGCGTAGGTAGGGGAGAGCATGGCGTTGGGCCGCTGCGATCGCTAATTGGGAAATTTCAACAGCAAAGGGATGGGAGGCATCCAGGATCGTGCTGATCTGGTGGTGTTGCAGAAATGCGTCGATGGTGCGATCGTTGAGGCGACCTACCCAAATTTGACAATCAGGATGGGCCAGTTGGGTGGATCGGTACAGATCACGAGCGTTTTCCGTGGTCACCGACACCAGGCAGGGAAGCTGGGCTACGCTCAAGGCGGCGGCCAGTTGCGCACTTTCCTGGGTGCCCCCAATTAACCAGATGCGTCTGACCATCTCCTGTCAACTCCAGCCAATGCGACACTTACCGAAAAGACTATAATCTGCTTGCCTTCTAGTCTGCCTGTTCGCCTAGCGTCTCCACAGGAAAATCACACCCACTATTCCCAAGGTATCGGTATGCATGCTCAAGGTCCTGATCCGCGTACCTCGCACCCAATGGCCGGCTTTCCCCAGGTTTGTTTCATCAAAAATACTGTTAACAATCCCAATATCATCATTGGTGACTACACCTATTACGATGATCCAGAGGATTCGGAAAACTTTGAGCGTAATGTGCTATATCACTTCCCGTTTATTGGCGACAAGCTGGTTATTGGAAAGTTTTGCGCGATCGCTAGGGGGGTGAAGTTCATTATGAATGGGGCTAATCACTCAATGGCTGGGTTTTCTACCTATCCTTTCTTTATTTTTAGTCACTATTTTTAGTCACGGTTGGGAACGGGTTGCTGCGGCGGATGAGGGGGCAGTGATGAAGGGGGATACGGTGATTGGTCACGATGTATGGCTGGGGTATGAATCGGTGATTATGCCGGGGGTGACGATCGGGGATGGGGCGATCGTGGCGGCTAAGTCGGTGGTGACGAAGGATGTTCCGGCTTATGCGATCGTGGGGGGAAATCCGGCTCAGATCCTACGCTATCGGTTTTCTGAGGAAATTATTGCCCAATTGCTGGAAATTGCCTGGTGGCATTGGGATGTGGCTAAAATTAGCCGTAATCTGGAGGCGATCGTGGGGGCGGATATTGTGGCGCTTCAGGCTTGTCGTTAGGGACGAAGGGTTTTCCATTCATTGTTGGGAAACCACCAAGGCACAAAGATCACAAAGTTTCACGAAGTTTTTTTGTGCCTTGGGAAGGTTTGAAGTGTTTTTGTTAATGGACGGTTCCTCGTAAGGCTTCGGCATCGATCGGTTTGATGAAGTACAGTTTGACTAAGTCGCCGAGGATGCCCAGGATGAGGAGTAGTTTTTGCAGGAATTTGATTGGGGTGGGTTTGTTGCTTGCTTCAATGGCCTGAATTTTCAGGTTCCGTTCGGCACACCGATGCATCCGAGGGAAGAATTCTGGATGATCGACATCGAGGATGGTGGGGAAGGCACGGGCGGAGGTGTTGTTGGTTTCGCGAATGACTTGCCGATCGAATTCGGTGGGATCGAGTCCTAAACTGCGATAGAAATCGGCTCGCTCATGAACAGTTAAACTGTGGGTGGCAAAGACGGACAGCAGGAAGAAGCGACTCCAAAGGCGTGATTTCCAGGTTTGCCAGAGTTCTGGCTGCGATCGCAACAATGCTTTGAAAATATCCCCGTGGCGGTTCTCGTCCTGACACCAGCTTTCAAAATACTTGAACAAGGGATGAAACTGGTTTTCAGGATGCTTTTCGAGATGGCGATAAATAATGATGTAGCGCCAATAACCAATTTTTTCCGATAGATAAACGGTGTACAACACCCAGGGAATGGGGAAAAAGGTATAGGTGCGGTTCTTCGTCAGCTTGGCGAGATCCAACGAGATATTAAAGTCCGCCATTGTCTTATTCAGAAACCCCGCATGACGGGCCTCGTCCCGCGCCATCAGGTGAAAAATCTCGGCTAGCAGCGGATTCCGAGTCTTAATCCGACGGGAGAGTTCCTTAAACAACAGAAAACCGGAGAACTCTGACACGCAGGAACGTTCCAGGTAATCGATAAAGGCGCGACGATCGCGATCGCTCAGGTGATCCCAAGACTGCTGGAAGCTCTCATCCCGCACAAAATGGTGACGATTGTAGTCGGCCCGCATCTCCGTGAGCATCGCCTGCAACTCCTGCTCCTGGGCCGAGAGATCCAGGGTCGCGGCAGCCTCAAAGTCGGTGATATAAAACCGGGGCGTTAACACCGTCTCCTGCATAGTGGCCTTTTGAATCGGCAAGGACGTTGACTCTGGCGTGGACAGAACGTTGACCATAAGGACTCCGCTTCCTAAGCTAAATAGCTTAATAACTACTGAGTTATAATAGATATCATCTTTGGGAGTCGGCAGGCAACTGTCAAGGGAGTATTAATACTGAGCGAGGCTGAGTGAGGCTGAGCAAGGCTAGGTAGCCTTGATTGCTTACCCCGCCAACCTAGGACCTTCATCCGTTATTCAGAGTTATTAAGTTATATAAAGTAACTTTCATTTCGTGATTTCATTACTATAGAGTTATTAAGTGTTGACGGGTGATGCCCCTTGGCCCAGTTGCGATCCTCCAACCCTACCGCCGTCTGGGTTATGGGGAGGGATGCCCACAACGCCTGGGACTGGCTCTGGCTTGGTCAGTTAGAGTCTTGTCCCTGATCCCGATCGGTGACCCTGATCGGTTGGAGTGACTGGCGACAAACCGATAGCAATGGTGCGATCGTAGACCTGAATGCCGCAGTCCTCCCCCGTCTTGAGTTTTCCAAAAGGTTTTGGAATTTCTAACCCTACTATTGAATATCAGGTTTTCAAGATGAGCATTGACTTAGCAACCCAGCTACGGGAAGGCACCAAGCACTCGCATACGGCGGCGGAAAATACCGCATTTATGAAGTGCTTCCTCAAGGGGATTGTCGAGTGGGAACCCTTCCGAAAGTTAGTTGCCAATTTGTATTTTGTTTACCGCACATTAGAAGCCGAAATGCGACGGCATCGGGATCATCCCGTCGTGGGTCCGATGTATTTCCCAGAGTTAGAGCGGGAAGCCAACCTCGTGAAGGATCTGGCCTTTTATTATGGGGACAACTGGCAGAATGAGATTGAAGCGTCACCGGAAGGGATCAACTACGTCAATCGCATTCAGGAACTTTCCAACACGGAGCCAGCCCTGTTGATTGCCCACGCCTATGTGCGTTATATGGGCGATCTATCCGGTGGCCAAAGCTTGAAAAACATTGTGCGATCGGCTCTGAATCTACCGGCAGATAAAGGAACCGGTCTGCATGAGTTTGAACAAATTCCGACGGTGGAAGCACGTCGTGCCTTTAAGGCCAAATATCGAGATGCTTTGAACAGTTTGCCGGTGGACGAAGCCCTGGCCCAAAAGATTGTGGATGAGGCCAATCTTGCCTTCCAAATGAACCGGAATGTGGTTCATGAACTGGAGCCAGCCGTGCGGGCCGCCGTGGGTGAACACGTGTTTGACCTAATTACCCGCCAGGATAAACCAGGTAGCACCGAACGGGCACCGGGCAGCACCTCCGTCGAACTGGTCGCCGCTGAGTAAGTTGGCCATACCCTCGGTCCTCAGCCAGAGACCATAACTAACCACCAAGGTACCGGGACACAAACAAAGTTCAACCCTTCGTGCCTCTTCGTGTCTTGGTGGTTCACAGTACCTTCCATTCAGATTTTGCAAACCTATGAAACTGCTATCCCACACCGTTGAATTTGATGCTGGTCTCCTGCGCAAATACGATCGCCCTCTCCCCCGCTACACCAGTTATCCCCCTGCCACCGAGTTAACCGAATCTTTCCAGGAACGAGACTTCCGAGGCGCGATCGCGGTTGGGAATTACAAGCAAACCCCCCTCTCCCTGTACTGCCATATTCCCTTTTGCGAAACCGTATGTTACTTCTGCGGTTGCAACACGGTGATCACTCGACGTAAAGAAGTGGCTGTCCCCTATCTGGACTACCTTCAGCGTAATATCCAGCAAGTTGCTGAGTTAGTCGATCGCGATCGCAAGGTACATCAACTTCACTGGGGCGGCGGCACTCCGAACTATCTGTCACTGGAGCAGGTAGAAACCTTGTGGAATACCCTGCACCAGCATTTTAGCTTCGACGATCGGGCCGAAATTTCGATTGAAGTCAATCCCCGTTACCTGACGAAGGAATACGTTTATTTCCTCAAGGATCTAGGTTTCAATCGCATTAGTTTTGGTATCCAGGATTTTGATCCGAGGGTGCAGGAGGCGGTCAATCGTATCCAACCGGAAGCGCTTCTATTTGAGGTAATGGGCTGGATTAAGGATGCTGGTTTTGAAAGCATTAATGTTGATTTGATCTATGGCTTGCCCTATCAAACTCTGGCAACCTTCCAAGATACGATCGCCAAAACGATCCAGCTTGATCCCGATCGCATTGCCGTATTTAACTTCGCCTATGTGCCCTGGCTGAAGCCCGTTCAGAAGCGCTTACCGGAACAGGCCCTTCCGCCCGCTTCGGAAAAGTTGGAAATCCTGAAGATGACGATCGCTGAACTCACGTCGCATGGCTATGTTTTCATCGGTATGGACCACTTTGCCAAACCGAATGACGAACTGGCGATCGCCCAACGTCAGGGACAACTGCACCGTAACTTCCAGGGCTATACCACCCAGCCAGAATCAGACCTACTGGCCTTTGGCATGACTGCGATCAGTATGTTGCAGGATGTCTATGTCCAAAATCACAAACGCATCCAGGACTACTACCGGGCGATCGATAATAACGAACTCCCGATCGAGCGGGGAGTTACCCTTGATCGCGAAGACATCATGCGGCGCACGATTATCATGGAACTCATGTGTCAGTTTCACCTTTCTAAGGATGACCTGGAGGAGAAATATCATCTCAGTTTTGATCATGACTTTGATGAGTATTTCGCCAATGAGAAATTTGATCTACGCCTGTTAGAGGCCGATGGTTTAGTTGAACTCTCCCCCAACGATATCCAGGTAACCCCTGCTGGTCGTTTGCTGATTCGTAACATTGCTTCGGTCTTCGATACTTATCTAAAACAGCGGCAACTTGAACGGTTCTCTAAGGCTGTTTAAGATCAATGTTAAAAACTGGTTTTCATTGACGACTGAAGTCGTCACTACGAACTTTAAGTGAACTTTAAGTTACAGCTTCGTGCTGTCGATCACGAAGGGGCAATTTAAGCGGAGGTTTGTCATGCGTATTTTAATGATCCAGCCCAACTACCACTCCGGTGGAGCTGAAATCGCTGGGAATTGGCCGCCCAGTTGGGTGCCCTATGTTGGGGGTGCTCTCAAAGCTGCGGGCTTCCATCAGGTCCGATTTATTGATGCCATGAGCAATCACATTGAGGATGGAGAATTAGCCGAACAAATTCGAGCCTATCAGCCGGATGTGGTGATGGCAACGGCGATTACCCCAATGATCTATCAATCGCAAACGACCCTGGGGATTGCCAAACAAGTCTGCCCGGATGTCGTCACGATCATGGGGGGCATTCATCCCACCTATATGTACCAGGAAGTGCTAACGGAAGCCCCCTGGGTGGACTATATCATTCGTGGCGAAGGTGAAGAGATTAGTGTTAATTTGCTACAGGCCATTGAACAAGGTACTGATCGCCAGCAGCGCCATGAAATTCTCGGCATTGCCTTCCTGGAAAATGGCGAAATTGTTGCGACACCAGCCCATCCCCCGATTAAGAACCTGGATACCCTCTCCCCAGATTGGAGCCTCCTGGAGTGGGATAAATATATCTACACGCCCCTGAACGTTCGCGTGGCGGTGCCTAACTATTCCCGTGGGTGTCCCTTCCGGTGTCGCTTCTGTTCGCAATGGAAATTCTGGCGCAAGTACC
>CAZHXN010000081.1:11244-17165 GCA_964536415.1 uncultured bacterium
ATCGCCCAAACACTTTGTCGATGAAATCGAGAAGCTGGTCAAGGAATACAAGGTTGGCTTTTTCATCCTGGCTGATGAGGAACCAACGATTAATAAATCCCGCTTTATTGCCCTGTGTCATGAACTGATCGATCGCAACCTGGGTGTCCACTGGGGTATTAACACCCGCGTGACGGATATCCTGCGTGACGAGAAGGAACTCCCTCTCTACCGCAAAGCGGGTTTGGTCCATGTTTCCCTCGGTACCGAAGCCGCTGCCCAGTTGAACTTGAATCTTTTCCGCAAAGAAACGACGATCGCGGACAACAAACGGGCCGTCCAACTCTTACGCGATAACGGCATGCTGGCGGAAGTACAGTTCATCATGGGGCTGCCGAATGAAACCCCAGAAACGATCGCCGAGACCTATCGCATGGCCCGTGATTGGCAGGCTGACATGACCAACTGGAATATGTACACACCGTGGCCCTTTGCTGAACTGTTCAAGGATCTCGAAGATCGCGTCGAAATTCGCGACTATTCCCACTACAACTTTGTAACTCCCATCATTAAACCCGATAACATGACGCGGGAAGAGGTGTTGCAAGGCGTTTTGGGCAACTATGCCAAGTTCTATATGCGCAAAACGATCGAGTATTGGTTTGAGAAAGATGCCTTCAAACGGCGCTATCTCCTTGGTTGTCTGTGGGCCTTTGCTAAAACAACCTGGAATAAGCGGTTCTATAACCTCAAGCGAGTGAAGCGCAAGGGCTTACACACTGAAATCGAGTTCGGTTTTGATCCAAGCAAGATCCTCTCTCCTGAAGAAATTGCCCAACGCAAACAAACGCAAACTGCTGACATAGACTTTGTGGGGACACTTTCAGCCTGTGGTGCGCCCAATGATCTGGTTGCAGATGAGCAAACCCTTAAAGCAGGTGAAGCCCCTATTCCGATGATGAAAATTTAAGCCAGAACCTAGTTGACTGACCCATCTTTTCCCCTTTCACGAGGAGAGAGGAGAGAGAACGGAGATAGTCACTCCAGAATAGCGGACGGCTCGATCGCCTGGAGGGCGTTACAGCCATGCTCGTCCGCCGGCAAGATCGACAACAAGCCCAACTGGAGCGCATGGATCGTGAGTATGCCGAATATCAGCGCACAACGAATGCTGCCCTAGAACGCATCGATCGCCTGCTTGATGACCTGATCAACCGCGATCGCGACCAACCCTCCTAAATGCCTTGGCTTACCCGGTTAGTCTTTGCCGATACCAATTGCGCTTAACGGGGCACTTGCTGCCAAGCTAGCTTAGCGGCCCCCACGATGCCGGCCTGATTACCCAACCTGGCTGGTAGCAACTGCAACCCTTCACGCGAGCTGGGGAGGACTCGCCGTTCAATTTCTGCCCAGGCAGCAGGGAAGAAAAAGGGCGCACTGGCACTAATCCCGCCCCCAATCACGATCGCCTCTGGTGTTAAGACATAAATTAGGCTACTCAGACCAATACCCAGATCGCGCCCATAGTCTTGCCAGATTTGCAGTGCTGTTGGATCACCCGCCTGTGCTCGCTGTCCTAACTCCACAGGTTCACAACCCGCCCGTCGTTGCAGAGCCGCGATCGATAAGTACTGCTCCAACGACCCCTGATTGCCACTGTTACAAGCTGGGCCATCAGGACGCAGAGTGATCAATCCCAATTCACCCGCTGCCCCGCGATGCCCCACAAAGAGCTTCCCATTGAGGATAATAGCGCCTCCCACTCCCGTGCCTAGGGTTAATAGGATAATATCTTGCAACCCCTGCCCTGCGCCTAACCACGCTTCACCTAATCCCGCACAGTTAGCATCGTTGGCCAGAAGCGCCGGTAACCCCGTCTTGGCTTCCAGCCAATCGGCCAGCGGGACATCCTGCCAGCCGTGGAGATTAATCGCAACCCGTGCAATCCGGCCAGTCGCATCCACTGGCCCTGGTGTACCGACCCCGATCGCGTGGCTGGTATGGTCCGGGTCAATCTGCGCGATCGCCGCCACCATTGCCGCCAATACGGCCTCTGGGGTTGCCGGTTGCGGCGTGGGCACCTGGTGCGTGTGCAGGCACGTGCCATCTGCCAGGAACCGTCCCAGCTTAATGGCGGAGCCACCGAGATCAATCCCAATAACTGCCCCAATAGCGGGTGATGGCGGCGATGACACAGGTGGCGACGATGATGACATAGGTGACTCTGGTGACTGGGGAGAATGGGCCAGGGAGGATAGGCCCGACGTTGGGCTGGAGATTAATCCGGAAATCAAGTTTTGTGACAAGTTGGGCCAGTTATGGGGGCGAGCAATCGCTGAACCGAACCGAGGCACGCAATAACGCCACCAGACAGCCAGACAGATTAAAATGAGACACCTCAACCGAAGTGTCTCACGGCAATATGCGATCTCGTAGTATCCTTGTCTGCGTTTAGAAAGCTGAGCGTATCCGGTTGAAGGTGAATCGGTCTAATCTTCAACGTTCCGGCAAGCCTAGGCTGACTTGTTCAGGAATTCCTGGGCTTGAGCGATCGCTAGCTTCCCAATATTGTAGAAAGCCCAGCCGCCTGCTAGCAGCAGGGGTAACAGCACGATCAAGAGTCGCCAGTCCATGATTTGTCTCTCCCTTTTTCCTAAGATTTATCAATAATTCTCATTTTTAGCATAACCTCGCTTGATTTTCCAGGTGCCATATGCGTGCCAAACTCACCCCCTACCTGTTCCTGCTGCCCGCCCTGACCTTGTTAACGCTGACCGTCTTCTTGCCAGCCTTGCAGGCGTTCTACCTCAGTTTTACCCGCTATACCTACGACCTCAGTCAGGCCCCTGCGTGGGTAGGGCTGGCCAATTTTGAACGGCTCTGGCGCGATCCCCTCTTTTGGCAAACCCTGCGCAATACCTTGCTGTATTTGGTGTGTGTGGTGCCTTTGCTCGTTGCCTTGCCCTTAGCGCTGGCGATCCTGGTCAACCAAAAGCTGCGGGGCATACACTGGTTTCGCACCGCCTACTATGTGCCTGTGGTGATTTCAATGGTGGTGGCGGGGATTGCGTGGCAGTGGCTCTATGCGGAAAATGGCCTCTTGAACCAGTGGCTACGCTGGCTCCACCTGTCTGAGACAGGCGTTCCCTGGTTGACCAGTCCCAAGCTCGCCCTCTTTAGTGTGATGGCGGTGACGGTCTGGAAGGGTTTGGGCTATTACATGGTTATTTACCTGGCCGGGTTGCAGACGATTCCAGCGGACTTGTATGAGGCGGCAGCGATCGATGGCTCAGCAGGGGTGCGCCAGCATTGGGACATTACTATTCCCCTGATGCGTCCCTATCTCTTTTTAGTGGCCGTGATCTCAGCCATTTCCGCAACGAAAGTGTTTGAAGAGATCTATGTGATGACCCAAGGAGGACCTCGGAACAGCACGAAGACGATCGTCTACTACGTCTATGAACAAGCATTTCGCAATGCAGAACTGAGTTATGCTTGCACGATTGGCCTCGTCTTATTCCTCATCATCCTCTCCCTCTCCCTAGTGCGCCTGACCCTGGGGCGATCGCAGATGAATACGGTAGTGTAAAGCTGCGGGAGATGGTGCGGTGGTCATCGCCCAACCCACTACGCTACAAATAGTATAGGTCGATAGAACGTTATCAATGAGGACGATATGAGCCTTCTTCGAGTCATTGCAGCCATTTTGCTACCCCCCTTGGGCGTTTTTTTAACCGTGGGCCTTGGTTGGCCATTCTGGCTCAATATTTTGCTCACGCTCCTGGGTTATCTGCCTGGGATCGTTCATGCCATCTGGATCATTGCTAAGTACGATCGCTAGGCACTGCTTTCCCTGAATCGTTTCTGGCCACCAGCTTTCAATTCAGGAGGCTAAAATGATCATACTTCGTCCAGCCCAAGCACGGGGAATTGCTAACTTGGGTTGGCTAGATAGCCGCCATAGTTTTTCCTTTGGGAACTACTATGATTCCAGCTATATGGGATTTGCTAGCCTACGGGTTATCAATGAAGACAAGATTGCCCCCAATACAGGTTTCCCGACCCAGGGCCATCCCAAGGATCAAGCAGCAAGACCTTACCGCTGGGCGTTGTGACCCGAAAGGCTGAATGACCATACCAGTATAATTCGGTTGCTGCTGCAGCTTGCGCGGGACTGGACAACCCGCCGCTACCAAACCAGAACAGCGCCAAAGCCAGCACAGCGATCGCGCCGATACGTCCCCACAACCGCGCCGCGATCGCCTGTCCCCATCGGGCCAGCGAAAACTACCGCCATTGCCAGGTTAACGGCAAAGGCCAGGCACTGAATCGTTTCATGCGCAACCCACTCCCGAATTCTAGATCAAGGGCTTGTCGTCAGCACTTTAGTCCTTCTTCATCGCTTGTCGTCAGCACTTTAGTGCTTCTTGCCTCCCGAAGCAAACGCCAGCAGCAACCTCAAACCGTCGTTAACTGGCAAGCCGCCCCCAGGCCAATCCCCATCTCTTCGACCGTGATTTTGCCATCCCCATCGGTATCCAGGGCATCAAAGACCACATCCGTTCCCATCCATTCTTCGCGAGTAATGAAACCATCACCATCCAAATCATAGGTTTGAAACAGTTTCTCCGCCGTGCGGTTGACCACTTCACACCCTTCCAACTGACGCAACCGTTTTTCGAGCAATGCCTCTAGGCTTTCCAATGCCTTGGTAAACCCATGAATCCCTTCCGTTAGCTTTTCTGATGCCATGCGATTGGCGGCGTGCATCTGGTCAAAGGTAGCGCGATCGATGTGAATCTTTTCAATCTCCATCGCAGCGGCGTGGCTTGGCTCCAACTTACGGGGGAGATCTGCCTGGGTAGCATCCAACTCGCTCAACAGTTTGGGCGAAATGGTCAACAAATCACAGCCTGCGAGTTCGCAAATTTCACCAATATTGCGGAAGCTAGCCCCCATGACTTCGGTGGTATAGCCAAACTTTTTGTAGTAGTTGTAAATCTGCGTGACCGACTGCACTCCTGGATCTTCTGCTCCGGTATAGTTCTGGCCTGTTTCCTTCACATACCAGTCAAGAATACGCCCGACAAAGGGGGAAATCAGGGTCACCCCCGCTTCGGCACAGGCGATCGCCTGGTGCAAGCTAAACAACAGGGTTAAATTACAGTGAATCCCCTCTTTTTCCAACACTTCTGCGGCCCGAATCCCCTCCCAGGTTGAGGCAATTTTGATCAAAATGCGATCGCGACTAATACCGGCCTTTTCGTATTCGGAGATTAAATACCGAGCCTTGGCGATCGTGGCATCAGTGTCATAGGACAGACGCGCATCCACCTCCGTCGAAACCCGTCCGGGAATAATTTGCAAAATGCGTTTCCCAAAGGCGACTGCCAACCGTTCAAAGGCCAGGGTCGCAACTGCCTGTTCCGATGCCTCTGCCCCGGCTTCCGCCCTGGCATGGCGTAGGGTTTCGTCTACAATCTCTTGATATTGGGGCATTTGCGCTGCGGCTGTGATCAACGAGGGGTTGGTTGTCGCATCGCGGGGTTTGAATTGCTCGATCGCCTGGATATCGCCCGTATCGGCCACCACGATCGTCATGTCACGTAATTGTTCCAGTAAGCTCTTAGACATCTTTAACTCCTGTTAGGTCGATCAAGGAAACTTTAAGGGTGGCGGGTTGGCGGCGATCGCCCTTGAGAACCACCCCGCGATCGTTCGCCGCCAGGTGACGCACAATTTTGTACACGGTTTCCACCTCATCGGTAGCCCCGGCTTGGGTTGCTAGGGTGACCAAATCGAGCGGACCCGTTGCCTGTCGCAGCACCTGCATCATCCTGCCTTGCAGATCCAGGATCGAGGCAGCAGCTTTTTTCCCCGCTTCAACCCCCGGTTGGTGATAGGCATTGATATGGATTAACGAGGCGTAGAGACCAACGGCG
>CAZHXN010000081.1:17185-18979 GCA_964536415.1 uncultured bacterium
TCAAGGCACCCACCGTGCGGGGGGTCACTTCTGGGATAGTCAGCGTGATCGAATGGCGGTGGTTCTCATACAGGGCTTGCCGGGTCCCCTGTAAAAAGCCAGAAAGATAATCCCCTGCCGTGACTCCCGGTTCCACCTCTCGCGACGGTCCCTGGCGATCGCGCAACACTTCGATAAAAGTGACAAAGAAGTTGGGAATCCCCTCCCGCAGTTGTTGTACATAGGCGTGTTGATCGGTTGAGCCTTTGTTGCCATAGACAGCCAGGCCCTGGTTGACCACGTTGCCATCGAGATCTTTCTCCTTGCCGAGGGACTCCATCACCAACTGTTGCAGATAGCGGCTAAACAGCAGCAGACTGTCCTTGTAGGGCAATACCACCATATCCTTGAGGCCCTTCCCTTCGCCCTCGAAGTACCAGCACAGGGCCAGCAACGCAGCGGGATTTTGACGGATATCTGGTACCCGTGTGGCCTCATCCATGATCCGTGCCCCTTCGAGCATAGCCTGGATGTCAACCCCTACCAACGCTGCCGACAAAAGGCCCACTGCCGACAGTTCTGAGGTGCGGCCTCCCACCCAGTCAAACATGGGAAACTCGGCTAACCAGCCTTCGGCATGACCCAGGTCATCCATCTGGCTGCCCTGCATGGTGATGGCGACGGCGTGCTTGGCAAAGTCTAACCCGGCATCCTGGAAAGCATATTTCACCTCTAACATACCGTTACGGGTTTCTGGCGTGCCGCCGGATTTACTGGTCACAATCACCAGGGTGCTCTTGAGGGTACCGTGCAAACGGGCCAGGATGCGATCGATGCCAGCGGGATCGGTGTTATCAATAAAGTCAATCAGCATCGGCGGGTGATCTGCCATCAGGGCCTCCGCCACAAATTCTGGTCCCAAGGCCGATCCTCCAATCCCGATCGAGAGGATATGGGTAAACTTGGGGGCTTCCGGGGGCCGGATTTCGCCCGCATGAACCTGCTGCACAAAGGTTGCGATCTGCGCCAGCGCGGCCAAGACTTCCTGGCGTTCAGTGGGCGGCGCAATCTCCGGGTTGCGGAGCCAGTAGTGGCCAACCTTGCGGTTTTCATCGGGGTTGGCGATCGCCCCTTGCTCCAGCGCGGCCATATCGGCAAAGGCTTGAGCAAACTTGGGTTGCATCTCCGCCACAAAGCTGTCTGGAAAGGGGATGCGGCTGACATCCAGGTAGAAGTCTAGCCCGTCGTGGTAGTAGAGCCAATCTTGGTAGCGTTGCCAAAGGGGGTGCTGCATATTCCTTATCAATCTCGCTCGAAATCATAGATCCCGACATCACAAGCGGTCGATCGCTTTCCGTCGCCACCATTAGTCATCCAGTGAACTTAACCCGTGAACCTGTCACCTCAGTCACAGGCCCGTATTTTACTGGGATGACTTTACCAGGAATATCCAGCCGGTTGTGATGCGCTACAAAACAGAGCAGCGTTTGTGCGTCTGGACGGTCTGGTGTTCTCAACCGAACGGGCCAACTGTCCTAGCTCAATCAATCCCTCAAGAGGGCCTACTTCCCTGGTTGGAATTAAGTCTGGCAGTCGGAGTAGTTAACACTCGCGATCGACAACCAGGTGATCGACGACCTGGACGAGTTGTTGCACGATAGTGAGCATTTGACTCCCCTGGTCCTGAACAACTTTCTCTAGGCGATCTAAACTCTCGTGCATTTGTCGCCCTTGTTGGTGTACCGCCTGCTCTAGGCGATCTAAATTCTCGTGCATTTGTCGCCCTTGTTGGTGTACCGCCTGCTCTAGGCGATC
>CAZHXN010000082.1:0-8176 GCA_964536415.1 uncultured bacterium
AATCCATGAAAAAGCGAGGGCGTTCTACAAATTCTCCCGTCGATACTGCCAAGAAATAAAAATAAGGGGTTGTGGGTTGGTGTCGCAGCCCTGTGAGACCCAACATGCGATGCCCAGCTAAGTAATTGGGTTGGGTTATATTGCGTTTGACCGAACCGACCAACTAAAGCTTGACAGAGCGCTAGGGGGTCTTCGGGTAGGCTCCGGGTTTGACCTGCAGTTGGTGGATTTTGCCTTGACGGTTCACCTCAATGACCAGTGAGGAACCCACACGGCTGGCTTCGACAATTGCCTGGACTTCGGTGGCAGCCGTTACCGGTTGTCCCTCTATTCGTTGAATGATATCCCCGGCCCGTAATCCGGCCTCAGCGGCAGGAGAAGGGGTTAAAACCTGGACGATCAGGACCCCCCGATCCTGGGCGATCGTGACGCCGAGATCGCCTTGCTTATTCAGGTCCTTGCGCAACTCTGGCGTTAAGTCCACCATTTGGATGCCCAGGAAGGGGTGATCCACGCGGCCCTTGTTAAACAACTGCTCCGCAATCCGTTCGGCGGTTTCGATCGGGATAGCAAAACCCAACCCCTGGGCGTTTGCCCGGATGGCGGTGTTGATGCCAATCACTTCGCCACGATCGTTGAGTAACGGTCCCCCAGAGTTGCCGGGATTAATCGCGGCGTCGGTTTGGATAAAGCTGACCCGTTTTTCCGGGATACCGACCTGGGAACTCGATCGCCCAATCGCGCTAATGATGCCTGCGGTTACCGTGCTGTCCAGTCCCAAGGGGTTGCCAATAGCGATCGCCCACTGACCGGGGGTCAGGTTATCGGAGCGGCCTAGGGGGGCAACGGGTAAATCCTTGGCATCAATGCGAATGACGGCAATATCCGTGACCGGATCAATCCCGATCACCCGACCGTCAAACTGGCGGCCATCCTTGAGCGATACGCGCACCGTCGTCGCCCCATTTACCACATGGGCATTGGTGATCAGACGCCCATCCGCACTCAGGATAAAACCAGAACCGGTTCCCCGTTCCACGCGATCGCCCTTGGGGGGGAGCATGTTACCAAAGAATCGGCGGAGTAGCGGATCATCGAGGGCTTCCGGTAAGTCACTCGCCACCTGCCGCGTCGCATCAATCCGAACCACTGCCGGTCCCACCCGTTCAACCGCCTCGGCAATAAAATTGGGATTGTTACGTTCAATCACCCGCACCTCTCGTTCAGCCGGTTGGGCCGCTGGTTGCGCCTGTAACACGACGGGAATGGTTCTGGCGACCGGATCACCCGTCGGCCACTGGCGGCTGACCCCGACGCCAATGCCCCCGCCCACTAACAGCAGTGTTGCGTAGATCCCCAATTGTCGAATTGATAGCCCCATGATTCCCTAACTCAGCCTGCCTTGGACATTTTTACTTGCTACTGTTCCCACTGTAGTCAAAAAACCTTCCGGATTGATGCTCACTGCGCATCAAAACTTGACCTAAAGGCTGGCAAAACGTAAACATATGTTGCATTGTTGGTTGCATCGTTCCCATTATTTCCGTCCCCGGTGTCGTGTCCAGGGACATTGGACTTGGTTGCTGGGGTTGTTAGCACTTCCCTGGATGGGAACAGGGCAGTCCGTGATGGCGCAGTCGGCTTCGCCCTGTCCACCGGCAGTTCTGGATCGCTTGCAGTTACACCCGATCACGGCAGGGGAAACGATCGCCAGCATTGCCCAGCACTATCAACTGCAACCAGCAACTTTGCTTGGCCTGAACCCGGTTCTGCGCACAGGGAGGGCGATCGCGGGGCAAGCGATCGTCATTCCCCCCCATGACGGCGTTCGTATCGCAGTGGCTCCCGGTACAACCTGGCAACAATTAGCCCAAACCTATCATGTTCGAGCGGATGTCCTCTTTGAGGTCAATGGCTGTGTGACCACGCCAACGATTGTCTTTATCCCAGGGGTAACCTGGTCGTCGTCGGTGACCACCTCGGATTTGGCTTCACCGCGCCCCGTGGTGGCAGAAAGTAAACTGTTTGAAGTCCTCACGCACTATCCCCTCCCCAACGCCGCGATCGTCGTAACGCCCTACGGCTGGCAGCAATCCCCAGGGACGGGCACCCCCCAGTTTCAGAGTGGGATACAGTTGCAAGCTGCCCCCCTCACCCCCGTCTTGGCTGCCGGGGCGGGTACGGTTGCCTTTGCGGGCGAACAGGTGGGGTATGGCCATTTGGTGGTGATCAACCATTCCCTGGGGTTGCAAACTCGCTATGCCTCCCTGGGGACGATCGGGGTAACGGTGGGACAGTCGGTCCGAGCCGGTGAGCCGATCGGAACGATCGGGCCTGCCGTCGATCGCACCCAAGCAACAGCACTATTATTTGAAGTGCGCCGCAATCTGGCAGCAGGCTGGGTGGCACAGGACCCCATGCCCTATCTGGCTGGAACCCGTCACCCCTAACGGGTCTTTGATCGCCACCCGGTTTAAGGGGCCGTCGCCCCCTAGGTCGATCAACGACGCGGCCTTTGTTTCCGCATACTGAGCATGGGTAACTGGGGTTGGGAAGGCTGAGGGGGTAATAGGAGTTGGGGGACGGGATCTGGGGGGAGCGATCGCGCACGGTTGACTAGCCACCAGCGCAACGCTGTTGTGATGGCAATCGTACCCACACCAAATACCAGTAGCGACCCCTGTCTTTCGAGGCCACCGAGGGCGGCGTCCACGGCCCCAATCGTCAGCAGGATGCTAAAGAGTGGCTCACGCCGATAGGTTGATTTAAGAATTCGCGGCAGTGCAGTAATCATGCAATCACGTCGTGCTGTCTCCCTACATTGATTCTAAGGAGTTTTCCCTAGATCTGGATGGCCCAAGGTTGTGCCCCTTACAGGATATCGGTAATTGGCCCAGAGGCAAGGGGGGTCCCCAGGGACAGCCGACAGGGGATAGGGGATTGCGAGCCTAGGGTTAGAGCAGCCCTAACCAGTTAAGAACGCCCTGTCCCGTCAGGTACTCGATCGCCAGGGCAAGGACAAAGCCAATCATCGCTGCCCGTCCATTCATGCGTTCGGCGTAGTCGTTAAAGCCAAACTTGGGGGTGGGTAGTTTGGGGGTAACCGTGGGTTTGGGCTGGGTCATAATGCGCTTTCAAACTGGGGATAGGTGATTGTTTCCCTTAGTATAGATACAAATCTTTACCTTTGGCGTTACCTTTGGTGGCATCTGGGATGGGGCGGGGGTGGGGCCTGCAATCGCAAGGTGACACCTCTCGCCCTCAGCCGTCACGAAACTGGACAGCGGAACCGCTTCCTCAACTAATCCCCCAGCATTAATTCCCACGCTTCCAGCAAAATGGCTGCCTGTTGGGTTCCACTCTCTGGCAACAGCGATCGCGCCTTGTAAAACGACGCCTTGGCATCGCTATTTCGCCCCAACTGTTTGAGCGTGACACTGCGCAGGAACCAGACCAGCGACCAGTAGGGGACCAAGTGCAGGGTCCGATCGAAGCTAGCAAGGGCGGCCTCGTATTGCTTAACCCGAAATAGTAAGATCCCACGATGGCTCCACGCTTCGTAGTGGTTTGGTTGCAGTTGTACCACCCGCTCATAGCAACCGAGGGCTTCAGCAGGGTGATTGAGGGTGCGCAGTACTTCCGCCTTACGGTACCAGGCATCAACACTATCGGGATTGGCCTGAATCGCCCGATCGTAGGCTGCGATCGCCCCATCGAAGCGCCCCAATTTCAGCAACATATTCCCCTGGAGCAAACTGGGTGCCCCCCCTAATAAACGGGAGATCAGGGAGGGGAAGGTACTGGGGGTGGCCGTTGCTGGGGTTGCGGCCCCCACGGGAATCCCGATCGGGAGCTTTTTTAAATCCATCAGAACCGCCGCTGCCGTTGGATAGCGGTGGGCCGGTTCCGGTTGCAGGAGGCGATCGATGATGTCCGCCAGTTGGGCACTGATGGGTGTGCGGAGATAATCACGCCAAACCCAGCGACGATCGCTACTGTCGTAGAGATTAAACGGCTCAATTTGGGTCAGCAAATGAATGCAGGTTACCCCCAAGCTGTACAGATCACTGGCAAACACTGCCCAGCCTTTTTCCTGCTCCGGTGCCGCATAGCCCAGACTATAAATGCGGGTGCCCGCTTTGTTGAGGGATGTGTGGGTGGCAGACTTGGCCGCCCCGAAATCGACGAGGACGAGTCGGCCAACGGGGCAAGGCGAGGGACTCGGACCATTGCTCCCAGTTGCTTGGGGAGAGGATATAACCCGACGGCGGATAATATTTTCTGGTTTAATATCGCGGTGGATCACCTGGTGATCGTGGACATATTGGAGTACAGGTAGGAGATCGCTCAGGACTTGACGAATCTGGTCTTCATTAAAGGCCCCCTGTTGCTCTAGCTCCTGTTGCAGGTTGAGGCCATCAATGAGTTCCTGAACCAGATATTGCTGCTTCCCTTCCGAAAAATAGGCATAGAGTGCCGGAATCTGGTCATGGGAGCCGAGTTCTTCTAGCTGCTTGGCCTCATGGGCAAAGAGGGCTGCGGCTTTCTCCCAATTCCCGGCCCCCTGGACCTGGGGCAGGAATTGCTTAATCACACAGGTGGGCTGGGAGGGTTTATATTCATCTACGGCTAAAAAGGTGCGGCTAAAGCCCCCCTCACCCAATTGCTTCAAGGCACAGTAACGGTTAGCCAGCCGCAGACGGGTACCACAACCTTGACAAAAGTTAGCCGGATCAGGGTTGTGGGGATTGGGGCAGTCAGGATTCAGGCAATAGCTCATCAATACCTCAGGTGGGGACTAATTCTCCCGGACGTAACTTAGCCCACTTGCCCATTTCTGCCTGGAAGCTTTTGCAGCCCACCACATCCCACTCCATCTCAATAAATTCGCTATCCTGACGAATATTGACATTAATCGTCGGTTCGATGGCTTCAAAGGTGGGTGCATCCGTCAGGTGCGGTTGTTGGTGTTGGGTCTCAACGGCGTGGTAGGTGATGCAACGGTCTACATAGTGGCAGTTAACACAAATACACATTGCGATTCCGTCCAGAATGAGGTCCAGGTGCCTTTCTGTTACTGTAGCGTAGCCAAACGAAAAACCGCCCGCATGATGCGCAACTGCTCTGGCACCTCGGCCATAGTGCTGAGGACTTGACCAAGCTCCGACTGGGTAATCGGTTCACTCATGACCGACACACCAGCAAGGCCAAAAGCCCGTGACGAGGATTGAACTCGTGACCTCACCCTTACCAAGGGTGTGCTCTACCACTGAGCTACACGGGCAATATCTGACTGACCTGTATCCGACTCGTCTTCAACTGGTGGTGGGCCGGGCTAGATTCGAACTAGCGTAGGCATAGCCAGCGGATTTACAGTCCGCCCCTTTTAACCACTCAGGCACCGACCCATTTCGTCGCCACCGGTAATCGATAGTAACATACGAAATGACACGATCGCTACTAAACCATAAAAAACTAAAAACTCCCCCAAAGTCGTGTGGGCAAGCCGCGCCCAGCAAGGAGCCGTGCGGTCAGGGTACAACACCGCATTGATAGACCAAGAGCAGGTTTTTGAGCCGGTGCAGGTGACCTGTCAGCACCGGCTCAAAAACCTGTCTGTGCCCCCTAAAGTTGTTGAAACTCGCGGGTGGGCGAGAGCAGCGGGTCATCTGGGGCAGGATCACGCTTGCCCACCAGCCAGTAGGTGGTCATGGGTCCCCGACCCTTCACGTCAATTTCGCCTCGGCATTCAAATTGGTAGCGATCGTGCAACCGTTGGTAGGTCGCCTCCGTTACCTGGATTTGCCCTGGGATGCCTTGGGATTCCATCCGGCTGGCAATATTGACCGTATCGCCCCAGAGATCATAGGCAAATTTCTTGAGACCAATCACCCCAGCCACCACAGGACCCGTATTCACGCCAATCCGCAGTTTGAACGGCTCCTGGTTATCCCGCAGGAAACAGGCGATCGCCTGTTGCATCGCTAGGGCCATATCAGCCACCGCTTCCGCATGGTCCTCACGATGGGCAGGTAAGCCCCCGACCACCATATAGGCATCCCCGATCGTCTTAATTTTTTCCAGGCCATAGCGCTCAGCCAGATGATCAAACGTCGAGAAAATCTGGTTCAGGATGCTGACTAGGCGCACGGGGGTGATATTGCTGGCCAGACCCGTAAAATCGACAATATCGGCAAACAGGATCGTCGCTTGCTCAAACCGTTCGGCAATCAGGGTTTGGTCTTGCTTTTGCTTCAGTTGTTCCGCGATCGGTTGGGGCAAAATATTCAGTAATAACCGCTCCGACTTCTGCTGCTCCTGACGCAGGGCCTCCTCCGATCGCTTGCGCTCGGTAATATCGCGAGCGACCCACACCACCATGTTGTCATTCATCGGTGAGATATTGGCGGAGAACCAGGCGGTTTCCATTGGGGGAGCCGACTGCGTGGCCCGCTCGGTGTCTTTATCAGCCAATTGGGCTTCTGACGCCGTGGGATGGGGAAAACTCCCCATTGGCATACTGTATTCCAAGCTATAGGTCGTGCCCGTTGTCAACACCTGTCGGATATAGGTCAGAAAACATTGGGCCAGATCTGGTGGCAACACCTCATGGACTGTGCGTCCGACCCGCTCTTCGTGGGGATTGTAGGGCAACTTAGAGTTGGTGGTGACCATCTTCAGGTAGCGCCCTTCGGCATCAAACACCGCAATGACATCGGTCATGGCCGCAAAGAGGGCACGTAACTCAGCCTCCGAATTGCGTAGAGCCAACTCGACCTGGCGACGTTCGGCAATCTCCACCCGCAAGCGATGGTTGACTTCCCGCAGGGCGGCGGTGCGCTCTTCCACCCGTTCCTCTAGGCGTTCATTGGCTTGTTGCAGGGCAATCTGGGCACGCTTACGCTCAGTAATATCTTCCACCGTGCCCTCATAGCAGAGGATCTGTCCCCGCTCATCAGTTACCACGCGGGCATTTTCCGAAATCCAGATGCGTTTGCCATCGTGACGGTAGACCTCAGACTCAAAGTCGGTGACGGACCCCTGGGTTTGCATTAAATGGGAAAATTCCGCCCGTCGCTTCGGGTCAACGTAGAGTTGTTGCCCAATATCAGTGAAGTGGGCAATGAGGTCAGCAGTGCTCTCAAAGCCGTACATACGGGCTAGGGCCGGGTTCGCACTGAGGTAGCGACCATCCAGGGTGGTTTGGAAGATTCCTTCGATCGCGTTTTCAAAAATACCGCGATATTTCTCCTCCGCTTCCCGCAGGGCTGCTTCCATCCGCAGCCGTTCGGTAATGTCAATGCCGATAAAGAAAGCGGCTTTACCCCCATTATATTTCTGGGTCACCATGAGGAAGTGGCGTTGTTCCCCCCGGACGAGGGCCGAGATTTCCTGGGAGGTTTCCCAACTGGGACTGGCAAAAAAGTCCTGCACAAATTGGTTGAAATCGTTACTGCTCCCCAGGAATCCGATTGGCTGTCCAACAAAGGTTTCCCGTGGCAGACCAAACATCTCTGCTAGGTAACGGTTGACGCCCAAGTAATGCAAATCATCGCCCACCCAGGAGACAAACCCCGGTACTGCTTCCAGAATCGCCTCCAGTTGATCCTTGGTGGTATGGAGGGCTGCCTCAGCCCGTCGGCGAGCGGTAATATCAATGCCCACGGCAAACGCGGCCTGTCCCTGATTGTATTTCTGCACGACGATCAGGAAGTTGCGCGTCTCACCATGGACGATCGCTGCAATCTCGCGAAACGCATCCAGATCAGGGCTGGCAAAGAACTCACGAATGAACTGATTAAACTCATTACTACTACCCAGGAAGCCAATATCCTGGCCCACAAAGGCTTCTCGTGGGAGTTGATAAAGTTCGGCTAGCCGACGGTTGACGCCTAAATACCGCTGATCGGCACTAATCCAGGAGACAATCCCCGGTACGGCTTCTAAAATTGCCTCGAGTTGTTCCTTGGAGTCGCGTAACGCGGCTTCAGCCCGCCGCCGCTCGGTAATATCGATCCCAACAACAAAGGCGGCCTGGGCGCGATCGTACTTTTGGGCCACGATCAGAAAATTGCGAATTTCGTCATCCACCCAGGCTTGGATCTCCTGATATGCATCCAGATCGGGCCGCTCGAAAAAGTCAGCCACAAATTGCTCAAAATCAGGACTGACGCCT
>CAZHXN010000082.1:8196-18055 GCA_964536415.1 uncultured bacterium
AAATGCTTCCCTGGGCAGGTGGAATAATTCGGCTAACCGGCGGTTGACTCCCAAGTACTGGTGATCGGCGCTCACCCAGGAAACAATGCCCGGTACAGCTTCCAGGATCGCCTCTAGTTGCTCTTTGGCCCGCCGCAGCTCCCCCTCTGCACGGGTGCGGTCTACGATCTCAGCCACTAGATCATCGTTAGCGGCTTGGAGGGCTGCTGTCCGTTCTATGACCCGTTGTTCCAGTTCAGCGTTCGCCTGAGCCAGTGCGATGTTGGCTTGCTGAAGCGCAATTTCAGCCTGTTTGCGGGAGGTAATGTCGATGCAGGAGCCTTCGTAGTAGGGGCGGCCACTGTCAGGGTCGTGCTGAAGGCGGACATATTCCGACACCCAAATCGGTTGACCATCTCGACGACAAATCTGGCTTTCTCGTCCGAGCACTTCGCCCGTCTGGGCCAAGCGGTGGGCCAAGTCTGGCCAGTCGCTAGCATTCAGGTAGAGTTGGGCGATCGTTGTTGTGCGTTCCAGCAGATCGTCGGGGGAGTCGTAGCCCAGGAGACGGGCAAAGGCAGTGTTGACGCGGGAGAGTTGCCCCGTGGGTGTCGTCTGGTAGTACCCTTCTACCACATTGTCAGGGATCTGGCAGTAGGCCCCTTGAGGCGTGGCCGGATGGACCAGGGTTTCCAAGTCGTGTAGGCGCTGGCGGAGTGCGGCTAACTCTTCCAGGAGTTGTTCTCTGGTTTTATCTTCGTCTCTCATCGATGCCATCAATCCCTGCCAGATGTTCGGGGAGTGGGTAAGAACCCACTCGGTTGACGTGGACACTACTTAGAGAATGGTTTTCGTCGGTATGGGTGTCTTTTTGCCCGGTCTTGACACTACTATTCCCCCATTATTACGATCGTTGGCCACTTCTGTCGCCTTAACTGCTCTCAGGCCGCACGGAGTTTCACCCAGTTCACCGGCCATTGGTCACCGGCAACGGCGAGGTATCCAGATGGGCGCGCCTTTCCTAGTTATTCGTCCGTTAGCCACCAAGACAGGATAAATCTCTGAATTTTGGCGGTGTGAGCACAGGACTTAAGCCCCTTGCCTGTACCTTACTGAGCATGGAGGTGCTGTAGTTGCATCAGGGGCGGCCATCCAACCCGCCGCGTCAACCAGGGACAGCACTAGGGGATGTCTAGACGCTACTCTGGCACGCAGGCGGTAGAGAAGCATATATCTTTAACAATCTACCGATAGCGTCTAGGTGTTCTTTGGCTTTAGCTTTGACACAAGATGCGGGGTGACATACGAGCAATGGCTCATCGTTCTTCGCCGCATCGCCCGATCAAGGCAAACCCTATACAACAATTCACTCAGAACTGAATGTTGGAGGCAAGAAATTATAGGTAAAATGCGTAGGGAGGGTTAGAAGCATTTCCCTGACAGGCGGCATGGAGGTAATAATAAACTGCACTGGCATCACTGGGTTTGGCAAAAAGGTAGCCCTGACCATATTCACAGCCCATGCCTTCTAATCGTTGTTGTTGCTCCACGGTTTCGATGCCTTCAGCAACGACTTTAAGTCCCAGGAAATGGGCCAGGTTAATAATGGCTTTGACAAATTCCTGGTTGCGTTGATTCTCCTGTATTTTATTAACGAAGGAATAATCGATCTTGAGGATATCGATCGGTAAACTTTGAAGACGAGCCAGGGAAGAATGTCCTGTCCCAAAGTCATCGATCGCGACTTGAATGCCCAGTTGCCGCAGTTGCTCCAGTTGCGCGATCGCCACATCCATATTCTCGACGATTGTACTTTCGGTTACTTCAAGGTGGAGGGTACTAGGTGATAGCTTAGTCTCTTCAAGAATCTGTTGAATGTGATCAATCAATTCGAGTTGGGTAAATTGAATCCCCGAAACATTCACACTCACACTAAGATCAGGCGGGGCAATATTCGCAATTTGCCACTGACGGAGTTGGTGGCAGGCTGTGCGGAGAATCCATAATCCCAGGGGAATAATCAAACCTGTTGCTTCGGCGATCGGGATAAATTCAGCGGGTGGGATCAACCCTCGTTCCGGATGTTGCCAACGGACTAAGGTTTCAAAGCTATAAAGCCTGCCGGTTTGTAGGGAAATAATGGGTTGGTAATAAAGACGTAATTCTGACCCCTGGAGTGCGTGTCTTAATTGATTTTCCAAATTCAAGCGATTGAGGATATCGCGTTGCATATTTTGATCAAAAACTGCATATCTGGCTCTACCAGCAGACTTTGCCTGGTACATAGCCATATCAGCGTCACGGATGAGATCGGATAAATTTTCATAGTCTTGGGAATCATCATGACCACCATTGAGGGCAATGCCAATGCTGGCACTAATGAAAAATTCCTGTCCCTTAATCCTTAAGGGACGTGACAATGCTGATTGGACTCGTTCGGCAATCAGGGTGGCATCGGCCTTTGTTTTGATGTCATCAACAAGGATGGCAAATTCATCCCCTCCCATCCGGGCCAACACATCCTTTGAATTAATACATGTTTGTAATCTGGCTGCAATTTGCACTAATAATTGATCACCCGTAGCGTGTCCTAAACTGTCATTGATTGTCTTAAACTGATCAACATCAATGAACAAAACTGCAAATGAACGCTTTAAATCGGCCTTATTTTTTTTCAGACATACGCCCAAGCGATTCATAAAGTAGCTACGATTGGGCAAACCTGTTAAGGTGTCATAAAAGGTATTACGAATTAATTGTTCTTCGATTTGCTTGACGTTTGTAATATCTCGTGCGAAGCCATAGTACCTATTTTCTTCTAAAACAGGCATCAAACTCCAGACAAGCCAATGGTAGTTTCCCGATCGCGATCGCCAGCGACTTTCAAAGTTATGTTTTTCAAAACCCTGTTGGAGTTCTTGTTGGATTGCTTTCATCTCCTCCAGATTTTCTGGATGAATCAATGTGATCAACGGTTTTCCTACTAAATCTTGCAAATCATAGCCTAATGTATCCATCCAGCTACGGTTAATCTGTTGAAAATGAAAATCTTGATCAAAAATGGCTAGCAAATCCGTTGTGTAATGAAAGAGGCGATCGCGTTCAGCTTGGACTTCCTGTAAGAGTACCTCACGAACATAAATACGATGTATCATCCACTCAAAAACACGAGTAAGATGTGTAACTTCATCCTCAAATTGTTGACGGGCAATATTGGATAAATCGAGATTGTAATTACCTTGGCTTACCTGCTGTAAGCTGGATCTCAATTTTACAAGTGGGCGAGTGATAACCTCGGTTAGGATATAGATTAAAAGCGATAGGGAACCGTAGGACAGTAAAAAAATGATGCCGAAGCGATGGCGAATTTTTCGTTGGATATCCAGGATATAGTCTGCTTCAATATCTGCTCCTAACACAGCTACCACTTCTTGCTTCTGGTTGCGGATAGGGCTATACACCGTGATCCAGGTGCCCCACTGATCCTGGTATAGATCGCGGAATGCGACCGAACCCGCCAGTGCCCGTAAATGGGCGGGCGTTCCCACA
Organism: uncultured bacterium; assembly: GCA_964536415.1. Lineage (GTDB taxonomy): Bacteria > Cyanobacteriota > Cyanobacteriia > B231 > B231 > Trichothermofontia. The sequence goes on from CAZHXN010000082.1 coordinate 11,725, forward strand.
GCGGGTTCCAGGAATTTGGCACTTTTGCTGGGGTTATAGCGTGCCCAAACATCAACCAGATAAATGATTTCAGCCGGACCCACTGCCGGACCCACCCGCCGGGTATCCGGCTGATTCCCCTGGACAAAGGTAAACATCCACACCTGTGGCAGGGTTTGGTGAACCTGATCCAGCCATGCCAGTTGACGCTGATAGCGCGGATCATCGGAAAAACCCGCCTGATTGCGCCTCCCTTCCCGATAGAGGGCCAGTAGCTCCTCGGCAGCGATCGCTTGCGCCGCCCCGATCGCCGCTGCCTGGAGATTATCCTTTACTTGACGGCTAATTCGGTCGATCGTTAGGGTGTAAATCCAGTAGTAGGTGCCAGCAAAAACGACACTGAAGACGATCGTAAAGCCAACCAGGAATTTTACCCGTAGGCTGCTGAATCTAGGAACTAGCTGTGCAAGGGGAGGGATGGGCATGAAGTCTGAAGAAAAACACTACATTCTGGGAACAGACAACACCGCATTACCCCCTGTCAACAAGCTGCGGTTTGAAGGCAGCCTGGTCAGATGAGTGTAAACCTTTTTGTAACATATTGAGCACTTCCTGTATATCACCTGTCAACAAAAAAGACGTTACCGCAAGCCAGGGACCCGGAAAAACCTGACTGCGGATGCCCCCCCTGCGCCCCGGACAAGCGAGCATTACTGAAATCAAGATCTATACCCAGAAAAACCTGACTGCGGATGCCCCCCCTGCGCCTCTGCCACGAGGGGAACATATTTCCCTGCTTGCAACGCAAACCAGTCCAACCGTTGCTCAAAAACTTGCCAAACCAACGATGAATTCAGCCTTCTTCAGATACGGGATGGCGGCATAGCGACGCTCAAACTCCTCGCAGGTGAGGCGATCGCCACTGGCCAATTTGGGTAACGGTAGGGGCAGGGAACGCGGATGCATGGTTTTGGCGGGGAAGCGGCATTGTCTTTACAATTATTTCTTTACAATTATTAAAGAAGACGTCGTTATTTTTTGAACGTTGGGCCGATCCATGATGTATCTCACCTGGTTAGACAGTAACACCTGGCTGGTTGAAATCGCAGGTCAGCGGCTTTTGCTTGACCCCTGGTTGGTCGGTCCCTTAACCTTTGGGCAGGCGGACTGGCTCTTCAAGGCAACCCGTACCCACGATCGCCCGCTTCCCGATGCGATCGACCTCATCCTCCTGTCCCAAGGGCTACCGGATCATGCCCATGTCCCCACGCTGAAAACCCTCGATCGCCAGATTCCCGTCGTGGGGTCGGCCAAGGCGGCCAAGGTCGCCCAATCCCTTGGCTATACCCAGGTAACCGCCCTGGCACCGGGCGAAACCCATCTGGTGGCCGAACGGCTCGAGATTCGAGCGACCCGTGGTGCGCTCGTGGGACCAACGGCGGTGGAAAATGGCTATGTCCTGCGCGATCGTACTCAGGAGGAGACGCTCTATTATGAGCCACACGGGTTTAACGACCCTGATATCCAGAATCTCGCCCCGATCGACGTGGTGATTACCCCGATCGTGGACATGAAACTGCCCCTGTTGGGACCGATTATTCGGGGCAAGCAAAGTGCTCAGGAATTGGTCCAGTGGTTGCACCCCCGGGTGTTACTGCCAACTGCCGCTGGGGGCGATATTCAGATGACGGGATTACTCGATCGCTTGCTGACCTTTGAGGGCAGTGCCGACGAATTACGCCAGACCCTGGCCACCCAGGGTAGCCGCACCCAGGTTCTGGAACCCACCCCGGGGGAACGCTTGGCCGTGCCGTTGACCACGCTGGTCGATTCGTAAGGCGCTGGGGGTTGCCGGGGTTAGCGCGTCAGGGGCACCCACTCAATCCCGGTGGCCCAGGTGCCGTCGGGGTGAAGCTCTAACCAACGATAACCAGGCGGTAGGTCATCCAGGGCAAAGCGGGGGACTTTGGGTTTGAATTGAATACAGGTGGAGGGGGCTGCTAAAAAGGTGATGCCCTGGGCCTCGGCCTGGAATTCCTGATGGATGTGGCCGAAAATCACCAGACGCACATGGGGATAGGGGCGTAGACGCGCCAGAAATTCAGCCTGATTGATCAGGGCGATCGCATCGGCCCACTCGGAATGCACGGAACAGGGGGGATGGTGCAGCGCAATCAGGGTGGGGAGCGTACCGGTTTGCAGCTGGGTATCCAGCCAGTCGAGGCTAGTGTTGCTTAAGTAGCCCGCCACGTCACCCGGACGGCTGGAGTCGAGGAGGAGGATTTGCCACCCCCCTTGGTGGATGGCTTTGGCCGCTTGCAGGGGTGGGCGAGCGAGACATTGCGCCATCGTGGCCGGATGATCGTGGTTACCCGGCACCCAGTAGCTCGGAATAGCAAGGGGAGTCAGCAGGTCAACGAGGCGATCGTAGGACTGGGGCGACTCATCCTGGGACAGATCCCCCGTCAGTAAGAGGAGGTCGGGTCTATCAGGTTGAGTTTGTAAGTGGGTCAGGACCGCCTGCAAACTGGCCGTAGTCGCGATCCCTTTCAGGAGTGCTTGGTCATCGGCTAGTAAATGAATATCTGTGAGTTGTACCACGCGCATAGGGAGACCTTGCCATACCTACTTGCCACTGGGACACATCTGACGCACCATAAAGCCACTCGGCAAAATGGCATTGCACCAATTCACCCCATCCAGATGCGTGTGACTGAGGTTAGCGCCACTCAAATTGGCACCACTCAGGTTGGCCCCTCGCAGATCCGCATGACTCAGATCAACACGCCGCAAATCCGCACTGCTGAGATCAGCCCCGCGCAAAACGCTGGTGGTCAGTTTGGCATCCCGCAGATTGGTATAGGTGAGGTTGGCCTCGGTCAAATTGGCACCACTCAGATCAGATCCCAGCAGATCTGTCCCACTCAGGTCAAGTTTACTGAGGTTGATCTGGCGCAGGTAGCAATTGTGACATTGGCGGGTATCAAGGAGCTGGCGGAGCTGGCCGGTGAGGGGGGCTGGTCCTGTGGCAGCACTGCTGTTGAGGACGGGCGGTTGGCAAACACGGCTGAGCGGCTCCGATCGCCCGGTGCGGGGGTTAGTCCAAAAGCAGCCATGTCGCTCTTGGGCAAGGGTTGACAGGGCTGCCAGGGTTCCTCCCAAGCCTAGGCAGATCCCCAGGAGAAGTAGGGAATGTTTGGGGAGCAAGGCAAACCGTGGATACGGGGAGGATAACTTCATAGTGAGCAGCGTCATAAAGCGGGTGATAAATGGCATCAGACCTGATCTTTGGCCAGGGGGGGGGCTGGGCCGAGGGTTAACCCAGGCGTATAGAACCCAGGTGTTTAGAGAGTTCGCTTCCAGGTTAACTGAATGGTCTAGCTTTGACGAGCCATTTGTTTGCCCGCTGGGCCACAGAAAAGGACTCTCGATCCTGGCTTAGGGGGCATCCTTGGCGGTTGATGTTTGCTATCTCAATCTGGCTGGGCGAGATTAAAAGCGATCGTCCTTTAAAATTGGGCATTCCCTTAACGATTTCTTGTTACCGAGTTTGCTACCTTGTTTTATCCTGCTTTGCGTCTAAGCCAAACGGCCCTTCTCAGCCTGTTTTATATCCTGGGGCTGTTGCTCGCGATGATGCCCTGGGGGGGCTACGGGTTAATGGGCATCGGGGTGGTGGCGGGGGTCATGATGCCCCGCCTGTGGCGATCGGGGCCTCGGTCCACGGTCTGGTTACTTGCGGGTTTGATTGGCCTTCTGGCCAGCCTGTATTTACAGGCACGGGTGCCGCAGCCGCTTGCCAACGATATCAGTCGCTTTGTGGCTGAGGGGGGGGCTAGCCAGATAGTGACGGTGCGGGGCCGGGTTGCGAGTGATCCCCAATTAACCCGTGGTCAGAAGGTGCGCTTTTTTCTCGACGCGAAACAACTCGATGAACTCATTGCCGAAACCGATGTGGCGCGGGCCAATCAGGATGTGGGGGGCCAGGTCTATGTGACGGTGCCTCCCCTCCAGGCGACGGGTCTGCAAGCGGGACAACGGGTGGCGATCACGGGGCGGCTGTACGCACCGCAACCGGCCACGAATCCGGGTGGGTTTGATTTCCAAGCCTATCTGGCACGGCAAGGCGCTTTTGCAGGGTTAAGTGGCTACCAGGTGACCCTAGTGGATGCCCAACCCCCTTGGGGGTTGTGGGCGGTGCGGCAGCGGATCGTCCGATCGTTGACCCGGTGGCTAGGGGTACCGGAGGGCTTACTGGTCAGTTCGATGGTGATGGGACGGCGGGCGGTGGATTTACCCTATCCGATCCAGGACGCGTTTGCCTGGGCGGGTTTGGCCCATACGTTGGCGGCTAGCGGTTACCATGTCTCCCTGTTATTGGGGGTGGTGCTGGGGCTAACCCAACGGCTACCGGCCCGTGTTCGCGTGCTCGTCGGGGTACTGACGTTAACGTTGTTTGTGAGCCTGACCGGGTTGCAACCCTCGGTGTTGCGGGCGGCGGTGATGGGTGTGGGGGCGTTGCTGGCGCTTGCGACGGAACGCAAAATCCGATCGCTCGGTGCCCTCCTGTTGGCCGCTGTCCTGCTCTTGCTGTTTAACCCCCTCTGGATTTGGGATTTAGGGTTTCAACTCAGCTTTCTTGCCACCTTGGGGCTATTGGTAACCAGCCCTCCCCTGATCCGCTGGCTTAATTGGTTACCCCCAACGATCGCGGCTGTGATTGCCGTGCCGATCGCGGCCTATATTTGGACCCTGCCCTTAAGCCTCTACACCTTTGGGCAAACCTCTCCCTATGCGGTGTTGATCAATGTGCTGACGATGCCCCTGATCGCTGTCCTGAGTTTGGGGGGGATGCTGAGTGCGGTGGTGGGTGTCCTGTATCCTCCGGCAGGGAGTGGGTTAGCCCTGCTGTTGTTGCCGTTTTGCCGCTGGTTATTGGCGATCGTGGCGGCCTTCGCTAAATTACCTGGCTCGATTCTGGCCCTGGGCACCCTTTCCCTAGGACAGATGTTGGCGTTGTACGGCTTGATCATTTTGGTCTGGCTACAAACCTGGTGGCAACGTCGTTGGTGGCTGGCTTATGCCCTGGGGATAGCGATCGTGGCGGTACCCTTCTGGCAATTACAGACGACCTTACTCCGGGCTACGGTCCTTTCGGTGACCCAGGACCCGATTCTAGTGATCCAGGATCGGGGGCGAGTTACCCTGGTCAACAGTGGGGATGAACTAACTGCTCGCCTAACCGTGCTACCATTCCTGCAACAACAGGGGACCAATCGACTCCACTGGGCCATCCGTGCGGATGACGCTCTGGACCTCAATCACCTCCAGGGATGGCAACTGATTCTGGGTTACCTGCCCGTTGAAACCTTCTATGCGGCCCAAGACCCCAGCCCTGAGGCAAATTCCCTAGCCCAATGGGCGATCCAGAATGGCGGTACCTATGAGATCCTCGCTCCGAACCAAACGGTGACGAGTGGTCTGGTCTCGCTCCAACGCCTGGAAACAGAACCACCCCTCTGGCAATTTCAGATTCATGACACAACCTGGCTGTGGTTGGGCGCTTTACCAGAGTCGGCCCAAATCCCCCTGGCGAGTCAGCTACGGGCGGTGTCGGTGCTGTGGTGGGGGGGCGGCCCGATCGTGCCCCAGTTGTTAGCGGTGCTGCAACCCAAGGTGGCGATCGCGTCGGCCAGTGTGATTGATCCAGCGACGTTAGCCCTACTTGAAGAGCGCAAGACCCAGGTATTCTGGACGGGGCGGGATGGTGCCCTCCAGTGGACGCCCCAGTCTGGTGTCCGGCCTACTCTGGAAAGTGCTGAGGCAACCGTTTGGTAGGGGGATGATCAAGGAAAAAGGCAAAAGTAAGAAGGAAAAAGGAAAAAGGTTGGAATTGCCCATTTTTTGTTGTCCCTTTATCATTACTCCATCGCTCTTCATACTTTTGCCTTTTACCTTTTTCCTTGAACTAACAATGTCTCCGATGATTTTCATGATTTCTTCTGCTTCTATCTGGAGAGATTGAATTCGACTTTCTGGGAGAATGTCGGTAGCACTTAGTAGTCTGAGCCAGTAGTAGGTTTCACGGGCTTCTTTGAGGGCGATCGCATTTTTGCTAATGAAATCTGCCTTGCTCTGTCCTGCCTGTGCTTCTTCCAGGTTGGCACCAATGGAAGTTCCAGAGCGGATCAGTTGCTTACTCAATGTCCTAGCGGCTCCTGGCTGTTCATCCAAAAACTGGCAGACTTTTTTCACAATCCGCACTGCAAACTCAAATGCTCTCTCTCGTATGTCTTTCATGGAAAAAGTAAAAAGGTAAAAGGTAAAAGTAACAATAGATGCTTTGCCTTCA
>CAZHXN010000083.1:0-7866 GCA_964536415.1 uncultured bacterium
CTGCGGGGATGGGTGGTCCGTTTCCCGACAACCCTTTCCGACGCAGCCCTCCGGCTTCACCGGCCGCTCGAACGGCTGAGCGATACCCGTTTTGCGGTGTTCGCCGAGATCGAGCGGATGGCGGACTTGAAACAACTTGTGGTGCGCGAGACAGCCTGTAGTAGCCAAAATTGGGACGATCGCAACGGTAGGGGCAGGTCGCACGAGCAGTGTTAAGGGTAAATGCCCATCTTGCTAGACCTGCCCCCTTGCTCCGAGGTCGGGTTTACGGCTTGTCGATAAGCTTCCCCCTTAGCGGGCAACCCTGCCTTGAGCCTGGGGTAGGTTGCTCCAGATCGCCGATGCCTCCCCCACGCAGAGAGAAGCTGCCCCTACCCATCGTGCGACGAAGGATAGCAGGACGAATGGGTGAGGGAATCCTCTAGGACGACCCTCTAGGACGACAAGGATTTGGCTTCCTCGATCGCTTGAGCTTCGGTGGGTAGCTCTAGACAGTAACCGGCCCCGTAGACCGTCTTGATATAGCGGGGGTGACGCGGATCAGGTTCGAGTTTGGTGCGCAGGTGGCGGATATGGACCCGAATCGTTTCGATATCATCATCGGGATCATAGCCCCAAACTTCCTTCAGAATTTCACTAGGGGCCACCGTTTGCCCATGCCGTTGGAGCAGACAGTGGAGAAGTTCAAACTCCAGATGGGTGAGTTTGACCGTTTCTTCAAACCAGATCGCCTCAAAGCGCTCCGGGATGAGGGTAAGAGGGCCGTAGTTGAGGATTTCGCTGTGTTTGGCCGCTTGGGGGAGGCGATCAGTGCGACGCAGCAGTGCCCGAATGCGAGCGAGCATTTCTTCCACTTCAAAGGGCTTGGTGAGGTAGTCATCGGCCCCGGCATTAAAGCCTTCCACCTTATCCTGGGTTTGGTCCAATGCCGTCAGCATCAGGACCGGAATATCGGCAGTGCGCTCATCCCGGCGCAGGCGCTGACAGACCGTCAAGCCATCCACCTTGGGAAGCATCAAGTCCAACATAATCAGGTCTGGGACCAGTTGTACCGCCAGGGCCTGACCCTTAATGCCATCATCAGCCCGACTGACATCGTAGCCAGCCATTTCCAGGTTGACAGCCACGAGTTCTGAAATTGCAGGATCATCATCAATGACCAGTATCCGGGTCATGCCAATTCACTTACCTGTTGCTAGGGTTTACTTGCTCATTCAGAGAGGTGGGTTCATAACCGCAAACTTGCAGCCGCTGGCTGGCTTCACGCCGGGAGGATGCCCCAGGGAAGTAACGGAAGGTGCCGGTGGCAAAGTCGTTTGCTGAATCGCGCAACCGTAGCTTGCTAGTCGCAGCGGCTCCGAAGACTGGGAGTGCCTTAAGTTTTATCACATACCTTAAACAAAATCTATGCAGCCGTACAGTATAAGTAACTTCCATCAAGATTTTTTGCGTTACATTACGGATGATTGCTTAGATGACGCCCGTCGATCGCCCACGCCCCCAGTCAGCAAACGGATGCATTCTGGCCAGGAGGGATAGCGGCTCAGAGCAATCGTGTTGTGCTAATTATTACCATTGATAATGGCACCACTCCAGGACGCGGTTCCAGGCCCACCAGGGATCGCGATCGCCGCTGGCCTGTCGACTGGCGCGACTGCTCAGGTAACCGACATGGCCCCCATGCTGGGTGAGGCAGAGGTGGAGAGCCGGGTTACGATCGCACACTGCTTGCAGGTCTGGCACGATCGTGGGATCAAACAGGGGATCATCGGCGGCGTAGAGGATCAAGGTGGGTAACTGCACCTGGGGTAAAAAGGGGAGGGGGCTGCTGGCGGCGTAGTAGTCTTCCACGGTGGTAAATCCCAGGCGGGGAATCACCAATTCGTGGTCAAAGCCCCAAATACTCTGGGCACGGGCGATCGCGGCTGGGTCTAACACTCCAGGATGGGCAGTTGCCAGGTCCTCGGCAAGGCGATGGAGTGATCGGGCGATCGCCTGCTCCAGGTAGCGGCCTAGGGGATGGCTCATCAGGTATTGCAGCGATCGTTGGGAATCCAAACTTGGACAGATCACCGCTGCTCCCCCCAAATCTTCAGGGCACAGCCCCAGGGCACGGCTGGCGGGACTGAGATTCTGGGCTGCTTTCACCCCCCAGAGGGCTAACTGTCCCCCCAGGGAATAGCCCACAAACCAAAAGGGGGGCGGACAGCCTAACGCTTTGGCCTGGGCCGCAATCCGCACAAAATCTTCGCCTTCATAGAGGCCATCGGCGGTGAGGGTGGGGGACAGCTGGGCGGTTTTCCCGTGTGCTCGCCAATCGAATAGGACTACGGCCCGCCCCTGGGCAAAGGCTTTGCACCCCAGAATGTGCAGGTACCACTGATCCTCCAGGCTGCCGGTAATGCCATAGGTGGCCACGATCGTCCCCTGGGGGCGGGGGGGAATCGCCACCTGGCCAAAGATCGGGACCTCCTGATCGCCGCGAAAATAGGCATCCTGGTACGGCGGGGCTGGCTCCTGGACCTGGGTTTGCCAGCGACGTGCTTGCCAGAGGGCCGTGTAGAGGGTCATGGTCAGGCCGTGGCGGAGGGCCAGGGGGGGCTGGTAGCGATGGCTAAAGCTGAGGGCCAAGTGCTGCCCTGTCTGTTGAGTCGTGGGTTCGGCAGCGATCGCGTCGCGTCGCTGCCGGAGAATCGCTGTTGTGGGGATCGGTTGCATTAGCGGGAGGGTACAGGGTAGCGATAGGGCCGTTACAGGGTGGTTACCGTAATGGTACCTGTCATGCCTGCTTCCGTGTGGCCGGGAATGGTACAGCGCAGCGCATAGCGACCAGGTTTTTGGGGAATGAAGACCCAGTCTGCCGTTGCCCCTGGCTTGAGTTCCAATTCGTGAATCGCCCCTTTGATTTCCACCTTGCCCGCTTCCACCTTTTGGCTCCAGATGGCGTCGGCGAAATCCTTGGCGGTGAAGTAGTGTTTTTGGGGACTGGGGTTGGTCAACACCAGCTTGTAGCGTTTCCCAGCGGTGAATTCGAGGGTATCGGGGAAAAATTTGAGTGCGCCCGCTTCGTTGCTCAGGCTCACTTCAACGGGGATCGGCGGTTGGGCGATCGGGTTACTGCTGGGAGCCGCGATCGCGGGGGAGATCCCCCACCCACTCCACACCAAGATGACCCATAAAAGCAGGCCCATGAATCGGCGTTGCCACCCTTGCCAGGACATTGGGATCATTTGCATGGCTGAAATTTCCTCACGTTCAGCATTGTTCACCTAGAAACAGCACAGGCACCTAATGTTGGACTGCTCCTGATGCTTCTTTCCACGTTACCGCATCCCCAATGTGCAAAATTTTCCCGGCTTCACTGGGGGCAATGCGGGTGTTCACGGCCAGTCGATAAAAATGGTTAAAGCGGGAACGGGCTACGGTATCGGGTAAGCGGGCCGATCGCTGGGCAATGAACTGCTGCTTAAAATCGGGCAATACCTCCCCGGTGAGGGGATGGCGGGTCGGCACAATGCAGCGTTGACAAGGGTTGATGCCCTGGAGGTGGACCGTACCAATCTGGAAATCCACCGGACGATCGGGATCATCGCTATAAAGGTGATCCTCCCAGAAGGCAGGCGTCGCCGCGATCTCCAGGTTAGTGCGAAAGCGCTGGCGCACCTCTAGAAGCGGCATGGCCACATCGGCATACCAGTGGGTAATTTCAATGAGCGTCGCGGTACTCACGATCGTGGGACCATAGGCTTGGGGGTCGTCGGGGAAGCCCTGGTGTTGGTTTTGTTGCAGGGTGACGGCCATTCCCAAAAAGTCACTCAACCAGGTGGCTAGGTGCGATCGGTCTTCATCCAGATGAAAGGTCGAAGCGGTGTCTGTTCCCTGTACCCGCAGGGTTGTCGTGCGGGACATGAGATCAAACGTGGCGCGAATTCGATGTAACTGGGGATAGCGCTTGCCATTAACCCAGTTCCCCTCCGTATCGACAATCGCAAACTCGCGATCGTGCCGTAGTGTCCCCCCTAGCGACAGGGCAACCTTGGTGACTTCCACCCCATCCAGCGACTTGATCGGGTAGACAATAATGTGACTGAGAGTCGGCGCTTCGCCTGAGGCTTGGTTCACGTGACTGTACGGCTAGAGCCTCACCGTATAAGCATCACGAATCCCTGGCACCTTCAGCACTTCGGCCACAATCCCCTCCGGCAGGGGATCATCAATACTCAGGACCATCACCGCATCCCCCCGCACAATCTTGCGGCCCACCTGCATACTGGCAATGTTGACGTTAAAGCTACCCAGGAGGGAGCCGATTTTACCAATGATCCCCGGCATATCGCGGTGGCGGGTAAACACCATGTAGCGGCTGGGAGCCACGTTGATCGGGAAATCATCCACGCTGGTGATCCGGACTTCACTCTCACCCAGCAGCGCGCCGGTGACCGTATGTTCGCCCAGGGACCCGGTGGCGGTCAGGCGCAAGGACCCGGAATAGTCGCGCACGGACACATCCCGCGTTTCGACCACGCGAATTCCCCGCTCCCGGGCTTCCAGGGTGGCGTTGACGTAATTGACCCGTTCTTGCAGCGCTGGCGACAGTAATCCCTTCAGGGAGGCGACAACGATCGGCTGGGTTTGGGTATCGGCCAGTTCGCCCTGGAGGGTCACATTCAACGACTCGACCCGGCCTCCAACCAGTTGCCCCACTAGGTTTCCCAGGGTTTCCGCCAGTTCCAGATAGGGCCGCATTTTCTCCAGGATGTCGGGATACAGCCCTGGGATATTGACCGCCGAACGGGCCGGTAGCCCCAGCAGCACATCCCGAATCTGTTCGGCCACATCGACGGAAACATTGGTTTGGGCTTCGGCGGTCGAAGCCCCCAGGTGGGGGGTCAGCACAATTGACTTGCCAAGGCTGCGCAGGGGGGAGTCGGCTTCCAGGGGTTCATTTTCAAAGACATCCAGGGCGGCTCCGGCAATTTGGCCGTTGGCGATCGCCTGGGCCAGCGCCGCTTCATCAATCACCCCACCCCGTGCACAATTGATAATCCGGGCCGTTGGCTTCATCTTCGCCAGGACTTCGGCATTGATTAAATGGGCGGTTTCCTTGGTTTTGGGAACGTGCAGGGTAATAAAATCCGATTCCTGGAACAGCAGGTCTAGATCGACTAAGCGACAGCCGATCTGTTCGGCCCGTTCGCGCGAAATGAAGGGATCATAGGCCAGGAGTTTCATTTCCATTGCCTTGGCGATCGCGGCGACGTGGGAGCCAATCTTGCCCAATCCAATAATCCCCAGGGTTTTCTTGTAAACTTCGGTTCCGATAAATTGATTGCGCTTCCATTCCCCGCTTTTCACTGAAGCATTGGCGTCGGGGATATGGCGGGCCAGGGAGAGCATCATGGCCACAGCGTGTTCGGCAGCAGCGATCGTATTGCCTTCGGGCGAGTTGACCACCACAATCCCTTGACGGGTGGCGGCTTCTACGTCCACATTGTCTACCCCGACCCCAGCCCGACCAATAATCTTCAGTTGGGTGCCCGCTTCGATCATGTCCTTGGTGACCCGTGTGCCCGAGCGAATCATCAGCGCGTCGTACTCCGGCATGATCCGCACCAGTTCTTCCGGTGGCAGGCCGACCTTCACATCAACTTGGGCAACTTGTTGCAGGATATCGATTCCCGCTTGATCAATCGTGTCGGAAACAAGGACCTTGGGCATGGGTTCAACAAAGTTAAGGAGTAGAGGCTGACCCCACTAGCCAATCTGGGACTTGGGCAGAAGGCTGCGCGTACCCAACTGTGGGATTCAGAAACAGCCGCGATCGACCCGGAGGGCAATCACAACGCAGCCCAGCGGACTGCCAATACACCATTCTACTGCGTTGCGTCCGGTATCAACGCCCCCGCGCGATCGACAATCACGGGGCCATGCCTGCGGTGGCGGTTTCCGTTGAGGCTGCGTTTCCCACCTTTCTCGTTGGGGGAATGGGGGTCACGGGGTACCCCAAAACCGTTGTTGTTGGGGCAAGATAGATCAGCCCCCAGAGACATCTACCCACGCCAATGAGTGAACGCACCTTTTGGTTAGCCTGGTCCCAAATTGAGGGTCTGGGGACGACGTTGATTCGCCGCTTAGCCCAGCAGTTGGGTTCACTGGAAACGGCGTGGGCAGCCGACCTCACGACCCTGGGCCGGGTTGATGGCATTGGCCCCCAATTGCTGGACCGCATTGCGATCGCCCGTCGGGATCGCGATCCCTTCACCGCTTGGGAGCAACACCAGCAGGACAATCCCCACTTTTGGCTCCCGATCGACCCCGACTATCCTCGCCTACTACTCGAAATTCCCAGCCCGCCCAGCATCCTCTACTATCAGGGCCAGGTGGATGCCCTAGAGCTGCAAGGGCAAATCCCCGCGATCGCGATCGTCGGCACCCGTGATCCCTCCGAGTATGGGCGGCGTTGGACTCGACGCATTGCGACCGCCCTCGCGCAGCAGGGTGTGGTAGTGGTGTCCGGTATGGCGGAGGGCATTGACACGGAAGCCCATACGGCCTGTTTGGAAGCTGGGGGGCGGACGATCGCCGTCTTGGGCACTGGGGTGGATCAAATCTATCCCCGTCGTAACCGGGAACTTTATTACCGGATCTGCAAGCAGGGCTGGGTCACCAGTGAATATCCCGCCGGGACCCAACCCGATCGCCCTAACTTTCCCCGCCGTAACCGCGTGATTGCAGGGCTGGCACGGGCAGTGTTGGTCATGGAGGCTCCGGGGAAATCCGGGGCGCTGATTACGGCGCGTCTGGCCAATGAGTTTGGCCGCGAGGTTTACGTGCTGCCCGGTTCTCTGGATAATCCGCGATCGCTGGGGTGCCTCGGCCTAATCCAACGGGGTGCCCAGGTGATCCTGAACGAAGGGGATCTCCTGCAACAATTGGGCGCAATTCCAGCATTAGACGCCCAACCGCTGCCCCCCGCGCGCGCCGCTAATCCACCTCCCAACCTGGAACCTCACCTGGCCAAAGTATTAGCCGCTGTCCTGACCGAAGCCACTTCCCTTGATCAAATTGTGCTGACGACCAATCTGGCAACCGGAACCGTTAGTAGTGCCCTCATGCAATTGGAAATGCTGGATCTGGTCACCCAGTTGCCAGGACTGCGTTACCAACGGCTGCGGTAGCTCAGTAGACCGCGCTCCTTCAACGGGCGTATCGCCGTTCGCACAGCGTCTCCGCAGGCGAATTGCCCTCACCCCACCCCCCGTTCGCGGGGAGCCAGGGGTGAGGGGATCGCGATCGGTCCCCCTTTCCCCGGATTGGGAGAAGCTCCAAAGTCAAGGGAATCCAGGGCTGGGGAGCTAGAGTTGGCCGCAATCGGCGATAACGACGGGCTGGCTGGTGCGACCGCTGGCGCTGCCCACTTGCTCCATCTGGCGGACGACATCCATGCCCTCAATGACCCTGCCAAAGACCACGTGCTTGCCGTCCAGCCAGGGGGTGGCCACCGTGGTGAGGAAAAACTGGGAGCCATTGGTATTGGGACCCGCATTTGCCATACTTAGCAGGCCAGGTCCCGTATGCTTGAGTTGGAAATTCTCATCCGGGAACGTGCGTCCATAGATGGACTCGCCCCCCGTGCCGTTGCCTCTGGTGAAGTCGCCCCCTTGGCACATGAAGTCAGGGATAATGCGATGGAAAGCGGACCCCTTAAAGTGCAGGGGTTTGCCAGACGCCCCCATCCCTTTCTCCCCTGTACAGAGGGCACGGAAATTCTCGGCAGTCTGGGGCGCGACATCCGCGCGTAACTCCATCACAATCCGTCCGGCGGGCTGGTTGCCGATCGTGCGTACCGATAGCCCCAGGAGGCGA
>CAZHXN010000083.1:7876-12037 GCA_964536415.1 uncultured bacterium
TCAAAAAAAACCTGAGGGTTGGTGGCGTCAGTCATAAATCTAGTGTCCGATGGATTTCCGATAGGGTTTCGATGGGTGTTCGAGGCGTAGCCAGTTCGTTGCACATAATGGCTTCGGGGCAGACCCCCGACGGGATCGCCCGCGCCATCCCTGTGACTTCCGGCAGGATGAGTCAGGAGACCGTGCCCCATGATCTGCCGCTATTGTGCCATTGGCAGGACACCGATACCAAACTTCTGCCGCGGGCTTCTGGTTCGCCCCTACCAGGGAGATTTGCCCTCAGCACCCCGATTGATTTGCCGTCAAGATAAAAAAAAAGTAAAAAAGTAATAAGGTGAATCTTGCCAACGGCTTATTCCTGTCAAATTCTGGAATCTACATGCAGGCCCCTTCTGTACCCCCATCCCCTAATGCGGAGGCACCCCTCCAACTCCTGCTGTTTGTAGATAAGCGCCCCAACTCCAGGGAGCAAATTCGGCAGATTCGCAGTTACCTCAAAGAGTTAGATGCCCACTTCGACTATGACCTCCAGGTGATTGATGTCAGTGAACAGCCCTACTTGGTAGAGCACTTTAAGCTCGTGGTGACGCCTGCCCTGATCAAGATCCATCCCGAACCGCGCCAAACCTTGACGGGCAACAACTTGGTGCTCCAGATTGGATACTGCTGGCCCCGTTGGCAACGATCGGTGGAAGAGTATCTGGCCACCCGCCAAGCTCAAGCGACGCCCTTGGAGGCGGTCCCCGATCCCCCCTATGTCCCGTCAAACGTCAATGCGGCAGAGTTAATGCGCCTGTCTGACGAGATCTTTCGCCTGAAACAGCAACAGGAAGAACTGAGAGAACAGCTTCAGTTCAAAGATCAGATTATTGCCATGCTGGCCCACGATCTGCGCAATCCCCTTACCGCTGCGGCGATCGCGGTTGAAACCCTGGAACTCAGCCAGGACCCCAACGATGTCCGGGCCTCCCGCCTGACCCCTGCGCTCATGGGCCAATTGCTGAAACACGCTCGCACCCAGATCCGCGAGATCGATCGCATGGTCACTGATATTTTGCAAGCGGCACGGGGGAATACGGCTGAAATTCGCGTACAGCCCCAGGTGCTAAATCTGGGGCAATTATGTACCTCCACCTTTGAACAATTTAAGGAAAAGCTACAACTCAAAGCCCAACGCCTCGAAACCGATATTCCCACTGATCTACCCCTGGTGTATGCCGATCGCGAATGGGTACGACAAGTGTTATTAAACCTCCTCGACAATGCCAGTAAATATACGCCCGAATCCGGTGTTATCCAGGTCTCGATCCTGCATCGAACCACGCAAAAGGTCCAGGTGAGTGTATGCGACAATGGACCCGGCATCCCGGAAGCCGATCGGGAACGTATTTTCAAGGAAAAAGTCCGGCTACCCCGCGATGAAGATCAGGAGGGCTATGGTTTAGGACTCTCCCTATGTCAACGGGTGATCCGTGCCCATTATGGTCAAATTTGGGTTGATTCGGTTGCCAACCAGGGGAGTTGCTTTCACTTTACCCTGCCCGTTTATCGCACTTGAATTCTTCTCTCGTGCCCCTCAGTATGAGACCCTACTTAACGGTACCCATTCAAGAATGCGGGGAACCTTTGGTGGCAATTGCGCCCACGATCGCCCGTGTTTTGCCCCATCCCTATCAGCAATTGGGGGCACCCTATGGGGATAAATCCCCCTTTTATCTGCGCCAATCTGTTCACGATCGCCTATTGCTGGCCCAAGCCTATCTCACTGCCCGGAAGCCGGGGTGGCAACTTCAGGTCTTTGATGCCTATCGTCCCCTCGCCGTTCAGCAATTTATGGTGGACTATACCTGTGACCAGGTGGCTAGGGCACAGGGACTGGATCCGATGCACCTCAGCCGGGAGCAGCAAGCGGCGATCGTGGCTCAAGTGCAGCAGTTTTGGGCAGCCCCTAATCCTGATCCAGCGTGCCCGCCGCCCCACAGTACGGGATCGGCAATCGATCTGACGCTGTTGGATGCAGCCGGGAACCCTGTGGACATGGGGACAGCGATCGATGAACTGTCGCCGCGATCGGCACCTGACTATTTTGCCCACAGTGACGACCCGCAAGCGCAGGCATGGCAGCGATCGCGCCAATTGCTCCAAGACATGATGCTGGCCGCCGGTTTTTGCCAACATCAATATGAATGGTGGCACTTTTCCTACGGGGACCAGATGTGGGCCTGGTTTAAAACGCCGGAAAATCCCATTGCCTACTACGGTCGCTGGTAGCGAACAAGACGTGCCCGAGGTTCCAATTGAGCCAGGCTCCAATCAAGACAAGTTGGTGACTCAAGCCACCCCGACACCCGGTTCACGACCCACAGAAAAAAAGAGGTTGTGGCAAAGCAGTGGCTGGCGCATCCTGCCGGTTTCCCGTCGTGTGCCATTAGATTCTGGGCTTTCGGGGCCAAACTCTGCCGGGAATATGCTTAATTGAGATCAGCTTTTGGGGCGCACCTGTCCCCCATGCTGTCTGGACTGTATGGCCAAACTCTCTAAAGAACTGCAACGGTATTTTTTTGAAGAAGAACGCCCCCCTGACGTGACCTTGGATGACATTCTGGAATTGGCGGGCGAGCGGACGTTTGGTTTTCTCCTGGTGATTCTGTCGTTGCCGTCTGCGTTGCCCGTGCCAGCACCAGGCTATTCCACACCTTTTGGGTTTGTCATCTTTCTCCTGGCAGTGCAACTGATTGCAGGCTCAACACGACCCTGGCTACCGGAGCGGGTGAATCGGTTTGCGATTCCTTTGCCCAAGGCGCAAGCCTTTATCAAAGCAGGAATGCCGTGGCTACAGCGGATTGAAGTCTTGTCACGGCCCCGGTTAACCCCCCTCTGTACCAGCCGTCTGGGACGCATTACCCTCGGCAGTATGATTGCCCTCATGGCCTGTTCGATGATGTTGCCCATCCCGTTGACCAATACCCTCCCGGCCATGGGGATTTTTATTACCGGCTTTGGCCTCCTGGATGATGATGGGGCCATCAGTTTGGCAGGCTTGGTGGTATGCCTGCTGGGGTTAACCCTGACGACCTCTGTCCTGGTTTTTGGGGTTACGGTGGTGAAGGAGTCGATCGTGTTGCTGAAGCAGGGCTTAGGTGGCCTGTTTCGCTAGCCGATTTTGTGCTGCATTCCCCGCTAGGGACAAGCCGCGATGTGCCGGTGGCAACGCTCCCTGAATGCCCCCCACCCGCTCCGAACGCTGCCCCCGGTAATGCCACTAACATCACCTGTCCCTGCCCATTCACCACCCACCCCTGCGCCTCCACTAAGGGAGACGCTAATCCACCCTGGCGGGACTTGGGGGCTGCGTGTCTTGGGGGGGCCTGCCTAGGAACTGAGTGGGAAACCCTTCCCTGTGCATCCGCCATTGAAACCCAGCCCGCGATCGTTGCCTCTGGACTTAAGACTTGCGTGGGACTCTCCGGCAAGCCCCCCCGCCCGGTCACAATAAACTCACTGCGTTCTGTCTCTGGGCGTGGTTCACAGGCACGGGCCACCAGGGACTCAATATCGATCACACTACTCGGTAGTTCCACCAAGCCTTGACTAGGGTCCACCTCTGGCGTTTGAATCTCAACCACGCCACTAAATTGGGGTCCCAGGTCGGAACTGGCGGTAATGTCACTGGCTGGGGTTAGCTGCGATCGCGCTGCTGTGCCGAAAATTCCCTGGGCCGTGATCTCGACCCGACCGGCGAAGTTGGCCACGGCGTTGGCGGTAATATCGCTATTCTCCAGGGCTGCCAAGGTGGCGGTCGTGATGCGGATATTGCCCCCCGTGGCGGTGCCAGTGGCGTTCACCGTGAGATTGCTGCCTTGGCGCAGACGGAGATCCTGGCTCGTGATCGTTAAGTTGCCGCGATCGCCCGCTGCCGTTTCTGCCCGTAGGGCCGATCGGTTGCGTAACTCGATTTGGGGAGCACTGATCGTCAGGTTGCCCGCCCCCCGCGATCGCTCGGTGGCACTGACGGTAATTTCTGCGCCATCCTGAAGGGATAGCCGTCCGGCTTCAACCCGGAGATCGCCGCCGCGCCCCTCGGCGGCGGTGGAAACCCCGGCCAGACCTGCCACCGCCAGCAGTGCGCTGGGGAATTGCCCATCGGGAGTCCGTCCGCTC
>CAZHXN010000083.1:12047-17746 GCA_964536415.1 uncultured bacterium
GTCTCTCTGGCCCGCACCGTCAGGTTACCGGCATCCCCCTGTCCCAGGGTTGAGGCTTGGGCTTCGGCACCGTTGCGAATGGTCAAGTGGTTGGTTTCAATCAGCAGGTTACCGCCCTGGCCCGTTGAATTGAGATCGGTCCCCGCGAAGAGACCACTGGGGATAGGGACATCGTTATTGCGGACTTGAAAGCCATCGAGGAGGATGTCGCGGGCCTGGACGGTCAGGTTACCTGCGGTCCCGATGTCGAAGGTGGTGACGGCGGCCTGGGCACCATCGCGAATGATCAGGCGATCGGCACGAATATTCAAATTGCCCCCGTTACCAGTCCCCCGACTGGTGCGCGGTTGCACACTGGCAAACAGACCACTGGATTGCACGCGATCGTCGGCAAGGAGCAGGGCACCGGCTAGCTCGACGGTCTTTGCCACCACGTTAAGGTTCCCCCCTGTCCCTGACCCAACGGTTAAGGCGAGAACCTGGGAGCCGCCATTGATCACGAGACGATCGCCCTCAAGGCTAATGGTGCCCCCCTGTCCTGTTTCAGTCACGGCGGCTAACTGGCTATCGTCCGTAAGGGTGAGGGTCTGTCCCCGCAGACGGATTTCGCCGGGAGTTTGGTTGCTGCTGGCGTTAACGGTGGCCTGGTGGGTGAGGGTAATGTCCTGGAAGGTGCGAACGGCGTCGTAACCCAGGCTCCAACCCTGGGCGATCGGCGTTAACTGAACGGTGCTATTGGCCCCCACACTGCCCACCTCGGCCCGTCCCCCCAGGAGGGTCATATACCCCCCCGCCAACACCAGCGGTCCGCCGACTAGGGCTAGGGTGCGATCGGGTTGTCCCTGGAGGCCCTCGATATTGGTAGCTCCAAAGGTACGAGACTGATTGCGAATTTCCCCTGGATGGCGGCCAAACTGGAGACCGATCGGACTGCTGACTGTTAATAAAGGCGTTGTATGGGGTTGAACGGCGCTGAACTCGGTACGATCGCCAAACTGGATCGCCTCAGCCGTACTGGCGATAAACGATCCCCCCAGGTTCAGGGCCGCATTGGGACCAAAGAGAATACCCGCTGGGTTGAGCAAAAAGAGGTCGGCACTGCCATTGGCCCGCAGCAGACCATCGATCGTCGATCGCTGGCCCCCCGTCACCCGCGCAAAAATGGTTTGTACATCCAGAGCCTGATCAAAAAAGACTTCCCCCCCCGTCGGAACCGAAAACTCCCGAAAACTATGGAACAGATTCCCCCCTGTTTGATCGCCCCCCGTGACCGTAAACGCACGACCATCAGACGTATTCACCTGGGTGGCGAGGCTACCATCCGGGGTAACCTGGGCAGTGGCAGGACCAGTGGTTAGGAGAGGGGTTAGTGGCCCCACGGCGATCGTTAGACTGGACCCTAAGCAGGTTATGAGCCGGGGATAAGACATGGTAGTAGGGGGGATGGATGGCAAAGGTGAGTCCCAAGGTGATTACCAGGCAGCCTAACCCGAAGGCTGAATAAATGGGCGTGATTTCACCCGATCGCGCAAGAGAACGAGAATAGCGACCTCTGATTACAAAGGCTAGCGACGCCAGAATATAGGGTGTCGGCAATGGGTGTCAGCAATTTGTCCGTCCTATCCTAACCACTATCCTAACCAGAAGCACCAGGTCGCATGGGGTAAAGCTCCTCCTCATGCAAAAAAAACATCCTTAAGTCGTGCTTAAGGATGTCAATTGATTTACCCCGTTGTTTCCCTGATCAGGACTGTTCTACGGTTGGTTGAACCTTGAGAGAGAAATCTCCGATCAAGCTTTTAATCTGCGGCTAGCTGAGTGAAACAGCACTGCGATCGTAGGTAGTGCGAAAAGTTGGATGAATCTTACCTTGGATGCGCCCCCAGTAGTTGGCGACTTGGTCGGCCCCCATGCCCACTTCCATTGCACTGCGGCTCAGCAGGGCTTGTTGACGGTTCTTGATCGCCCGACAGTGGCGCATCATCAGGCCCCGTGCCCATTCGGTTACTGGCACATCCAGCCCCCTAACGGGTTCAGGCGCAACGGCTGGGGCAGCAACGGGAGCCGTTTCCGCCGTCGCTTCAACCATCGTTACGGTTGGTTGATAGGCCACACCGCGATACTTCAGATCCAGGTTAGAATCAAGAACTAGGCGCTTTTTCGGTGAGCGGAAGCGGATGTCCACACCCCGATAAGTGCCCACGTTGTCACTTTCAGTGTATTCAACAACCGGGGGGTTGTAATCGTAAGTAACGCCGCGATATGTGAGTTTCATGCTTGTCGCCTCCAACTTGTCTCAGAGAGATATGTAGTGTGTTTTGAGGCGCGTTCCTTCGGGATCTCTCCCTACTTCCGTCTCCCTCGTCTGGTGAGAAGTCTCTCGAACCACTTGAAAGAGATGAACGATTTCTTTCGATGTCTGTATTGTATTTTACCGTTTTGAAAAAAAGCAATTACTTCAACATTTCTTTATATTTTCCCTAGGTGAGGGCTGTAACCCTTGTTTTCCAAGGGTTTCGCCTATTGGCAAGGGAGGTCCGATCGCGATCGGATAGGGTAATGTCATGAAAATTTGATAAATGAGGGTGGGTAGTACCCCAACCCACGGGGGATCACGGCGAGATGCACGATCGCTCAGGAGGACGGGCTCATGTCTGGGCTAATCTATACGTGCGATTCACCATTCCTATCTATCCCAGATCGCAACGAGCTACACGATCGCTCGGCAGGATGGATCCACTGGCAAGCCAGGGCTGAAGCACACCAGCCTAGGTGTTGACCTCTGGTTACCTGCCCGATCTTTTCCCCTTACGTGAGGAGAGAGGTAAGAAGGAAGCCCCCCTTCTCTGGGTTGACTGACCAATCTTTGCCCCTCCTCTCTAAATTCCTTCTCCCACAAGGGGCGAAGGGACTTGAACTTGCAAAACCTCTGGCCCGATGAGCACCTCGCCCGCTCTGGGGGAGGAGTTGGGGTGAGGGGGCTGCGAGTTTTGTCAGTCAATCAGGTATTTGCCTAGGGGGTCAAGGTTGTCTGCGCTGCAATATCGATCAGTTTAAGCATGGTCTTTTCACTGAAACATCGGACCTTCCTTCCTTTTTCGTCCTTTTTCAGCCGCTCAACCATGTCTGAAAATGAGCTAAAGGTCTTCTTGCTTCGCTCCTTCAAGATCTGTTTACAGACTGCACCTGCATCCCGAACCCCTAAGCTTTGAAGCCGCAACGCCAGCTTGTCTAGTTCCAGGGTATTTATCTCTTCAAGTAAAGAGCGTTGTTTAGGGATACGATCTGAGATTTCCTGTAATTTTTGATTAAAATCTTTTTCAAGCTGTTGTTGCTGTTGCTGGAGAGCTTGTTGGATCTGATTCAGGCGATTCTCCAGATTATCAAGCCGCTGAGAAGAGACTCCAGCTTCAGCGGTAGCAGGCGTTTTAATAATGGTCGCCACTGATGAAACAATCGATATACTAATCTGCTGAAGCAGGGCTTGTTCTACTTCCGGACTATCTTTGCGATCGACTACAAAGGCATTCACCATCTCAGCTTTTCTGGGATCTTTTTCCCTGGCCTTGACAGCAGCATAATACTCTTTGTGTCCGTGCAAGACGATAAACTCATGGGGCTTGGCTTCTTTAACAATCAGCGGCCCTGCTAAGATTCCCGCCATTAAGAAAAGATTAGCCACCTCATCGATTTCTGCTTCTGGGAAAGTCGATCGCGGCTGATCAGACTGAATAGCTTTAACGTCAACAAGTTTATAGCTCACCATAAGTTATGGCTCCAATTTTATTTAGCACTTCCCCAGCTAAAATTTCAAATTCTTGAGCTGAAGGAGAACTGGGATCATACTTGAAAATAGACTGAGGATTCGGAATTTCAAGATCGCCAACTGTAACTGTTGCATCAGCACAATGAGATAACGCAACCCTCTCAGAAATGATGGTATCAAAGACAGGCAGATTATACTTATCGATGACTGCTTGCTTTTGTTTAGGAAATGTCTTAGCTAAATACTTAGGATTCGTGCTAATCTTTGAGGGCAAAACTCCTAAAATTTTTAATTCATCCTTGCGGATTGAGATGCGATATTCATTGATATCCTTGACAAAATTCTTGACGTTGGGAAGCCCCTGATTTGCAAATGGTTTCAAATCAGAAGGAATGATAAGATAGTCAGCTGCTATCATTGGCAACTGAGCATAGAGGTCTCTGGAGGGAGGTGCATCAATTAAAACAATATCATAATCATTCTCTACAAGTTCGAGTTTCGTGGGTAGTCGCGTTCGACTGACTGCGATTTGGTTTAATTTCTCTTGTACTTCAATCAAGTTGATATGTGAAGGGATAACGTCAATCTCAGGATCATTAAATAATTGAGACTTTCTTCTAAGATCTGGAATAAAATCTAGATCACCTGATAATAGAAGATGGGCAACATTTGCATCTTTAAGATCATCATCTTCTTCCAGCACAAACTTAACTAAACCAGTGGCAAACGTTGAGTTTGCTTGCGCATCAATATCAATCAATAAAACACGTAGACCTCTTAATCGCAAAGCAGCAGCTAGATTAACCGATATGGTTGTCTTGCCAACGCCACCTTTGTTGTGATAAATCGTGATAACTTTCATCTCATATTTCTCCTGAGTAAAATCTCCTTGAATAGTTAAACTTTCGGTTGAATTTTGTATTGATCGCAAGCTTTGTTTAATGTGATCACGACCAATAATGTTTCTAATTTTAGGCAATTGAGTTGAGATATCCTGACCAGCACATTCAAAAATTTTCTTAACAGCGTTACTCTGTCGTTCATAAATGCGAAACTGTTTAGCATTCGTTAATACTCCAAATAAAATACGCAACTGAAGCATATAACGCATTAATTTACGTTCATGCTTATCCAGATTCTCCTGTGGCCCTTTGACTTCTACAATTAACCCCAGAGGCGAATTGTCAGTCAGTGAGAATGGTAGCACTTGGGAGGCAAATGCCAGAAAATCTAAACGAATATTTCCAAAAGTAATCTCCTGATGCCAGCTATCCGGTGAGTAGCCCAATTCAGGAAGTAAATATTGAACAATGAGTTTGCTTTCGACCTCAGTCTCATTGCGACACAGATTCGGATCAAAGCTCAACTTTACGAACCTCAGCGATCGTTGTTACCTCCCTAGAATACCTTACACGCCAGGGATAGGGCACCCCAAAAGTCAGAGACTATTTGTAAAAATAAGTTAAGAAGTTAACGATTCGCATCGATCGACAGGCTAGCGATATGCTGGACATAGGTGATTAATGTCTAAACTGTTTGCCAAGATCAACAACTATCCATGAACTATTAATAGTAACAGGGACGATTAATGGCTGCTGCTCAATCACTGGCAGGCAGAGGTAGCATTCGCATTCACCTTTGCCGTCAACCCCTGATTCATCCCATCTGCGATCGGCTCAGGGAACGGATGCGATCGTTCAGGATCATCTCCAGACCGCTCGGATGTCGTTGCTTGTGGCTAGCGATCGCGATCGTCAGCCTCAGCCTTTGCCTTGCCGCCTGTGCCACCCCGCCAACCCCTAGTCCACTCTCCTCGCCTAATTTGGAGGTGCCTATGCAACTCATCAGCCCCGTCTTTCGTAGCCAAGGCCCTATTCCCCCCCAATACACCTGTGATGGCCAAGACCCCCCCCCCCCCCTCCGCGGGGATGCC
>CAZHXN010000084.1:0-232 GCA_964536415.1 uncultured bacterium
GATGAAGCGATCCTGGGGATTGGTTAGGAACCCCAACTCTAATAGCAGCGAGGGAGGAAGCACATCGCGGCAAAAGGCTAAGCGACCAACCGCTGTGGCCGTATCTGGCTTAACGCCACGGCTGGGAACTTGGGGCACCCGACGTAAGTAGGCAGTGAGGACAATCTGGGCGTGTTGTCGTCGGACTTCGTTATTGGCGATATAGAAACAGGTAGCCCCCCGCACCGTCGGG
>CAZHXN010000084.1:247-17630 GCA_964536415.1 uncultured bacterium
CGTCGGCATGGATCTCCAGGGCAACATCACGGCTATCCGATCGCGCGTTAATCCACTCGATCGTCCCCCGCAAGCTCAGGGTATCTGGCACTGAAAAGACAGCATAGCCGCGCGGTTGGAGGACTCTAACAATTTCATCCCGCACCAGCATCATTTCTCTGGCTTCGGTCGTATTGCCAGCGATCGCCCCTGGATCGCGCTGGCTGCCCTCAAACCCACCGTGACCGGCTGATATAAAAATCCGTCCTACCATTTGTGCTTGGCATCCCTGGTTTAATGAATTTGGACTCTGTGCATTCGGATGGCTCGAAGTTTCCTGGCCTGCAATTCTCCGGCAGAGACGCTATACGAACGCTGACCTATAGACCCCGATCAAATTCGTAACACACTATAGCGACTCTTGATCCATTTCGGGACTGCCTTGCAAACTTTACGCCCTAAACCTATGTTTGAAAGGCCGGACAGTTGCCCCTGGCAGTTGTCCCGCAAACCAATGCTTGCCAGTTATTCCCTTAAACCGATGCCTGAAAGGTGTTTCTGAAAGTTACCATGTTACCCTCTTCCTTTCTTCACCATTGCCAGGGCGCGATCGCGGGTGCTTGGCAAGCTGCCAACCTGGGTCACTGGTTTTTAAAGCACTCTCCTCCCCATCTCTGGTTAGCCCAATGGACACTAACGCCCTGGCAAGATCAGCCCTTATCCCCGATCGGCTGGCGGCTGGCCGATCGCTGTGCCCAGGATTTAATTCATCACGGGCAGGTGACTCCCGAACACTGGCTAGTAGGGGATCAGCCGACGGATAATGCCCCTGCGGAGACAGGCGGTGATCAACCGGTACTCACGCTCCCCACAGATGCGGAAATCCTGCTGGCGCTCTTGCCTGTGGCCCTCTTTTACCACGACACCCCGACTTACCTCGTGCAGTCAGCGGCAACGCTGTGTGAGCAGGTGGTCTTAACGTTAAGCACAGGCTTACCCCAGGAAAGCGCTATGCTCTGGCAGCAACGTTGGAAGAACACACCGGGGCTGGACGGTATTACCACGGCTTGGCAGGTCTTTGCCCTCGCCTTAGCCCATAGTTGTCGAGGGACGCTAGAGCCGATGACGCTCATCCCTGACCTGTTGATGCAGCTAGCGACCCTGACACCCACACCCCAGACGGCGGACACCCAGGAGCAGGAGGAGACTCAGGAACTTCACGATCGGCCACCGGTGAGGCGTACTGCCCCGATGGAGACAGGGATAGGACAGTGCCTACAAGGGGTGCAACAGGGACTGACCCAAGGAGCCGGACTAGCGACTGTTCTGCCTTTAATGCTTGAGCAGAGTGGAACGGGGATTGAAGGTCAGATTGCCCTGGCGCTGTACTGTTTCCTCAGCGCCCCTGGGGATTTTCGCCGTGCCGTGGTGCGATCGCTCCAGGCAACCCAACGCCAGCCAGACCTCCTGCCGGCGGCATCTGGGATTGCGGCTCTGACAGGTGCCCTAGCGGGTAGCTATCAGGGAGGACACGGTTTACCGCTGGCCCTGCTCCCAGCCCCTCTGCGGCCATGCAACGTCTCCACAGAAGCCTCTCAAGCCGCTGCCGCAGGCGCAGGGTACATCAGCAGCAGTCCGGCGGTCCTCCAACAAATGGCCCCCCTCGTAGCCGCTTGGGCCGGGGCCTATCAACCGCAAGGGCGAACCTTCCTACCGGCAGTCGTGGCCCCACCCCCAGTCTGATCTAGACGATCGCGCTTGCGCGTACACACAACCCCAGGAGAGCCAGCAGACCACTGGCGACATAACATAACAGCACCACTTGCAGCTCAGACCAGCCCGTTAACTCTAGATGGTGATGCAGAGGAGCCATCTTAAACAACCGCTTGCCAATGCCATTGGGTCCCTTGGTTGCTTTGTAGTAACTGACCTGAAGCACAACGGAGAGCGCTTCAGCCACGAATAGACCGCCAATAATGAGCAGTCCCCACAAATTCTGGCTCAGCAGGGCCACGCCAGCTAATGCGCCCCCCAGGGCCAGGGAACCGGTATCCCCCATAAACACGCTGGCAGGATTACGGTTATGGGCCAAAAAGCCCAGATACGCACCACTCAAGGCCGCACAAAAGACCATCAGATCCGGGGCCGTTGACCCGATCAGGGCACTCATCCCCAGCAGCGCGATCGCCCCTGTTCCAGCCGCTAATCCATCCAGGCCATCCGTCAGGTTAGTCGCGTTGCTCTCTGCCACTAGCACAAAGCCCGCAACGATCCAAAACAGGCTGCCCAGGGGGAGAGTGAGGCCCAGGGGGAGGGCGATCTTGGTCACAGTTGCTGGTTGTGTAGCCAATAACCAGAGGCAAAAGAGACTCGCGATCGCAATTTGTAGCAAAAGCTTGGTTCGCGGGGAAATCCCCCGATTCGATCGGCGCTGGAGAACCTGCCAGTCATCAATCCAGCCGATCGCGCCAAAGGCAAGGGTCAATAGGCAAAGTACCCATACCTGCGGGGCAAAGCCCGTTGCCAGTAGGGCCACACCCAACCCCACGGGTAAGATAAAAATTCCCCCCATTGTCGGGGTACCGGCTTTCTTAAAATGGGCTTTGGGACCCTCTTCCCGGATAATCTGACCCGTTTTAAGTGCCTGAAGCAAGGGCACGACCCACAGCCCCGCCACAATCGTCAACCCTGCACTCAGGAGCAGAGGAACCGTTAGGGAACCGAATTGGGGGATGCTCCGTCCTGCCAGCGTATCGAGGACCAGCGCCGCCAGCCCTAGCACAACTGCCAGCAGACACGACAGACCCAGACCGGAGGAGACTAGCGCTCTCGATGGAAATAACTTAGCGTCCACAAAAACCTCGACTCACTCACTCACCACAACCATGAACTGGATAGTTCGTAACAATTGTTCACCAGGAAGCCATTAAAGGCAACCCTTACCCAGGACACTGCCTAAAGGTGCCTAGAGTCTACTCATCCAAGTCCAGATCGTCTAGATCATCGTCATCATCGTAGCTAGAATCATCGCCCCCCATCAGTTCGGAGATTTCCTCTTCTTCTTCCAGATAGTTACGATCGTCCTTAGGATCACGGGCTAATAGCCGCCCTGTCTCTTCTAGCCAGTTCAGAATTGAGGCATCGTGGAGCATCGGAATGACCGGAGCTGGCTGGTTACGAGCTTCTTGACGCAATGAAGGATTGTGCATAGGAGTAGGAGCCATCAATAGGAATTGCTTATAGAGTTGCGGCTATGGTTGAGGCGACGGGGGGTAAATTTTCCCCAAGAGACCCGCTCAGTTCCAGTTTAACCTTCCAGAGTGTACCACTGACGATCGCCATGCGCGATCGCTAATTGGGTGACTGGTCAAATGTCAAGACTGCGATGGAAAACTTTACGCCGATCACCGAACGATATCCGTATGAAATGGGCCACTCTTGGTCCACAGACAGCACAGCGAGACGCTTCATGCCAACGGCCTCAACCCGGTGAGGCAAGGGCTTCCTGGGTATTGGCGGCTAACCACTGGAGATAGGGGGCTGCCCCGGCAACGATGGGAACCGCAATGATTTCCGGTACTTCATAGGAATGCATCGCCTGAACTTTGGCGGCAAGGCGATCAAATAAGCGCAGATCGGTTTTAATGACCAGTTGCCATTCGGTTTCCTGCTGTACCTGCCCTTGCCAGGTGTAAATAGACGCAATGGGCGTGAGGCTCACACAGGCTGCCAGTTGGGCGCTGACCAAGGCCTGGGCGATCACCTGGGCCTGTTCCTGGGTGGGTGCAGTCACTAACACGAGTCCAAATTGGGGGGGGGGTGCAGTTGTCATCTCGCTCTCGCCTCACCTCACTCGCCACAGTAAACAATGAAATCAATTTCCACATCCCCCACACCTGCCAGCCCCAGTACTCCAACGGTTGTGCGACAGGGCAAGCGGCGAGGCTCAAAATAGGATGCATAGATCTGGTTGACGGTCTCATAATCCCGCAGATCGGTAATGAAAATGCGGGCCATAACCACGCGATCGAATCCCGTCCCTGCGTGCGCCAGAACCCGCTTCAGGTTAGTCATCACCTGCCGGGTCTGTTCCGCGATCGGTCCTCGCACAATCTCCCCAGTAGTCGGATCTTCCGCCAGTTGCCCCGTGACAAATAGGAAGTCCCCGGCCCGCACCGCATGGGAATAGGGCGCAACCGGGGGTAGATCAGGCAAGGTCATGTACTCTAGCAAGGCTGGGTTCTCCGAAATACCGCGCAAAGTAGGCAGAATATCAACAATATCGAGAGATTATGGCAGAAGCAGGCGGGAATTGCCTAATTAACCGGTACTAACCCAGTCGCAATGAGAGATTCGGTGCACGGTCGTGCCATAATCAAAAATGGAGAGGTGGCAGAGCGGTTGAATGCGGCAGACTCGAAATCTGTTTTAGGGTCACACCTAACGGGGGTTCGAATCCCCCCCTCTCCGTTGGGCCAGTTCCATTGCAGCCCTTGGCGTAGATCGTAAATGGGATGCCCCGAACCCTGAGTGACCTCGATCGCTGTCTGCGACACGCGCTGTCTGCGACACGGGCAGAGGTTGAAATTGGAATAAATTTGTCCGAAAGCTGACGAGTGACAACGAGATCGATATACTTGTCGCAATCGTCTGGACACTTCCCAGGCCAGCGATCGTTCCCTTTCTCACTGCAACCCGAGCGTGGACCTACACCGTTTTATCCCCTTCTTCGACCCTTCCGTTAAGGGATGGGCACTCGAAGCCCGTATCCTCCGCTGGCTAACCTTTATGTGGCTGGGGTTAGGGCTGATCGTGCTCTACTCGGCCTCCTATCCGATCGCCGACGCCGATTTTGGGGATGGCCTGTACTACGTCAAGCGGCAACTGATTTGGGTCGTAATTGGCCTCGTCGGGTTTAGCCTGATTGTGCATTCACCGCTGCGCTACGTCCAGGGTATGGCCCATTGGTGTTTGTTTAGCTTGATGGGCTTACTCTTTCTCACCCTCCTGCCGGGGTTGGGTACCACAATCAATGGGGCGACCCGCTGGCTGGTGATTGGAGGGGTGCCGATCCAACCGTCGGAATTATTGAAGCCATTTCTAGTGTTGCAAGGGGCACGGGTTTTCAGCCAATGGGGACGATTAAGTTGGAAGGTGCGCCTGCTCTGGTTAGGGGTATTTGCCCTAGTTTTGATGGGCATTCTTCTGCAACCGAATCTGAGTACAACGGCTCTGTGTGGGATTACCCTGTGGTTATTGGCGCTGGCTGCGGGCTTACCTTATCTGCAACTGGGAACGGCAGCTCTGGCGGGGGGCTGTTTGGGGGTGTTGAGTATTGCCACGCGGGAGTATCAGCGGCGGCGGGTGTTGTCGTTTCTTGATCCGTGGGCAGATCCGCGTGGGGATAGCTATCAGTTGGTTCAAAGCTTACTGGCGATCGGCTCCGGGGGACCCTGGGGGTCGGGATTTGGTCTCTCTCAGCAAAAGTTATTTTATTTGCCTATCCAGTACACGGACTTCATTTTTGCGGTTTTTGCTGAAGAGTTTGGGTTAATCGGCGGGATCCTATTGATCCTGTTTCTGGCCGCCTATGCAACGCTGGCGTTGCGGATTGCGATGAAGGCCCAGCGCCCTGTGCACCAGTTAGTGGCAATCGGAGCCATGATCTTTTTAATTGGACAGTCATTGCTGAATATTGGGGTGGCTACAGGCGCTTTGCCAACAACGGGGCTACCTTTCCCCATGTTTAGTTATGGGGGCAACTCCATGATTGCCAGCTTGTTACTGGCGGGGATATTGATTCGGGTGGCCCGCGAGGGGAGTGAGGCCGAGGTGGTCTCTCTAAGTGATCATCGCCGCAAGATGGCTAAACGCTTACTGGCGGCGTCAGACGGTCGGAACCAAACTGGGAGCAGCCGCCGCGATCGCCGAACGCCTGAGTCGGACGTTTCTCTACCCCTCCCACGTGAACGGGGTACGGAACGCCGCCGCCGTCGGGCGCGATCGCTCACCTAACTCTCTACGGCGATCCCCATCTCCTACTGCGAACACTGGCTGACTCGTCCAAGCCTTTGGGGACGCGCCGTGCCTTCCAGGGATTGCCCTTCAACAGGCAGTGGGGGATAAAGTCCTATTGAACCCGATCCCCCACTGCTACCCATGATTGAATGTCCAAATATATTAGAGATGGACCGACTGCTTAGCCCTTGCGTGAGTAGTACTCAACCACCAGCAGTTCATTAATCGCTAAAGCCACCCATTCCCGCTCAATCACGCTGTTGACCTTACCTACCATCGTATTCTTGTCAAACTCCAGGTGACTGGGAAGATTGGACAAACCGGGGTATTCCAAATTCTGTTGGACTAACTTGCGGGAAGCGTCGCGATCGCGCACGGTAATCACGTCCCCTGGTTTGCAGTTATAGCTGGGGATATCGACCACCCGTCCATTGACGCAGACGTGGCCGTGGTTCACCAATTGGCGAGCCGAGGGGATGGTGGGCGCAATGCCCATGCGGAAGACAGTATTGTCCAACCGCATTTCCAGCAGTTGTAGCAATACCAAACCAGTAGAACCCGTTGCCCGCCGTGCCTTCCGCACATAGCGAAGTAATTGGCGCTCCGATAGGCCATAGTTGTAGCGCAGCTTTTGTTTTTCTTCCAGACGGATGGCGTATTCCGACTTTTTCTTGCGCGTTTGGCCGTGTTGACCGGGGGGATAGGCACGCCGAGGGGACTTACGGGTGAGACCAGGTAGTTCTCCGAGACGGCGCACGATGCGGAGGCGGGGACCTCGGTAGCGTGACATGCGGATTCCTCTTTAAATATACCGACTGCAATATCTACACAGACGATCTAGTATACACCACGAATTCCCCAGCCTTGGCAATTAATTCGGTTTTGTTTTTGCGATCGAGGAGCATGGGAGGGTAAAGATGGCTTTGCCCGGAGACGACGATCGGGCATTGAGATCAGACAGCCCGATCGGGAGACTCAATCTCGCCGCCACCAGAACCAGGAGGGGTGGTTGCTGGCAATTGTTTCAGTTTCACTGTTTCAGTTTCACTGTTTCGGTTTACTGGATCGGTGAAGTAAGATCTGGAGAGAGCGACTCAGGGCGATCGTAATGGCCTATCAACGGGTATTACTTAAATTAGGGAAGGGAACCCTGGCAACGGGTCTAGCCCATATTGACGCTCAACTGTTGGGGCGCAATCGCTCTCTCCTCTGGCAGGGAACCGGCAGTTTACCGCCTGCCGAGGATCTCTTGGCCCTGTGTCGCCAGTGGCAACAGTACTATGACGGTTTCTGTCAGTCCTTAAGTACACGCGTCTTGGAAGTAGATCCCGATGTCATCACTAACCTCTCATGGAGAGAGTTTGAGACACTGAGTCAGAAATTGGTCGAGCGTTTTCAAGTATGGCTGGGATCGGAATCCTTTGATCTGATTTATGAGAGTTTACTATCCTTTCTCTCCCGTAATGAAGAAACTCAAGTTCTAATTACAACTGACGATCAATTTATTCGCTTACTACCTTGGCATCGGTGGAAGCTATTTAGCCATTTCCCTAAATCAGACTTTGCCTTTAGCTTGCCTGAATCGCACCGGGTTGAAAGTCATAGAACATCAGAAGTAGTACAGATTCTAGTAATCCTAGGTGTTAATGAGCAAATCGTCAAGGAAAAAGGTAGGAGAGAAATTAATGTTAAGGAAGATTTACGATTACTCAATAATCTACCCAAAGTACAGTCTATCAAAAAACTGATCTTACCCGATCGTCCTGAGATTAGTGATACCCTTTGGGAAGAGACGATCAACATTTTGTTTTTTGCTGGTCACAGTAATAGTAATACAAATGGTGAGATCGGCAGTTTTCAGATCAATGAACATGAAAGGATTGAGATTGATCAGATCAAGCACGGTATTGCTCAAGCCGTTCAGCATGGGCTGAAGTTAGCAATTTTCAATTCCTGTGATGGCTTGGGTTTAGCACATCAACTGAGTCAACTGAATGTTCCCTATCTCATTGTGATGCGTCAGTTGATTCCAGATCAGGTTGCCATCAAGTTTTTAGAATATTTTCTGAAGGCGTTTGCAGGCTCTCATGATCAAAAACCGGGCAAGTCATTGTATCTAGCTATGCGGGAAGCCCGAACTCGTTTGGAGGAAAGTTGGGAGGATCGCTTTCCCTGTGCCAGTTGGTTACCCGTTTTATTCCAAAATCCAACTGAGGAGTATTTAACCTGGGCAAGCTTGCAGGGACAGGCTGTGACACCCTCTAGGGAGCCGTATCAGCAGTCAAAGACAGTTGTCCAGGAACCGGCAGCCGATCTAGCTGAAGTTGAGGCAACCAGTGCTGTTCCCACTGTGCGTCCTGATGCCAGGGCGTTCTTTGGTGTCAAGCGACTCAGGCAAAATCTGAAAAAAGTCGGTCTAGTCAGTACGATCGTCACGATCGCGATCATTGGCCTAAAACTGACAACAATCCTTGAACCGCTAGAACTATATTTCTATGATCAGATGATGCGTCAGTTGCCAGACTTGGGGTCTGATCCTCGTTTAGTGATTGTTGAGATTACCGAAGAAGATATTCGCCAATTTGGTCAACCGATATCTGATGAAACCCTGACCAGGTTATTTAAGGCTATCAAAAAACAGAATCCACTCCTGATTGGCTTTGATATTATGCGCGATCGACCAGAGCCACCAACCCCACCTGAGTTAGCAGAATTATGGCAAGATCCGAGCATTATTCCAGTTTGTTATACAGGTACGGATGACGAAGATGTAGGCAAAACAAGTACAGGTTTTCCAGTAGGGATGTCTCCAGGAATTGCCTACGATCGGGTTGGTTTTAATGATTTAGTTATGGATTCTGGTGGTATTATCCGTCGTCAACTCCTGGCCAGAAGACCCAAGCCAAAGTCACTCTGTCAAGTTGAAACTTCCTTTAGCAATCGCTTGGCATTAGAATATTTCCGCATTAAAAAAATTCCCTATGATTCTCTGAAATTACAACCTTTGGATATTTTTGCAGGTGGTTATCAATGGTTGGATAATATCCATGAGGAACAAATTCTGATTCGATATCGTAGTCGATCAAGGATTGCTGAAAAAATAAGTATGACTGCCCTCTTTAATCAAGTAAATTCTGGGGAAATTAATAACTGGGAAAATAAAATTGTTTTAATTGGCACAACAGCTCCTAGTGCTCAGGATATCTCACCAACACCCTATGGCATCAGCATGGAAGGCATTGTTATTCACGCCCACATGCTCAGTCAGCTTATTAGTGCTGCCGAAGAGGGTAAACCCTTGCTAACCACTTTACCTGTTTGGCAGGATTGGTTCTGGATCTGGAGAGGAACATTCCTGGGGGGATTGCTGGTAATTTCCCTTCGTAATAAGGGACTCAATCTGGTGATAAATGGCATAATTACTGTTGTTTTATATGGAATTTGTTTTATTCTTTTTCTCAAGGGTTTTTGGGTTCCTTTTGCCCCTACAGTCATAGCGCTTGCTATTAGCAATAGCATGATGCTGGGATTATCTAGTAAAGGTAATTTATAAATTAATTTTTTTCTTCATACAGGAGTACATCATGAAACCTCAACTGAATCTTAATAAGTGGCTAGTACCAACATCATTATTATCGATGATTAGTTTGCTTGGGATGCCAACGATCGCGGCAGCACTGACTGTGGTAGGGCCACGGC
Source organism: uncultured bacterium (assembly GCA_964536415.1). GTDB lineage: Bacteria > Cyanobacteriota > Cyanobacteriia > B231 > B231 > Trichothermofontia. Next base: position 9,944 of record CAZHXN010000084.1, read on the forward strand.
TTACTCCCTTGCAGCCTGAGCCATTAACAACCACCTTAGAGACGATCCCGATCGGTGCGGCAGTCATTAGACCATCGATTATAGCTTGGTGGGGCAGCAGATCATCCCAGGGCCGCAAGTCGCAGCGTAAACCAGGGGGAACCAGGGGCAGTGACTGTGTGACTTGGAGCGAGAACGAGTACCCCACTGCCCTAATTCCAGAAGCTGGACCGCTATTAACAGTTTCTGAGCGTCCAATCGTCTGGCTTTACTTGCCCTACACGGCTCCCAATACGGTTAGTCTCAAGTTTGAACTTAAGGATAATGAGAGTCAAGAACGGCTTGAAGAAACCCTGGTTTATCAATTGAATAGTTCACCGAAATTAGTTCGCTTTCAATTACCATCTCTGGTTATCCATAAATCCTATAAGTGGTCATTCCTGGAGGTGTGTGATGACAATGGCAGATCTAAAGAAAAACTACTCTTTTATGGCGAGATTGAGCGAATTTCTGTCGATTTTCCCCTCTCTGCGCTTCCCGGCAGTCTCAGCGAGTATCGGGAAAGAGGGTTATGGCTAGATGCCTTAAATGGGATCGCCGAACTACGAATGATTAACCGCAACCAATCAGAGTGGTCGCAGCTACTCGGAGAAGTCAATCTCAATCATATTGCATCTGCTCCCTTTGCAGACTCGGTTGATCCTCGGTAGGTAAATTTTATTACTGACCACTGCCCAAACTGCATTTTGTGCGTTAGGCTATGCCTGCTCAAGTAGCAGGCTTTTATTATGAGCTGGCGATCCAGAATTGTGATTTTGGGGATGCTGATTGCACTAGGTTATGCTTCTTCCTTATCCCAGGCTAAGGCGCAATCAATTGCAGCGGTATCGGAACCGAGTGATCCCTGGTTATTTTATTGGCAGCAGCTTCGTCCCTTACTTCCCCCTGACTGGCAGCATCGCTTACCTCCAGAGGTGCTACGGGAGAACGATCACGCTGTCCATCCCTACCTGGTTAAGGCTCCCTTACCGGAATCTCCCTCGGCCCAAATTATTAGCCTGTTTTCCTGTCCCGATGAGCCGGAGTTTTGTTTAGTTGGCAGTATTTATATTGACGATAGCGCGTCTCCTTTTGCGCAAGAAGTCTTAAGCAAACATCAAGCTAGAGGTACCCCAGTCCTGATCAATCCTGAGCTTCAGGGGTATCTGATTTATGGGCCACAGGAGGTCCCGCCCAATTTGTTGGCATCACTAATGTGGGAACAGGGAAACCAGATAATTGCGATCCGTGCTCTAGCCCAGGAACGACAAAATATGTTGCGGTTAGCGACGGCGATCGCCCAGACCGTTACTGCCCATCCACAAGCCCGATCGATAGCCGTGACTATGCCAGAGTCCGGTGCACCGACTTTACCAAAAGCGGATTTGGTTGCTTCGGCAGCACCCATTGGACAGTCGGACTTACAGGATTTTGTCAATTCCGCACTTTTGAATACTCGCTTTTTCATTCGAGAAGACATCCGGCTGTATGCCAATACACCAGCTACCCAGCCAGCAACTCAGAATAGAGAGATTAAAGTTCCAATCAACACCATTAAAGTGGATGGACACAGTATTCTACACAATGAGATTGAACAAATTCGGCAAGCTGCGCTGCAACAACTTGGCTCTAGTGCCAGTATCCAGGATTTAGATGACGTTGCTAGGAAAATTACAGAACTTTATATTGCCAAACACTACATTACCTCCAGTGCTGAACTGGATGAAGCCACGATCGCCAGCCGACAACCGGTTATCAAAGTAACAGAGGGAGCGTTGGATGATATTAAAATTGAAGGAACACAGCGCATTAGTCATGAATACATTAGAAGTCGTATTCGCCTAGGAGCGAGTTTTCCGTTTAATGCTGTTTTGGCAGAGGAACAGTTGCAAATTCTGAAAAATGATCCTCTCTTTAAGCATATTGAGGCTAGCTTGCGACGCTCTGATCCAGATGAAAATGGGTCAGGCAGCACACTTTCCATCCATGTACAGGAAACAAATCCCTTTCAAATAACATTGAGTAGTGATAACTATTCACCCCCCAGTGTTGGCTCCGAACGGTTTAGCCTTGAACTGAAACATCGTAATTTTACTGGAATTGGTGATGAACTCAAAGGTGCCGTCAATATCGCCGTAGGAGATTCTCAGGTTTATGACATCAGTTATCGAGCACCTATTAATCCTCTCAATGGAACGGTTCAATTACGGGCATTATTTAATCAAAATAGTATTGTCCAGGATGATTTTGCTGAGTTTGGTATTCGTGGTCAGTCGAATCTGTATGAACTTAGCTATCGTCAGCCCCTCGTCCGTAAATTAATACGGGAATTTGCCTTATCTGCTGGTTTTACCTATCAGAGTGGGCAAACTTTCCTGTTTAATGATTATGGAATGCCGTTTGGGATTGGTCCAGATGAGGATGGGATTAGTTGTACCAGTACATTTACTTTTAGTCAAGATTATCTCGCACGTGATAACCAGGGGGCCTGGTTTTTCCAATCTCAGTTTGAGCTAGGGACAGGGTTACTCAATGCAACGCTCAATGAATACCCGGTTCCGGATGGTCGCTTTTTTAGCTGGTCTGCCCAAGCTCAGCGTTTGCAACGGTTAAGCAATAATAATCTATTGTTAGTCCGAGGAGCTGTTCAGCTCACCCCAAATAGTTTGCTTCCCTCGCAGCAGTTTGTAATTGGCGGCGGGGAGTTGTTACGGGGCTATCGGCAAAATGCTAGGATTGGGGATAATGGTTTCCTATTTACGATCGAAGATCAAATTACCCTGAGCCGCAATGCTGCTGGTGAATCTACCTTTAAACTATCTCCTTTTGTCGATTTAGGGGCGATCTGGAACCATCCGGATAATCCCAATCGGTTACTGCAACAAACTTTTCTGGCTAGTATTGGTGCGGCTTTGAATTGGGAGGTGTTGCCGGGAATGAAGCTGCGGTTGGATTATGGCTACCCGCTGGTTAAGTTGCACGATCGCGGCCATAATCTTCAGGATGCAGGCATTTATTTTGGGATTCAATATCAACCCTAGCTTGACCAAACTGGCTCTTCTGAGTTTATGAAGTAAACCGTATAGGAACTATACATCAAAGAGCCGAAATGCTGGGTTTATGGTGGGGCGCTACGCGCCCCACCATAAACCTAGGAGAGTCACCAAACTAAGTTTAGGTTCAAGACAAAATCTGGGAGAACATCTTCACCCGATAGGAGTGTTGGATTCTGGAGAACTGTTACTTCGGGTTGACGATAACGATAGATTTCAACTTGTTTTTCACTGGGGTTGATGAGCCAACCTAAACGGGCACCATTCTCTTGATACTCGCACATTTTTTCCTGAATTGTGGCCAAGCGATCGCTGGGCGACATTAGCTCTAAAACAAAATCAGGACAGATGGGAGGGAAGCGGTTTTGCTGCTCTGGGGTGAGGGCATTCCACCGGTCTTGGGCAATCCAGGCCACGTCAGGGGAACGATCGGCTCCATTGGGTAACCGAAAGCAGGTGGAGGAGTCAAAACAGACACCGAGGCGTTTTTGTCGGTTCCAGATGGCAAATTCGGCAGCAATTTCAAAGTTCCGATTACCGGTAATCCCGCCAGTGGGTGACACGATAATGAGTTCTCCTGTCGCACTGCGTTCAAATTTGAGGTCGGGATTGGCTTGGCAGAGGGTCTCGAAGCGATCGTCGGTGAGGGTCACAATTGGTCTGAGGTTCAGGGTAGTAATGGACATGGCAAGTAGGGGGATGCTCAGGCGCTACCAGGGGCTACCAATCAGAGTAAAGGTAGACCAAATATAAGGATGGGCAAGCTGGCTGGAATGATCCTTAAGACGATCGGGTAAAGGAATTAGGGTGCCATTAGAAAGAACCAGATTGCCATTGTCATCAATATAGACTTTTTCTGCTAGGAGGGCGAGTTGGGTGTTGCGCAAGGCTTCGGCTTTAATGGTGGCTTGGGGCAACTGGACTTGATAGAGTTCGGCCATAAACGCGAGGGTGCCGATATCGTCTACTTCCCAAAGGCTGGCGATCGCGGTTTTCACCCCGGCAGCAACAGCAAATCCAGCAAAGCCTAATTCAGCCTCCCGATCGCCGAGGGCCGTTTCACACGCGCTGATCACGAGCAAGTCAAGAATGTTAGGTTGGCTGAGTTGGGCAGTCCACATAGCGTTGAGATGCAGCCTTTGGTCCCAAAGTTGAATCAAAGAGTCCTCAAACTTACCCGGTCTAAATTTTGCATGAGTAGCCAGATGCACAACCCCAAACTGATCATTTTGCCGGAAGGTTCTGAGGTTATTGAAGGTGAAGTCCGCATTAAGATAATGGACTGGGTTGACCACTGCTAGTTCGGTGGGCACAGCAGGTAAGGGACGCCATTCAGTGCCAGCAAAGTCGGAACGTCCCATTGCTAAGCGCGGTTTTTGTTGAAAATCACGGGTATAGCTTCGACTAGTGAGGCTGAAGTTTGGAATCAGGGCCAGATAATAAGACTGGAGCAGGAAATTGCCTTGCTGGTCCTGTAGGATTGCTAAGGGAACAGACCGGAGGCGGTGATTAAGGGAGAACAGCAAGGTATCAATACCAGCTTGTTCGAGATCAGGTGCGATCGCACCCACAATCCAATCATAAAGAGGCCGGGAGGCAGCTTGATATTCCCGTTCATCCGGTTGAATGTCATACCGTTGTGCCACTTTATGAAAGTCCTCAACCTGTTGGGCTAAAGTGACGACATTGGCCTCTAAAACTGACTTAACAATGGGATTCCCATTGGGTTTGACAAGCACAACATTCAGGCGATCGAGACTAGGAATCGTATAAATAACGGCTGGGGTATGGCCAGTTTTTGCCGCCATTTCACGGAGGGCTTGTTGAATTTCACCCAGAGTCAGGACTTTACAACTAACTTCTTGACTGCCCTGGGGAGATTCTTCGCGAATGCTGGTGTCGAGATAGGAACAATCGATCTCAACGCCAAAGTAATTTTCAAACTCAAGCTGGCGAGCTTCCTCAATTTGACGAATGCCATCCCAATCTCCCTGATCCAGAGCCTTGAGGGCATCGTTGAGCATGAGGCTCAGGTGTAAGTTGAAGTCGTTCTGATCGACTTGGGCAACGATTTCGGCCAATTCGCGCCGTTTGCCTTCGTGCAGGGTGGGATACAGCAGGTTGCGCGTGGGATCAGGCCTGACATCAGGAATACCATCACCATCGGGGGGGGCTACGGGCGGCTCCACGGGGGGGTCTTCTACAGGGGGGTCTTCTGCAGGCGGCTCCACGGGAGGTTCTATGGGTGGTTCTTCGGGGGGGGCCACAGGGGGGTCTACGGGGGGTTCTATGGGTGGCTCAGGCGGGCGTTGTCCCCCCGCGTTGACGGTCATGGTGCCACCGGGGGAGGTTTCGGAGCCGTAGATGATGGTGCCTGCGGAGAAGGTTTCGGCAGCGGTGCGGATGACGCCAAGGGTGCCGTTCCACGCGTCGGGATTGTCGGGATCGAAGGGCAGGCCGATCGTGAAGGGCACATCGGGAACGACACCACCAGTGATCGTCACGGTGCCGGTGCTGGTGGCGATCGTGGTGGGGCCAGCATCAGTGAGGAAGGTGCCGGTGCCAGTCACCCGACCGGCGGTGGAGGTAATGACGACGTTACCGGTGGCGTTCAGGGCGTCGATGGTGTTGAAGATGATGTTGCCGAGGGCAAGGAGTTCGATCGAGGCGTTATCGATCAGTGTAATTGGGCCGTTGGCGATGATCGTGTTGGCCCCTAGGGGGGTTTGAATTTTGAAGGGATCGAGGAAGGTGATGGGATTAGGAATGGTGATGGTGCCGCTGCTGTCTTCGCGCCCGATCGTCACCCGGTTAAAGCCGTTGCCGATCGCACGCATGTCGGCGAAGTCGAGGTCGAGTCTACCGGCAGCGGGGACAAAGCCGCCAATCTCGATATTGAGGTTGGGGGTGAAGGGTTGCAGGATCAGGTTGCCGCCGCCCAGGACGGAACCACTGCCACCCCGAAAGTCGATTTCGTCGGCGGTGAGGGTGAGGCTGTTGCCGCTGGTGTTGATTTGGCTGTTGGCGAGGATCGTGGCAGTGCCCGCGTTGAGTTCCACATCGCCCGTGGTGACGGTGGCGGGGCCGTTGAGGGTGATGTTGTTATTGTTGGTGGTGATATTGCCCAGGTTGATGCGGCTGGCGGTGAGGGTGATGGAGGCGTTGTCGGCACCGATGAGTTGGTCGGCGATCGTGATCGAGCTGGGGGCTTGGGGGGCGCGGATGGTGACGGGATCGAAGAAGGTGAGGGCCAGGGGAATGGTGATGGTGCCGCTGCCGTTGGGGTGACCGATCGTGAGGCTGTTAAAGCCGTTGGCAAGGGCGGCCAGGTCGGCGGCGGTGAGGTTGAGGATGGTGGGGCCGGTGTCGCTGGCGGCTCCAAGTTCGATAGCTTGGTTGGCGGTGCCCGGTTGCAGGGTGAGGTTACCGGTGCCAGTGACGGACCCAGGTCCTCCATTGAGATCGATTTCGTTAGCGCTAAGGGTGACGGCGTTGGCCCCCATGCTCACGGGGCCGTTGAGGGCGATCGTGGCGGTGCCAGCACTGAAGGTCGCATTGCCGGTGATGGTGGCGGGGCCGTTGATGGTGATGTTGCCATCGTCGGTGATGAGGTTGTTGGGGATGATCGTGTTTTGGGCGATTTCGACGAGAAGGCTGCCGATCGGGATGGTGCCGCCGATGCTGCCACCGAATTGGATGATGCCGGTGCCTGCGTTGAGGACAAGGGGTTGCATATCATCGATCGTGCTGCTGAAGGTGATGTTACCGGGGCCGGGGCCGGTGTCGAGGCGGGCGGGGGTAAGGAGTTCGACGGGGGCGTTGAGATTAATATCGGTATTGTTGGTGGTGATTTGACCGAGGCCGATGTAGAGGCCAGCGTTGAGGGTGATGCTGGCGTTGTCGAGGCCGGTGATGGAGTCGGTGATGTCGATGCTGCCACCGGGTGCTTGCAGGATTAGGGGGTCAAAGAAGGTAACGTTGCCGGGGACGAAGATGCTGCCAGTGCCGTCGGTACGACCAATGGTGATTGAGTTAAAGCCGTTGGCGAGGGCGGTGAGATCAGTTTGGGTGAGGTCGAGGGCGGTGGGACTGCTGTCAGCGGCTTGGCCGAGGATGACGTTCTGGTCGAGGGTACCCGGTTGCAGGGCCAGGTTGCCGGTGCCGCTGACGCTGTTGGGACCGCCGTTGAAGTTGATTTCATCAGCCGTGAACGTGGTGTTGTTGGAGCCGGTAGTGACGGTGCTGGTGAGGGTGAGGGGGGCGCTACCGGCGTTGACGGTGATGGGGGCAGTAATTGCGAGGGGGCTATTGACGGTGACATCGCCGTCATTGGTAGTGATGTTGGCGGTGACGGTGGTGTTGGCGGCGCTGGTGACGGTGAGGCTGCCGATGGGGGTGGTGTTGCCAACGGGGCCGTTGAGTTGAATATTGCCGGTACCGGCGGTGAGGGTGAGGGGATTATCGCCGTTGATGCTGCCGTTGAAGGTGATGTTACCGGCGAGGAGAGCGTCGCCCGTGCTGAGGGTGGCAGGGGTGGCGAGGGTGATGGGGGCGTTGAAGGTGAGGTCGGTGCCGGGGGTGATGATGTTGCCGAGGGTCATGCCCAGGGTGGTGTT
>CAZHXN010000085.1:0-17471 GCA_964536415.1 uncultured bacterium
GGTTACAGGCCGTCACCGGGACGACGCCCCCGCCGCCGCCGCCCCCGCCGCCGCCCCCGCCACCGGGTAATGCCATTAGCATCCGGATTAACGGCCAACTGCAACCCGAACAGGGCGTCATTGTCAGCAACAATTCCTTTGTGCCGATTAGCATCCTGCCCCGCCTAGGGATTGCTTTGCAGAACTTTCAGGGTAGTGGCTTTGTGCGGGCGGTTGATTTAGAAGGCGGTGGTAACAACATTTCCGTTGGCTGGAATGCAACAAGTCGAACGGTTCTGTTCCTCACGCGCTAGCCAATGCCCTCGATCACCGGATGGAAGTAGAAGGCTAGCCCTAGAACGGCATAGGCTGCCAGCAGCAAGATCCCTTCGAGCCAGTTGGATTTTCCATCAGCGCTAATCGAGTTGGTAATCAACACGGCTACGGCCACCGCCACCAGTTCAAACGGGTTAAAGTCCAAATCCATTGGCTGACCCATGAACCATCCGGCCAGAACCAGGACCGGGGCAACAAACAGGGCAATTTGAAGACTGGACCCCACAGCCACACTTAGGGAGAGGTCCATTTTATTTTTCATGGCGACGGTGACCGCCGTCGCGTGTTCAGCGGCATTGCCAATAATCGGCAGCAGGATCACCCCCGTAAAGAGGGCCGTGAGGCCTAACTGACTGGTGGCAGCTTCCAGGCTATCCACCAGCAGTTCCGACTCGATCGCTACCAACACCGTGGCAGCAACCAACACCCCAATCCATAGCGTTAGGTTGGGGGCGGTTTCAGCCGTTGCCGTGTGTGGGTGAGGGGGATTCGAGGAGGAAGGAACCGTTGCATCTGGAGTTGCAGTTGCCCCTGAAACTTCATCCGCCTCGGTGCCGGCAACCCCAACTTCATAGAGGTAGGTGTGGGTCTTCATGGAAAACAGCAGGGTGAGGCCATAAACCACGATGAGGACCCCAGCGACGGCGATCGACAGGTGTTGAATCGTCTGGTCATCAATCCCACTGGAGGTATAGTCCACCGCTGAAGGCAGCAGGATGGCAATCACAGCCAGGTTCATCGAGGACGCATTGACCCGCGCAATCACGGGTTGGAATGTCTGTTCTTTATAGCGCAACCCACCTAGTAACATGGCTAACCCCATAACCAGCAGCAGGTTACCGATGATCGAGCCAGTAATACTGGCCTTAACGACACTGACGAGACCCGCTCGCAGGGCGATCAGGGCGATGATCAATTCTGTGGCGTTGCCAAAGGTGGCATTGAGTAAGCCCCCAAACGTGGGACCCGCCACGATCGCGATCTCCTCTGTAGCCGTTCCCATCCAGGCCGCTAGGGGCAAAATGGCTAATCCTGCCGTGACAAAAACCGTCAACTCACCCCATTCCAGGAAGTGGGCAGCGACGGAAATCGGTACAAATATCAACAAACCGGAGAGAATTGTTTGCTTTGTCCACATAGGTGCAAGGGCCTTTGCCAGAGGCAGTAGGGATATCCTCAAGGTTCCCAGCTTAATCTGCCCAAGGGGCGATCGCAATGGGGAACTGCGGCAAGCAGATGTGTGGTATCCCCCGTTCTCCCTTGGGGGTGATAGGCTGCCAATGGGTATGGTTAGGAGACTGGCAAATGTTGGGCAAAACGGCCTTGTTAGAAATACTGGCAGGTAAGAATCGGGGGTTACTAGCCTCAGAGCCGGACAAGCAAGCGATCCTGGCTGCGATCGCGCAACTGGAGGATCGCAATCCCACCCCGCGGCCGACGGCGGCGGCTGACCTGCTAGCGGGGGATTGGCGGTTGCTTTACACCACGAGTCAGGAGTTGCTGGGCATCGATCGGGTGCCGCTGGCGCAGTTGGGCCAAATTTACCAGTGCATTCGGGTTCAGGAAGCGCAAATTTTCAACATTGCCGAGATCAAGGGACCCCCATTATTAGATGGCCTGGTCAGTGTGCAGGCAACTTTTACCCCCGTTTCCGAACGTCGGGTGAATGTTCGATTTGAACGGTTTATTGTCGGTCTTCAGCGCCTGATTAATTACCAATCGCCAGCCGAGTTTATTAACCAGATTCAGGTGGGAAAGCGGTTTGCCGCGATCGACTTTTTAATTGATCCCAAGAAGGAACAACGGGGGTGGTTAGAAATTACCTACCTTGACGAGGATATGCGCATTGGTCGCGGCAATGAGGGGAATGTGTTTGTCCTGACCAAAGCTTGAGCGTGTCTGCTGGTGTCCAGGGTAGAGAGGGGGACTGCCCCTACCACTGCCCGTCACCCCCTTAACTTTCTTGATCCCACACCTGCCAGCGATCGCGAACCACCTGCTGAATCGTGATCGTGATCGCATCGACATCCGCGCTTGCATCAATTCGCACCACGCGATCGGGATTTGCTTGCCACAGCGCGTGAAACCCCTGGCGGACCCGATCGTGGAAATCTCGGTGGGCTTGCTCCATGCGATCGGGGTTGCCCCGGTGTTGGCTCCGCGCCCGGGCACGGTCATAGTCCAGATCCAGCCAGAGCGTTAGATCGCTCGTGAGTCCCGCCGTTGCGATCGCATTCACCTGGGCAATTAAATCCAGATCCAGGCCCCGGCCATAGCCCTGATAGGCCACTGTCGAATCTGCATAGCGATCGCAAAGAATCACTTCCCCCTGCTGCAAACGGGGTTTCAAGTCTACTGCCACATGTTGGGCGCGATCGGCAGCATACAGTAACAACTCCGCGCGATCGACGATCGGTTCCTGGGTCGAGTGCTTGGCCTCCAGCAAACAGCGACGGAGATACTGGCCCAACCCTGTTGCCCCTGGCTCGTAGGTGCAATAGATCCCCTGGCCTGGGTGGAGTAAACCGCTGGTCGGTAGCCATGCCTGGAGCCGTTGGAGTTGGGTCGTTTTGCCCACCCCATCAATGCCCTCCAACACGATCAGCTTCCCCCTGCCCATACCTGCTCCCTCGATGGATGTGATCTGGCGTTCCAGCGATTATAATAATTGCCCAAGTCTCATCCGGATTCCCGGCTAGTCCGTGGGAAACTAATCAATGCCCAGGTTCGATATCATAGGTTCAATCTCATAAATACGTTGCATTAAGTTGCATCTGTTGCAGTGCTGCATCCCCGGAGTGTTATATGGCTCGCTATACTGGTCTCTTTACCGTCGCAACCCCGGTTGACAACCTCCGGAACTTACTGACCGAAGTCCTGGAGTCCTGTAACTTTGATGTTATCTATGATACGGGTGACTACATGATGGCGCGGGAGATCCCAGGTCAGGTTGCCTTCGCCAAGCTGGTAACCGTTGAAGTCTTGATTGATAAAACCACGGCCACGGATGACGAAGTCCGCATGAAGTTTGTGGCTAAGAATGAGGAACTCCCCCTCCAAGTCAATAACCACTGTCGCAAAATGTTCGATATGGTCAACGAGGCCATGACCCAAAACAACCACTGGGAGTTGCTAGAGAGTGTGACCGGTTAGTGGCCCCCTGACCGCCCGCGCGATTCTCCTGCGGAAACGCTGCGCGATGACCTCAGCCTATCGTTACAATGGCAAGGAAATCTTGAGACAGCGATCGGAACGATGATGGCGGGACACAAATTAAACGAAACCGAACTGCAACAGGCGATCGCCAACCTACCGGGTTGGGTGATGCGTGAGGGTAAATTACACCGAGAGTATCAGTTTCCCTCCTTTACTACGGCAATGGCCTGGATGGTGGCTGCCGGGATTGAGGCTGAAAAAATGAACCACCACCCCGAATGGTTTAACGTCTACAACCGGGTGCGGGTGGATCTGGTCACCCACGATTTAGGGCAGGCCATTAGCAGCCTGGATGTGGAATTGGCCAGAAAAATGGAGCAATTGGCCCAGCCCTGGTTATCGGCCTAGCTGTCTGGCTCAATCCCTAAGGCTCTTAACTGCGCCGCTAGGCGATCGGCCCGTGCTTGGGCCTGCTGCACTTGCGCTTGCGCCTGCTTGGCCTGGATTTGTGCTTGGGCAGCGGCTTCGTCTGGGGTAGGGACTAAGTCGCCGTTGGCCTGGAAATAACGGAGCTTACCCTGATTCACCCCCAGATATAACCCTAAGACCTGACTCCAACGCCGTCCCTGCCCATCAGGGGGAATGGGTTCATAGTGGTGATTGACTAACTGGAAGCCTTCAAACTCCAGGGTATCTGGCGAAAACCAAAAATACTCCGGGGTACGGAAGCGGTCCTGGTAGAGGGTTTTCTTGAGCGTCCGGTCTTTTTGGACAGTGGCGTCAGATAAAAGTTCGATAATTAGGTCTGGGTATTGGCCCCCTTCCTCCCAGACGACCCACGATCGCCGAGGGCGTTTTGCTGTTTGTTTAACCAGGAAAAAGTCGGGGCCACGAAAGTCCTTGTTTTTAAGTTGTTCGCGGCTGAAGTAGATAGTGAGGTTCGCCCCAATAAAGAAGTCGGTGCGTTCACGCCAAAGCCATTCGAGGCAAGCAACCAGCAGGGCCAGTTGGGCATAGTGCAGGGAACTTTCCATTTCTGGCTCATTGCTCTCTAATTGGGTAGCATCTGGCATGAGATCTGCCAGTTGTTGTGCTGTTAGCGACATGGCTCTGTTACCCCCGATTCCCCCCAGTACCAGACTACGTCTATTGTATGGCGACTATTGTAGGGCGATCGTGATGAGCGGTAAAAGTGGTCCGCGCTGTTGGCCAGTCTGCCCGGTGGGCTGGAAAGTGCTGGTTAATCGCCCAACCACCTAACCCATCAGTGAGGGCCTGGATTGTCTTCTGGCTGGGCTAACGCCGCTAACAGCGCGGCTGTATCTGTGACAAAGCCAAAACACTGGCTGACGTTATACAGCGTCGCCTGCATACAATAATCGGGGGAAGTGGTGGCCGTGCCATCCCGGAGCAAAATGCAGTCATAGCCCAAAAAACTGGCATCCTGGAGCGTAGCCATCACACACTGATCGGCATTCACCCCGGTAAAAAAGAGAGTCGTCTTGCCCAGGTTGCGCAAAATGCTATCCAGGGGCGTATCCCAAAAGCCACTCATGCGGTACTTATCTACGCGAATATCCGCCGGATCGGGTGTCAACTGATCAATGACAGCGGCGGCCCAACTCCCTGCGGTGAGGACGGGAGCCTGATTCGTGGGCAGGGGATCACCTAGCCCTACCCCCGTCCCCGTAGGGTTGTAGACATGGCGCAGGGCGGGACTGATATTGAGCAAATCGGGGCGGTTACCCCAGTTCACCCATACGATCGGGACCTGCTGTTGCCGCAGCACGGGCAAGATTGAGCGCAAAGGGGCGATCGCGGCCCAAGTGGGACTCACATCCACCCCAATGTGGGCCAACCAACCGGCAGGATGGCAAAAGTCATTTTGCATATCAATGACTAATAGCGCCGCCTTATTGAGATCTAACCGCAGGGTTTTTGTGGCCGTGGGGAGGACGATCGGGCGCGGCGCGATCGGGGGACGGCTGAGATCAGCCCTGGTGGCATCAACCGTCCAGGCATTTGGGGGAACACCCAGGGTGTGCAAGCGTTGGTTCATAACAAGATTAGACTCAGCTAGGGATGGGCGATCGTCCGGGTCGCCCCTGGGGCACCCCACCCATCACCCGACGCCTGACATTTTAAGCGTTATCTTATAAGCGTTATCTTAAGCGTTATAGGACAGCAAGTCGGCTGCATTGCCACGATCGGTGCTGAGGATCACTTTCATGGACGCCCGCCATTCTGACCAGAACCTGAAATCGCCTTCCCCCACCTTCCCCCGGCTCCGCTATGACGGCCACTATCGTTGCCCCGTTTGCTACTACGGCGAGTTGAGTGGGATGACCCTCATGGAAAGTTTTGGCTGTAATTTCTGTCGCCATATTTTCACCGCCAACCTGCAAACCCAGGTATTGCGATTAGCCGACAATTCCCCGGCGTTGAGCTGGCGCTGGGATGGCCAGCGTTGGCGGGCTAGCCACGTGGGCGAGCCCCACCTGGGGAGTACGTTGACGCTCGTGGGGATTGCCCTGATTCTCTTGCCCACCCTCCTGGTGGGGTTAGCCGTCTATCTGTTTCCTCCCTTGCCCGATGCCCCCGGGGCGTGGTTCCCTCTAGTGTGGGTCGGACTAACCTGTCTGAGTCACCTCATACTGGTCGTCTGGTTAGCCGGTGAGTCCTACCAATTCCCCCCCTACCGTGCCCTGCGGATTCAGTTTTCCCGACGGTTGACCCAACTGTTGACCATTGGCGATCGCGTCTACGCTCGCTTAACCAACCGCGATCGCTAACCCTAAGTCCCACCCCGGTCAGGGAATGCTCACGAACACTAAACCCAAAGATCATAAAACTACTGTGTGGTAATATAATGAAATAATGGAGACCACCCTACCCTGACGCTATGCCTACGAAAACGACCAGACCCTTATCCCCCCCCTCAGCCTTGGGGGAGGGGACGGGTGAATGTGGCTTTTCCCAACTTTCCCCTGCTGCCCTCGGTATAGTCGCTGAGTTTTTTAAGGTTTTGTCTGAAGCTAGTCGGTTGCAAATCGTTTGTTCGCTGCGATCGGGGCCGAAGAATGTGACGGAAGTTATTGAAGCAACGGGGCTGGGGCAGGCCAATGTGTCCAAGCATCTGAAATTATTAGCTAAGTCGGGGGTGGTCACCCGACGCCAGGAAGGGGTTTGTGTGTATTACCAAATTGCCAACCCGTTTGTCTTTCAAATGTGTGAGTTGGTCTGTAATGCCCTCTCCGCTCAACTCCAGGAACAACACTATCACTTGGAACAGTTGGCCATGATGCGTCAGGGAGTTTAGCGACTGGGCGAGCATTCGCTTGGGAAATCGTTCAGTCCTCGTTCCAAAAGCCACGTTGCCCCGACAGCCTGCCGTCGCTCTTATGGCAGGTATGTTTTATCCCTGCAATGCCTCTCCTGAGATTTTGGTGTAACAGTGCAAAAAGCTACAAATTAAAGAACTAAATTAAAGAACTAAAATGCTGGGTTTATGGGGGGCCCCCCCATAAACCCAGAAGAACCCTGCGATAGCCTCAGCCCTGGCACTAATTCATATTTTAGGGCCACGAAAGGGACATCTAAGTATGGATTTTAGTCTCAATTCCGAGGATGTACGGCTCTTGCCAGTATCCTGGGTCATGGGAGCCAGCGAGTTTCGATCGCAACTAAGTCGTTCAGTTCACGAATTCAGGAGGTCTCTATCGATTTCAAGCGTGAATCTGGTGTGTTTCAACGCAACAACATCTCATTCAATTAGCAATAGGCACTAATGTCTTCACCGCATTCATCGGCGAGATAGCAGAGCGCTCGGAAGCGAAGGGCAATTAATTCATCGTAGAGAGGATTTAATTTGCAGAGGGGGGGAATGTGGAATAACGTCCGTCCCAAAAATTTGACATCGCGTTCAAAGGGACACTGGGAAGGGATAAGGCGGCAAAGTTGATGGGCTTGGCGGGCATCCTGAATGCAGACTTGATCTAACCAACGACGGAGGGGTTTCAAGGGATCAACGCGGGTTTTATTAGGAGGGGCAGGAAAAGCTTGGGGGGCAACTTTTGCAGGCGTTACCTCGTGAAAGGCAGAGGTGATGGGCCAATGTACCCCACTCCAACGAATAATGCCCTGGGTTTGGGCGGTAGGTTCAGTTGGGGTATGCATGACAAGAACTCCTTATTTCCAGATACGCTCAGGGGGTAGAGAGCGAGGCGACGATCGCCAACCTGTTATCCCAGACGCGATCGGGGTTTTCTCAGTTCCTTTTTCAACTCTGCCATCTCAACATCAGTAGGATATAAAGTCCAAGGCTAGTTTTATAAATTTTCAGTTGAGAAATTTCAGTTGAGAAATTGCAGAGCCAACCTTGAATCCTCTCCACCCTTCCAGAGTGCCCTTGATCTGGATAGCTTGCGGTGAGTGTCATCACTGAACTTTTGTAACGTGATCACGCAGATCTGGTGAGTTTTACGGATGGTTAGTGGGTTCTCATACCTCGGTCAATAAAAAAGGGGGCTAAATGCCCCCATGATTAAAGACGGATTTGTGTGGATATGGCCCATTGCCTAACCCGTGTTTAGGCCGGGTTCTCGCCCTGGATTTTGGGCACCGGCTGGGCGGCGGGGGAACCACTGGTTTGGGGCAGGTTGCCATCGCCAGGGAAGGTATTACCACCCCCTCCACTGGGGGGCAGCGGCGGGGAGGGTGGAGTTGGGGGCTCTTCGGTTTTGCCGAAGATGAAGCGATCGGTTAACTTCTTAATCACCACATACAGCACGGGCACCACCAAAAAACTCAAGACCGTGGCCACCAGCAAGCCGCCAAAGACTGCCGTACCCACCGATCTCTGGTTGGCAGACCCCACCCCAGAGGCCACCACCAGGGGAAAGAAGCCAAAAAGACTAGAAATCGCTGTCATCAAAATGGGGCGGAAACGTTCCTTGGCCGCCTGCACTGCGGCCTCGACGATATGCAACCCCTCTTGGCGGGCCTGGTTGGCAAATTCCACGATCAGAATGGCGTTCTTGCTCGCCAACCCGATCAGCATCACCAAGGCCACCTGAACATAAATGTCATTGGCCATGCCCCGCAACCCAACAAACGCCATCGCCCCCAGGATCGCTAAGGGTACGGTCAACATAATGATCAGGGGATCGATATAGTTTTCGTATTGGGCCGCCAAGACCAGGAACACCACCACCAGTCCCAGGGCAAAGATCACGGCAGCTTGACCGCCCGCCGCTTTTTCCTCCCGCGAGAGGCCGCTCCACTCGTAGCCAATCCCGGGCGGCGCTACTTCAGCAATGATGCGCTCCATCGCCGCGATCGCCTGCCCGGAACTGAAGCCCGGTGCGGCTTGCCCCTGAATCCGGATCGCCCGGTAGAGGTTAAAACGGTTAATAATTTGTGGTCCCGCGATCGGTTCTATCTGGGCGACTTCACTCAAGCGCACCAGGTCGCCCGTGCGCGATCGCACGTACAGCTTATCCAGATCCCTAGGATCATTGCGATGGTCGGCATCGGCCTGGATATAGACGCGATAGCTGCGTTGGCCAAAGGTGAAGTCATTCACGTACTGGCCCCCCACATAGGCCGCCAGCACCCCTGTGGCTTGGGCAAAGTCGACATTCATCGCTGCGAGCCGATCGCGATCGAGGCGAATCTCCAATTGGGGGGTGCCCACACTAAATTGGGTAAACACCCGCGTCATGGCTGGGTCCTGGTTAGCCTTGGCGATAATTTGCTGGGCCACACTGAAAAATTCATCCAGGCTGAAGCGTCCGCCGCTCCGGTCCTGAAGCTGAAGTTCAAAGCCCCCAGAACTGCCAAATCCAGGTAAGGCCGGGATATTCTGGCCAATGATCAGGGCATCCTGGTTCTGGGCAAACCGCTGATTCAGCCGTTCGAGGATCGCCTGGACCGATTGATCGGGCCGGGGGCGATCTCGCCAGTCCTTGAGGCGGGCAAAAAAGGTGCCCTGGTTGGGCGCATTACCACTTAAGCCAAACCCCGCTGCCACTAGGCGGGTCTCAATATCGGGTTCCTCAGCCAACGCCGCATCGACCTCCTGGCCCACGCGATCGGTATACTGCACCGAAACGCCATCGGGGGCCTGAATGATACCAATCAACAGCCCCTGATCCGCCTCTGGCACAAACCCGGTTGGGATACTGCCATAAACCCAAACCGTTAAGACCAGACCCGCCGCAAATCCACCCATAATCAGCCAGCGGATACGGATCAGCCCCCGAACCACCTCGGTATAGCGGGCGGTGGTACCCGCCAGGCCAGAATTAAATCCCCGGAAGAAAGCCCCCAGCGGGCCACGCCTCGGCTGGGGCGGACGCAGGATCAAAGCTGAGAGGGTGGGGGTAAAGGTAATTGCGTTAAAGGTGGAGAACAAGACAGTAAAGGCGATCGTCATCGCGAATTGCTGATAAATAATCCCCACTGAACCAGGGAAAAACGCCACTGGCACAAAGACCGCAATCAGGACCAACGAGGTGGAAATCACCGCCCCCGTCAGTTCATTCATACAGGCCAGGGCCGCCTCCCTGGGGGATAAGCCTTCCTCCAGCTTGGTGGTAATCGCCTCCACAATCACGATCGCATCGTCTACGACTAACCCGGAGGCCAGAATTAAGCCAAACAGGGTCAGGTTATTCAACGAAAACCCAAACGCCAAGGCCATCGCCATTGCCCCAATCAGGGCGACGGGAATCGCGATCGCGGGGATCAGGGTCGTCCGCCAATCCTGCAAAAAGACAAAGATAATCAGCACTACCAGGAAAATTGCCTGGAAGAGCGTGATCACCACACTGCGGATCGAGCCGGAAATAAAATCGGTGACATCAAAGGCCGACACATAGTTCATGCCGGGGGGAAATGCCTGTTCCAGTTCTGCCAGCTTTTCCTTCACGGCGGCAGCCGTATCCAGGGCGTTACTGCCCGGTAGCTGATAGATGGCCAGCCCCACTCCCGGTTTGCCGCCCAGGTTCACCTGCGCACCATAGCCTTCTGCTCCCAGTTCCACCCGGCCAACGTCCTTCAGTTTCACCAGGGTGCCATTAGCCTCGGATTTCAATACCAGGTTGCCAAAATCCTCAACTTCCGCCAGCCGTCCCTGCACCCGTAGGGACAGGTCAAAGGCTTGGCCCGCAGGTGCGGGTTCACTGCCGATCGACCCGGCCCCCACCTGGATATTTTGCGATCGCAGGGCATTGGCCACATCGCTGGCCGTCAATTGTCGGCTGGCGAGGGCATCGGGGTCCAGCCAGAGTCGCATGGCATATTTACGCTCCCCCAGGATCGAGATATCCCCCACCCCCGGCAGGCGTTGCAATTCGTCCAGGACAAACAGATCGAGATAGTTACTGATGAACAGGTTGTCTAAACCAGAGCCTTCCTCCCCGTAGAAGCCATAGACCATGAGAATGCTGGTCGAAACCAGCCGGGAAGACACCCCCAATTGCTGCACCGCAGCGGGTAGGCTGGGAATGACCGTCGAGGCCCGGTTCTGGACATTCACCTGGTTAATGTTCTTGTCGGTGGAAACGCCAAAGGAAGTGGAAATACTACTCCCCCCAGTGTTGGTGCTGATCGAGGAGATATACTCCATGTTCTCAACACCATTGATCCCCCGCTCCAGGGTTGAGGTGACAGTATTCTCAATGGTTTCGGCATCCGCCCCGATGTAAACCGCTGAAGTCCGCACGGTGATCGGGGCAATATCGGGCAAGTTATTAATGGGTAGCAACGGAATGGCAATGCCCCCAGCCAGCAGAATTAAGAGCGTGCAAACCGTGGAGAGGACCGGTCGCTTAATGAAGGTATCGGCGATCGAAAAAATAGCCATTGGGTGCTGCTCCTAGGACTCTGGCTGAATGGGGGCATTATTGCGCAGCCGCAGGATATTGGAGACCGCAATCTCATCCCCCGGTTGGATACCATCCAGGACATGGAAATCCGTGCCCTGGATGGCCCCTAGCTTGACGGGCGTTTGCCGCACCACTATTGGGTTTTGATTGGTTGCTTTCTCTGCCACAAAGACAAATTCCTGCCCTGCCACCCGTGAAACCGCCGTGGTTGGCACCAGCAGACCGGGACGTTGGCTCCAGATCGCCCGTGCCCGCACATATTGGCCATCCCGCAGTTGCCCATCCCGGTTCGAGAAGGTTACCGTTGCCAGAATCGCTTGGGAGGCCGTATTCACCGTGGGATTGATGAAGCTAATCGTGCCCTGGGTAATCACTTTCCCTGCTTGATCAATCATTTCAACAGGAATCCCCAGACGCAGTTGGGCCTGACGCTCAACGGGGACGTTAATCCGCAAATCCATTGCGCCACCATTTTGCACAATCCGGGTGAGTTCCTGGCCGACGTTGACGAAATCGCCTTCCTTGACGAGAAGATCGCCCACCATGCCCGCGATCGGGGACACCACGCGGGTAAAATTAAGGTTTTCCTCCTGGACCGTGACCCCAGCCTCGGCACGGGCCACATCGGCGGCTGCCCGCTCCACTGCGGTTCGGGCCGATCGCAGGCGGGCTTCGGCGGCTTGGAGGGATTTGCGGGCCGCATCCAGGGCCTCGGCGGCAGCATCCCGACTGGCGATCGCGTTATTCCGTTCCCGGCTGCGGTTATCGAGGGATTGTTGCGGTTCTACCCCTTGTCCCACCAGGGTTTCTGCCCGTTTGAAATTAATTTCCGCCAGTTCCAGATCCGCTTTGCTACTTTGGAAGGCCGCATCTTGGCGCTTCACTTCAGCATTAGCACGGGCCACATCCGCCTCGGCTACCCGCACTTCCGCCTCCGCACTCTGCATCGCCGCCCGTTGGGCATAGACCGCTGCAATACTTTCCTGCACGCGGGCCGTATTTTGTTCGGGTCGCAGTTGCAGGATGGGGCTGCCGGGGTTGACCACATCCCCCTGGGCCGCAAACACCCGGACAATCCGACCATTGGCCTCTGGTCGGAGAATCACTCGCCGTTGCGACTCCAGCGTGCCCACAAATTCCGAGCTATCGGCCACAGTGCCCGACTTTACCGCCTGGAGCTTGACGGGAATGGGGGGGGGTGCTCCGGCCTGGGTCTCGCCGCCACAACCACTGGTCAACAGGGACAGGGAGAGGAGGCTTCCCAGCAGCCAGTACGACGGGGGTCTGATTGCAAGTTTTTTTATAGAAGTCATATCATGCCCACGAAGCCAGACGTGTATGGAGTTGCATCCTAATCTACACGTCCTGCAAAAACAAGACTAAACTTTTGCTGAATTTCTCAAGGAATTTCCACAAAGTGTAAAAAAAATGCAAATTACCCCCAGATGGTTAGCTAGATTGTACTTTCGTATCGAGGGTGCTTTCAAGGTTATAGCTAAAATCGCCGATCGGATGCTTAGGCATCACCGGACTGATGCTTCCTATTGACCTTGAAACCAGGCGCTTAGGGCGAGGGCGAGGGCATCGGCAGCATCGTCGGGTTTAGGGATTGTTTCTAGACTTAATTCCTGGGCAACGGCTTGCTGGACTTCGTATTTTTGAGCGCTGCCATAACCGGTTAGGGATTGCTTTACTTGGGCCGGGGTGAACTCTACATAGGGAACCTGATGTTGGGCTAGGACCAGCATGACTACCCCTCTTGCTTGAGCGACCAAAATCGTGTTCCCCATGCGATAGAAAAAGAACTTTTCGATCGCAACCCGATCCGGCTGCCAGTGTTGAATGAGGGTTTTTAAATCGTCATATAAGATGCAAAGGCGATCGCCAATCTCGTGCTTCGCCGGGGTTGTAATCACCCCAAAATCAAGTAATTTAGGTAGCGTTTCGGGTTCACCCTCAATCACACCAAATCCCAGGGTTGCCAACCCCGGATCGATGCCCATAATGCGCTGCGTCATACCCCCTCAACTGCTTTTGTCCCCAGAGATTTAGGTAGGTCCCCCGTGTCCTTACCTCTCCCGCCGATCTGCCCCTGATTCACTCCGAGTAGGCCGTTTTAACCCGTATCCTACAGCGTTTCCCAAGTCTCTGAAGGACAGAAGCACCTGATGAACAATTGGCTCAAGCCAATTGCCTGCCCCTCACTGAGGGGACAACGGCTGTATCGGAACTTCTCAATAACGCTTGCCAATAGACCCCCAGGGGAGAAACGATCGCCGTGTCTGCCGCCATCACTCACATGGCGCATCTCAAGCAATGTCTTACGGGTATAATACAGAGAATCCAATCACCCCTGCCCCCGCCCGTCTGCCAACACCATCACTCCCTAGGTAGCGACCTGCCCCCATCCCAGTTAGCCATTACTAGTTAGCCATTACTTCAGAGGGGATGCCAATTGCGTTGTTGCCCTGTCTAGGGCGGTTAAGTTACACGGTTGGCTGAAGGGTTGCTGGGCCACCGGCTGTAGCCCCACTGAACCCAGAAAATTCTCCCAACTGGCGGCGAGAGTTGCGTCTTGGGGGCGCTGACAGCGCAGATCGTGGAGGGTTGCCAGGGCATCAAACCAGATTCCCTGTTCCGCATAGTGCGAAATGCGTTCATAGGGATTCACGGCCAACATGTCCGGGTTAGGTGCCCAGTCATCCTTAACGCGCTGTATCCAACCCTCAACCCGCAAATCACGATCACGGTTGGCCGGATCGCAGATCATGGCCAGGGACCATTGATAATCCTGACCCACCGCTAACGGGGCAACCTCAGGTTGCTGCGGTAGGGTCAGGCTGGCAATCTTGTCCCCTCCGGTAATGGCAACCGTGGTTTCATACAAAAGCTGTTGGGTATTGCCATTAACTTGGAAAAGTTGAAACTCAGCTTGCTGGGCCGTGGTTTGGGGGACATACCAGAAAAAACTCGGGTATGCGTGGGTTGTCAACCCCAGGTTGGTTCTGGGCAACAGCGCCAGCAGAAAAGGGACGCTCCCTTGAATGCAGTCATCTCCGCGCGTCCCGCCCCCGGCTCGTCGCCCTGGCATCCCCCGCCTCGGCGTTTGGAAAGCACTAATGGGCAGCGCCGCCGTCTGGGGATTGGGGTTAGTTGTCTGAGGGGATTGCCGACGGGGTTGGGTCTGACTCGGAAAGAGGGCCAACTGTGCCAAACCGGGCGTACTCAACAGCAACGCGCTGAAACCGGCAAGGACGCTAACAGTAGGACGAAGCATGCGCAAGTTTAAAATGCGACGACGACAAAGGAGTTGTGTACCCATACCCAACACCTACGGCGGGGATAACCTACTCTAGAGCTTAGTCGAAAAAGCAAGAAACTGTCGAGAGATCAGGACCCGATCGCCAAAATTCTTTGATCAAAGCTTGAACAAGGCTGCAAAAATTGCGATAAGGGTTGTACCAATCCTTTGCAATCGGGCTAGACTGGGGGCGACTGTGTCATGGTTAAGATTCCTGCCAGTCCCTAAAGACTCCGGAGACGGGTGAGCAATCGCTGGGAAAGTCTCGATCGGGGTGATTGGCTAACTGTCTGGGAAGGACTAACCGCCAGAACGAATCTGCGGGAGATCCTAATCCGCTGGATATCTGTTGACATAGATGCGGCTTGATTTGGTGTTGGACTGTTAGTGGCTGTGAATGCCGCACACCAATGTACCTAACCTACGTGAGAGAGTTGTTCTATGGTGAGCGATCGTGCCCTGCAACCTTCCCCCCCGTGGCTCGTGTTTTCGGGAATAGCGCTTGGGTTGGGCTGGCCTGGTGTGGCAGTGATCGCGGCCCCTCCCCCCCTCATGGAGAGCGCTGTACCCGAACGATCGGAACTGATCGCGGCACGATCGGAACCTTTCGTTAAAGCAGACCCCGCTCACCCTCGCAAACACCGGCAAGCCCACCGTCAACCCCCTGCCGCCTACGCGCCAGAATCGCTGTTCTTAGAGGGACTATCAGAGGGACGCCGATCGGTGTTGGCGCAGGCCCGACCCGCCATCCAGGATATTCTGCCCGCCCCGGCCCCGTTGCCGCTGCCGCGATCGGAACGGGAGTCGCTCACCTCTCCGACGGTCTTACCCCTCAAAATTCTTGGTGGCGAGGCGGTCACAACCTCCCCAGCAGGCCCAACCGAGGTCCCAACCGAGGTTTCAACGGCGGGACCGGAAACCGGCTCGGCGATCACCCCCCCGGTAACACCGATAGTGACACCCGTCCATACAACGACCTATTCTTCCCCCAGCACACTCACCCCTAACCCCCTGCCGCCGTCACCGGTCGCGGCTCCACTGCTCGCCAATCCAGCGACGTTTCCGCCAAGCCCCTACGCGAACACCACCGACACAACCCTGGGCCAAGCCCGTCCCGCTCTCCAGGATTTAGTTCCCCCTAGACCAGCTTTTCCCCAACCCTTGCCCCCGGTCACTTCGCCCCCGGCGGTAACCCCGGTTTTACCCACCCCCCCTGAACCGCCTTCTCCCCAGCCCGAACCCAGCCAGCCCGGACCCTCAGTGCTCATTCAGGACATTCAAGTGATTGGGAGTACGGTCTTTAGCGACGATCGCCTCAATGCGATTACCCAACCCTATGAGGGCAAGTCCCTCACCCTGGAAGATCTCCAGCGGGTTGCCGACGAAATTACCCAGCTTTATCTCAATGACGGTTACATTACCTCGCGGGCCATCCTGGCCGATCAGGAGATTCGAGATGGGGTCGTGCGCATTCAGGTCGTGGAAGGCAGCCTGGAAGAGATTCAGGTAGAGGGGACCCAACGCCTCCATCCGGGGTATGTGCGCCGTCGCATTCGCCTAGGAGCATCCACCCCCCTCAATCCCACGAAGCTGGAGGATCAACTCCGTCTGCTTAAGCTGAATCCCTTGTTTGAAAATGTGGAAGCCAGCCTGCGTCCTGGCACTGGGATTGGCCAGAGTATCCTGATCGTGCGGGTGACTGAAGCCAAAGCCTTTGGTAGCCAACTGTCGGTGGATAACTATTCTCCTCCCAGTGTTGGGGCGGAGGAGTTTGGCATTAACCTGCAACATATCAATCTGACGGGGAATGGGGATACCCTTGCCGCCGCCTTCGATCGCTCCTTTAGTGGTGGCTCCAATACCGTTGATGTGTTCTATCAGACGCCACTGAATGCCCTCGATGGGACCCTGCGTCTGCGCACGGTTATCAATCGGAACGAGATTACCCAGGCACCATTCAATGTCTTTAATATTGAGGGTGAGTCGGAACTCTATGAACTGAACTTCCGGCAGCCGTTAGTCCGGACGCCTCGCCAGGAGTTTGCCCTTTCCCTGGGGTTTGAGTACCAGAATGGCCGCACTTTCCTTGATGGCGATGGCTTTGGGTTTGGCGAGGGGCCGAGTGCGGATGGGGTGACCCGCACCAGTGTGTTCCGCGTTGGCCAGGACTATATCAAGCGTGATCCGAGTGGGGCATGGGCGTTGCGATCGCAGTTTAACCTGGGCACCGGTCTCTTCGATGCGACGGTTAACGATTCTCCGACCCCTGATAGTGAATTCTTAAGCTGGCTAGGGCAGGTCCAACGGGTGCAATTACTCGGACAGGATCATTTACTAATTGTCCAGGGGGATTTGCAACTGACGACCGATCCCCTGCTACCGTCTCAGCAATTTATTATTGGGGGGCCCCAATCCCTACGCGGCTATCGCCAGAATGTGCGGGCGGGGGATAACGGGTTTAAGTTTTCGATCGAAGATCGGATCACCCTGGGACGCAACGCCGCAGGGGCATCGGTCCTCCAACTAGCTCCCTTTGTGGACTTGGGAGCGGTGTGGAACCATAGCGACAACCCCAATCCCCTCCCCAGTCAACGTTTTCTGGCTGGGTTAGGGCTAGGGGTGCTCTGGGAACCCTTACCCCGTCTCAATCTCCGGTTGGACTATGGCCTACCCCTGGTCAACCTGGACGATCGGGGCAATAACCTCCAAGATGACGCTCTGTACTTCAGTGTGATCTACCGACCGTTTTAGGGGATCTTCTGAGATTTTGGTGTAACAGTGCAAAAAGCTACAAATTAAAGAACTAAAAT
>CAZHXN010000086.1:0-16679 GCA_964536415.1 uncultured bacterium
CTATCCTCCGGCAGGGGATGCATGGGCCAGCAGTGGTCCGCTTACAGGAGCGGCTACGGGTGATCGGGGTGTTTGAGGGGGCGGTTGATGGTATTTTTGGGGCAGAAACCCTGGCTGCGGTGAAGGCCGCCCAAACCAAATTTCAAGTTGATCCCGATGGGGTCGTGGGTCCCATGACCTGGGCCGCCTTGTTGCGCTGAGAGGCTGATGGGGTTATTTCCTGATTAGGGGCGATCGGTGTGAAGAAAGGAGTAATCGCTGCTTGCAGCGTGCTAGCTACTTTCGTCATTAGCCTGTCAATCAGCCATTCCCTTGAGGCCACCGAGCATGGAGAAGCAGCCCCAAAAGTCAACGGGTAAGTCGTCATCACCGCAGACTCCCTCCCGGACCGCCAAGGCGAAGAAGTCAAAGTCGGATGTCAAGGAGAGTAAAGCTTCTGCGGCTAAATCTGCCCCTGCGAAGTCAGCAAGTGACCCCAAAACTGCCCCTAAACCCCAGGCGAATCCTAAGGATACGGCTAAGCTGTTAGAGGTTTTGGAATATCTTTCCCTGGCGGGGGCAGGGGCAGGGGCGATCGCGGCTGTGACCCTGCAACAGTCCCTATTGGCATCAGCACCGTTAACGGTTGCCATGCTCCTGAACCTGGTAAACCGACGGCGGGCCGATCAGGACCTCACTAACCAGACAGCGGCGACGCTGAAAAAACTGGATCAACGGCTCACGGAGGATGTGCAGTTTTTGGGACAGCGGGTGCTGGCCATGCCCACTCCGGAGGCACTCAACACGGCCCAGGAAGCGCTCGTGCGCAAAAATAAGGAGGCGATCGCGACCCTGCGGACAGAGATGGATAACCGCTTGAAACCGATCGAGTCGTTGGGTCTTAATTCCATTCGGGAAGATCTGGCCCAGATCACTACCCAACTCCAAAGTAAATGGACAGAATTGCGGGAATCGCTGGATGGAATTTCCCGTTACCTGGAGAGCTTGCCCACCTCGGTGCGGGTCGATCGCCTCGAAACCTCGCTCACTGCTCTCACCGCTGAGCTAGAGCAGTTGCAAACCAGCTTCCAGGATTTTGCCAGACAACCGGATATCAAGTCGATTCAAGAGCAGATTAACCAACTGCACCGACGCTTTAATAACCTCCCCCCGCCCTTTAACCCCGTCGCGTTGCAACAGGAGGTAGTCGGTCTGGTTTCAGCAGTGGCGACGCTCGTCCCCAAGCGGGAATTCACGACTCTGGCCTCGGAAGTGGCCCAATTACGGGCGCAACAGGAGTCCCTGGAAGAGGCGGTGGCTCCCCACGATCAGGAGATTAAGAGCCTGCGGAGCCAACTGGATGATCTCAACCAGAAATTCCAGACGCGGGAAGAATTGGAAACCCTGGAAAAGGTGCGGGGGGCATTGGCCCTCTTGCAAAAACGCATGGAGCAGATTGCCCAGGCCCAGAGTCCGGAGAGCCTAGCCGCCAGTATGCAGGCCCTCACCTCGGCGCAACTATCGGCGCAGTTGCAACCCCTTCAAACCCAAGTGGAGCAGGTTCAACAGGTCATCCGCACACTCGATGCCCAGGCCCAAAGCCTTCAGGCCCGGACCGAGATGATCAGCCAGCTTCAGGAACAACTGGCCGAGGTTCACCAGTTGGCGCAACGCCTGGAGCAACAACAAGCTGCTTTGGCCACAGAGCTAGCCCAGGAAGCCACCACGATCGTCACCGAGCAGGTCCAGTCCCACCTCAGTCACCTCCAGGCGTCTTTCCCCGCTGCCGCCAGCAGTTTCCCCGACCACCCAGAGGAGGCGATCGCGGGGATTGCCAACTTACAGCAGCAGTTAACCCAACTCACCCATCGTCTCGAACAACTGGAAGAGCGTACCGAAGGAACTGAAGTGGCTGCCATCCTCCCAGAAATTTCCATACTGCGGCAGCAATTTGACTATCTGGTCGATCGGGTTGAGCGCCTGGAAAGTAGCTTAACCGCAGAGGTCACACCGACGGCAACCGGGGTCATCACCACCGCGATCGATCCCCTTCGGCAGCAATTGCAGCAATTATCAGAACGCATTGATCATTTGCAGGCGATCGCCTCGCAGTCAGGGGCCGTCACCGAAGAAATGGTACTGACCTGGATTAACACGATTAACCGCCACCTCCCCACCCTCTCCGCAGGAGACCGTCATCAGCTTCTCTTTGACCCCTTTGCGAGCAGTTCCCAAGTATTGCAAGAGGCCCTCCGGCAGGTCCGGAAGCGCTTGATCCTCGTCTGTCCCTGGTCTACTTTCCGGGAACTGGGTCCCAGCTTGCCCACCCAGTTGGCGACCCTGCTGGAGCGAGGGGTGCAGGTTGATATTGGGTGGAGTATCCGCCCGATGCCCCCTGTGGATCTGCCCAGTAACGGGATAGACTTGACCCCTTGGCCTGTGTTGGCCAGTGACGAGGTCACGATTCCCGATACTAGCCCCCTCTACCCCCTCGAAGAACTGCGGCAGTCTTACCCCAAGCAGTTGCGCATTCGTGCGCTGGACACCCAAGAACATTTTCTGGTTTGCGATCGTGCCTTCGCTTTGATGGGTGGCTACCCGTGGTCCTACTTGGCCTCTACCGCTGTCGATCTGGATAACACCCTTCCCCTGGCCACCGATACCCAGGGACCCTTACGCGGGATTGGCCTCAAAACCACTGATCCCCAAATTATTCAGCTTCTGATTGATCGTTTCCAAGCCCCACAGCCCAATGGTGTCCGCCATCCAGTCGAGTTGGGGGTTGCTGCCCCTGATTCTCCTGCGGAGACGCTGCGCGAACGGGTGGGTGCAGCTGCGGCCCAGGTGGAGGCCCTCGCCCATGCCCGTAGTGAACCCGATCGGGAGGAGCCAGATGCGAGTTTGGTAGAGTCGCCCTTAGATGATGTGGCCTATAACAATCATGGGCTGGTTCGTTATGACCAGGGCGATAAGCAAGGGGCGATCGCGGACTTTTCCAAAGCGGTGGAACTCAATCCCCGCAATGCCACCGCCTACTGTAACCGGGGAATTGCCCATGCCGATCTGGGGGACAAGCGCAGCGCCCTGAGTGATTTTGACACTGCCCTCACGATCGATCCGAATCTGGCGATTGCCTACAACCATCGGGGGTTAGTGTATTCTGATCTGGGGGATAAGCGGCAGGCGATCGCGGACTACAGTGAAGCGCTGCGAATTCAACCCGACTACGCCACGGCCTACTTTAACCGAGGGGCCGCTCGCTCCAAAATTGGCGACTTCCAGGGGGCGATTGCGGACTATAGTGAGGCGATTCGGCTCAAGCCCGACTATGCCAACGCCTACTTCAACCGGGGGTTTGCCTATCAACAGACCGGTGATAAGGCTGCTGCCATCGCTGACTATGATGAAGCCCTCCAAGCCGATGCCCAGTTTGCCGCTGCCTACAATAATCGCGGGTTTGTACGCTATGAAGTGGGGGATACAGCCGGGGCAATTGCCGACTTCGATCGTGCCCTCCGCCTGAATCCAGACTTTACCAATGCCTATAACAATCGGGGGGTAGTGTATTCTCGCCTGCATGACTACGAAGCCGCCATTGCCGACTTCGATCGAGCGATCGCCATTAGCCCCACCTTTGCCAATGCTTACCACAACCGTGGCTTGGCCCGCTCCAAGCTGGGGGATACTTCAGGGGCGATTAAGGATCTACAAGCTGCCGTGCGCCACTTCTCCGATCAAGGGGATCAACTCAACTGTCAGCAAGCCCTGAAATCCCTCAAAAAACTGAATCAGACGATGCATGAGTTCATTTGACGGACTCCCCCCTTACTGACCTTGCGCCTCAACCCGCTACCGTTCATCGTCGCCATCGCTCAAACTCGGCGCAGGTTAAGCGATCGCCATTTTTCAGAGGAGGAATGGCTCGCTGTTGCTGGGGGAAGGCAATCATACCGTGTGTCCTTCTTGGCTTGGATCGCGTTGAACACCCCCACTGAAAGTGCCATCCTACGCGCAAGGGACATCCGTGGGGAAAGCCGTCGGGCAGCGACAGCCGGGAGGGCTTTCCCTACGCTGAATTTGCCCGATCCTAAGCATTCATCCATCTCAATCACATTAATCCATCTCGATCGCGACCACCACCACCGTAATATTATCGCGCCCCCCATTTTCCTTCGCTGCCTCCACCAAGGTTTGGGTCACCTTCTCGCACGATCGAATACTTTTCAAATGGTGGGCAATCATCGTATCTGGCAACTCTTCTGTCAAGCCATCGCTGCACAGGAGCAGGCGATCGCCGGGTTGTAGATCTAGGGCGTTGATATCAATTTGCCGTAAGTCTGCACGTCCTAAGCATTGGGATAGGACATGTCGCCAGGGATGGGTCCGCGCCTGGGCTGGGGTGATCGTCCCCACCCGGAGTGCCCGTGCTACCCAGGTATGATCTTCCGTGAGTTGGTCCAATTTTGCCCCCCGTAACCGGTAGAGCCGGGAGTCGCCAATGTGGGCACACCAGATCTCATCTGCCCGAAAGATCAAGGTGAGGGCAGTTGTCCCCATATCCGCCCGTTCGGGATGCTCTCGCTGATCCTGCAAAATCGCCCGGTTCGCTTTCAAGAAAGCGGCCTTCAGCAACATATAAGAGGACTCCGGCGACTGCCAATGTTCCTCTAAATAGTCGCGAATAATATCGATCGCCAGCCGACTGGCCTCCTGCCCGCCCGCATGGCCGCCCATGCCATCCGCCACGATAAAGTAGCGGCCTGCTGGTTCATCCACGTAGAAAGCATCCTGATTGACCGATCGCAGGACGCCAACATCGGTTAATCCGGCAAAAACAAGCTTTAGGGGGAGGGAAGTAGACTCAGACACGTTGGCTCACTGGCTTGATTAGGGATTTACATCATACGTTCCAGACGATCCAAGCGCAGCAGCAAACGGATCAATGCCACTGCTGCCGCGATCGCCGCAATCGCCGGTAACAGGGCTAACCAGACGTATTGATTCACCAATAGGATAGTCGCAGATAGGGTGAATGCGCCAATCAGTAAGGTATAGTTGGTCCCCAGGTAAACATTACTTAAACGCCGCAACATGCGATCGGTTTCCGTTGATCGCACCCGCACCCGGATATCGCCCCGTTCTAACTTATCTAACGTCTCCTCAATGCGGCGAGGAAGGCCCAGTGCCGTATTACTCACCTGGGCAGCCTGTCGGCCCAACTCATTGAACAGGCTATTGGTCGGATTGCTATTGTTGCCATCGGCCATAAGCTGCATTGCAAAGGGTTTTGCAACCTCCATAAAATTAAAATCCGGGTCCAGTCCCTTGCCCACCCCCACCAGGGTCGAAAAGGCCCGCATCACAAAGGTAAACGTGGCCGGGAACCGGAAAGGTTGATCATAGGCAATCTCATAGAGATCATCAATAATCTCATCAACAGACTGGTTTTCAAAGGGCTGATCCATGAAGTGATCGAGCATATACTGCACCGATCGTCGCACGGGTCCCATATCGTCCACTGGTGCCAATGCCCCCAACTCAACCAGCGAGAGCACTACGCGATCGCCATCCTTCTGGGCAATGCCAAACAGGGTATCCATGAGCTTTTCGCGCACATCCGTGCGAATCCGGCCCATCATTCCAAAGTCATAAAAAATCAGGGCCCCGTCCGGATCGACAGCCAGATTGCCGGGGTGGGGATCGGCGTGGAAAAAGCCATTGGTCAGCAGTTGGTGGAGATAGGCTTTCGCGCCCAGTTGGGCAAGGCGGGTGCGATCGAGGCCAGCAGCTTCCAGGGCTTCATAGTGACTAATCTTAATCCCTGGCACATACTCCAGCGTCAACACCTGGGGCGACGTATAGCGCCAGAACACACGGGGAACGCGCACCCAGTCCACCCCCCGGAAATTGCGCCGGAAGGTATCGGCATTACGCCCCTCGTTCAAATAGTCAATTTCTTCCCAGAGGATACGACAACACTCATCGTAGATCCCCAGCCAGTCGCGGCCTCGCCCCCAGTCAGGATGGTTCTGGAAATAGCGGGCAATCCCCTTGAGAATTTGCAGATCGATCGTGAACAGTTGCCGCAGGCCAGGACGCTGGACTTTAATCACGACTTCCTCACCCGTGTGGAGTTGGGCTTTATGGACCTGTCCCAGACTGGCTGCCGCGATCGGAATTGGGTCAAAGTTACGAAACAGGTCCTGGATGGGCTTGCCCAAATCCTGTTCGATAATGGCTTCGACCTGCTCATAGCTGAAGGCCGGGACCTGATCCTGGAGCTTCGCCAACTCATCCACATACTCATTGGGGAACAGATCGGCCCGCGTCGAGAACAACTGGCCAACCTTAATAAACGTCGGCCCTAGATCGAGGAGCGACTCCCGCACCCAGACGGCCTGACGCTGGCGACGTAAGCGCTTCTTCTCATCGGTGACACCACCGGGATAACTCCAGTCCTTATTATTGAGCCACAGCCCGCCCAGAAACTTGAGCACGAATGCCCAAATATCCACGTACCGCCGTTGGCGGGAATACCGCGCCCGGTTCCAACGATAATTACGCCCGACCGCCAGCTTCTCCCGCCGACCCCGATTGCTGATGGGAACCCGCCCATCCCCCGCCTGGGTGAACGATTGGACCTGATTCGTGGCCTCAGAAAGCACAGACACTCGGTTTCCTAATTGCGTGAGGTTTGCACATTACCCATAACTGGTTGCCTATAACTGGAGGCATCCCTAAACAAGGCTTTCCCCCTCCTTCAAGGGGCGTATGGCCTAGCTGGCGTGGGGGCAAATTGCCCCATCCCCTACTGTCTTCAAGGTCTTAACACTGGGGTACGCTTCCCAAAGCAAAGTCCCAAAGTCAGATGGGTGCAGCATCAGACCTCGCATCGCAAGGTCAGGCCCATGCGCCTAGGCGGAGTTCCGATACTGTTGTAACGCCGATCGCACCTGGGCAATTTCTGCCCGAAGTTCATCAATCGTCGTCTGCAAGTCCGCAGGAACAACGGTTGACCCCGCCGTGCCAAGGCCAGAGCGTCCCTGTAGGGCCAAGTCTTCCTCCCGCTTTGCTCGCTCCAAGACTTCATCCGTCAATTGGCGCAAACGTTCGCGTTGCTCTGCATCAAATTTACCCAGGTTGCTGATCGCATCGGTCAGCGTTGCCTCCACCTGTTCGGTGATCGTTTCGGCGATCGCCCGCCCCACAAAGAACGCGTGAATCAGGGAATTGCTCATGCAAAGTTTTATAACAACATTCCGTATCAAATTATAACGTTATTTATCCGGCATCCCCCGCCCCTTCGCGATCGTTTCGGCCCCAGACCGGGGGGAAGCTCCCTTTCGCGATCACCCCAGCAGGCTAGGAAAGCTCCTCTGGGTGAGCCGTTCGTGACTCTTGCATGGGTAGGGTTGGCGGGGGAGCTACGTCGCCAGCCGCATTACTGGGCGCGGGTGGAGGCAAGGACGGTTCCACCGCAGCCGGGGGGGGATCTACCGGCACTGGTGCGGATTCTGGCACTGGCGCAACGGGTGTACTGGGCGATCGGGAAGCGTCCGGCGAGAGTGCGGGTGAGGCTGGGAAATCAGGCGGGGCAGGAACCGCAGGGGAAGCAGCGGGGGGGCTGACATCAGCCGTTGGCCCCGTCTCCGTTTCGCTGGGGGCGAGGGCTGGCTCCGGTGCGATCGGCGCACGGGTTACCGGGGGCGGCGGGAAAGCCGATTCTTCTTCTAATGGCCAAGTCGGCTGGGCCGGGGTAACCGGATCTTCCCAGCGGGAAGACTCACCCCTGGCAGGCAGATTACTAAAGTCGAACTGGGCGGCATCGGCTTCCCCTGGCCAAGTTTGGGGAGGGAAGGATTGGTTCGGTTGCAACAGGCGAGAATTCATGGGACCGCGATCGCCCGCAAACCGCAGGGTTAGTCCAAACCCGCCGCCAAAGAAGGCTGCTGCTGCTGAGGCAACCAGGAGTCCCTGGAACAGGCGACGATTAGAGGGAAAACGCGATGACGACCCAAACGCTGGGGATTTGGCTGAAGAAGAATTAGAGGACA
This sequence comes from uncultured bacterium, assembly GCA_964536415.1. GTDB lineage: Bacteria > Cyanobacteriota > Cyanobacteriia > B231 > B231 > Trichothermofontia. Next base: position 8,034 of record CAZHXN010000086.1, read on the forward strand.
CAGGCGTACCAGGAGGACGGGACGGGGGGGATGCAGCCCGTTGGGAACGTGGTTTCGATGGTTTCGATTTTACCGTAGCCTTGGCCATCGTTGATTGTACGGGAACTGCGACAACGCCGTCATCCACATATTTAGGAATGGGTTGGGGCGGGGCCGGTTGGCGAGGTACTGCCTGGGAAGTCCTTGCGGCGGGTGCAGGCCTTTGTGCAGGCGTTGCTGCGTCTTTGGGAGTACCTGGGCGCGGACGTCGCCCTAGCTTGGGTAGCGCGAGCAGATGGGGGAGGCTTGAAGCGGGTGTCTGGAGGGCAGGCGATCGGGGGACATCGCTTCCGGGACTCTGCTCTACCCCTGAGACGAGTCTGTCCCCTGGCTTAGGCACTGGTCCAATCTCTGGTTGCGCCCCTCCCTCTGGAGCAGCCACAATTTCTGACGAGACTGCTTTGCACGTCCCAGCCGGATCGCGATCCGTAGGCTGCACTGTTGGGATCGGGGCAGTTGGGGTCTGGGCTGGCCAGCCAGCCCCCAAGGGGGGCAATACGAGGGGACGTGAGGACCGGCTTTGGGCTGGGCGCGATCGCTGGGGGAACAGCGCCAACCATTGCGCCAAGTCCTGGGGCCGCAGCCGGGGATTGATTTCCATCCCCTGGAGAATGACCTGTTCCACGATCGGGCTGAGATCCGCGCGAAACTGGCGGGGATTGGGCAGGGGGTGGCGATCGCGTTGGTTCGCCGCGATCGGCGTTTGGCCCGTTAACAGGGTATAGAGGGTCGCGGCTAGGGCATAAATATCGGTGGCCGGGGTAGCCGTCACCCCTGGAAGGTATTGTTCCAGCGCCGTGTAACCAGGGGCAAACCAATGGCGGTTGGGTACATCCTCTCCTAGGAGCGCGAACCGCGCCCAACTGAGGTGGGTGAGGACAGCCTGTTGGGTGTGGGCATTCCAGACCAGGTTTTGGGGTTGAATATCCCCGTGGAGTAGCCCCGCTGCATGGAGCGGCACCAGGATCTCCCCCACCTGGTGAATGATTTGGAGGGCTTCCCGTTCGGATAAGGGGCCAGTCGCTTGCAACCGTTCAGCCAGGGTCGTCCCTTGGGGAAGCGTCAAAACGACATAGGGCATCTCCCCCTCCTCGAAGGTATCCAGCACCTTTAGCTGATGGGGATGGGGGTGTTGGGAGAACTGTTGGACGGCAGCAAAAAACTGCTGTCGCAGCCAGGGATACCTGGCAATAGCGAGATCCTGGGGCGTCTGTGGAGCGGCGATGCGCACAGGGAGGGTTTGCAGTAGCACCGATTCTCCGGCGGCGACACGATGCGAACGTGGCGTGGGCAGAGCGATCGCCCGATAAGAGGTTAGGAAGGCTGTCTGGTATTCAACGGCTTCGAGTTGATATTGGCCGTTTTTCAAGGAAAGGGGGGATTTTAAATCTGTTGCAAGAGTCACTCGCCGTACAGCTCCTCATACCGAGCAGAACATTAAAAATGGGTCTCTTAAACGGCTCCCCCCGATGTTGCCACGGAGTCAGGGCCGCAAGATTGAGCAACAGAGTACCACAGGAAAAAAAAACTGCACGGAAATGCCAAATCGACTGACTTTGGTCCTTAGTGAAACAGCCAGGTCGTAAAAGCGTACTTTTGTCCCCGTGTGACCGGCAGAGACTGATGGGGATGGGTGTAGTAGGCAGGAAAGACAACTACACAGCCTGCTTGGGGTTTAACTTCGAGAGTTTGGCGATCGAACCAAGTCGTGCCGCCCTCAAAGTCATCATTGAGATAACCCACAACGCTAATATCGCGAATTGGTAAGCCTTGTTGGGCTTCCTCCAGACGACTGCTCAGTAGCAAATTGTCCACATGGCGACGATAGAACTGGCCTTCGCGGTAGCGCAAGATCGAGCAAGCTTCCGCGTGGGGAAAGGCAATGCCGTAATATTCGTGGAGCAAGGTCTGGATCTGGCTGACTTTGGTCAACAGGAGTTGGTTCGTCGAGACCAGCAGTGGGTGATCACTCCCCAGATCGAGCAGGTCATTGCTGCGGATCTGATCATCCAGGCGAGCAACCTCAATCCCAGCTTGGCCAAAGCCATAGGTTTCAGCCACCTGGATCAGGTGCTGACAAAGGGACGGGGCTAGCAACCCCTCAACCCAGAGAATCTCAGCCCCTAAATGAGTCAAACTGATCCCCAACCGCGATCGCCTCCTAATATCCTGATACACCTTAAGCTGGACCTTAAGTGGGCCTCAAGCTTACCCCAACCAACGCCGCAAATCCGCCACGTCACTAAAATCCAACAGCGCCTCCGCCAATGCCTCCAACTCCGCCACCGCTAACCCCCGAATTGCCGCCTCTCAATCAGGTGCCAACAGCCCAAACCGCCGGCTCAGCAACCGCAAAACCAGGGCTGAGGCTTCCGCTTGGCGACCTTCTTGCAAAATTTCCTGATAAATTACGGATTCCCGCATAACCCCCTCCCGAAAAATCTGACGAATCAACGGTTGCTTAAACTTCAATCCGGCAAAAATCTGCGTATAGGTCGCTAACTCCTGTCGCTGCTGTTCTGATTCTAGCTGACCAATTTGGGCTGCCACCCGGCGCAGCAATGACTCCGGTTCGGTAGTTGCCGCCAAGGGAGCCAACGGTAACAACGCCGGATCATGCAGCAACACTGCCGGGTCCTGCTCCCAGAGACACACGATGCGGAAGCGATGCTGCGTCTCCCCCACCTGAAAGGAATCCCGAATGACCGTGCCTGCCGTCGGGGGCAGCAACACAATCACCACCTGGATAATGGGTACCTGATACTGGCGATACAACCGTACCCAATAGTCCAACATCCGGAATTCGATCGGGGGCTGGGAGGGTAGGCGGGTTTAAAATTCCAGGTGGAGAATCCGGTCTTGGGTTTCTAGAAACATCAGCGAATCTACCCGGATCGGCTCAATACTCAATTCTGTCTTAAGAATATGTACCCTTCCTGGCGGCTCGCCCAGTATCCAGGCCGCAAACCGCTCTGGATGCTTTTCCGCCAACAATTTGCCCAGATTATCAAACGACATGGGGGGCGTGGCTTTTACAGGGGTTGGGAGTAACCTAAGGCTGCTTTAACCTGGGTCAGGGTGTTGTTAGCGACAGCTTCGGCTTTTTCCCGACCGGCGCGGAGAACGGATTCCAGATAGCCCCGATCGCCCATAATTTCCTGATATTTCGCCTGAATCGGAGCTAGGGCCGCGATCGTCGCTTCCGTCAGCAAGGGCTTAAATTGGCCCCAACCCATATCCTGACATTCGCGAGCCACCTCCTCCCGGCTTTTGCCCGACAGCACAGTGTAGAGGGTGAGGAGGTTATTACATTCCGGGCGATCGGGGTTGTCAAACTCTAGGCCCCGAATCGGATCAGTTTTACAGCGTTTGATCTTGTATTGGATTTGTTCCGGTGTATCCAGGATATTAATCCGGCTTTGATCCGAGGGATCAGACTTGGACATCTTGCGGGTGCCATCGGTCAGGCTCATCACCCGTGCCCCTTCCGGGCGAATGAGGGGATTGGGTTGCTTGAGGACGGGGGCTTCCGGCGTGGCAAATAGGTGATTAAAGCGGGCAGCAATATCGCGGGTGAGTTCCAGATGTTGCTTCTGGTCTTCGCCCACGGGAACCTGATCGGCCTGATAGAGCAAGATATCCGCTGCCATCAGGACGGGATAATCAAGCAACCCAGTGTTGACATTTTCCCCCTGGCGCACGGACTTTTCCTTGAATTGGATCATATCTGTGAGCCAGTTGAGGGGGGTGATGCAGTTGAGCAACCAGGTTAGTTCGCTGTGGGCCGGAACATGGGACTGGACAAAAATGGTGGCGTATTGCAAATCAATCCCCGCCGCGAGGTAGAGGGCCGCGATCGTATAGGTATCCTGGGCCAGGGTTTTGGGATCGTGGGGAGCCGTAATGGCGTGGAGGTCCACCACACAGAAGAAATTTTCAAACTGGCTTTGGCCTTCCACCCAATTGCGAATCGCCCCCAAGTAATTGCCTAGGTGAAGGTTACCTGTCGGTTGCACGCCCGAAAGAACCCGCTGCTTCGCCATATCACTCCCCGCTAACATTCGTTTTGCATTTTGAATCCTGAACACAGAGCTTCAGTCCGTTCGCGCAACGTCTCCCTAGGAGAAACGGATTCGTCCCGGTCACCCTGTGAGCCTGTCGAAGGATCTTAGCGCCTATCTGCAACCCTCAAGTTTACAACTGACAGACTGCTAGTACCGTAACTATAAAATTTCGCGACTTTGGTAGTAACGACTAAAGTCGTTTCAGGCTAAAGCCAGCACTACAAACGTTGCAGAACTTTCTTGCTATTGTACTAGTTTGATACTTCCGCCATTTCGATCACTCGGCCATCCAGGTCCTTCACCAGAAAGTTGAGGGGTTTATCGCGGCGGAGTTTATGTTTCACAGCCCGCGTTTGGACGCGCATGAAGATTTGTTCTAGGCAGTCGCGATCGAAACACACATGGCGATGGCGACCCTTTTGCCCCAGGCTAGCCCCGGTGATGATGTGCAACTGGGTGTTCTTCTTCATCTGATACCATAGCCCCTCGGTCCCATTACTCCGAGCCGTCGTGGTTGCCCCAATCCCGGAAGACAGGTAGAGCGGGTCCATTCCCGCTGCCCCCAGGGATTGCTCGTAGTTGTAGTAATAGTGCAGGGGAACTTCGGCCACGGGCATCCCCAACATCCCTTCATAAAACTGGCGGGCCACCTCCAGGTCAGAGACCATGATCGTGTAGACTTTGGGCGCACTGGTGAGGAACATCCACATGGCCCCAGCATAGGCCACCAGCAGCATGACCATAATCCCCTGGGTGGAGAATAGACTATCTAGACCGGGCAAGGCCGCCAGGGGTGAGGGTAAAACAGCGGGTGAAAGCCAAGAAAGCACCAGATTCATGGGTTGGGTATACAGATACGCGATCGTTTCTTTTCCATTGTAAGAATACGGCAAGGGGGCAGGGGAGAGGAGAGAGAAGCGAGAAGCGAGAAGCGAGAAGCGAGGGAGCTTGCGGAATGTTTCAAGTTGAGCCGATCCCCCTGGCAGTTTTTCCATCCCTGGATATAGTAGGGGGGAATTATTCTTGCTCAAGGTGTCGGCCCGTCATCGGGTGATCGTATTGACCTGAGTTGACCTGAGGGTGGGTCCAGTATTGACCTAATCGTGTGCTTGGGTTACGTCAGTCTCTAGAGGAGTGTGTCGGAGCCTGTGCTAATTCCCCAGTTTCCAGAGAGTCGTCATCCCCTGATCCAATCGCTGTTACGCCACAGTGATCAGGACTTGGTGACCTTATACCAGCGGCACCCAGAGGTAGGCCGTTACTTTACGGCGATTTTCTGCCGTTATAGTCCGGTGGTTTATACACTGATTCGTCATTCGGCCCGATCGCCGGTCCAGGCTGATTACCTCTTTGCCCTGACGTGGCGACATATTTTCTACGAACTGCGAGGGCTGAACCTGTATGCGACTGCGCCCAATGGACAGGCGATTACCCTCCAAAATTGGATTATTAACGTAACAGCGTTGTGCATTAACCAGGCAGATTTACCTCCTGTGGAAGCGATCCAGTACTCGTTGCAAGTTGCCTCTCCCCCGCTATGGTGTTATGTCGAGCAGGCCCTTGATCGGATGCCCCCAACCCTCCGGCTGATGGTGGTGATGGTGCAGTCTTTTCACTGGAGTGAAACGCGGGTGTCGGCTTACCTGCAAGCGGAAGGAGAACGGCTCTCGCCAGCGGAGGTCCGGGTAAAGTTACAAGAGGGCTATCATTTGTTGGAAACAGAATTGCCGGATGATATTCGCACGATTTACTTGGGGGCTGATCCAGTGGTGGCTCCAGAAACAGTCTTACCGGACCCGATCGGGGAACCGGAAATGGCATTTATGGAGTTTGGGCTGAGTGTTTAAGAGAAGAGGAGTGAGTGGGAATGAATCGGTGCAAACTGTGGACGCTGGTGATGATTGCCCCGGTGGTGTGCTTGGGCGGTGGGTTGATCGCTGGCGATCGCGCCCAGGCAGCAGAGGAGTTGTTGCGCCAATTGCAAACGCCGATTAATAATGGCACCCAAAGTCGATCGCGCAATGAAGCCGATCGCTTGATGCGTCAGGGGAGTCAACAGCAGGCGGCGGGCGAGTTGGAAAAGGCGATCGCCTCTTGGAAACAAGCGATGCAGATTTATCATGAACTCGGTGAACCCGTGGCTGTGGGGTTGGCCTATGACTTTATTGGGATCTCCTATGGTGAATTGGGGGATTTCATTGCAGCAGAAAATGCGCTGCGGCGGCGGTTGGGGGTTGCCCGTGATCATCAGGACTTCCGAGGGCAAATTTTTGGGCTGAATAATGTGGGTACGGTGTTGCTGCATAAACATGAACTCGATGCGGCAGAAACCACCTTTGAAGAAGCGCTGGAAATGGCTCGAAGTATTAACAGTCTGGAAGGCGAAGGCTTGAGCTTAAGTAACCTGGGTTTGGTGGCTTTTGGAAAAGGGGATTTTCGACAAGCTATTAAAAGGTATGAGGCGGCGTTAACCCTGCGACGCCAGGTGCAGGACCCAGTGGGCGAAGCCAATACGTTGAATAATCTGGCTGATGCCTATTGGCGACTGGCGGAATATCCGAGGGCGATCGCGAACTATGGACAGGCGCTACGCTTGGCGAAACAGGTGCAAGATCGACGCAATGAAATGCGAGCGATCGATGGTCTGGTGATTGCCCATAACTCGGTGGAACGCTATGAGCGATCGCTGGATTTACTCGATCGGCGCTTAGAAATTGCCCAAGAGCAAAATAACCTGCGGGAGCAGTTTACCTCACTACGGACGGCTGGACAGGTATACCAGCGGGCGGGTAAGTTGGCCGACGCTAAGAAGACTTTGGAGCAGGCTCTCCCTCTCGCTCGTACTCTGGGGGAATGGTCGGAGGTGAATCGGATTCAGAATGATCTGTATCGCTTACAATTAGCGATCGAATCGGGAAAAACCTAAATTCAACCCTCTAGAACAACCTAAATTCAACCCTCTAGAAGGGCGGGTTTTGATTCATCTCTCAATTGACAAGATGAGGCTGAGGCAACCCGCCCCTACGGATTAAAACGCCAATCCTCAAACCCTAGTCGTCTGTCTTGTTTAAGATGACGGGTTGTCGGTTGGCGTCGATCCTGCAAGGCCCAACCCGTTCACCGGCCTTGTTGGGTCGCACTGCGTTTGACCCAACCTACCAAATTAACCTTGACAGATTACGAGCCTATTGCCTCGGTAACCCACTGTTTAAGAGTGGTAGCCACCTCGCTAACGGGTATCTCTTGGGAGGCTTTGGTGGCACGGGTGACTACTTCCACCTTGCCCTGTTTCAGCGATCGCCCGGTCACAATCCGGTAGGGGATGCCAATGAGATCGGCGTCTTTGAATTTCACCCCAGCCCGTTCATCGCGATCGTCGAGGAGGGTTTCAATGCCCGCTTGTTTGAGTTCCTGGTATAGCTGCTCGGCCACGGCAAATTGTTGGGCGTCACCAATGTTAGGCACAACGACAATGACGTGATAGGGCGCGATCGCTACCGGCCAGATAATGCCATCGGCATCAAAGGATTGTTCCACAGCCGCTTGGGCGAGTCGGGATACGCCAACGCCGTAGCAACCCATGACTAGGGGCCGTTCGGTACCGTCTTCGTCAGTGAAGGTGGCCCCCATTGCCTGGGAGTATTTGGTGCCCAGTTGGAAGATGTGACCGACTTCGATGCCACGGGCGCTTTGCAAGGTTTGGCTGGGGTCATGAACGGCCCGATCGCCGACACAGGCTTTGCGCACATCGACCACTTCTGGCAGGGGGAACTGCTCACCCCAGTTGGCTCCGACGACGTGGAAATCGACTTCGTTAGCCCCGGTGGCAAAGTTTTTCAGATCAACGGCGGTTTGATCGACTAAGCGTAAGAACGCGGGATGAACGTCTTTGGCTTTGGCGATATAGCTGTCGGGGAGGTCGGGGGCGATATACCCCAGGGGCAGGGGTTGGGCGGCCCATTTGGCCTGGGTACTGGCGTCGGGGACAGTCAGGGCGAGGACGGTTTTTGCGCCGTAGGTTTCGGCTCGTTTGGCCAGTTCGTTTTGCAGTTTGACTTCGTTAATATCCTGGTCACCGCGAATGCTGACGATCACCAACACGGTCAACCCCGTGTCGTAAACGGCCTGGTACAGAACATCTTTGACCACCTGGGTCGGATCGCACTGGAGGACTTCGCACATTTTGGCGATCGTTTCCGTATTCGGCGTCGGGACCTTTTCGTAGGTCGTGAAGGGCGAAGGGACAGGCTCCGGGGGCAGGGAGACGGCTTTTTCGACGTTGGCGGAGTATTGGCCATCTTCGGTATAGAGGACCTCATCTTCCCCGGCATCGGCAAGGACCATGAATTCCTGGGAGCCGGAACCGCCGATCGCACCAGAATCTGCTTCGACGGCGCGGAATTGCAGGCCACAGCGGCGGAACATATTGCGGTAGGCCCGATCCATATCGGCGTAGGTTTGTTTCAGGCTTTCTTCATTGGCGTGGAAGGAGTAGCCATCCTTCATGATGAATTCGCGGCTCCGCATCAGGCCAAACCGGGGG
>CAZHXN010000086.1:16689-17180 GCA_964536415.1 uncultured bacterium
ATCTCGTCGCGAAATTTGGTTTGTAGTTGGTACAGGTGCAGGGGTAATTGCCGGTAGGAGCGGATCATCTCACGGGCGATCGTGGTAATGATCTCTTCATGGGTGGGGCCAAGGCTCATTTCCCGATCCCAGCGATCGCGCAGGGAGAACATGATCCCTTCGGCCTGGGTATAGGTGTCCCAACGGCCCGACTCACGCCAGAGGTCGGCAGGTTGAAGTTGGGGCAGGAGACATTCCTGAGCACCCGTGGCATCCATTTCTTCGCGCACGATCCGCGAGACTTTTTGCAAGACGCGCCACATGAACGGTAGGTAAGCGTAGACCCCTCTGGCAATGCGACGAATGTACCCGGCCCGCAGGAGGAGTTGGTGACTGGGGATTTCTGCATCCGCTGGGGCTTCCCGCAGGGTGACGAAGAGCATTTGAGAGAGGCGCATAGGGTCTGGGTCCCGTGACGATCTTAGTGTTGATCTCGGCATAAGGCCATCTTT
>CAZHXN010000087.1:0-15899 GCA_964536415.1 uncultured bacterium
GGGGGGGTAAGGGTGGGGTTGATAGCGTGGTTGCTGCTTCGGGGGCAGTGCTACCTGAACGCGAGGCTAAGGGCGGGGGTACCGAGCCAGGGGTTGGCGCAATACGAACTGTGGGCAGATTGGCGGTAGCGATGAGGGCGGCATTGGCGTCAGGTGGGGCAGCTGCCGTTGGCGTGGAGGGCGGCGCTGGCATCGGGGCACGATTGTTCAGCGGTACGCTTCCTCGCTGGGGCGGTGGCGCGATCGGTCTGGGGGTGAGGGGGCCACCAATGCCGGTGTTGGCTGCAGCTACAGGACCCGATTCGGGAGGCGGGACCGGAATGATAATGGGTTGGTCGGTAGCTGGGGTAGTTATGGATGGGGGGTTCGGGGAGGCAACTGGCCGCTGGGAAGATGGCGCGATCGTGCTGGGGTTGATGCGATTACGGATACTCGTATTAACTGGGGCGGCAGGACTTGATTCCGGCGGCGGGACCGGAATGATGATCGGTTGGTCAACTGCGCGGGCAGCCATGATTGGAGTGCTAGGGGCCGTCGGCGCGGCAGGCATTGCCAACGGGATCTCTGGCTCAGGGGGAGTTGGGAGGGCAGCAAAGATCATTGGAGTCTGCCGCTGGCTAGTCGGTGGTGAGGAAGGGGGCAGGGGAGCCGCCAGTTGGGCCAAGTCCTGCAGGCTACGATCGTGCGTCAGGTAGATATGCCCTAACCGCTGACCATTAAACGATCGCTTAGTAAAGCGCCAACCCGGCTCGAGATCCAGGCGAATGAACCCTGGTGCAACCCCGTGGGCACGCCCCACCACTAAGGTCGGCGCTTCTTTCCCGCGAAAGGGAATTGCCAGCAGCAGCAGATCGTCCGCCTGACGCTGAACCCGTAAGCTGTATTGCAAGGCATAGTCTTCGCCCGCTAACCGCACGGAATAGCCATTACTATCGGTGCTCCGGCTACAGATCCCGGTAAAGTCAAATTGGAGCAGCAAGGGGTCCACGATCACGGGTTGACTACCCTCCACCTTCCAACAGGGCCGACTCTCTGCCACTTGCTCCAGAATGAGGAGTTGATAATTATTGCTGTTGCCCACCGGTGCCGCGATCGCGATGAACTTACTCTGATCAACATCGACTTGCTCAAACGGCGCCGCGATCGCGGGCGTCCCCCCATAGCTGAGCAAAGCACCTATCATTGGGGCCATTGTCAGGGCCGAGACAACCCAGGACCGGACCGGTAAGGAGCGAGATGCACTGTTCATAGCACGGCACCAGCAAGCATTAACGAACCAGGAAGCACTAACGCAGCATCAACCCAGCAGCAGGGTCACCAACCAAACACGATAAACGGCACAATCTGACGACCTACCGTTGCTACCCGAAAGGATACAGCAGTTTCGGATTCTGTCCAGCCCCTTATCCAGCATTTGCCGACCGCTTCACCTGCCCCTGACCACTTGTCTGCCGACTTAACCTGCACAAATGGGGGGTGGGCTGGGTAAGCTAAAGGTTGGCGTTTAGAGAGCGAATTTGCATGACCGCAACTCCCACCAAACCAACCTATGAAGTGAAAGACCTCGCCCTGGCTGCCCAGGGTAAACAGCGGATCGAATGGGCCGGACGAGAAATGCCTGTCCTACGGCAAATCCGCGATCGCTTCGCCCAAGAAAACCCCTTCGCGGGAGTGCGGCTGGTTGCCTGCTGCCACGTCACGACGGAGACTGCCCACCTGGCGATCGCCCTCAAGGCTGGGGGAGCCGATGCCCTCCTGATTGCCAGTAACCCCCTTTCCACCCAGGATGATGTGGCCGCCAGCCTCGTTAGTGATCACGGCATTCCCGTCTTTGCCCTGAAGGGGGAAGATAACGATACCTACCACCGCCACGTGCAAATTGCCCTCGACCATCGCCCCAATATCATCATTGATGACGGCAGTGATGTGGTCGCCACCCTCGTCAAACAGCGCCCCCACCAGATTGCTGACCTGATTGGGACTACGGAAGAAACCACGACGGGCATCGTGCGCCTGCGGGCCATGTTTAACGATGGCGTGCTGTCCTTCCCAGCCATGAACGTCAACGATGCCGATACCAAGCATTTCTTTGATAATCGCTATGGGACGGGGCAATCCACCCTGGATGGCATCATCCGCGCCACTAATCTCCTGCTGGCCGGGAAAACCATTGTGGTCGTGGGCTATGGCTGGTGCGGCAAGGGCACGGCGCTACGGGCACGGGGCCTGGGTGGCAATGTCATTGTGACGGAAGTGAATCCGGTACGGGCGATCGAAGCGGTGATGGATGGTTTCCGGGTGATGCCAATGGCAGAGGCGGCTCCCCTGGGGGATCTGTTTATCACGGTGACGGGCAATAAGCATGTGATTCGCGAGGAACACTTCCTGGTGATGAAGGACGGCGCGATCGTGTGTAATTCGGGTCACTTCGATATTGAAATTGACCTGGAGTCGCTCAAGCGTCAGGCGACCAGCATCCGTGAAGTGCGCAACTTCACCCAGGAATACCGTCTGGCCAATGGTAAATCGGTGGTCGTTCTGGGCGAGGGGCGTCTGATTAACCTGGCGGCGGCGGAAGGTCACCCCAGTGCGGTGATGGACATGAGCTTTGCTAACCAAGCGTTGGCCTGTGAATACCTGGTAAAAAATAAGGGCAAACTGGAACCGGGGCTGCATTCGATTCCGACCGAAGTCGATCAGGAAATTGCCCGCCTGAAACTGCAAGCGATGGGGATTGGCATCGATCAATTAACCCCGGCCCAGGTGGAATACCTGAATTCCTGGACCAGCGGCACCTAGGGAATAGCTAGATAAGGATACCGCGCATCGTAGGGGCAGGTTTTTCAACAGGTGAGGTTTCCCCACCATCAACCCTGATAAACCTGCCCTCTTGGAATCTAGGTAAATTGCTCCAATTGTTGCCACGATGCCGACAGACCGTAACCCTCTATAGATGGGCGGGTTTATCAAGATTTTTAGTTACAACAAAAGATGCTGGTGCAACCCGCCCCTACGGTTCAAATTTACATTTCCCGCACGATCGGCTGGCCGTCTTTGACTTCGCCAATTAACACCCGATCGGTCACGCCCACAAACAGGCCATTTTCTAATACCCCAGGGATGTTGTTTAATTCCTTCTCCAAAGTTGCCGGATCGTCAATGCGATCGAACTTCACATCAATCACAAAATTGCCCTGATCCGTAATCACTGGGCCTGCCTTTTTCACGCCCATCCGCAGTTGGGGTTGACCACCCAGTTTGGTGATCGCCCGCATCACGGGGGTCATCGCCAAGGGTAGCACTTCCACGGGCAACAGAAAGGTTGAACCGAGGCGATCGACAATTTTAGAACTGTCTACGACAACAATAAAATACTCAGCCAGGGTATCCACGATTTTCTCGCGGGTATGGGCGGCACCGCCCCCCTTGATCAGGTTTTTATTCGGATCAACTTCATCGGCCCCATCGATCGCCAGATCAATCTTTTCGACTTCATCCAATGTGGTCAAGGGAATCCCGTATTCCTTTGCCAACACGATCGCCTGGAAAGAGGTGGGAATGCCCTTAATGTCCTTGATATCGCCCGATCGCAATCGTTCACCAATGGATTGAATCGCGTAGGCCGTCGTTGAACCCGTGCCCAAGCCCACGATCATGCCCGATTGCACGCGATCGGCGGCTGCCTTGCCCACGGCTTGTTTCATTAAGGTAACGGGGTCAGTTGTTGTCATGGTGTACCTCTCTAATACGTCTCTAGTGCGTCGCTAATGCGTCGTCATTAAGCATACGCAATCACGAACCCTGCGTCGTCCCCCAGAGACTCTACCATGTACCCTGCCTATATCCGTGCCTTGAGCCAACCCCCTTATACCAATCGCTGCGCCAGAATTTTGGTCATATTGGGGATCGCGGCGGTAAGGACTTGGGGTTGGGGCGTGGTTACCTGCCAGCTTTCGCGCTGGGATAGGTGGAGGGGTGATGGTCTGTTAACCGATCCTCGTAAAATTTCAGCACCATTGTGATGCGCTGGTGAGCTTGCTCCAACTTCGGAGTTGCCACCTCTAGGCCCACTAAGGACCCAGTTAACGGCAGGGTTGTGGGTTGAAACTCATTGACGGCTAGCATTTCCACCATGCGCACTAAGGCGATCGCCTGACTGTCACGGGGCATCAGTGCCGAGGACGGATATTGGACCTCTAAATAATCCAAAGCGGATGCAACCTGCCCCTACCCTCCTCGCATGGCCTGTTTCATTTCCCGTACTGCCCGCTCCATGCCCACTAATGCGGCGCGACTGACGATCGTGTGGCCGATATTTAACTCCTCCATGCCGAGGATGCAGGCGACGGGATAGACATTCCAATAGGTGAGGCCGTGTCCCGCATTCACCCGCAAGCCGAGGGCGATTGCCTGTTCACAGCCCGTGGTCAACACCTGTAATTCCCGCTCCTGACTGGGTTCATCTTTGGCTTCGGCATAGGGACCTGTATGCAGTTCGATGAATTTGGCCCCGATCGCGGCAGATGCCTGAATTTGGGTCGCGTCGGCATCGATAAAGAGGCTAACCGGAATCCCGGCATCCTGTAGGGTTGTGACCACTTGATGTAGGCGATCGGGCTGACCGGCCACATCCAGGCCCCCCTCTGTCGTCACCTCTTCTCGGCGTTCAGGGACGAGGGTGACATAATCCGGTTTAACATCAAGAGCGATCGCCACCATTTCATCCGTCGCCGCCATTTCCAGATTCAGGTGAGTCCGCACAGTTTGGCGCAGCAGTTGGATATCCCGGTCCTGGATGTGCCGCCGATCTTCACGCAAATGTGCCGTAATGCCATCGGCCCCCGCTAATTCAGCTAAAACTGCCGCTGCAATGGGGTCCGGCTCCACCGTCCGCCGCGCCTGCCGGATTGTCGCTATGTGATCGATATTGACGCCTAAGGTTGGCACCTCACACCTCCTGATTGCACTGCACCCTTTCACTCATACCAAAAACAGCCACAGCCGTTATCCCCGATTCAGGGAATTGTGTCCCGTGCCGCAACTGAAACTGGGTTAATCGTAACCTTAAGAGACGCGAGGAAGGAGAAACGAGCGGAGAGACTAGCCTCACTCCTCACTCCTCACTCCTCATTTTCCTCACTCCTCTTTCTTGAGGCATCGGGCGATCGCGATACCCCCGTCACCATTGGGACAAATTGCACCGGGATCGTCGTCTCAAGGCTAAACCCTTCTGGCGTGCGAGTAATCACCTGAATGTCCTGATGCCATTCGCCCACCGGGATCACCAGGCGACCTTGGGGGGCCAATTGTTCGACTAAGGCCGTGGGAATCTCACGGGGAGCAGCGGTGACCACGATCGCATCATAGGGGGCATCTTTACATCTCTTCGCCTCCTGTATTGAGTGGCTGGCAAAGCGGTCGTCTTGTGTTTGCTGGGGGGCAAATGCACGCATCCCCCTCCTCCCACGGTAATTAATCCTTTGACTTTTATCTAACGATTATATTGCCTTATTTCTATTTTGGCAGATTTTTTCACGGCTGTCCTTGGGGCACTCTGGGCAAGCGGCGATCGCCCCTTAACAATTAGCAACAAATTGTGTCAGGATCACTCTTAGGTAGATTGAAATCGGAGTGAATGCTATGCCATTGTCTGTTGGTGCCCAAGCGCCTGATTTTACCGTGAAGGACTCCGAGGGCAATACCGTTTCCCTCAGCGACTTTGCCGGTAAGACTGTGGTCCTTTATTTCTATCCCAAGGACGACACCCCCGGTTGCACGAAGGAAGCCCAAAGCTTCCGGGACAACTACGAGGAGTACCAGGGCAAGGAAATGGTGGTTCTCGGTGTGAGCCAGGATGATGAAGCCTCTCACAAGCTGTTTAAGGAAAAATACGGTTTGCCCTTTACCCTTCTGGCCGATGTCGATGGGGCCATTAGCAAAGCCTATGATGTTGATGGCGGGGGCTATTCCAAGCGCGTGACCTACGTGATCGATGGCACGGGGAAAATCACCTATGTGGATACCAGTGTCAAGACGGACACCCACGCCAAAGACATTCTGGCGGTAACTCAAGCCTAATCATTGCCGTGCCCTTGCGATCGGTTGCGTTAGTTGTCAGCGATTTGCAAAGGCGTAAACCGCAAGAAATCTATCGATAAGTGGGGTAGGCGTCTCGCCTGCCCTATTTCATTCAATTTACTTGATTTCTTTGCAGGTGGAGGAGTCACGGCGTTCAGTCAGGTGGCTGTGGCATGATGGCAGTTAACCAGGGGGAGCGATGCCAAAAAGTCTGCGATTCCGAGGTAAGGAGGCCACCGAGTGAAAGTTGAATCCATCCTGATCCAAAACTTCAAGCGGTTTGATCGCCTGGAAGTCTCATTCCATAACCAAACCCTCAACGAAGTGAGCGATCGTTTCCTAATTTTGGGGGACAACGGCAGCGGTAAGACAACGCTGCTACAGGCGATCGCCCTACCCTTGGCACTGGCCACCGGACGTATCCGTACCATTGCTGACTTCGGCTGGCTCGGATTTCTCCCCGGACGCTTTTGGCGATAAGGCTCCGCGACTTGGTACGCCATACCTGTTTTTAATACCCCCATCAGCCTTTAATAAAAAACAAAGCGGGGAAGCAGTCTATAACCACTCCCCCGACTTGGCGTGCGATCGCGGCCAGAAATTGCGAACCGCGATCGCGTGTCAATTCTAGTGTCAATTCTAAATGAGGTGACAACCCGTCGATTAGTAATCGAAGTCGCCGCCCATGCCAGCACCAGCGCCAGCCGCAGCCCCTTCCTTCGGTTCTGGCTTGTCAACCACAATGCACTCGGTGGTCAACACCATACCAGCGATCGAGGCTGCATTTTGCAGGGCCGAACGGGTGACCTTGGCCGGGTCAACGATACCGGCAGCAAACATATCCACGAAGTCATTCTTAGCGGCATCAAAGCCAACGTTGAAATCCTTCTCCTTGACGCGCTCAGCGATCACCGCGCCATTTTGACCGGCGTTTTCAGCAATCCGCTTCAGGGGCGAGGTCAGGGCACGGGCCACAATCAGAGCACCGATCAGTTCTTCACCACTCAGGTTGGCATTGGCCCAGCTATCGAGGTCGGGAGCCAGGTGCGCCAGGGTGGTGCCACCACCCGGAACGATGCCTTCTTCAACCGCAGCCTTGGTGGCGTTGATCGCATCTTCCAGACGCAGCTTGCGATCCTTCATTTCCGTCTCAGTCGCGGCCCCAACCTTGACCACGGCCACACCACCAGCCAACTTGGCGAGGCGCTCTTGCAGTTTTTCCTTGTCGTAGCTGGAGTCGGTTTCCTCGATCTGACGGCGGATTTGTTCGCAGCGGGCCTTGACTGCCTTCTCGTTGCCTTCGGCGACGATCGTGGTGTTGTCCTTGGTCAGCGTCACGCGACGGGCCTTACCCATCATTTCCAGTTTGGCGCTTTCCAGCTTCAGACCGGCATCTTCGGTGATCACTTGACCACCCGTCAGCACGGCGATATCTTCCAGCATGGCCTTGCGGCGATCGCCGAAACCGGGAGCCTTAACTGCGGCCACGTTCAGCACACCCCGCAGACGGTTGACCACCAGAGTCGCCAGGGCTTCCTTCTCAATGTCTTCCGCAATGATCAGCAGGGGCCGACCGGCACGGGCAACCTGCTCCAACACCGGCACCAGATCTTGCACCAGCGTGATCTTCTTATCGGTGATCAGCAGGTAAGGTTCTTCGAGGACGGCTTCCATCCGCTCCATATCGGTAGCGAAGTAGGGCGAGATGTAGCCCTTGTCGAAGCGCATCCCTTCAGTGATTTCCAATTCGGTCGTCATCGACTTGCCTTCTTCCAGGGAGATGACGCCTTCCTTGCCCACTTTGTCCATCGCTTCGGCGATCATCTTGCCGACTTCTTCATCGTTGCCAGCGGAGATGGTGCCCACTTGGGCGATCGCCTTGGAATCTTCAACAGGACGGGCGTGTTCTTTAATGCGCTCGACGAGGTAGTTGGTGGCCTTATCGATCCCGCGCTTCAGGGAAATCGCGTTAGCCCCCGCCGCCACGTTGCGCAGCCCTTCCTTAACAATGGCATGGGCCAGTACGGTAGCCGTCGTGGTACCGTCTCCAGCAGCATCATTGGTCTTGGAAGCGGCCTGACGAATCAGGGAAACGCCGGTATTTTCAATGTGATCTTCGAGTTCAATTTCCTTCGCGATCGTGACGCCATCGTTGATGATTTGGGGCGCACCAAATTTCTTTTCCAGCACGACGTTGCGACCCTTGGGACCCAGGGTAACGGCAACGGCTTCAGCCAAAATGTCAATCCCCTTTTCTAGGGCACGGCGGGCGTTTTCGTTGTAAATAATGCGCTTAGCCATAGTTTGTCGAATTCAATCCTTCAATAACTGGAATGAGTGTGAATACAGTTAGGATGCTGTTGAGGCTGAGAAACTCAGAAACTTAGGGCCTAGCCAACGATCGCCAGGATGTCCTTTTCCGCCAGCAGTACATAGTCTTCTGTACCCAGCTTGATATCAGTGCCAGCGTACTTAGAGTAGAGAATTTTGTCGCCGATTTTGACTTCTGGCTCTTGACGTGAACCATCGTCATTACGTTTGCCAGGGCCAACGGCAACTACTTCACCCACCTGAGGCTTTTCCTTCGCAGTATCGGGCAACAAAATGCCACCAGCAGTTTTTTCCTCAGATGCACTGACCTTAATAAACACACGGTCAGCCAACGGTTTAACTGTAGAGACGCTGAGTGATACGGCTGCCATGTAACCTCCTTAGTCGTTAATCGAGATACGATGTGTAAAAAGTGATGCTGGGAGGCTGACCATACTGGTTTTAGCACTCTCACCACCTGAGTGCTAATTTACCGGAGTGGGGTAGACCGTTGCAACTTGACGGATAGTACGGTTTCCCGAACTTCATCCCGGCGGATTAACCGATCGGGTGAGGCCAAGGGCCATTGCCGCAGGCTAGGCTGGAAAGCAATTCAGCAGTGTCTCTCGATATTGTCCCCAGCAATGCCTGGGGTTTTTTAGTTTTTGCGCATTCATCTCCCGCTGGCAATGCCGATCCTGTCAACCAGCCCAACCCCGTCGTCGCCGCCCTCATAGCGAAGATGAACCTTGAGCAACGAGAATTGAGAAACGCGATCGGCTCTGGGGAAGGGTTGGATGTCTGCGCCTGCTGGCTACTCTGAAACTCAACCCCGCCCGCACTCGTCTGATCTTCGGCGTCATCGACGCTGACCTGCGCCTGAATGCCCAAGAGACCTCAATCTTCCAAACTGGGTAAACTAGAACTACAGCAACCGGCGGGCGTCATGCAAATTGTTACCAGTTGGCTCGAACAGCTAGGCGAGGCCCTGTTAGATTTCAGCAACCTAGATTTCAGCAACCTAACTGCTCTCAGCCATTGGCTCACTAGCGAGAATTCTGGATAGCTACACCTACTGCCGCAACAGTCTTTGCCCAAAAAACTCTGCCCAAAAAAGACCCGGCGTTAACCGGGTGTCCCTGTTCTCTCCTGACTCACTGATTGACAGGAGAAATCGGTTAGGACGCAGGGGAGACGGGGGGTAGCGCTTTGCTCTCTGTTCGCCTAGCGTCTCCGCCGGAGAGTCGTCCTATAGCTGTATTGATGGATAGCTGTATTGATCTAGTGATCATGATCTGCGATCGGCTGTCCCACAGTTGCCCAAGCCATTCGCCTAGCATCTCCGCAGGTGCATTGCCATCGTTCAAAATAGGGGCAGAACAACCACGATCGGTTCATCCGGCGGTTGGGCTTCAGGGGCCGAAACTGTAGCGGGGGTGGGGGTGGGTTTGCGGGGGGGGGGGGGGGCTGAGGGGGGGTATCCTCCCGTTCGGAAGTTGGCTGGGCGCTTTCGCTAGTGGATAGGAATGACCAGGGAGACGTGCTCACGAAATGACCAAAAACGAGGGTTTCCATAGAATCACCTGGGGTAGCTGCACTTGATGTTTTCAGTGTTGCCGACCGCCATCCGGATCAGTTTGTCTGTGGGTTCACTTTCGTAAGAGTCCTGAGCGATCGCGCCCCCATCCGCAGTTTTCAGAGGTTTTGCAGGGTTCCCTTTGGGACAGTTGTACAAGTGGCTAAACGCTTTCTTCCTCCCTTAACCAAGATCGTCGCTGATCGCAGCTTGCAGTTTGCCCAGTGGGTCAGATCGCGCCCGCGTTGGCTACGGTTTGGCCTGGGGGGGATCGTCCTGAGCATTGGGGTGGTGCGGTGTACCCCGTACCTGATACCCATTCGGGCGGAGGCGATTACCCAGGATCATCAGGCGTGGGTCTTGAGCGATCGCAATGGTCTACCCCTGGGAACCCTCCTCAGCCGCGATCAGGAGCACACGATGGGGGTTGCCCTTGATCAGGTTTCGCCCCAGTTTATCCAGGCGATTCTGGCCGCTGAAGATAGTCGTTTTTACCAGCATGGGCCGGTGGATCTGGCCGCCCTGGCACGGGCGATCGCCCAAGCTATCCAGGCACGGCGGATTATCAGCGGGGCCTCAACCGTTACGATGCAACTGGCCCGCATGATCTACCCTACCCCGCGTACCCCGGTCGGCAAACTCCAGGAAATCTGGATCGCGTGGCGATTGGCGGCGGGGATGAACCGGGATGAAATTTTGCACGCCTATGTCAATCGTCTACCGATGGGGGGGAATGTTTATGGCGTAGAAGCGGCTGCCCGTTTATACCTGGGTTTACCTGCCGCCGATCTGAATTTGGCCCAGGCCAGTTTGTTAGCGGCTCTCCCCAATGATCCCACCGCCCTGAATCCCTACGTCTATTGGCCGCAACTGAAACACCGACAACGTTATGTCCTCGATCGCCTAGTAGCCACGGGTAAAATCACCGCCACCGAGGCCGACCACGCCTATGCCGAAACCATCCGTCTCCAAGATAGCCAGCAGGGAATCCTGGCTGCCCCCCATTTCCTCTTTTGGGTAGCCGATCAGGTGGAACAGAGGCCCGGACACAGAACGGGGGTGATTCGCACGACCCTCGATCGCCCCCTACAAGAATTTGTGGAAACCCAGGTCCGCCAATTGGTCCAGGGGTTGGCGCTCCAGAATGTGCGCCATGCGGCGGCGATCGTCATCGATAACCACACGGGAGATATCCTGGCCTATGTCGGGTCCCCGAACTATTTTGATACCGATGATTTGGGGCGCAATGATGGGGTACAAGCCTTGCGACAACCCGGATCAACGCTGAAGCCGTTTTTATATCAACTCGCCTTGGCACAGGGAGGTCTTGCCCCGAATACAATCCTGGCGGATGTGCCAACCCATTATGCGATTCCCGGTGCCCAACTCTATAGCCCCACCGATTACAGTGAGACCTTCCAGGGGCCGGTGCGGGTGCGATCGGCGTTGGCGAACTCACTCAATATCCCGGCGGTGCGGGTGTTGGAGCGGGTGGGAGTGGCTGTGTTTCGCGATCGCTTGCAGGATTTGGGGTTTGAATCTTTAACGCGATCGCCAGAGTATTACGGGCTAGGGCTGGCCCTGGGGGCAGGGGAGGTGAGCCTTTGGGAGTTGGCGCGGGCCTATGTGACGCTGGCACGGGGAGGCGAGGCGATCGCGTTGCGGGGATGGCTGGGTGAGTCCGTCGCCTTGGCACAAACCACTCAGTCACCCAATCACCCAGTGAGTCACCCAGGGGAGCGAGAACGGGCAGCGTGGGGATTAGTGCGGGATATGTTGAGCGATCGCTATGCGCGGGCGGGGGCGTTTGGGGTGGCGTCGGTGTTGGATTTACCCTTCGCGGCGGCGGTGAAGACGGGGACTTCCTCGGATTTTCGGGATACCTGGACGGTCGGGTTCAGTCGCGATTATACCGTGGCCACCTGGGTGGGGAATTTTGATGGGTCAGCGATGCGGACGGTATCGGGGGTGACGGGGGCAGCGCCGCTCTGGCAACGGATTATGCTCCATTTACATGAAGACCAGGAACCGGCTGGCTTTGACCCACCCCAGGGATTGGTCCCGCGACCTATTTGTGCGATTTCGGGGGCACGACCGACACCAGCTTGTCCGATCGTCGTCATGGAATATCTCTTTCCCACGGACTTAGCGACCTATGACCGTCAACCCGATCCTTTCCTAAAATCTATCCCTGGTCAGCCCGATCGCTATCAATGGGTACTCCCTCCCGAATATCACGCATGGCTCGCCCAACGGGAACTACCCGATTGGCTACAGACAAGTGTCACGATCGAGCATGCAGAGCGGGGGGGGAGCGTCCCGCCTGCCAGTCCCACCCAGGCAGCCAATCCTACCCAGACGGCTTATCCAGCCATGAGGAGACTCCAAATCGCCTTTCCCCAGACCGGCGATCGCTTCCTCTGGTATCCCACCGAAAACACAGCCGATTCACCTGCGGAGACACGACGTGAATACCAAAGCCAAAGTTTGGAATTTACCCTTGCCGAACAGCCCGAAACGGCTGTGGAGTGGTGGCTCAATGGGAAAAAAATAGCCACCCAAACCGGGCGATCCTATTTCTGGCCAGTACAACCGGGTCATTGGACGCTGACCGTAAGACCCGCCTCTGCCAAGCCCACTCCTACCGGGGAAGATACGGTCCGCTTCCAGGTAGACGCGGCCCAGGCACGATCGGGGAAACAAGGCTTTACAATTCGCGATCGTTAGTCTTCGATGCCCTGGCCTAAAATAAGCACAAGCGTAAATAACTTGCGTTGATTTCTAACGGGCAGGTTTTATGCCGATATCAAGGTTATTGAAGGGTTTTTATTCTTTATTTTTAATAATTACTTAAGTTTTTAGGATTGATTGCGTTCAGTGTCTAGCCGTCCCAGTCTTGGGGTTCAGGTGGTATCTATGGACAAATCTATTTTGCCAGGGCGTAGTTTTCCCCTAGGCGCAACCGTAACCCCCCTGGGGGTCAATTTCAGTGTCTTTGCGCGGGGGGCGACAGGCGTCTCGTTACTGTTGTTTGACGATCCCGATGCTCCCCGTGCCGATCGCGTCATTCCCCTCGACCCCAAAATCCACCGGACCTTTCACTACTGGCATGTCTTGGTTCGTGGACTGCGATCGGGGCAAGTCTATGCCTACCGTGTCGAGGGTCCCTACGCCCCCGAAAAGGGTCTCCGCTTCGACAGCGAAAAAGTGCTGCTCGACCCCTATGCCCGTGCGGTGGTGGGTTGGCGAAACTACAGCCGTGAAGCTGCCATTCACCCTGGGAATAACAACATTGCCCAAGCCCTGCGCAGTGTCGTCGTTGATTCCAGTGCCTATAACTGGGAGGGGGATGTGCCGCTCAATATCCCCTATTCTTCCACCATCATCTATGAAGTCCATGTCGGGGGCCTGACACGCCATCCAAGTTGTGGGTTAGCACCGGCGCTGCGGGGTACCTATGCGGGATTGCAGGCTAAAATCCCCTATTTGAAACAGTTGGGGATTACGGCGGTTGAACTGTTGCCCATCCACCAGTTTGATCACCAGGATGCACAACCAGGGCTGGAAAACTACTGGGGCTATAGCACGATGGCCTTTTTTGCCCCCCACCGAGGCTATAGTTCCCATCTTGATCCCCTCGGTCCGTTGAATGAGTTTCGCGATATGGTCAAGGCCCTTCACCGGGCCGGAATTGAAGTGATCCTGGATGTGGTATTTAACCACACGGCAGAGGGGGATGAACGGGGACCCACGCTCTCCTTCCGGGGCCTTGCCAATTCCAGTTATTACATGCTTGATCCCAAAAACCCGGCCCACTACCTCAACTACAGTGGTTGCGGGAATACCTTTAAGGCCAACCACTCGGTTCCGGGGCATCTGATCCTGGACTGCTTGCGCTATTGGGTGGCGGAGATGCATGTGGATGGCTTCCGGTTTGATCTGGCGTCGGCCCTCTCCCGTGCAGCGGATGGAACGCCTTTGGAAGATCCGCCAATTCTCTGGTCGATCGAATCTGATCCTGTATTAGCCGGAACCAAGATTATTGCTGAAGCTTGGGATGCGGGTGGGTTATATCAGGTGGGGTCATTTATTGGCGATCGCTTTGCCGAGTGGAATGGCCCCTACCGCGATGATGTGCGGCAATTCGTGCGGGGAGATGCCAATATGGTGGGTAAATTTGCAGCACGGGTGTTGGGAAGTCCTGATATATATAAAGACCCCGATCGTGAACCCAATCGTAGTATTAATTTTATTACTTGCCACGATGGCTTTACCCTGCGTGATCTGGTTTCCTATAACCAGAAACACAATGAGGCCAATCGGGAAAACAATCGGGATGGTGCTGATGAAAACTACAGTTGGAACTGTGGTGTAGAAGGGCCAACGAACGATAGTAACATCAATAGACTGCGGTTACAGCAGAGCAAGAACTTCCTGACTATCCTGTTAACCTCCCAGGGAACACCAATGCTGTTGATGGGGGATGAAGTCGGCCATAGCCAGCAGGGAAATAATAACGCCTATTGTCAGGACAATGAGTTAAGTTGGTTTGACTGGCGGCGGGTTACTGAAGAAGCAGAGTTGCTACGCTTTACTCAAGGACTGATTCATTTTGTCCAATCTCTTAAAATTTTCCAACAGGAAAGGTTACTGGCTGTCACCCATCCTAACCTTAATCCTCATATTATCTGGCATGGCACAGAGCTATTCAAACCCGATTGGCGACCGGAATCACGATCGCTCGCCTTCAGCCTGCATCATCCCACGGAGAACGAACATCTTCACCTCATTTTTAATGCTGACAAAATAGGGAAAAGCTTTGCCTTGCCGACTCCCCCGGATGGTCAGCGTTGGTGTCGGATTGTCGATACCTCCCTAGCCTTTCCCAATGATTTTGCGCCTCCAGACGAGGCCCTGGCCCTGAGTGATAGCAACTATTGGCTGAATGCCCGATCGTCGCTCTTGCTCATCGCCTACCCAAGGTAGATCCCCCCTCCGTTACAATCTAATGCATACCGTTCGGAATTCCCGTGCCATGCCTATCGCTGCGATTGTCTATATTTTGCTGGGTCTTGTATTGCTAGTCGTAGGGGCAGAATTCTTAGTGCGAGGGGCATCACGGATTGCGATCGCCTGGGGAATGCGCCCGCTTATCATTGGCCTGACGATCGTGGCCTATGGTACCAGTGCACCGGAGGCGGCGGTAAGCATTCAGTCGAGTTTGGCAGGACAGGCGGACATTGCCCTAGGGAATGTGGTGGGTAGCAATATCTGTAATGTCCTGCTCATTTTGGGCGTGTCAGCCCTGATCGCCCCGATGATGGTGCCTAACCAACTCATCCGGCTGGATGTGCCGATTATGATCGGGATCTCCCTCTTGGTATTCCTGTTTAGCCTGGATGGCATGATTGGCCGCGTAGATGGTCTCATTCTGTTTATTGGAGTACTCACCTATACCCTCTTTCTGATCCTCAGTGGTCGGGATGATCAGGTAGACTTGCCCGATGGCCTCCTGGAGGAAGCAGCTAACCAACGGGCACGATCGCGACGGGCGAGTCTGATGAACCTGGGATTAGTGGCGGTGAGTCTAGGACTACTCGTGGGGGGGGCCCATTGGTTAGTCAAGGGTGCTGTCATCGTGGCGCAAGCCATCGGGGTGGATGAACTAGTCATCGGTTTGACGATCGTGGCGGTGGGAACCTCCTTACCGGAACTGGCCAGTTCCGTGGTGGCAAGTATTCGCGGTGAGCAGGATATTGCCGTGGGTAATGTGGTCGGCAGTAATATTTTCAACATCCTGGCGGTGTTGGGTCTTGCTGCCGCACTATCCCCCCATGGCATGGTGGTGCCGCCAGCCGCCATCAACTTTGATATTCCCGTGATGATTGCGGTGGCGGTCGTCTGTTTGCCTATCTTTATTACAGGTAAAACCATT
>CAZHXN010000087.1:15921-16534 GCA_964536415.1 uncultured bacterium
CTGGGAGGGCCTCCTTTTCCTGGGCTACTACATCGCCTATACGGCCTATCTCATTCTGGATTCCGCCAACCATGCCCTACTCCCCTTGTTCAGCCAGGTTCTCATGATCTGGGTGATCCCGCTAACGATCATCATGTTGGCGATCGCGTTGTTGCGCTATTACCGAGGGAAACGCCGCCCCCAGGGGCAGTAGGGAATGTGCTGCACCAGGGGGCCAATCCGCATGTTTGCCTTCCCGTTAGGAAGCAACGCTGGCGGTCCGTTTCCGGGTCCTGACGCCTACAATTGTCTTCTCCGCTGCTGGTTTTTCCGTGGCGAGGGGGAGGGGCTTGGCTTCCGTCTTGGCCAGGGTTTGCATCATAAACAACAGCAACGGATTACTCTGCAACTCGCGACGCAATAACCGTTGCAGATCCCGTTCAATCTGTACCTGAAGACCGGCCCAGTCGATTTCCCATTCCCCCTCAAAATTGCGGGCAAAGTCGGACCAGCGTTCACTGAGGGTATTGCGAATACTCTCATCGATCCATTGCCGCAACGTGGGCCGATCGATCGACATGACCACGCCCTTGAAGTGGACTTCCGGTTCCTTTAGCAGCTTCCCGTTGGCATC
>CAZHXN010000088.1:0-16466 GCA_964536415.1 uncultured bacterium
TGCAACTACATTCGTCAATTCACTTACTTCTATCGGGGTATTACTGCTGGAATATGTTCCATTACCTAATTGACCGCCCCCGTTGTTCCCCCAACAGCGATCGCCCAATTCTGGCACTACACCCAGCCGCTCGAACCCTCCCTCGTCGTCATTTCCCCACCCCCCAGCAGCGAAACCATCCTCGACACCCTGGGACCCATCCCCTTCGCCTCCAATGCCCTGGGTACAGCAGCAGCCAGTGCCCTATCGAGTCAGGCCGCCATGCAGTATTTGCAGACCATCTATCAGGCCACCAGCCAACAGGCCGTTGTTGCCGCCCTCAGTGCCGGGGGCAGTGACTAACTGACCGTCAACGCCTGTGGCATAGCCATCTCGGCGATCATTGTTAAATTAGGTGAAATGTTAAA
Organism: uncultured bacterium; assembly: GCA_964536415.1. Lineage (GTDB taxonomy): Bacteria > Cyanobacteriota > Cyanobacteriia > B231 > B231 > Trichothermofontia. Next base: position 408 of record CAZHXN010000088.1, read on the forward strand.
TTAGGTGAAATTATAGTTAAATTAGCGCTGACTGCGGGCTTGTCGCACCATTGCGATCAGCGTTTGATGAGCATCTTCTGAGTCCAGAAGGCGATGATCGAACGGAATACGTACGGCTTGCGGGTTGCCGTCCACCTCGGCTAGCAGATCCATCCCTTCGGGATCAATTGCCTGCATTTGGGCCGCTGTCACCGCTGGAAGTTGACCAAAAACACGGGCATAGAGAGCCACCGCCTCGGCATGGTCCTCATTCATGTGCTTACAAATGCGATCGCTGACCGCTGGTGTGAGCGCATCCGCCATACTGCCTCCCCTTAACGCCAAGATATCACCAGGCAAACCGCCCCAACGCGGCGGCTGTCCCCGTTGCCCATTAAAGCAAGTCGGGTACCTGAGCTGCAAGCAGGTCGCTCTGATCAACGGGCGATTTGACGAAATCAGGTCATAATCTGGGCAGGTTGAATGATGCTGGTTGTGAGGAGAGCACCGCATGCTCCTGGTGGTTGATATTTTCTCCCTAATCACCCAACTGTTCCTTTGGGCTGTGGTGGGATCGCTGTTGTGGTATTTGTTTCTGCGGCTGATCCCCCCCTTTTGGTTAACACTCCTGGGTGGGTTGGTGCTTTTCCTCCTGCTCACCCTCATGTTTCGCAATGCGGGCGATGGCACGATCGGTCGCTTGGGGGATCTGATCCTACCGTGGCTGTTCACCCCGCTGGGGATTGTTCTGCTCCTCTGGCTCACGACGGTTGTGGGTATCCGCAAGGGGGGAATTCTGGCCGTTTCCATGTGGACGGCCCGCATTGCCTTACCGCTGCTGTTCTTGGCCAGTCTCCCCTTCGTCGCCACCCTCCTCACCCGCGAGTTGGAGATGGAAGCCCTGCATGAAATCAAACCCCTGCCAGACGTGGCCGGTCCCCTTGTCTTGTTGGCGGAGGGTGCCACCCGTCGGGCTAACTTTGCCAGCTTTGCTGAACTCCCGAACCGCGTGCAAGTTATGGATGACCGGGTTCCCTTCACGGCAGAACTCTATCAAAGCCTCACGAAAAAAGATTTTCCCCTCATCGTCTGTGTCCCGACGAATAACGATGGCAATTGGGAACCCGAAGTGCAGATGGCCGAAGATACGGCGATCGCCCTGCGCAGTCATCGCCCCGGCATTACTGAAACTGAAATTTTATCGATCCGCAAGGATTCCATTACGCGCACGCAACTGATTCCCCCCGATGGGAGTCATCACGAGGTAGAACGCCAACCCTTGTGCGCCGGGGCTAATCTCCACCAAATTGGCGAACGGGTGAAGGATCTGGTTAAGGGCAATCAACCGCCCAATCGCCTGGTTCTGGTGGGATCGGCCCTGGAAATGTCACGGGCAGTGTTAACCTTTGAGCGCCTAGGTCTCGAGCCGATCGCCCGTCCCACCAACTTCTATACGTTTACGGCTCCTGAACCCCCCCGGACTGACCCGAAGGAAGACTGCCCCGCCAGCGCCCCCAGCCGCTGGCGGGGAAAACGGGGGGACGGGAGCTTTGCCCAGTCTGGAGGCACGGGTAGCATCCCCCCAAGGCCGATCGCCCCCCACGCAACCTCCCCGGAACAACCGCTCTGCGTTCCAGAGCCAGAGGCTGCTCCAGTGCCTGCTTGGCCCAAACCCACGATCGATGCCTTTATCCCCAGTGCCACAGCCCTCGCCCAAACCACCCGCGCACTCAGCGAATACCTAACCTCAATCTTCTACTTCCTGCGGGGCTGGATCTCACCTTTCCGCAGTTAGGTTGGGGATCGCCTGCACCGATGACTGCCTGAAGCCCCTAGGAAGCTTGCACCCTGGAGAGGGGAGGCAAGGGGTCTACCGTGGGTGTTGACGGTTGGTGAGGCCAGGGCACAGCGGGGCCATCCACCCACAGTTGTTCCTGGGTAATGGACTGGGCTAATAAACGGCGGTACAAATCGCTGAGTTGACCCGCAACACTCGCCCAGCTAAAGGTTTGTCGCACCCGATGGGCGGCTTGTTGCTTCAACTGATTCGCCCAATCGGCATCTGCCAGTACCCGTTCAATGCCACGGGCAAAGGCAGTGACATCCTGGGAGGGAACGAGTAACCCAGTTTCTCCCGGCATGACGGTGAATTTGAGACCCCCCACATCCGAGGCGACGACGGGTGTGCCACAGGCCATTGCCTCGATCGCCACCAACCCAAAGGGTTCATAATGGCTGGGAATCACGCACACATCCGCAGCAGTATAGTACACAGGTAGGCGATTGTAGCTGACCTGACCCACAAATTGGGTTACGTGTGCTATCCCCACCAAGCTGCGCACCAATGCCTCCAAGCGCCCCCGTTCTGGATCATCAGCTTGATTCTCCAACGGAGACGCACCGCCAATGGCTTGACCACTGCCCACCAGCAACAACCGCAGGCGATTCTCCGAGAGAGACGCGCTACCAACAGAACCTTGCCGCTCGTAACACTGGGCAAAGGCCCGAATCAAGGTTTCAACCCCCTTATGCGGCGCAAACCGTCCCACATACAACACCACTTGCGTGTGATCGGCTAACCCTAGCGTGGCCCGCGCCTCCGCCTTGGGCAAGCTCCGAAAATGCTCCAGATCGGCTCCACAGGGAATTATTTCAATCTGACCATCGGCGGCCATGAGCCGACGCAGGGCCTCTTGTTCCTGGGGACTGGTGGCCACTACCCGGTGGGCCTGCTGCAAGATTTGTTGCTCGACCTGGTGGCGGGTGGGGGCGATCGCGGGCCTTTGGGGGCAGGCTTGGTATTCAATACAGCCCAAAGTGTGGTAGGTATGCACCAGTTGGACATTGCTCTGTTGCCGCAGTTGCAGGCCACTCCAGGCCGAGAGCCAGCCGTTGGTATGGATCAGGGGATAGTGGCTACCCTGTTTCGTCTGAAAAGCGTACAACGCTTGAATAAATTCTGGTAAATGTGGAAAAACCTCTGCTTCAAGCAATTGCGTGGGTGGGCCAGCGGGTAGGTGGACCGTCCGGCAGTGGGGACTATGTTCCACGATCGCAGCGCCATCAGCCTCGGCTTTGCGAGTAAAGATATCCACCTGCCATCCCAGTTTAGCCAAGGCTTCCGCCACCTGGCGTACATAGACACTTTGCCCGATCGCCCCTCCTTCCACTTTCGTTGCAGTGGGATCACCCTGCACGGAGATCAACGCGATCGGCTGACGGGCCGTCACCGTGCGCCGGGAAGCTGCAAAGGGAGCAGCAGGTCCTGTCATAGCCACACCTCACACACGTAATTAAGTTGACTATAATTCAATTCACCCAAGAGAAATTCTGCCCGGGACGGAATGTGATCCCCAACCGTCATGCCCCAATCCTTTTACACAAAGCCGCCGTGGCAACAGCCAGCCGTCATTCGTCACTCCCAACGATTACTCTATAGCTTTGAACATTGGACTGGCAAACCACTACTACCAATGGCGGATCGACAAACGGGTAGCGCCGCCGAAATGGCCCAACGCCTCTTTGAAGCCCCCTTTGTCCTGATTGCCCACGGCACCGAAGCCGATCCCATTTTTAACTACGCCAATCGCCGCGCCCTCGAACAGTGGCAACTTGACTGGGACACCTTTACCCAAATGCCCTCCCGTCGTACCGCTGAACCCATGCTGCAAGCGGAACGCGATCGCCTCTTAGCCCAGGCAGCCCAGCAGGGATATGTCGCTCACTTCACGGCCACTCGCATTACTCCTGCTGGTCAACGTTTTCGCATTGAAAATGGCCTGCTCTGGAACGTGATTGATCCAAAGGGACGCGACTGGGGCCAAGCCGCGATCTATAGCCATTGGCTTGCCCTGGATTGAAACGCCCGCAATCTATCCTCTTGAATCAACCTCTGGGAGAATGGCTGCCGGGATGGGGGCGATTGAGGCTGCATGGCTACCCCGCATCTCAATGCTTAGCAGGATCGATCGTGAATGAAATCGATCGCGGTGGGGCGGCTGAAGCCGCTTGTCCCCCTTCTGCCTCAGTTGCCGTCGCCTTGGCCCCCGCCGCATATTGATCAAAAGGAGAGGGAGCTGCTCGCACGGCGACATTACGTGATTCTGCGGGGGAGGCGCTGTGCGAACACTCGGCAGGGGATTGATGGGCCATTGGATGGGCCATCGTGGGCAGTTGAGTGGTGCTTGGCGAAACTCGGGCAGGATCGGTGGGGGGTGCTCCGGTGAGGGGACGTGGCCCCGGAAACCCCACCCGCTTGTCGTGATTCGACGCGATCACCAAAAACACCCCCCCCAGGATAAACACGGGCAGGGGGAAGGTGAAATGCTGCACCCACTGATAAAGCTCGGCTAACCCAAACAGCAGGATAAAACTGGTAATCCAGAACTTCATGATCGAGAGGATCGTCGCTTGGCTCCTTCACCAGACTAACGTGAGTTCACAATATGTCAATGACAAGCCCCAGGCAGACAGCAAATTCCCCACACACCATCGCCCTTGCCTAACACCGATCGCTGCCAATCTCGCTGCCTGCGGTTTTCAATCCTAGCCCTACCCTAGCCTCTTACCCCACCTCACTCGACTTCGCAGCACGGCTCCCGCAGCCTGACTATCGTCTAAACCTGCTGCTTATCTCGCTATTGCATCCCCTTGCCAACCCTCTCCAGAAAATTCCTGCTAACTTTCCTGACGCCCATTAAGAATTCCCGTATCTGTGTCTAGACATTCTGGCATCGAGGTTTTTTATGACCATCTACACCCTCCTATCCGTGGCTAGCGTAGTGATGACTTTACCGATGTCCCCAACTTACCTACCCGAAGCTGATCACCTGAACAGCTTCCCGGCTCCAATGCCCATAGAGGCATTACCGTCGCAATACTATAACAGTTTCGATCACCGTGGAAGTGGTCGCTAGTCTAACAGGGTGCTACCTAGTCTTTGTGACTGTCTCTATGATGTGTTCTGGGTTGTGTCCATTGCCTTGGAAAGTTGCTTTTCTTGTCATCACGGTATTAAATTTACCGATAAGAGCAATAATGGGGATTAACAGGAATTAAATTAAATATAAATCAACCTTCCTGTTTGATGACGCATCGCTCAAGTGGTGACAAGTCGTGACGAGTCGTGATTGGACATCTGTTATGCGCCGAAATTGTTCCCGCTGTCCCCGTTAGTTCAAGATCATGGGCATGATAGAGATGTCACAGGCGGACCAAGGCAGAGAACCCATCGACAGACCAGCTTTTCTCCACAACTTTTCCATAGTCAAGTGCTAAAGTCAAAATTAGTCAGTACACTTGTGTAAACAAACGGGCTGAAGCAGGAATCTCCCGGCAGCAATTCGCTACCCCCGATCTTCACACTTCATGCCAGTGGTTGTCTCTCCTATGCGGACTGAGTTTAGCTTCTGCCGGGTGCAGGGGTCAGCCGGACCTCGATCGCACGCCCCATCGTTTCCCGATCCGGTTGATGCTTCGGAGATCGCTAGTGTTCTTTGGTACAAGGGACCATCGATCAGCCACCGTCTCAGAACACTGTGGACTAGGTAGACTCAAAAAATTAATACACAACCCCTGACCCAACCTGTTTACCGTTAAACATCGCAACCAACCCCGTTTGTCCCGTATAATCGAGCAGAGGGTGCATCAGAGTGTTAACAACTGTTACCTCCAGGTATATTGAACAACTCGCTACGGTTCATTGTGATCAAGGATTGCAGGGCAGTGGATTTCCACCAATGCAAAACGTAGTGCCTGGGGCGTAGGGGAGCGTTGAGGCTAACGGTCAATTCCAAATGTTGGGTGTGGCTGCCATCCCTCAGCAGCACCTATCCCCTCAGTTGTCAGCAATTATGATTGTCACTGCACGTACTTCTATACCTATGACTAGAGATGTTGATCTGATTAGACGCCTTAGCCCCAGTGCAATGGATCAGATCCTGCTGTATTTAGCCTTTAGTGCCATGCGCACGGGCGGCCATCGGCATGGAGCTTTCCTGGATGCGGCGGCCACGGCAGCCAAGTGTGCCATTTATATGACCTACCTGGAGCAGGACGAAAACCTGCGGATGACAGGGCATCTGCACCACATTGAGCCGAAGCGGGTCAAAGTCATTGTTGAAGAAATGCGGGAGGCCCTGGCGAAGGGTAAATTGCTGAAAATGCTGGGTTCCCAGGAACCTCGCTATTTGATCCAATTCCCCTATGTCTGGCTAGAGCAGTACCCCTGGCAACCGGGGCGATCGCGGGTTCCCGGCACGAGCCTCACGTCGGATGAGAAGCGCCAAATTGAGCAAAAGCTCCCGCCCCACTTGCCCGATGCGCAGTTGATCACGTCGTTCCAGTTTGTGGATTTGATCGAGTTCCTCCATAGCCGCTCCCAGGAAGATTTGCCCACCGATCAGCGGATGCCCCTCAGTGAAGCCCTGGCCGAGCATATCAAGCGCCGGTTGCTGTACTCTGGCACGGTGTTGCGCGTCGATTCCCCGTGGGGGATGCCCTACTATGCCTTGGTGCGGTGTACCTATTCGCCAGAGGATGAGGAAGAGCGAACCTACATCATGATTGAGGAAACGGCCCGCTATTTCAGCCTGATGCGCGACTGGGCCGATCGCCAACCCCGCGTGATGCGAGTTTTGGAAGAATTGGACATCCCTGCCGATCGCATTGAGCAGGCCTTGGAGGAGTTGGATGAAGTTCTACGACAGTGGGCCGATCGTTATCATCAGGCTGGGGGTGAATCGATGATTTTGCAAATGGTTGTTGGCCCTAAGACGATGTAGGCCGGGAATCGGGGGCCGCAGGTGTGGGACGCCCGTCACGGTTGCCTGTGCGATCGCCAACTCCTTGCCTTGCAAAGACCATTCTTCATATAGAGACGCCATCCGACCCATGACTCTCTCGCTTGCCCAGTCCACTGCACCCGTTCGCCCGCGCTATGATGCCACCTGGTCAGACTACGTGACCATCCGGGATGATCCGGAAATGGACTGGCGCAAACTCGCTTTTCATCGCGGATGGTTGTGGGTTGATATGGGCAAAGAAGGGCCAAATCATGCCTCCTTTAGTGATTTGATCACCATCATTTTTGGGTTTTGGGTTTTCCTCCACCCGGAGGTGGTTTTGCAGTCCTATGGTCGTTGCCTGATTGAGCATCCCGACACCCACGCCTGTGCGCCCGATCTGGTGCTGTACAAGGGCGACCCAATTCCCAAATGGCAAGCGGGTGAACCGCGCCGTATTGATCTCCGCCACCACCGTTCCCCCGACTTGGTGGGGGAAATTGCCGACACTACCCTCAGCCTTGACCTGGATGAACAAAAGCAACTCTATGCTAGCTTGGGCATTGCTGAATACTGGGTGATTGATGTCAAAGGGCTGCGGGTGTTTGCCTTCGGGTTGACGGCAGCCGGATATTATGAGGTGATCGCCGACTCACAGGTGTTAACGGGCTTGCCGATCGCGCTGCTGGAACAAACCCTCGAACGCCTGACGACTGAAACCAATGAACGCCTGACGACTGAAACCAATACTGCCGCCGCCAATTGGTTTATGCAACAGTTACAGCAACCGGAAAACTAATTGTTGTTCGTAGTAACGACTTCAGTCGTTGCAGGCTAAAGCCTGTACTACAAACCCCAACAAAACGGTTATCGGATTGCCTATTCGACTGATTAGTTGGCCTTTGTGGGTGTTTCCGTATGGGCGATCGCATAGGCCCGGAAGCGCTCTAGATCGGCTTGTAAAGTCGATTCCACAATTCGCCCCAAGAAGAGTCGATCCATGAGTTGCCCTAGGATGCCGGGAATGGCGTAGGCAATGCTGAGCTTGACGATGCTACTGCCCTTGCGATCGTAGAATCGCACCGCACCCCGATTCGGCAGGCCATCCACCGATTCCCACTGAATAATCTGGTTGGGCACCAGTTTCAGCACCCGTGACAGCCAGCTAAACTCAAAGCCACCAGAGGCCAGCTTCCACTGGGAGAGTTCCGGCGTTTCCTCCAGGATATGCACCGACTCGATCCACTTCATCCAGCGGGGCATCTGCTCCAGGTCCGACCACAACCCCCACACGACCTCGATCGGCGTGTCCACTTCAATTTGTACACTATGCTCTAGCCAATCGGTCATAGGGTCTCCAAAATTGCTTGGGCCGCACGTCGCCCAGAAATCGTTGCTCCTTCCATGCTATCGATGTAGTCCTGTTGCGTGTAACTCCCCGCCAAAAAAAAGTTAGGAATCGGTGTTTTCTGGTCAGGGCGATAGGGGTCCATGCCGGGGGCCTCCCGGTAGAGGGACTGGGCGAGTTTGACCACGTTATACCAGGTCATATTTAACGCGCGGGCGGAGGGGAACAGGTCGTGGATTTGCTTGAGGGCATACTGGGCGATCGCGTCATTGGCCATGCCCACAAATTGATCGCCAGGGGTTAACACCAGTTGAATTAAGGAACCTTGCCCTTCCCGGTAATAATCCGCTGGACTCGACAGGGCCAAATCCGAGAAACAGGAAAAATCTGCATCAGCAGAATAGAGGAGGTTATCAATTCCCGCAGCTTTTTGCAATTGCTTTTGTTTAGCCGGATCATTGAGTTCCGTTACCCAACCATCAAAGCGCAGTTGCACCGTTGCCACTGGGACCGCTTCTAGTTTGTAAATATTGTCAAATTCCGGCCATTTGCGCCAAGCAGCGGGCAGGAGGCGTTGAATCCCTGGCACATCGCAGGCACACAGGTAGGCATCCGCCGCGATCGTTTCCGTGTCTTCCCCTTGCGCCACCACCAGCCCCGTCACACGGGTTTGACCATGATCTTCCGTGAACAAAATTTCCCGTGTTCCCCGTCGGGTATGGATCTGCGCCCCCCGTTTCTGGAGATAGTTCACGATCGGTTGATGTAAATAGGTATCTGGTGACCCCTTGAGCATATTCAGCTTCGAGGCATTCGTTTTCGCCGCAAACATCTGGAAAATGGTCAGCATACAGCGGGCCGAGATGTGTTCCGTGTCAATAAACCCCAGGGCCAGGGCAATCGGATTCCACATCCGTTTCAGACTACTGTCAGACCCGCCATGACGCCGAAACCAATCGGCAAAGCTAATGCGATCGAGGGCACGGATTTGTTTCATGGCCCCCTCATAATCAATCAATCCCCGCACGATCGGACTCGTACCGAGTGCGATCGCATTCTGCACCTTATCCAGCCACGACAATTGGTTCGTCGTGAAAAACGCCTTTAAGCCATTAAAAGGGGCACCAACGGGAAACCGAAAATCCAACTCACCGATCTGGCCTCCCCGATTAATAAACGTATGGGTATGGTCCTTAGGCAGCAAATGTGCCCGTGCCCCCACCTTTTCCATCAGCGCGAACAGATTGGCGTAGTTGAAGAAAAACACATGCAGACCCATCTCAATATGGTTGCCGTCCGCATCCACCCAACTGCCCGCCTTGCCCCCCACAAAGGGTCGCGACTCGAAAAGATCTACCGTATGTCCGGCATCCACGAGATCTACGGCAGCGGCCATCCCCGCCAAGCCTGCACCAACGATCGCCACCCGCATCCTGCTGTACTTCCCGGCCTAAGCTAACATTTCGTTACAAATTGTAGCAGCTAGCCAGCCAGAGAACCGCTAGCGCCCCGTTTCACGCAGAGAAGCAACCCACATCAAAATCTAAAATTTCCCCACCCTAGTCTTCTTCCACATCCTCCCAAACCCAATCGGGGAGGAAAGGTGGCTGTAGCTGCAAGGAACCGAGGCCCAATTCCGTCGGGGTCAGGAATGGGACTTCATACAAACCCAGCATGTGTTCCGCTTGGGGATTTTCCCGTGCTACGGAGATGCCCATTGCCACAACCAGCCCACAATAGCCCTGGGTAGAGCGACACCGCTGATCCCATTTTTTCCGGGCGTTGCGGTGGATCGGATCGTGGATGAGGTATTCCCCAAATAACTGCATTTGCTGATTCGCCAATTTCAAGATGCCCAGATCAAACTGCTCCTCGCCAAAGGGATCTTCCCCCGGATTAAAACAAATAGCCTCCAATCCCCCCGCTTCGGCGATCTGCTGCATCAATTGCTTGGCCTTAGGCCGACTGGTCTGGACCAAAATGATAGGCAAGCCTTGGCCCTTCTCCGGAAAAGTTCGATCGGGTTTTTGATAGTGAATCGCCCGCTGCCGTACCATCCGTACATGAGTCCACGGCAACATCCCAATACTCACGAGGCAATTTTCGGGGAGCAGGTTATTGCGCAAGATTGGGACATCGATTTCATTATCTGGCCCCAGCAGTTCGTCAGCCAAGTCGGGTAAGGTTTCTACCTTAACGGTTGCTGTTGGCTGCGTTGGCGATGGTCCTCGCTGGGAAGCCAGTTGTAACTCGGTGGCTGGGGGAAGGGGAATCTGAAAGCGGCTACTAAGGGCGGGAAAATCGTGGTGCTGGAGCTTACGGGTATGCTTTTGCAGAAAGCGGTGCAATCCTTCTAGGGCCAGGAAAACGGTGATGGCCTCTTCGGTGTAGAGAACGGGGCGAATCCCCTCTAGGGGGTGAATGTTGCCGAAATTGGCCTGGATCGCTTCTGGTGCTAGGGTGGCCAGATCGACGTTATCAGCCCGATCCGCCTCTTCGCTCGCTTCATAGGTCAGGAACAGGCAATCCTGTTGCAGAAACGCCTCCTCCATCACTTCCAGGGAGTGGGGTTGCATGGCTGAGGCGCGAAATTGCTTGAGAGACTCCAGCGATCGATACAGTAATAAGCCATACTCCATGCCTAACATCCCCATAATCGAGACATAGAGGGTTTCTGGCTCGGCAGCACTGGCTGTTTGGGTTTTCTCGTCGGGGTGGGGGTTGGGGGAGACGGTAATCACAACAATTTGCTGCTCCTGGAGATAATCCCAGGGAGCATCCTCCCAAATCTTAGCCGCGACCTGATTGAGCAGCCGGTCTATCTGGGGGGGCAATTGGGGCGGACGATTGCTGGCAAATTCCTCGAACCCCCGCAACAGTTCATCAATCACGGGCAGGGCCGGTTCGTAGTCAACCACAATATCCAGATCCTGAAGAATCCCCCGCAATAGAAACTGGAGTTCCCGATCGCGCACGACGATCTTTCGAGGTCGTGCCGGTTTCGTAAAACTATGGGGATGTTCCATCGCCCGCAGTAGGGTACGGACAACTGCCTCATGCCCGACCTCTGGGGGCACTACATCCATTGCCCGCACCACGCCTTCGGAACCGTCCACCCAGAGAATACACTCCCCTGCCGCATCCCCGTCCCGTGTACTCATGCCATTGGGCAAGACACGGCGATCGCCCTCCCACACACTGGTAAGTTGGGGTAATTTCTGTAAACGGCGACAAGTGGTGCGGTTCAGGGTGGTCATGATTCAGTGTTCTCTTTCACAGAAGCTTCCAATGGCGTCACTGCGCTCCAGATCCCTTGCAGTCTAGCGTCTCTGGCGATCTTGAGCAGGCGATCGCTGGCGATCGGTTTACTGGCAGAATGGGTTTGCATCTGGACTGACTTCTGCGGCACAAGATTCAGTTTACTGGCAGAATGGGTTTGCATCTGGACTGACTTCTGCGGCACAAGCTTGGGAGGCTATCTCCCCAAGGGGGAATGACGTAGGTGCTATTCTCACTTTAAAGGGAAATGCCTGGGAACGCTCAACTTTACCGGTGCCCAGCCGAAAATTGACTTCACCTCCCTCGCCCTACTTACCCGTCGGTGACAAACGGCGGCAAACGGCTGAGGGGGTTTGCCTTAGAATAGACGCAAGCGCACTTGCTGCTTTGGTTTGACGGTTATTTTTACTCAATGCTAACAATTGATGGAGGTTAATGAACCATGCCCCAGGCCACAGAATCCCGGTCCCAGTCGATTCAACTGACCGAAGCGGCCCTGCACCAACTGCGATCGCTCCAGGAAAAGCAAGGTAAGGAGTTATGTTTGCGGGTGGGGGTGCGCCAGGGAGGGTGTTCGGGGATGTCCTACATGATGGATTTTGCAGACCCGGCGACGATCCAACCCGATGATGATGTGTCGGATTATGGGTCGTTTAAGGTCGTTTGCGATAAGCGCAGTTTGCTCTACATCTATGGTATGGTGCTGGATTACAGCGATGCCTTGATTGGCGGGGGGTTCCAGTTTACGAATCCCAACGCGACCCAAACCTGTGGCTGTGGTAAGTCCTTCTCAGCTTAAGCAATGACGACTGAATCTACCGAAACCCTAGCAACAACTGCCTCTGAAACCCTGCCGGTTGACACCTTATTTGACCAGGCCCTCCAGCGCTACCGCGAGGGTGAGTCGCCGGCAACGCTCATCCCCGTGTTCCGTGATATTTGCGATCGGGCCACGAAGCGCAGCCCTGCTTGGACCTGTCTGGCCTGGTTGTACTTGCTCAATGATCAACCCAAATCGGCCTATAAGGCGGCCCAAAAAGCGGTGAAGTTGAATCCAGAAGATCCCCAAGCGCGGATCAATCTGGCGATCGCGATGCTGGATAGTGGCCAAAAGGGGGTGCGCCCCCATGTGGAGTTGGCTCAGCGGATCGTCAGTGTGGTGGCGGAGTTGCGGGAGGAGGTCCAGGCGAATTTTGCCGATGGCTTGCAGCGCAAGCCGGATTGGTCCAGCCTGAAACGGGTCCAAAGCTGGATTTTTGAGTAAACGCTGGCACGCCCCAGCCTCTCAACCCCACAGCCTCTCCGCAGGAAAATCGCCATGAAGGAAAAATTTTTAAACGGCTTAAATTGGCTCCTGGTTGCTAATACGGGCTTTGTGTTTTTCAGCTTTTGCTGGCTGGTGGTGGCCGTGATTGGCAAATCGTTGGATGTCCCGCTAGGGTTGGATGCTTGGCTACGGTTGTGGGAGCCGGTCTTTACCCCGGCGATCGGCATCCTCATGGGGGGTGCGATCCTGAGTGGCCTCATTAGCTGGATATCGCGCCGGTTTTTTCCCGCTGAATCGGGACGATAGCGGTGCTAACCTCTCGATAAGCTGCGCCTGCCAGGGTTAGCACCATAACCGTTTCAACCACGGGAGCAATTCGCTCAGCTTCAATTAGCTAAGGGGCAGTGGGGGTGAGTTTACCCTTGGTTTGGGTCAGTGTTTTTTCCGTGCTACCTTTGATTTCCGGGTGGAGACGCTGTGGGCAGAAGCGGCTTGCCCCTCACCCGCTGGCATCTGGCCATTTTTCTGGGCGGCATCTCTTGTACTCTCCAACAGGGCAAGACGGCTCTTGAGGTCCTGGTTTTCCTGCTTCATTTGCTCCAGTTCCTGGCGAATTTGCTGGAGGGTACGATCGGCCCCAACACTTTTCTGGACCTTGGGAATTGCCTCCTCGGCAATCCGACGCACCCGCCCATCGGCAGTTTGGTCGCTTAATCCCTGGAGAACGGCGATCGCCTTGGGGGTTTCCATTTGCCCCAGGGCCGTTACGACTGCTACCTGGGTGAGGAAAAAGTCTTCATGGGCAAGGCCCTCCAGACGGGTCAGGATGCGATCGACCTGGGCACTGGTTTGGCCTGTGGAAATGGGGCCTAGCGCCCGAATGGCAGCCAACCGCAGGGGTTGTGGTACCCCCAGTTCGGTATACGCCAGCACGAGGTCTAAGGCCGCCCCTGAAGTTTTCAAGGCGCTCAGACCGGCGATTGCCCCAGAGCGGACAACTTCATTCCAGCCTGCCCGCTCCTGGAGCACCCGTTTGAGCCGATCGATCACCTCGTCTTCCTTGGGGACAGCGTTGATCTGGGCGGCGACAATGCTGGCGATCGCCCGACAGGCCGCTGCTTCCACGTAATAGCTGGGATCACCCGTTTCCACTAGGGGCACGAGGGCCTGATAACTGGCCTGGGTTTTATATTCAGCCAGCGCTTCCACCACCGCCCGCCGGACCCGTGCCTCCGGATCGCTCAATCCGGTCACCAGTCCTTCAAAGCTCTGGTTGAGCTTCAGTTTACCCAGTTGCGCGGCGACCTCCACCCGCACCCCCCAAAACGGGTCCTGTTGCAAGGCGGTGACCAATGCCTTGACGGCTTCCAACCCACCCTTTTTACCCAGGGCGATCGCGGCTTCAATCCGAGAAATGGGGTCTGGGTCAAACTGGAGTTGGGCCTTGAGTTCGGGGACAGGATATTCCAGCGTCAGGGTTTTGAGGTGGTAATTACCGGGATCAATACTAATAAATTGGGGTTTCGCCGCTAGGGGGAAATAGAAACTTTGTTCCGCCTCATGGACACGGATGGTAAAGGTTTTCAGGGTTACTGCTGGGGGAGGGGCGTCTGCTTTCGGGGCGTCCCCTTTACGGGCTTTTTTCGTTTTCTGCGGGGGCGGAGTTTCTGCTGACTCGACATACCCAAAGGCGATCGGCAACTTCAGGTCAAATAACCCCTTGTCAGCCCCCTTGGCATTGGGATCGGCCTGGGTTTGGGTAATCGTTAGCTTCGCCAGTTGGCTGTCGCCATCCCAACTGTAGGCTACCTTATAGTCAGGATGGCCGCCGCGAAACACATACTGGTCAAATAAAAACAGCAAGTTGCGCCCCGTAGCCTTATCGATCGCCCGTAGCAAATCCACCGTTTCCACCGTTTGGTGGGCATGATCGCGCACAAAGGTCTGGAGCGCTTGCTTAAACAGCACATCCCCCAGTTCCCCCCGGATCATGTGGTAGACACAGGCCCCCTTCTCATAAAGATGGCGATCGTACAGTTCAATCGGTTCCCGATACACATGGGTGACGATCGGACGCCGATAGCGCGACTGATCCTCATTCAGATAATTTCGAGCCTCCTGCAAAAGATAGTAGGCAGCAGCATCGGCTCCGTATTCCTGCTCGGTCCACAAGACCTCCGAATAGGAGGCCATCCCCTCCTTAATCCAGGCATGGGACCAGTGCTTAATCACCACCAAATCCCCGAACCATTGGTGCACTAATTCATGGGCCACTAAGGTTTCAGAACTACGGTTATCGATCGTCGCCCGTTCATCCAATAAACAGCGATCGGTCAGCAGCGTGGTTGACGTATTTTCCATGCCGCCAAAGATAAAATCATCGACACAAACCTGGGCATATTTGGGAAACGGATAGGGATAGCCAAAAAACTCACTAAAAAAGGTCAGCATTTGGGGCGTTTTCCCCAGCGTGCGACGGGCATCCGCTTCCCGCCCCTTTGCCACTACATAGGTCACGGGTTTACCCTGCCATTCTTCCTGAATGATGGCAAAGTCGCCCACGGCTAGGGCAATCAAATAACTGGGGTGGACTTGTCGCTGGTGCCAATGGTAAATCTTGTCATTGCCGCTGCGCTCGGTACTGATCAATTCGCCATTGGAAATTGCTTGCAATGCCTGGGGGACCCGTACTCGAATTTCGGAGGTAGCCAACTGACCTGGGTAGTCAAAGCAAGGGAACCAATAGCGCGAGTCCTCATCTTCCCCCTGCGTCCACACCTGTACCGGTTTATGCGGATAGGCGGGGGTCGGTTGGATAAAGTACAACCCCCGGCACGGCTTTTCAACCGCATAGGCGATCGCCAGGGTGAGGGGTTGCCCGCCGATCGTGGGTTGGGGCAGGGTAATCGTCAGGGTTTCGCCATCACTGTCAAACGCACAGGCTTGGGGTTGGGTTTGGGCCACCGTTGTCATCGTAACCGTCTGAATCTCTAAAGCTACCGCGTCCAGAGTGAGGTGTTCGATGCCATCGCGAATGGGGTTTAACCGAATCGAGCAGGTTCCCTGTAATGCCTGGTTAGGAATATCGATCGCCAGGTCTAAAGAAATATGTTCAACCCGTCCAGGGCGATCGGGCGTGTAGTGGGGGCGGGCACCTGGTAGCTCAAAAGCTCGGAGTCCACTTTTGCCTTCATCTGCGTAGAAGTGTGACATTAACATTACAACTAGGCTCCCTAATTACCGTACTCATTATCGTGGCGATGGCTGTTGCCATTCTGCCAATAAAATTCTGCCCATACCAGTGAATTGGGTCAGGGCACATCCCGCCTATGCTCGCCTCACCCTCAATTCCTGGCCCAGAACGAGGAAAAGGCCTCAATCGTCGGTGCTCCGGCTCTTCTGAG
>CAZHXN010000089.1:0-2921 GCA_964536415.1 uncultured bacterium
GCTGACAGCTGTGCTCTTTCAGGCAGGGCGCGAGCGCGAGCGCAACATTCGGGGGGCATTTTTGCACATGGCGGCGGATGCGCTGGTGTCATTGGGGGTGGTGCTGGCGGGGATCGCGATTTTGCTCACGGGGTGGTACTGGTTTGACCCGGTCATCAGTCTAATTATTGTGACGGTGGTCGTTTGGGGAACGTGGGATCTGCTCAAAGATGCTTTAAAACTGGCTCTGGATGCTGTCCCGACGCACATTGAACCCCTGGCGGTGCGATCGTTTCTGGCAGAGCTACCCCAGGTTGAGCGGGTGCATGATCTCCACATTTGGGCGATGAGTACGACACAGACGGCATTGACTGTGCATCTGGTGATGCCGACGGGGCATCCGGGCGATCGTTTTTTGGCCGATACTAGCCAGGCGCTACAGCAACACTTTGGCATTGAGCATGTCACGATTCAGGTAGAAACGGGTGATCCCGATCATCCCTGTCATCTGGAGCCAGATCACCAGGTTTAGGCACACGGCCGCTCTTGTTGCCGTTGAGGCTTGACTAACCGCGCAGGCTGGTGCCCTCGATCGCAGCTTCGGCTTGATGGACGATCGCCCGGAGTTGGTCCACTATGGCTACCGGGGCGTCGGTCCATAACCCTCGTTGATGGGCTTCCAACAGCCGTTCTGCCATATCCCGCAGGGCATGGGGATTTTTGGCTTCGACAAAGGCTTGCACTGTGGGGTCTAAGACATAGGCTTCGGCGACGCCTTGGTACATAAAGGGTTCTACACAGCGGGTGGTGGCATCGTAGGCAAAGAGATAATCAACGGTTGCGGCCATCTCAAAGGCTCCCTTGTAGCCGTGGCGCATGGCTCCGGCGATCCATTTCGGGTTAATGACGCGCGATCGATAGACCCGGAGTAATTCCTCGCGTAAGGACCGCACTTTGGGAGTTTCGGGGCGGGCGTGATCGCCGAAGTAGGCTTGGACAATCGGGGTGAGGCGTGAGGAGGATTGTTGTTGGGTGACGCGGGCGGCTACGGTGAGGCCGCCTTGGAATTGGTAGTAGTCATCGGAGTCGAGTAAATCGTGTTCGCGGTTGTCCTGGTTGTGGAGCACGATTTGTAGTTGGCTCAGGCGTTGAGTGAAGGCTTCGGGAGCGGCAATGCCATCGCGGGTGCTGGAGGTGCTGCCATAGGCGTAGCTGCTCCAGTTAATATAGGCCCGTGCGAGGTCTGACTCATCGGTCCAATTTTGAGCCTCGATGAGGCCCTGGAGTCCGGCGCCGTAGGCCCCCGGTTTGGAGCCAAAGATGCGGTAGCTGGCCCGGGCTTGGGCTTGTTGCGGGGAGAGGCCGATCGCTTGCCATTGTTGCGTTTCTTGTTGAACTTGGGCGGCAAGGGGATTTTGATCGGGCGGTTCGTCAAGGGCGGCAACGGCCTGGACGGCGCGATCAAACAAATCAATTAGGTTGGGAAAGGCATCGCGGAAAAATCCGGAAATCCGCAAGGTAACATCGACACGGGGACGCCCTAAAACGGTCAGGGGCAAAATTTCAAAATCCACCACCCGCCGTGATGGCCCTTCCCATACCGGACGCACGCCCAGCAGGGCTAACGCTTCGGCCATGTCATCGCCGCCTGTGCGCATGGTCGAGGTTCCCCAGATTGACAAGCCCAGGGTTTTCGGGTATTCGCCATTGTCCTGGGTATAGCGCTCAATCAACGCCTCAGCCGCGTTGCAGCCCACAGACCAGGCGGTTTCCGTTGGCAACCCGCGCAGATCGACTGAATAGAAATTCCGCCCGGTAGGCAGCACGTCCGCTCGCCCCCGTGTCGGTGCCCCGGACGGCCCACTGGGGACAAATTGGCCATTCAAACCAGCGAGGAGGTTGGTTAACTCGCGATCAGTTTGTTGCAACGCTGGCAGGAGGCAAGTGGCGATCCAATCCAGTTCTTTAGCAGTGGGTCCACCTGAGCCATCCTGACGGGCGAGACGCCCATCCCCCAAGCTAGGCGGAGCTTGCTGGGTGTCTTCCTTCGTGCCTTGGTGTCTTAGTGGTTCCCCGACACCTTCTAACTCACCCGCCAATAATGCATCCAGCCAATCCGCCGCCACCGCTTCCAACACGGCGATCGCATCCCCCACTGTGCGACACTCACCATAGCCCTGCTGCTCCAGAATCATCCGATCCGCCTCCGTCAATCGTTCTCCCATCTCCCCCGTCAATGGATCGAGCGTTAGCCCCCACGCCTGGGCGATCGCCCGCGTTAGCCCCACCCGACCTGCCGATGGCTGCCGCGCAATCGCAATGATCAAATCCCGTAGCTGTCGCCCCTGGGGACACTGGCCCAAAATATGCAACCCATCGCGAATTTGGGCTTCCTTGAGTTCGCAAAGATAGCCATCCATCCGATCAAACCAGGCACTCTCTGCTTCCCCGACGGACTGCTCCCCCAGATCGCGCCCCAGATCGCGATCGAGCTTCTCCTGCTGCACCAATTCAATAATGCGATCGCGAATCACCGGCAACCGCGACGGGTCCAGATTTTGCGCCTCGTAATACTCATCAATCAGCCCCTCGAGCTTTTGCAACGGCCCGTAGAGTTCCGCCCGCGTCATCGGTGGGGTTAAGTGATCGATAATGACCGCCTGCGATCGGCGCTTCGCCTGGGCACCCTCCCCCGGATCATTGACAATAAACGGATACAAATGGGGCACCGGTCCCAACGCTACCTCTGGGTAACAATGTGCCGACAGCGCTACCCCCTTCCCCGGTAACCATTCCAGATTGCCATGCTTCCCCACATGAACGATCGCCTGTGCCCCAAACACCGCCCGCACCCAAAGATAAAAAGCCAAATACGCCGGCGTGGGTTCCAAATCCGGCGCATGGTAGTTCAGACTGGGGTCGCGATCGTAGCCCCGGGTAGG
>CAZHXN010000089.1:2940-16167 GCA_964536415.1 uncultured bacterium
GCCGAGTTGGATGCCGGGGACGGGTGAGGAGTGAGGAGTGAGGAGTGAGGAATGAGGAGTGAGGGCAGAATTTTGAGTTTTTCCCCAGCGGTCTATTACCGCCTGTTGCACGGCGGTGGGTAATTGGGCAAAGTAGGTTGCAAAGGTTTCAGAGTCGAGGGTTTGAGCGATCGGTCGCACCCCCTGTCCTTCGGGGTCGTTCGTTACTCCCGCTGTTAAACGCTGGATCAGGTCATCGCCGGTTTCTGGCAAATCCGCTGGCAGACTATATCCAGCTTGTTTTAAGGCATGGAGAATGGCCACGCAACTGGCGGGGGTGTCCAATCCGACACCGTTGGCAAGACGGGCATCGCGGGTTGGGTAGTTGGCCAAAATCAGGGCAATGCGACGATCGCTGACGGGGGTTTGCCGCAGCCGTACCCAGTTGGCGGCTAACTCTGCGACCCATTGCACGCGATCGGGGACTGGCTCATAAACCACCACCTCCGTTTCCAGAGCCTCATGCCGCGCTTGCACCACCTTAAACGAAATTGCCCGACTGATAATTCGCCCATCCACCTCCGGCAACGCCACATTCATCGCTAGGTCACGGGGGCTGAGGCCGCGTTGCTGGGTTTCCCATTGTTCGCGGGTGCCACCGCTGAGAATCACTTGGATGATGGGCACGTCTAGGGCGGGGAGCGGGAAGCGGCGAGCAGGGAGCGTGGGAGATCCGATCGCGGCCAAGGGAGTACTGGCAAAACTGGTTGCATTTAAGAGCACCTGAATCCCCTCCCCCGCCTGGGGTTGGAAATAGGCCAATACCTCAGCCTGGACATCCGGTTCCCGTAGCGACGGCACAAATACTGGGATCGGGTCCAGGTGCCGCTCTGCCAATGCCTCACACAAGGCCACGATCGGAGCCGTATTCCCCGCTAAATAGTGCGATCGATAAAAAAGAACCCCCACCTTGAACAGGGGAGCGTTGCTGGGTATCCCTTGATGCCTTTGTGTCTTGGTGGTTCCCAACGCTGGCGTTTGTCCATCCCGCCAATCCAACACCCCCACCCGTGGGACCGGTTGCGCCAATGGTGGCTCCTCGCCACACCCCAACCCCAACCAGGCTAAAAACCGCAGCGCAAACGCTAAATTCGTCACCCCGCCTTCGTTGAAATAGCGCCAGAGACGATCGCACGCCGCTAACCCCACCGTCGAGTGGCTGATCAAATCCGGGTCCGGCTGGTCATCCCCCGGCAGGACAAACAACATCGCCCCCGTCGTCGCCACAACGTCCCGCACTACCTCCAGCCCATAGGACCAGTAGGCCCGTCCCCCCAACAACCGCAGCACAATGACCTGGGCCTGGGTCAACACCGTTGCCGCATAGGTATCGATCGTTAACTGTTGTTGCAGTTGCAGCAAATTCGCCACCCGTAAGGCCGGAAAATCCCCTGGTAATTGGGTCGTTACCTGCGCCAAGGTCTGGATCTCCGTATCCGCCGCCGTTAGCAGGACGATCGGCGCCGGGGTCTGTTCAACAAAAATCACCCCCTCCGTCTCTGGTGTCCATCCTCCCGGTAACGTCGCAAGGCGATGCATAGTTCCTCCCGCTGCAATGGCCGTATTCGTCGATATTCGTCGATCGAGTGTATCGGATCGTAAACCATCAATCGGGACTCATTTGACATCACGCTTGCAGAAACTCACGCCCTGTATCCATTACCGATGGCAACACGAAAATCTAAAAATAAACTTAAATAATTAAGATTTATTAAAGACATCCTTGTCGCTAAATATAAAAGATTACTAATAGAAACAGGATAACAGGTTGTTTCTTGGTAGCGTAGCGGGGAGTGGAGGATAGCAGCGGGGTTGGAAATCGGGAGTAAGATTTCAGTAATAAATCGGTAATATATATTTATGACTCTTCAGATTCCGATATTACACCCGCAGCACACCTTATCGCTGGCCGTATTCTTGCAACTACGTGCCCTACTTCGGCAAATTTCCCTGGCCCAACAGGATGAAACCCTGTTTCTGTCGGAATCTGTTCTGAGTACCCGATCGCTAATCCCCCCATTTACGATCGTAGTGGCCCCATCCTGGGTGATTTTACTGACAGCAATTCCGACTGTCTGTGAAAGTTCAGCCGGAGGGCTTCAGGTTGGCGAGTTGCAGGTTTCCTTAATATTTGATGTCACTGTTGCCTATCAATTTATCGAGGCTCTGGAACAACAGTGGCAGCGGCGATCGCGCCAACTGCGTAAGGTTAAGGACAGGCTTCAACGGCTTCAACGGGAGATTCCCGACCAGATGAGAGCCGCCAGTCTACAGGTCTTTCAACAATTTTCTGACGGCTTAATTTCCCTACTCTCGGCTAATGATCAGGCCAGTGAAATAACCTGTCAGCTTCAGGCTGAGAAAGAACACCTATTTCATCAGGTTATTACCCAAATTCGGCACAGTCTAGAGTTACCTGAAATCCTGAAAAGTGTCGCAGAACAGGGGCGAAACTTTCTGCAAGTGGATGATTTGTCGATCTATTGTTTAGTTCGTCATACAACTTCTACTCCGTCTCGACAGGCAACCCAGCCAAGATCGCCATTAGGTGCCCCCGCCAGTACCGCCAGTATAGATTCTCCCTATCCCCAGTTGATGAATTTACAAGCGCTGGATGTGGAAGAAGTCCATACATATACTTGGCAAGCGCTAGATATGGCAACAACTTCGATGAATGAGGCCATATTGGCTTGTCAGGTATCGTCAGAGCATTGCCATCTCCTCAGTGATTGCCAGGGGGGAACAACGATCTTGACAGATGTGCAAGGTCCGGATGATTTACCGCCTTGCCTGCGAACCTTGTTTCCTTCCCACTGCCCACGTGCCCTCTCAGCGACTCCCATTACCCTACGGGAAGGCTTGTGGGGACTGCTGGTCGCCCAAGACTATGAACATCCCCGCTGTTGGCCAGAGAGTGATGTCAAATTCCTGAAGCGGATTGCAGAACATGTGGCGATCGCGATTCACCAATCGCAATTGTATGCCCAACTCCGGATGCAGGCCCAAACCCTGGAACAGCGGGTTGAAGAAAAAACTCAGGACCTCCGGGATGCTCTACTTGCAGCCCAGGCTGCCGATCGCGCTAAGAGTGAATTTTTAGCCACCATGAGTCACGAGTTGCGTACCCCCCTTGCCTGCATCATTGGTATGTCTTCTGCTCTGTTAAGCTGGACCACGGCTCCCCTAAATGAGAAGCAGCGTGAATATCTGGAAATTGTGCATGGGAGCGGTGAACAACTCCTGGAACTCATCAATGATATTTTAGAACTAGCACGATTGGAAGCAGGGAAGACGGTCCTGAATGTCAGCAATTTTTCAATTATTCAATTGGCAAAGCAGGTTATCGAATTTTTTCAGGATAAGGCTAATAGTAAGAATATACAACTGCGTATGGAATTAATGTTTGCTTCGGAAGAAGTAAACCTGGCTGCTGATCGGCGTCAAGTGCAGCGAATTCTGACCAATTTATTGAGTAATGCCATTAAGTTTACGCCAGAGGGCGGTGAGGTCATCCTACGAATTTGGCCAGAGGATCGATCAATCAGTTTCCAGGTTGAAGATACGGGTATTGGAATCGCCGAGGAACATCAATCCTTGTTATTTAAAAAATTTCAACAGTTGGATATGAGCTACCGGCGTCAGTACGGTGGGACGGGGTTAGGACTAGCCCTAACCAAACAATTGGTGGAATTACATAAGGGTAGAATCAGCGTAGACTCGATCGTGGGTTCAGGGTCAACTTTTACTGTGCATATTCCTGACCAGCCTTTACCCCAAAATCCGAATAGTACAGAATCGAGATCACCGAGAGGGCATGGAGGTCGTGAGGGAAGTGGGCGGGTTAGCAGCGGCTGCATCCTTCTGATTGAGGAAGATGAGGGCAGTGCCGAACAGATCTGTGATGTTCTCACGGCGGAGGATTACCAAGTTGTCTGGATGGTGGCTGGCGAGACAGCGGTGCATCAAATTGATTTGCTCCAGCCGATCGCGGTTATTCTGACCCTAGCTAACCAAGCCGAAACGGATTTACAACTCATCCACCAGTTACGGCATTTGCCCCTGATGACAGAATTTAAAATTCTGCTCCTGACCCCCATTAATGATCAAGCATATTTACAGCAATGCCTAGTGGCAGGAGCTAATGATTACCTGGTCAAGCCGTTTGCAATCGAAGTGTTGCCACAACGGTTACAGAACTTAATCTTTGCCAACTTTGATAGCTTACACTAGCTTCCTGAACTCGCTGTAGGATCTAGTTAGGGAGCCAGACGTAGACATGTAGGTATTCATCGATCTCAATAGAGGCCGTATACCGCATTACCAGTCCTGCTGGTTTCTTCCGGATTAATTGCACTCACAATAATCATGATCGCCCCTGATACAATAGCTACTAACCAGACGGAAGCATTTCGGCGACTACAAGCTCAGCTACGTCAGCAGGCGCTTGTGCCGGAAACTAATCCCTGGCATAGCGTGACGCTACCGGATGATAGCGATTTCGATAGTGATTTCGACATTTTCGTGGTTCCCTCCCTGAGCCTGGATCAGCGGGAATTATTGAAAATTGAGGGAGTGCTGCACTATGAGGAACGCCTGTTATTTTCCCTGATTCGACTGCGCAATCCCCGCACCCGCTTAGTGTATATCACGTCACAACCGCTACCCCCGATCGTGATTGATTATTACCTTCAGTTGTTACCGGGCATTCCCTTCTCCCATGCCCGCGATCGTCTCCTGTTACTGTCTACCTATGACAGTTCGCCCCAACCGCTCTCCAAAAAAATTCTGGAACGACCGCGACTAGTAGAACGGATTCGGCAGGCATTACGTCCCGATCGCGCCTATATGACCTGCTTTAATGCCTCTCCTTATGAGCGGGAATTGTCGGTTCGGTTGGGAATTCCCCTGTTAGGGTGTGATCCGGATTTGTTGCAATGGGGAACCAAGGATGGCAGTCGGCGTATTTTTGCCGAATGTGGGGTTGCCTTTCCCGATGGCAGCGATTTGGTCTACCATGAGGCCGATCTGGCCACGGTGGCCGCAGAACTGTGGGAACGTCACCCGGACCTGCAACGCATTGTCATTAAACTCAATGAAGGCTTTTCCGGTGAAGGGAATGCCATTTTAGACCTGCGTCTGCTGCAAACCGCCGCACCAGGGCAAGCTACCCATGCCGAGCGGCTTCAAGCCCTAGCTCAAGCCTTACCCAACCTGCGTTTCCAGGCTGCCAGCGAAACCTGGGAGTCCTACCGCAGTCGGATTCCAGAATTGGGTGCGATCGCGGAAGCCTATATCGAAGGCGAGATCAAGCGATCGCCCAGTGCCCAGGGGTATGTCACGCCAACTGGGGAGGTGGAGGTGCTGTCTACCCATGACCAAATTCTGGGTGGTCCCGATGGTCAGATTTATCTAGGCTGTTCTTTCCCGGCCCACAAAATCTATCGCCTGCAATTGCAAGATGCCTGTTGGCGGATTGGCTGTTGTCTAGCGGAAAAAGGGGCATTAGAACGCTATGGTGTGGATTTTGTCACCGTGCAAGGTGCTGATGGGCAATGGCAGATTCACGCGATCGAAATTAACCTGCGTAAAGGGGGAACTACGCATCCCTTCATGACATTAAAATACCTCACGGGAGGACGGTACGATAGTGCCACTGGGCTATTCTATAGTCAGCAGGGTGATCCCAAATATTATGTGGCAACGGATAACTTACAAAAAACCCGTTATCGAGGATTATTACCAACCGATTTAATGGATATTATTGCCCATCATCGCCTGCATTTTGACAGTAGCAGTAAAACCGGGACCGTCTTTCATCTAATGGGCTGTCTGTCGGAATATGGCAAGGTAGGGCTGATTAGCATTGGCAACTCTCGCCAACAGGCAGAGGATATCTATAACCAGGTTGTCCGTGTCCTGGATGATGAAACTCGGACGACCAATGGGCATCTCTCCCAAGGCATCTCTCCCATCCTCTGGAGTGGACGTGCTTGAGGAGAAGTGATTAAGGTAGACTAGTTGCTAGCAAAGCCAGCGTTCTCTAGCTACGATCGTGACTCATCCGTCTCTAGACCTGGAGCAGGCCCTCAAGCATTACTTTGGCTACGAGCAGTTTCGATCGGGACAACGATCGATCATTGAGGCGATTTTGCAAAACCGGGATACGCTGGTGATCATGCCAACTGGGGGTGGCAAATCCCTATGCTACCAGTTGCCGGCTTTGCTGAGATCAGGGGTTACGATCGTCGTTTCGCCCCTGATTTCCCTGATGCAGGATCAGGTAGACGCCCTCCGTAATAATGGCATTGCCGCTACGTTTTTGAATAGCAGTATCACGGGGGGTGAGGCGCGATCGCGGGAATCTGCCCTATTACGGGGAGATATCCAACTGCTCTATGTCGCCCCGGAGCGATTGCTCATGCCGGGATTCCTAGAGGGCTTGTTAGACCCGGTGCAGGAACGGTTTGGAATTGCGGGATTGGCGATCGATGAGGCCCATTGTGTCTCTGAGTGGGGCCATGACTTTCGTCCGGAATATCGCCAACTGCGCCAGGTGCGCCAGCGGTATCCCCAGGTTGCGGTCACGGCCCTAACGGCCACGGCCACCGAACGGGTACGACAGGATATTTTGCAACAATTGGCTTTGCGTCAGCCGTTCATTCATGTTGCCAGCTTTAATCGCCCCAACCTTTATTACGATGTTCAGGAAAAGGCGAAAAGTACGCGTCAAAGTTTGAAGGACTTAGTCCAGGCAATCCGGCAACAATCGGGCGCAGGGATTATCTATTGCCTGAGTCGCAAGCGGGTTGAAATGGTTGCTAACTATCTCAATGATTGTGGTATTCGAGCACTCCCCTATCATGCTGGATTACCGGCTCAACAACGGGAGGAGAATCAAACTCGATTTATTCGGGATGATGTGCGCATTATTGTAGCCACGATCGCCTTTGGGATGGGTATTAATAAACCCGACGTGCGGTTTGTCTTCCACTTTGATTTACCCCGCAATATTGAGGGCTATTATCAAGAGTCAGGTCGCGCTGGCCGCGATGGCGAAACGGCCCACTGTCGCTTGTATTTCAGCTATGGCGATCTGAAGACAGTGGAGTGGGGAATCGACCAGAAACCCGACCCAGATGAACAACGGATTGCCCGTCAGCAATTACGCCAAATGCTCGACTATGCTGAGAGTACGGTTTGTCGCCGCACGATTCAACTGGGGTATTTTGGTGAAGACTTTCCTGGCAATTGTGATCACTGCGATAACTGTCGCTATCCTAAACCGATGGCGGATTGGACGATTGAAGCGCAAAAATTTCTGTCCTGTGTGGCCCGCTGTCGTGAATGCTTTGGGATGAACTATATTATTGACGTTTTACGCGGGTCAAAGAACGCCAAAATTCTTAGCAATCAACACCAAACCCTATCCACCTATGGTATCGGTCAGGATCATACGGTGGAGGAATGGAAAACTCTGGGCCGATCGCTGATCCACCAAGGTCTGCTCACAATGACCACCGATGGCTATGGAGTCTTGAAATTGAATGAGAAAAGCTGGGAGGTTCTGCGTAAACAACGATCGGTCTATATCGCGATCGCCCCTAGCGTATCCCAACCAATTGAAATCAAAACGCCCAAAACAACCGCCATTCCTCCGGCCATCCCCGAAGCTCAAGCGGCTGAACTCTTTGAGCGGTTACGGCAATTGCGGAAGCGTCTCGCCGATGAGCAAGGGGTGCCTCCCTACGTCGTGTTTGCCGATGCCAGTTTGCGCGAAATGGCCAACCGTTGTCCGCTGACTCGCGATGCCTTTGCCGACGTGTTTGGGGTGGGCAGTCGTAAGTTAAGCCAATATGGCGATTCGTTCCTAGCCGAAATTCAAGCCTATTGTCGGGAACAGGGCCTCCAGCCCGAACCGCCCCCACCAGCTGCCCGCACAGCCCGCACAGCTATATCGGATACGCCCCCTGAACCGGACTTTTTATCGGCCACCGTTCAAGAAACCTGGCAGTTGTACCAACAGGGCTTAGGGGTTGAGGCGATCGCAGCTCAACGCCAGTTAAAACCAGCGACCATTTACACCCACTTCAGCGATTTAGTGCAGGCGGGCAAGTTAACCAATATTGATCGGCTCGTGCCCCCCGATCGCCAAGCTACGATTATTGCGGCCCTGGAGGCGATCGGCCCTGATTCGCTACGGGATTTATTTGCCCACCTGCGGGGCCTTTACAATTACGGCGAAATCCGGTTAGTGAGCAGTTGGTGGCAACTGGGCCGCTAGCTGCTGGACAAAGGCTTGGTGGGTCGGAGATTGCAGTCCGGCTTGCAGCGTGCTTAACACGATCGGCATTGGGTGCATTAGGAGCGCATCCACGGCGAGCCAAAGGCCTGGAAAAACCTGGCTACGGAGAATGCCCTCAGCGTCAGGCATTTGCTGTTGATAGTCGCCATCCACCAGCCCAAACCATTGGATTTGGTTTTCGTAAACCGACCAGATGACATATTCCAAAACCCCATTGCGCCGATACACCTGCTTTTTACTTCCCGTATCGATCGCGGCACGACTGGCGGCAATTTCAAAAGGCAATTTCAAAAATTAATTCGGGCGCACCTTCCAGATAACCATCCTGACTCAAGCGGGTTTGCCCCCCTGCTCGCGACTCAATGAAAAGCACCGCATCGGGTTGGGGTTCATTGTCCAAATCCAGGCGCACCGTCGGGGCATCGCTCAAATCAACCCCAGGCGTTTGGGCCTGATAAACCCCCAACCAGGTGATCACCCAGCTGTGGGGTTTGCCATGCTATTCATGGCGCAGGGGGGAGGCCACGTACACGACTCCTTCAATCAACTCCGCTTTTTTGACTGTAGAGACTGCATACCGTCGCTCAAATTCAGGACGGGTTAGGCGATCACCGCTTTCAAGCGGTGGCATGACATGCGTCTGGAAGGCTGGCGCAGGCGATCGGGTGGCAGTCATAGCAGTTGCAACAACGTCTGCTTTCAGCATATCCCTGGAAAACTAGAGAAAAAAGACAGCAACCAGGCAGATCAACGTCCAGCCGATCGTCGCCATGAGGGCGATTTGGGCCGCACGTGTCCAGGAACGTTTGACCATATCCGAGAGACGAGTCTGTTCGTCAGGGGAGAAACGACTGAGAAAAGCCGTCTTTTGGGCCGGAGAAAGGTCTTGGGCTGCTTCTTGCAAAGCCACGATCGCCGTTTGCCGGGTCTGCGCATCCAGAGTTCCCTGTTGATCAACTCCTGTGGCAATTCCCCCTAAGAGGGCAGTGATCAGGAGCGAACCGACGATCGCCGTCCCCAAGGCAGTTCCCATCTGCTTCGCCGTATTGTTGAGACCCGAGGCCGCCCCAATCACATCCGGTTGCGTCTTTGCCAGCGTAGCCTTCGTAACCTGTGCCAGCGCCAAACCCACCCCACTACCCAAGACCAGAAGTCCTGTCAATAGCTCATTGCCTTCAAGGGTTGGAACGAGTGCTTGGTGGAGGACAACCAAACCAGTGATCATGATCGCCAACCCAAACATTATGACGTATTTAGGTTGAATCCATTGCCCCAGGCTAGAGGACGTGAGGGAAAGGATAAGGATGCTGATCGACAGTGGCAGCAAGATCAGCCCACTGTTGAGGGGACTCAGCCCCAGGGCACCCTGCAAAAACACCGGAATGGTAAATAAAATCCCAGCCAGGATCAGGTTCAACAAACCTGCGGCGGTAATCCCTGCCAGGAAGGGCCGATTACGCAGCAGCTCCGGACGGACTAGGGGCGTCTGTCCCAACTGCACCTGTTGGCGTTGCCACAGCCCCAACACGCCCAGGGAAACCAGCCCCAACGCGATTAAGAACGGCACGATCGACAGTCCCAAGGGCGTTACGGTCCAGTCCCCCACCAGGAAAGGCTGCTTCGCCCATAGCCAACCATAGTTACTTGCCAGGATTACCCCAAAGAGAATAAAGGTGAACCCTGTTGCCAGCAGCAGCATCCCCAGCCAATCGATGCGAGCCGCCGGTTGGGGTTCCGACTGGGGCAGAAGGTAAACCAAGCAAATAATCACCGCCACAATCAGCGTTTCACTCCCAAAGGCCCAACGCCAACTGAACTGAGAGGCCATAAAGCCGCCAAAAATGGGGCCGATCGCGGCACCCACTGCCTGGACGCCCCCAATCACCCCCAAGCTGAAGGCTAGCCGTTTGCCCTCATATTGGCGCGTTAGCAACATCAACGACATCGGTAAGATCAACGCCGCCCCCAACCCCTCGATCAGCGACCAGCCCAGAGCGAGAATCTCAATATTGGGTGTCAACGCCGCCGTTAGGGTGCCAATGGCATAGCCGATCAGGCCGATGATAAAAACCCGCTTCATGCCAAAGACATCGCCAAGCTTCCCCCCCGCGATCGTGAACGCGGCCATCACCAGTGCATACAGGGCGATCGCTGCCTGAACCCCTTGTACCGTTGTATTCAGGTCTGCCACGATCGTTGAAATAGCAACCATCATCACCGGGATGTCGAGCACTAGCACAAAGGAGGCCAAACTCATGATGATGAGAACGCCCCAGGTTTCGAGGAAGGAAGCATGTGATTGCGACATACTGCGTACCAACCCTGAGTCAGAACGGATGGAAGACCAGTGGGATAGCCGTCTCGGCTATCTGGTGCCGTCTTAATACTATCTGAGGCTGTCCCGCTGAGGTGTGGGCGAGGTTGATCAGTTTGTTGATCAGTTTGTTGATCAGTTTAAGGTGCATCAGTTTAAGGTAAGAGGTCCCCTTCTCCAGTTGCAACCCGATCACCAGACCTATGACTTTATCAACCGCGAGTCTCAGTGCCATTTTGCTCGCCGGAGGAGCCACTTTTGCCGGGGCGTTACCCGTTCTCTACCTGCGGCGACTCAATGATTGGTTGATTACCGTCCTGCTGGGTTTTGGCGGTGGGGGTCAGCTTTGGCAGTGAGAATACACAAACCGGTTGTTTGACTGCCCTGGGCATTGGCTTGCAGAATTTCCCCGAAGGCTTGATTGTGGCCATGTCCCTAGTCACGGAGGGGTATACGATCGCCTATGCCCTCTGGGTGAGTTTGTTGACGGCCCTGATCGAGCCGATCGCGAGTTTCCTGGGGTTGGGGGTGGTCAGCGTGGCACAGGCGTCCTTGCCCTGAACCTTTGCAGCGGGGGCAATGCTGTTTATGATTTGCGACGAAATCATCCCCGAATCAAACCGGCGCGGGCGCGAAAATGAGGGCACGATCGGTATTATTATCGGCTTCACCCTCCTGGTGATCCTCTCGATCCTATTCGGCAGCTAGCGCTACCCCCCATCGAAATTCCGGCAGCGGGGAAGGCAAGCTGTGAAGAGAAGAGGATATTGCCGCTGATCTAGTATTCTGTCACTATTCTGTCACGCTTAATTGGGTAGGTTGGGTCAAACGCAGTGCGACCCAACAAGGTCAGGGGTTGGGTTGGGCCTCGCAGGGCTACGACGCCAACCTACGACCCATCATTCCAGGCATGACAGACGACTAGTCACGTTGGGAGTGCCGAAGCAGGATACTGTGCTGCGATTTTGTCCGCCCTTGATGCGGGAGATGAGTGATTATGCTGTGGGTTAGTGCGCCTGCCCAACAACGTGCCCAACCTTGCCTCGACTTTATTCCACCCCGGCTAAACCGTTGGGTCTTGTGGCTGGCCTATGCCGTTCTGCCCCTGCTGTTACGTGTGCGCTTGCGTCGTTGGTTACCCGCTGGCATCTGGCCGGTGGTCTGTGCCCACCCTGAACCGTTAGTAGAATGCTTTCAGCAGTTTCAACGCGGGAAGATCCGCCTACTCCTTGCCTTTCGCCACAGCCAGGTGGATGATCCCCTAGCAATGGCCTATTTGTTCTCGCGTATCTTGCCCCAAGCAGCACGGCGACAGGGATCGAACTTGAAAACCCCCGTCCATACAGCTTTTATGTACGATCGCGGCATGACGCTGTGGGCGGGCCGCTGGTTAGGCTGGTTCTTCGCTAGCTTGGGGGGGGTGCCGGTACGGCGGGGGCGCCCGATGGATCTGAAGGCGCTGAAGACGATTCGGGCCTATCTCCACGATGGGGAATTTCCGATCACGATCGCCCCCGAAGGAGCAACCAACGGCCACGGCGAAATCGTCAGCCCCCTGGAACCGGGCACTGCCCAACTGGCCTTTTGGGGCGTGGAGGATTTGCACAAGGCCGGTCAGTCACAGCCATTGCTGATTGTACCGATCGGGCTGCGCTATATTTATCCCCACCCCAACTGGTCTGCCCTCGATCGCCTCCTCAGCCGCTTAGAAAAAGACACGGGGTTACCCGTTGCACCGTTTACCCAGCCACACACGACCCCTCCTGATGCCTATGTCCACCGTCTGTGTCACCTAGGGGAACATCTGCTCACGCGCATGGAGCAGTTTTATCAGCGGTCTTATCCCCAACCGTCGCAATTCTCCTGGGGAGACGCGGCGCGATCGAGGGCAAACACGGGAGAAGCAGGGAAATCGGGCACGATCGACCAACGCCTCGCCCAACTCTTGCACATTGCCCTGACTGTCAGTGAGGACTCCTTCGGTTTACCCCATACGGGCAGCTTGACCAGCCGTTGTCGTCGTTTGGAAGAAGCCGGGTGGACCCAAATCTATCGCGAGGATTTAGGTCCCCTGGCCCAGTTGCCGCCCCTAGAACGAGGGTTAGCCGATTGGAATGCGGCGGCGGCCGACCTACATCTGCGTCATATGCGACTGGTGGAAAGTTTTGTCGCGGTTACAGACGATTATGTGGCGTCCCACCCTAGTTTTGAACGCTTGGCGGAAACCACGCTAATTCTTTTTGATCTTGTCGAGCGGGTGAAGGGCATCAAGATTCCCCGGCGACCCCAGTTAGGGCGGCGTCAAGCGGTGATTACGGTGGGGGAGGCGATCGATGTGAGTCAACGGTGGCCAAGTTATGCCGCCAGTCGCCCTGCGGCCAAGGCTGCCGTGGCAACCCTCACCGCTGACCTGCAACAGGCCTTAGAAAGGCTGACAAGTCTCTGATGGGATAGCTTAGAGAGCTAGGGTACTGGCAATTCTCACGTGCTGTTGCCTGGTTGAGTCGGCTCTCCTGAGATTTTGGTGTAACAGTACAAAAAGCTACAAATTAAATAACTAATTAAATAACTA
>CAZHXN010000090.1:0-15774 GCA_964536415.1 uncultured bacterium
TCCCGTTCTGGGAGAGGGATTTAGGGTGAGGGTCGCACAAGTGAGATGCACCCTGCTAAATGATTGCTATTCTGTCGATCGGGTTACTGGAGTCGGTCTTGGACGATCTCAGGGGGGAGGTCGAGGGCGGTGGCAATTTGTTCTGCGGTTAGGTCCAGGTGATGAAGTCGGGCGATCGCAGCCAGTCTAGCGTGTTGAGCCTGTTGTTCCCGCTCAGCCGCTGATAGGTAGCGATTACCCTGGGCATCGAACCAGGATAGGATTTCGCGATCGCTGCCCCCCACCCTTGTCTGACTCCGGCCCAAAGCTAGGCCGATTTCCGGCATCCAGTAGGGTTCGCCTGACTGTCGGTGATATTGACCGGCTACCAACTTATAAATCTCGAAGGGTTGGTGACCGTCCCGTTGGCCATACTCTGGGTTGTAGACACCGTAGTAGCGTACCCCTAGCTGTTGATAAATCATGAGTTTGTCATCGTACTCACCCCCCGGCGTCCAGGAGACAATCTCTAACGTCGGCGTTGGGACAATCCCCCCTTCTTCCCAAACCACATAGCTTTTGCGGGATTGGTTACCTGCCTTGCGGCGCGGGACCCCTAAACTCAGAAAGGCATCCGGGACAACGGGAACCCTGGGACTCGCCCCGGTGGTGTGATAGATCCCCATATCAACGCCAAAGTACCAATCCTGGCGATCGCTCCAGAATCGTTCCAACAAGAACAGCAGATAGTTCGGCAAAAAGTTCTGATCTTCGTTATCCACCGGCGTATCGTCGGAGCTAGGTAGCTCGTCGCTGCTAGGTAAATGGCGGTGTTCGCACAGCGTTTGCGTAGGAGAATCGCTGGAAAGCATAGCCTGAACCTGGGGGTGTTTGTCTTCTACGATAGAGGTTTGTCGCGGTTCTGGAATTGGACTTTGGCGGCTTGGAACGCTGCCTGCATGGCGGCTTGGATGCGTTTAGGGTCGGGCTTTTTCCCACCCATGAGATCACCAAAGTAAACACAGGCCCCTTCCCCCAAGGCCCAGGTATAGGCCGCTGCCCAAGAAGCCGCCACGACGCTGCCCAGACCAGGAATAAATTTAATCAACTCCCGCCCGATCATCTGGGCAACAAATCCCCCCGCGATCGCGCTCACCACGCCCCCCGCCTGGGACGGAGACAGGGTTTGCCCATAGAGATTTCCCAGTAACCCCACCATCGATACTTGCAACGCGGTGAGGACAGGCATAGTGGCAAAGGGCAGGGGCACCGCAGCAACGGTGGCTGCCGCGATCGCAAAGGCCATGATGTACCGCCGTCCCACCTGGCGATAGAGGCTGCCGATCTGGCTCCCGCCGACTTCATCCAGCAGTTGGTACATGGCACGGGATTCGGCTTCTGGTAACAGATCAGCTAGGGCTGCCAGGAGCGCTTCCTGACCATAGAACACCGGGGTGTAGCCGTCTGCTTCGAGGGTGAAGTCGATCAGGACGGCCCGATCGTAGAGTCCGGCAAACTGATTTTGTAAGGCTTGATAGGCGCGATCGAGGTCCGGGAAACGGGGGGGATAGGGGGGATGATCCGTCACTTCGGCAGGGTACAGCTCATGCAAACAGGTGACGGCCAGCAGACAGGGGATATCGGGGCAGGTTTGGCGCAGGCGTTGGGCAATCTGGCGCAAGGTGTCGATCGCAAAGTCGTTAATTTTCACCGTCAGGATCAGGACCCGTGCCCGCTGGCGATCGGTCGTCAAGTCCTGGAGCAGGTCCTGGATCAAACTTTCCGGATCCTGGTTGATGTCGCCCAGGCCCACCGTATCGGTGAAGATCAGCAGGGGCAAATCCTCGGAAGGGTAAGCGTAGCGCTGGGTATATTGCGTATGGGGCCGAAACCCTTGACCAACAATTGCTGCTGAAACGCCGGTCAGACCCCGCACGATCGAGCTTTTGCCAGCCTGGGGTTTGCCAATCAGCCAGCTTTCGGTGGTGGGTAGTTGCGATCGCACCGTCGCCAGAATTTCCTGGATCTGGGCCTCGTCAACCCTAAACCACCGCCCGATCGATGCCACGGATAACCACTGGGGCAGACGGAGGGTAAAGACATCCTGCCCAGCCGGTTCCCGTAGGGCGACGATGGTACGGGTCATGACCTGCCGCAGAGTTAGACAATCAAGGGGAGATTGCTGGGCAATGAGCCGCACGATATCTTGTTTGGTGAAAATGCCAATAACCCGATCGCCCTCCTGCACCAGGACAGACCGCGATCGGGCCACCGGACCGCTCATGGCCGCTGTTTGGCCGGAATAGGAGATCTTGAGGCGGTTCATTTGGGCGATCGCAACTTGCACTGACTGATCGCCATGCCCTGTGAACAGATCCTGTATCATGGCTGGTGCAAGCTCAATAGCATTGCGGATGGATAACATGAGGTGCTGCGTAGCTCAGGAAATGCACGAGCAATACGCTTGGACTTAACTACCTTATTGATAGCAGGTACAAGATTGATAGCAGGTACAAGCTCCCCCTGGATAGCACTATGTTTCCCTTGGGGCATCGGTTTCTGAATAATTTGACCATCAATGTATTCACTCGCAGGTTTTGTTTCTGGTAATTGCAAAAATTCCGCTAAGGTCAGTGTTTTAGATGGTGCTTGCACCATTTGGGTTTACCCCCTCGGATACATCAGAAAATAATCTCTAGTTTACTCGGAAATGCGATGAAGTTAGCTTCTCTGCCTTAACCGATAGACTAAGCAAGCTAACTATATATTCAATGTATTCAACGTCAGATCTGATGCATAAGTCCGGACATTGGGAGCTTATTATGCAGATTCGCGTGATAATACCTAGATTTGGGGTGTTTTAATCAAACCTAATGTTTAAGACTGGGATTTCAGGATGTTATTCATTACTTTTGACGTTTAAGCTGGGGAATTGGGGTTTTATCCGTCAACTTGATCCATTACCTTGAAATGATAACACCCGGATTTAAGGTGTTATCCGTCATCGGCAAGTCGTGAGACCAAGAGGTGAGGAGTGCTTGATCCACCCTTTCTCCCCACCTCTTCGCTGCTACTGCACTGGAATCTATAGTTCATCTAAAGCTTGGGTCGGGCCACCCGGTAATCTCCCTAAGATAGAGACAGACCACGATCGCGCTCTAACGATCGTGACCTATTCACCTGTTTAAGGAGGCTCGGTATGGTCGCTGAGGCAAAACCCATCGTCGAAGAACATACCCTAGACCGTGACTGCACCACCCTGTCGCGCCACGTCCTCCAACAAATGCAAAGCTTTTCCGCTGATGCCCAGGACCTGAGCGCCCTCATGGGGCGGATTGGGTTAGCAGCCAAATTGATTGCCCGTCGCCTTAGTCGCGCAGGACTCATGGAAAACGCCTTGGGGTTTACCGGCGATGTCAACGTCCAGGGCGAATCCGTGAAAAAGATGGACATGTATGCTAACGAGGTGTTTATCGCTGTCTTCAAGCAAAGTGGCCTCGTCTGTCGGCTTGCCTCTGAAGAAATGGAGCAGCCCTACTACATTCCCGAAAATTGTCCGATCGGTCGCCATACCCTCGTCTATGACCCGATCGATGGTTCCTCTAACGTCGATATCGACCTGAACGTGGGGTCGATTTTCGCCATCCGCCAACAGGAAGGCATGGATGAAGACGGCACTGCCCAGGATCTCTTGCAACCGGGCCGCAAACAAATCGCAGCGGGTTACGTCATTTATGGCCCCAGTACGATGCTGGTTTACACGATCGGCAAAGGGGTTCATGCCTTTACCCTTGACCCCAGTCTGGGTGAGTTCATCCTCTCTGCCGAAAACATTCGCATTCCTGAACACGGCCCCGTCTACAGCGCCAATGAAGGCAACTTCTGGCAATGGGAGGAACCGATTCGCGACTACATTCGCTACGTCCACCGCCACGAAGGCTATACCGCCCGTTACAGCGGTGCCCTAGTGGGCGATATCCATCGCATTTTGATGCAGGGGGGGGTGTTCCTCTACCCTGGCACGGTGAAAAAGCCGGAAGGCAAATTGCGGTTATTGTACGAATCTGCCCCGCTGGCCTTCGTGATTGAGCAGGCGGGAGGACGGGCCAGCACTGGCACGCAGGAGATTATGGACGTGAGCCCCGATCGCCTCCACCAACGCACCCCCCTGATCATCGGTAGCCCAGACAACGTTGCCCTTGTCGAATCCTTCATCCAGGAACGCCAACGAGAAGCTGCCGCCGAGCTGGCGATGAAAACCTAAACACCCGGATCGGGGTCAGGTCGGGGCGGGTTGCCTCTTTACCATTGCCGGGACAGGCAGCCTTATAAACCCACCCTCAGCAAACCTGAACCTTGCCTAAAACGCCTAAAACTATTCTCAGCTAAACGCCACAATCGCTGCTTATGATCAATCCAAATAAGAACGAGACAGCTTTTGACTCCCCTCTCCCAGAGCGGGAGAGGGGTTGGGGGTGAGGGTGTTGTTTCAGCCTAAATGGCAATGACTATAAAAGCAACGATCGTGCTCAGCAAACCTGAATCTTCTCTAAAACTGTCCTCACCGCCGACCCCTACCTTAAAAAAGGTTAGCGGGAAGACAGACAAACTCCAGCAACCTGTCACCCTGTCGCAAGGATGGCTGCTCACCTT
Organism: uncultured bacterium; assembly: GCA_964536415.1. Lineage (GTDB taxonomy): Bacteria > Cyanobacteriota > Cyanobacteriia > B231 > B231 > Trichothermofontia. Next base: position 4,633 of record CAZHXN010000090.1, read on the forward strand.
CGCCTTATCGCTCCCACCCCCACCTTTCTCTTGTGCTTGCTTATCCGGAGTTAATTCGCATTTATGGTCAGCTTACTCGAAAATCCCCTACGGGTTGGATTACAACAGGAGCGCACCCCTGATCCCGCCATTCTGGTGATCTTTGGGGCCTCTGGTGACCTCACCCAACGCAAACTCGTCCCCGCCCTCTATGCCCTGAAACAACAACGTCGCCTTCCCCCTGAAACGACGATCGTGGGCTTTGCCCGTCGCGAGTGGAGCCATGACTACTTCCGGGAGCAAATGCGCAAAGGAATCGAGCAGTTCTCCAGTGGGGTTGGAAACGAAGAGCTTTGGCAGGATTTTGCGCGGGGGTTGTACTACTGTTCTGGAGATATCGATCGCCCCGAAAGCTATCAGAAACTCAAGGCATTTCTGAGTGAACTGGATGAGGAACGTCGCACCCGTGGCAATCGGGTTTTCTACCTGGCTGTTTCCCCCAAGTTCTTCCCTGAAGCGATTCAGCAATTGGGCAATGCCCAGATGCTTAGCGATCCCAATAAGCAACGGCTGGTGATTGAAAAACCCTTTGGCCGTGACCTGCGATCGGCCCAGGCATTGAACCAGGTGGTGCGTCAGGTTTGCCGTGAAGATCAGGTGTATCGGATTGACCATTACCTGGGCAAAGAAACAGTCCAAAATCTCTTGGTTTTCCGCTTTGCTAACGCCATTTTTGAACCCCTCTGGAACCGCCAATTTGTCGATAACGTGCAAATCACCGTGGCGGAAACCGTCGGCGTCGAAGATCGGGCCGGGTATTACGAAAGTTCCGGTGCCCTGCGGGATATGGTGCAAAACCACCTGATGCAACTGTTCTGCTTGACTGCAATGGAACCCCCCAATGCCCTCGATGCTGACAGTATTCGGGGCGAAAAGGTCAAAGTCGTCCAGGCTACCCACCTAGCGGATATTCGCAATCTGGATAACTGTGCCGTGCGGGGACAATACGGAGCCGGGATGATGCGCGGCCAGTCCGTTAACGGCTATCGCCAGGAACCAGGGGTGAGCCAGGAGTCGATTACGCCCACCTATGTTGCCCTGAAGTTAATGATTGATAATTGGCGCTGGCAGGGCGTCCCCTTCTACCTGCGTACTGGCAAACGTCTGTCCAAAAAAGTGACTGAAATTGCCGTGCAATTTCGGGAAGTGCCCGTGTTGATTTTCCAATCGGCGGCGCAACAGGTAAACCCCAACGTTCTCGCGTTGCGGATTCAGCCCAACGAAGGGATCTCCATGCGCTTTGAGGTAAAAATGCCGGGTCCGGATCTGCGGACGCGATCGGTCGATATGGATTTCGGCTACGGTTCGGCCTTTGGGATCACGACTTCCGATGCCTACGATCGCCTGCTATTGGACTGCATGATCGGCGACCAAACCCTATTCACCCGTGCCGATGAAGTAGAAGCCGCCTGGGGTATGCTCACCCCAGTCCTGACCGCTTGGGAAGCCCCCACCGATCCCAGCACAATTCCCACCTATGAAGCAGGCACCTGGGGACCGGCTGCGGCTGAAGAACTGGTTAACCAGGATGGTCGGCGTTGGCGACGGTTATGACACTTTGGGGTGGACTCGTCAAAATAAGGATGGGGGAAGTTCAAAAGTTAAACGTTAAAAGTCAAAAGTTCCCTGTGGCAGGCGGGATGCTTACACTTTCCCCCGTGGCAGGCGAGATACCCCCCTAAGGGTTCTTACTATCCCTTGGTTCTTTTAGCCTCTAGCCTGTGCGCAATTCTCTCCTCTTTCCTAAATCCTCTCTCCTCTTCCCTCCTATGATGACGACTACAACTACCCCCTTGATTTCCCTGCAAAGCCCCAAGGATGTTTCCCTGGGGGAAATTGAGGCTGAACTGAGCGGCCTCTGGCAAAACTATGGTCCAAGCGATAGCGGGGCTGGAATGCCGACGCGGGCCTCGACGTTTACGTTGATCATTTATGAGCCAGATGCGACTCAGCAATTACTGGCGGCCTTGGGCTATTACCAGGGTCCCCTGGATGGGATTACTGGCCCCCGCACGGAAGCGGCCCTGCGACAGGCGCAAATGGACTATGGGCTAAAGGTGACGGGGCGGAGCGATCGCGCCACGCTTAATGCCCTCTATCAAGCGTTCCTGAAGCGGCAAAACCAAGCCGAGGGTACGACGAATGGGACGACGCCCACCCTGGGGGCTGACCTGAGTGCGTCGGGGTTTGCCGATGCGATCGCGACCCAAAATCCCTGTCGGGTGATTGCTCTGTGTGTCCTGCCCGGTGAGGATGAGGGGGTTACGGCTCAGGTGTCGGCCTATTGTCCCATTCGCAAGCAAAACCAAAGTTCACTGATCTGCTGTGAATACATTACCCTGCGGGGCACGGAAACCGCCCTCGCCCGCAATAGTGCCCTGGTGACGTCGCTGCTGATTGGCCAGTTGCCCAAATTTCTCTGGTGGAAGGCCAGTCCCCAAGCGGATGCGGCATTCTTCCGGAGCCTAGCCGAAGTCTGTGATTGCACCATCCTCGATTCCAGCAATTTTGATGAACCGGAACCAGAAATCCTCCGCCTGCAAAGCCTAGTTGAGGAGGGAACTTATATTGCCGACCTTAACTGGCGGCGCTTAGCCGCTTGGCAGGAACTTACCGCCGAAGCGTTTGATCCCCCCGAACGGCGGGCTGCTGTCTATGAGATCGATCGCGTCACGATCGACTATGAACACGGGAATCCGGCCCAAGCCTTGATGTATCTGGGTTGGTTAGCCAGTCGGCTGGGTTGGCAGCCAGTGCGGGCTGTCCATGAGGGGGGCGATTACGACCTGAAGCGGGTGTATCTGGAAACGACGACCGGACGGACGATCGAGGCTGAACTCGCGGCGATTCCGGTGGCGGATGTCGGAGAAGTCATTGGTGACCTGATTGACCTGCGTCTGATGTCTACCAATCCCAATGCCGATTGCTGTACGATCCTGTGTTCGGAAACGACAGGGTGTATGCGGATGGAATCGGGGGGGAGTGCCCAATCCTGTCGCACGCAGCAGGTAACGCCGCTGACGGATCAGAAGGCAGAAACCCTCCTAGGACAGCAACTCCAACGTTGGGGTCGGGAACTTCTTTATGAAGAAAGTCTGGCGGTGACGGCCCAAATCATTCGTTTGTTTGGCGTGTCCTAGGGGGGTGCCCATGATGTCCTAAGCGGCGATTCCTGACGTGAGCTTGCCCCCCTCAACCGCTAAATTAGATAAAGTTCAGTAGAGCGCAGTGCGGGGATTGAATGCCCGCCGTATTCCTGATCTGGTTGTTTGCAGTGCTGAGTGCTTAGGAGAGTCGTCCGTGGAGTCCCGATACGAACCCCAGGTGATTGAGGAAAAATGGCAGCAGGTCTGGGCCGACCAGGGACTGGATCGAACCCTGGATGCGGACGATGCTAAGCAGGCGAAGCCTAAGTTCTATGCCCTGTCCATGTTTCCCTATCCTTCCGGCACGCTGCACATGGGCCACGTTCGCAACTACACGATTACCGATGTGGTGGCGCGGGTGCACCGGATGCAGGGCTATCGGGTGCTGCACCCAATGGGCTGGGATGCGTTCGGCCTGCCGGCGGAAAATGCCGCGATCGATCGCGGGGTGCCGCCAGCCAAATGGACCTACCAAAACATCGCTCAGATGCGATCGGAGTTGAAGCGGCTGGGCCTCTCCTACGATTGGGAGCGGGAGGTGACGACCTGTTCGCCGGACTATTACCGCTGGACGCAATGGTTGTTTCTGGAGTTTTTCCAGGCTGGACTAGCCTACCAGAAGGAAGCGGCGGTGAATTGGGACCCGATCGATCAAACGGTGCTGGCGAATGAACAGGTGGATGGCGAAGGGCGATCGTGGCGATCGGGGGCGATCGTCGAACGTAAACTCCTCCGCCAATGGTTTTTGAAAATTACCGACTATGCTGAACAACTGCTCCAGGATTTAGATCAACTTCCCGGCTGGCCAGAGCGGGTGAAACTCATGCAGGCTAACTGGATTGGCAAGTCCACCGGGGCACAGGTGATCTTCACTACGGAGCAAGGGGATGAGATTCCTGTGTTCACCACCCGACCCGATACGCTCTGGGGGGCCACCTTCATGGTCCTGTCGCCGGAGCATCCGCTGGTGCCTAAGTTGACAACGCCAGATCAGGTGGCGGCGATCGCGGCCTATCAACAGGCAGCGGCGATGAAGAATGAAATCGATCGCACGGCAGAAGGGCGCGAGAAAACTGGCGTATGGACGGGTAGCTATGCGATCAACCCGGTGAATGGCGAGAAAATCCCCATCTGGATTGCTGATTATGTGTTGATGGACTACGGCACCGGCGCAATTATGGCGGTTCCGGCCCATGACCAGCGTGACTTTGAGTTTGCCCGCACCTTTGGGTTACCCGTGCGGGTGGTGGTGCAGCCGGAGGGCCAAACCCTGGATGGGGAAACGCTGACGGCGGCGTGGCCCGGTGAGGGGGTGATGGTCAATTCGGGACCGATCGACGGCATTCCCGCAGGGAAGGGGGAAGGCCAGAGTGTGCTGGCAGCGATCGCCTGGTTGGAGCAGCAGGGTAAAGGCAAGGGCATGGCCAACTACCGCCTGCGGGATTGGTTGATCTCCCGTCAACGCTACTGGGGCTGTCCCATCCCGGTCATCCATTGTCCCGACTGTGGCACGGTACCCGTACCAGTGGCAGATTTACCCGTGTTGTTGCCGGAGGACGTGGATCTGACGGGACGGGGGGCTTCCCCGTTGACGCAGTTGGAAGCCTGGGTAAAGGTGTCCTGTCCCCAGTGTGGGACGGCGGCGCGGCGGGAAACCGACACAATGGACACGTTTATTGATTCGTCCTGGTATTTCCTGCGCTATCCTGATGCCCAGAATGCCAACCAGGTGTTTGATCCGGCCAAGGTGAATGATTGGATGCCAGTGGATCAGTATGTGGGGGGGATTGAGCACGCCATTTTGCACTTGCTTTATTCGCGCTTTTTTACCAAGTTTTTGCGCGATCGGGGGTTGCTCAAGTGCGATGAACCCTTCCAACGGCTACTCACCCAGGGGATGGTCCAAGGCAAGACCTACAAAAATCCGCGCACAGGTAAGTATGTGGTGCCCGCTCAGGTGGCAGACCTGGCCAATCCGGTTGACCCGGAAACCGGGGAGGCGCTGATGGTGGTGTACGAAAAGATGTCCAAGTCCAAGTACAACGGTGTTGCACCCGAAGCCGTGATCGAAAAGTATGGTGCCGATACGGCGCGGATGTTTATCCTGTTCAAGGCTCCCCCAGAAAAGGATTTAGAGTGGGATGAAGCCGATGTGGAAGGCCAATTCCGGTTCTTAAATCGGGTCTGGCGGCTGGTGACTGAGTTCGCCCAAACCCGGCAGGGTAAAGCCCCAATCCCTCCCGACGCCCTCACCAAACCAGAGAAGGATTTACGGCGGGCGATCCACACAGCCATTCAAGAAATGACGCACGATTTGGCAGGGGATTACCAGTTCAATACAGCAGTGTCGGAACTGATGAAGCTGAGTAATGCCCTGAATGAGGCGACCTGTGTCGATTCGCCAGTGTATGCCGAGGGCATTGAGACCCTATTGCGGTTGCTGGCTCCCTTTGCGCCCCACATTAGCGAGGAATTATGGCACCAGTTGGGCCATCAGGATTCGGTGCATCAGCAGGCGTGGCCCGTAGCTGATCCACAAGCGTTGGTGGTGGATGAAATCACGATCGTGATTCAGGTGATGGGTAAAACCCGTGGCACAATTCAGGTTCCAGCGGGAGCAGATAAGCAGGCGTTAGAGGACTATGCGCGGCAGTCACCCGCAGCCCAGCGGCATATAGAGGGGAAGGAGATTAAGAAAGTGATTGTGGTGCCAGGAAAGTTAGTGAATTTTGTTGTGGCGGGTTAGCTAGCGATGACTCCAGCGATTCTCCTGTGGAGACGCTACGCGATCGCGGTTGTGGACACGACGCTGCAAATTCTCATGAAAAAATTGAAGTTGCGATTGGTTCGCGATCGCATGGCGGGGGCATACGTGCTGACGCGTCGGCTTTGGTTGAGCATCGGGTTTCATGCTTCGTGGAACTACACGCAATCAGCCATCTTTTCGAGCATTGTCTCCGGCAACGAAGCAGCGCAAGGCCTCATCCGATCAACGGTCAATGGCCCTGACTTTCTGACAGGCGGTAAATTCGGAGTGGAGTCGTCCGTTCGTAGAGAAGCCGTATCGATCGGTTTTGAAGTCTTGGGGGGAATACGGAAGGTGGCTCCAATGTAGAAGGCTATATCAGGTTGGCATTCCCACACGCCCTGTTTGCGAAAACTCCCATTCGTAAATCCTTTGAGTCGAATATTTTTGAGAATATTTTTGACCGTGCCGTAGCGGCTAACCACTGTGCCCTGAGCCGATCGGCTTTAAGCGTTACCCTTCCCAGCACTAGGGCTTGAACGTAGTTCGACTTTTCCCGACCCTCAGCACAGTTGGATTTAATCGTAGGCCACTAAACTCACGATCGGGACATCCGGCAACTGTTGCCGTCCCGCCAGCGCCTTCAACTCCACAATAAAACTAAACCCCACCAATTCACAGCCAATGCGTCGCACCAGTTCCGCCGTTGCCCGGGCCGTGCCCCCCGTTGCAATCAAATCATCCGCAATAATCACCTTGCAGCCCGGTTGTAGCCCATCCTGGTGAATTTCCAAGCGATCGGTGCCATACTCCAGGTCATATTCGATCGTATGCACAGCCGCCGGTAACTTCCCTGGCTTGCGCACCGGCACAAAGCCTGCATTCAGGTGATAGGCCAGCGGCACCCCAAAGATAAATCCCCGTGACTCAATCCCGATTACCTGATCCGCCCCCCAGTCCCGGCATTGCTCAGCAAGCAAATCAATGGTGTAGCGCAGCCCTTCAGGGTTATGTAACAGGGTGGTAATATCGCGGAAGACAATCCCCGGCTTGGGGAAATCGGGAATCTCGCGAATCAAGGCTTTCAGATCCATAGGGAAACGAATGACCGAAGATGAGCGTCAACTGGGCAGTGACGATTGTACACTAGAAGACTACCTTGCGAGGTTTACACTATACTGAGCGAGATACTGAGCGAGATCCGGATTTCGATACAATGCTGCTGGATGTTCCACATACTGGGGTCGAATCGGTTCGCATGAATGTTTCTGCCAGCACAATGCCCACACCCACCCAAGCGTCTGATGCTATTCCTTTGATCCTGGACAGTCTGCCCGACATTCCTTTGCCGGAGGCGAACTGTCCCAAACGGGCACGTCAGCAGATTGACCTCATGCTCCTGGCGATTGAAGCGTTGGACCTCAACGGTTCAGAAGCTATCCTCTATATGTCCAAAGAACTCGGACTCCAGAGCCTAATTAAAAACCGCGTCCACCTCTGGCGACTGCGTAGCACCAACCCCCTCCGCCGCTACAGCCAACGACGCCCCCTGACCCTTGCCGAAGCCAAAGCCCTAGTCTTGCTCATCTGCCAACTGGCCCGTCGCCTGACCGTGATCATCCGCCAGTTGTTGTTGGACTACCAGCAATTGCGCCAGAAAGATCTATCCACCGATCACCATTTTCGCTTGTCCCATTATCTCGAACGCTTCCGGGCGCACTTCCGTGCCCGCATGAACCCCCGACGGGGCGGGGTGCTGATCTACGATACCGATGAAAAATTGAACCAACTGGCCCTGAGTCTGCTTGAACAATTACTGTTCTGTACCGGGACCGCCGGGATGCAGCGCTTTTGGGTCAGTCTGTTTGACGGAGAAGTTGCATGACGATTCAGCGCCACTATCGCTTACCCAATTGCACCTTGGTCCTGGAGGGCTTAGGCGATGCTACTGAATTAGAGCCAACGGGGGAAACCCGCCCCCTGATGGCCACTTTACTGAATGCGGAATGCCATATCAGTGAACATGATGCGCTGATCGGTGGGCGTGAGTTTTTTGAACAGTTGGTGCAAGCGGTCAACCTCTATGTCCAGGAACTCTTTAGTGGGGTGCGATCGATTCATGCCCAGCGTTCCGGACCGACCCTGGTGCAGTTGGAACGGGTGGGCCACCTCCATCGTTTGACGATTCAACCCCAGGGGATCGCGACGAGCAATCCCACTGCCCTGATGCAGGCGGACATTACTACGGTGCAATTATTCGATCTGGTGGAGGCGATCGATCAATTCCGAGCCGATGCCCGTACGCTGCCTGATGTGCACATCCAACTCCAGCCCGTCTCCCGCAAGGATGCCCCCGTGCCGCCGATCCGGGAACAGGTTATGCCGATTGCGATCGGGGTTACTAGCGTGGCGATTGCGGGAGCCGCCGCCTTTTTCCTGCTGCCGGTGCCAGAAACCCAACGTCCCCGGCAACCGGTATGGCGGGCGGGGACGGAAACGACGGCTTCTCCTACTGCTAGTCCCTCTCCCACCACTAGTCCGCAGGTTCTGGAGGGAGCTGCTGCCAACATTGAGATTACTGATCCAGATCAATTACGGCGTTTGCGTACCCAGCTTTATGATGCGATCGATAAAGAATGGGATGAACCGGAGTTTGATGAGACCTTGACCTATAAGGTGAGTGTCGATCTCCAGGGCGCGATCGTCGGTTACGCCCCGGATGATGAAGCCTCCCGGCTCCAGGTCGATCGCACGCCGCTTCCCAAACTTGTCTTTATCCCGGTTGAGGGGGGCACCGCAACCCAGGGACCGATCGCTCTGTTCAAGGTGGTCTTTACCCCCAGAGGAGTCCTGGAAGTGAGTCCCTGGCGGGGGTTAGCGCCTGAACCAGCCGCCAGTCCGGTTTCCCCCAGCCCCAGCGCTGCTACGCCCAGTCCGACGTCGGCTTCCCCCACTGGGATGGATGCAGCGGCAACCCAGCAGACGGTAACGATCACGGACCCAGCAGCCATTGAGGCGATCGTGCCTGCTCTGTACAGGCGGATTGATACCCAGTGGCAAACCAAACCTTCGTTTGAAACGGACTTGATTTATCGGGTAGAAGCGACTGCCGACGGCCAGGTTCTCCGGTATGAACCGACGAACCGTGAGGCAGTCCAGTATGCGGCGGAAATCCCCCTCCCCCAGTTACAGCAGGCAGCAGCCAATGCGACCTCTGCGACGGCACCCCAGGGGATCGCTACCTTTAAGGTCGTCTTTACGCCCAAAGGGGTGTTGCAGGTGAGTCCGTGGGAAGGATACCGATAGACAGACCTCAGACCTCTCAGATCTCTGAGGTTTTGAAACCTCGTTTGCAAGCTCGGAGGTCTAGGCAATCTTGCAATGCTTAGACCTTTTCCTGGGCGGGGGGGGTAACGCCCCGTTTAATTAACCCGGCTTCGAGCGATCGCAGGAGGGCAAAGTCGGGTTCGGGTAACTGGGCGATCTCTGGTCCTAGGGCGGGGTGTTTTTCTAGGAAGGTGAAGGCTTGGCGAAATTGATGGGGATTGGCTTTGATTGGGGCATCGAAATGGCAGGGGATGATGGACTCGAACTGCCATTGGGCGACGCGATCGGCCCAGGCAATCACTTGTTGGGGGGCTCGATTTAAGATCAGGGTTTGCAAGATCGGGGCGACAAAGGGACGCCCACCTCCCCATAGGGCTGCAAACGATCGTTCCCAGTCGGACCGCCAGCGGAAGGGGAAAAGGCCAAAGTAGGCTTGACGGGAGCGATCGGGGGCCTGACGGGCAGTCCGAAAAGCGGTTCCCCAGGGGATGACTTCCAGGGTGCTGGGGCGGAAGTAGAGGGCGAACAGGACAATCCGCTGCCAGCCTTTGCGGCGTGTGGCTTCATCGTCGGGCACGATCTCGGTCGCTGTGTCTCTGGCATGGAACCGGAGGGGATAGGTATCCAGTTGGACGATCGCGGGGGGACGTTCATTGACGGCGACGATCGTATCCGTGAGCAGGAGGGTGCGCGATCGGCGGTGGAAGAGGGCTACTTCGCCAAAGGGACCCAACCCCAGGTTAATCGGTCCCAACATGTGATAGTCAAACTCATCGCCGAAGGGGGTCTGGCCACTATCGAGGGGCAACACCTGGGTGCGGTTCGCTGGGAGTCCTAACCAACTGAGGGGCAAGTTGAGGGGAAAGCTCCACTGGTTGGGAGCCACCCACACCTGGGCTGTGGGAAAACAGCGGGCAAAGGGACCGATAAAGACCTTGTGCTCTAACCCTGATACGGTCGGGAGCAGGATGTATGTCACCGGACCGTGGACGGCTTCTAACTCGCGCATGAGGGCAATACATTCCCGGGTGGGCGCGATCGGGGCATAGACGAGCAATCCCCCCGCCGCTAGCCGGATCACAGTCATCCGAATGGGCACGACAACGTAGAGAATGCCCTGCACTTGCTCAAAAGTCCACACCCGATCAGTGAGAATTTCCCGGCGCAGGGTGGCTCGTTGACCGTAGGGATAGAGGGGCACGATCGGCCAAAACGGCCATGCCCGATCCGGTTGCAATGCTTGCCCGTCCATAACGTGTTCAATTTTGTGATCTGGCTGACAAGGATGTTCTTCCCTAGTGTTGCACAGTACGTCGTTCTGGCCAGCCCTGTGCCCTAGGAATTCTCTCTTCGCTCCGTTTGGACGATCACGTATGGGTCGGAGAGGCCTCGACAGGAGTCGGCGATTATTTTATGATGGTTTCAGTCGGTTTTTTGGCAAACCGAAGCGGGGGCGAAAACCCTGGGGGGTTTGCCAAATCGCTAGAACCTAGATAATTCAATAGTTTTGCCGTTTTGCCAAGGGTGTCAGTTGTGTTTTTTTGGGGTATAATGGCGGTGAAATGGGGGGCTTTGCCAAATCTGTTCTCAGATTCGAGCCACTATAAGCCTCCCAGTCCACAGACTTTCAATTGTTAGAATCCCGATCGCGGGACTGAAACGCCAAGGGCTGATTTGATCATCTCTGGCGTGCACCCCCGGAACTTTCAATTGTTAGAATCCCGATCGCGGGACTGAAACAGGAGGGGGATACTTTCTCCTCCTCAACAATGAGAGCTTTCAATTGTTAGAATCCCGATCGCGGGACTGAAACTTCATCCGGGATGGCACGGAAAATGCCGTCCCGGCTTTCAATTGTTAGAATCCCGATCGCGGGACTGAAAC
>CAZHXN010000091.1:0-1975 GCA_964536415.1 uncultured bacterium
TGGGGCGAAGGGGAGTTGGATTTTCAAGTCCCTCTCCCGCTCTGGGAGAGGGATTTAGGGTGAGGGCCACACCCGTGGGTTGCATCCAGCCTACCCAGGTAAGGCTGTACTTTATGATTGAGGTAAAGGCTGTATCATTATCGTTGCTCGTGACCTCCCCTCAGACGCTCCCAACATCCCTGACAAATATAAAAAAAAACAACACCCAGATAGAGTGCCCGATTCAGGGGGTAAACTACGAATAGTCAGTCGCCCTCATCCCTGTCATGCCCATAGCACACGCAGGGGTATGGTCCGGTTTGTAGGGAATTGATGACAATAAGGGTTTTTGCATTCAATCTTTGCATTCAATCCTTGTTTTTTTGGCCTGGCCTAGATTGATTGTGTTATTAATGCCCATTCTCTTACTACCCCAACCCATCTCCCCCTCATCCGTGTATACCTTGAAAACTTTGACACAGTTGGTTGATTATCCGGTTGACAATATCCGTCACAGACCTCTCAACAACCCCTTGGTCTAAGTCTAGTCCCTCCTAATCTCTCTCCCCTAGAAGGGGTAGCTATGCCACCCCCGCGATCGTTGCCATTGTGGTCAATTCACCCTTAAACCTTCTGTTGGGATTTCGGAAACTGCTCATGACTGCACATGCTTTTGATAGCCACTCCGTCACTTGTCCGGTTTGTCATCGCGTCCGGGCAGAGCTATCGGGCCAACTGCTGAGTGGCTTGTTTATTTGTCAGCAGTGTCAGGAACGGTTGGTGATCAGTCAAAGTGGGCATTTTGTGCGCGATCCTTTTCGATCGTCTCAACGGGCAATGGATCAAATGCTCCGCCGCCAAAGTCATCCCCTGATGCGGATGTGGCGGGATGCGGGTTTGAACCGCCACCCGGTGTGGTGGGTGCTGATGAGCAGTGGTTTTTTGCTGACGATCGCGATGCTCTGCTTTTTGCCTAGCCCCAATGCAGTGCCAGCGCATTTCAATCTGTTTGCCCCCACTGCACCGTTACTAGGGTCTGACTAGTGCGCACGCTCGCCGAAATCAACCAGAAAATCCGTCAGCAGCAAGCGGTAGTGTGGACCGTCGAGGAACTCAAGGCGCGGGTAGCTGACATTGGGGTGACCGCAGCGGCGAAGCAAGTGGATGTCATCACCACGGGCAGCTTTGAACCTGCCGAGTCGTCGGGGGCGATCCTCAACCTGGGGCATACGGACCCACCGATCAAGATTCGCCAGTGTTGGCTGGATGGGGTATTGGCCTATTCGGGGTTTGGAGCGGTGGATCTCTATCTCGGTGCGGGGCAGGCGGCCCAGGACCTAGCCAGCAATGAGGCGATCGACATCGAAGAGGGCTATACCCTCTCGCCGCGCACCCGTGGGGGCGGCCATGTGATTGCGGATCTGATTGCGGGTAAACCGATCCCACTGCGGGCGATCGGGCAGGTGACGGACTGTTACCCACGGGCGTCGTTTGAAACCACGATTACCCGTGAGACCATTAACCAGTTTTATCTGTTTAACCCGCGCAATCTCTACCAAAATTTTATTGTGGGTGTTAATGGGGGCGATCGCCCGTTGATGACCTATTTGGGACCCCTGCAACCGAACCTGGGGAATGCGGTCTATTCCAATGCAGGGGAATTAGCACCCCTGTTCAATGATCCCGAACTCCAGTTGATTGGGATTGGGAGTCGGATCTTTCTGGGGGGGGGGATCGGCTATGTGGCTTGGGAGGGGACCCAGCATTTCCCCCTGCAAAAACGGCTCCCGAATGATACGCCGATCGGGCCTGCGGCGACCCTGGCGGTGATCGGCGATGCGAAGCAAATGGACCCAACCTGGGTACGCGGCTGTTATTTCAAGGGCTATGGTCCCTCGTTGATGTTGGGCATTGGCATTCCCTTGCCGGTGGTGAATGAGGGAGTGGTGGCTCGGTGTACGGTGCTGGATTCGGAGTTGGTAGCCCCGATCGTTGA
>CAZHXN010000091.1:1987-3806 GCA_964536415.1 uncultured bacterium
TTTTGCCATTCCCCGCCGGGTGCGGCCCACCTTTGGGCTAGTCAGCTATGCCCAGTTGAAGTCGGGCTGGATCACGATTGAGGGTAAACGGGTACGCACAGCCCCGCTGACCAGTATTTATTTCTCCCGCAAAATTGCGGAAGTGCTCAAGCAATGGATTGAAGCCGGAACCTTCCTGCTGACGCAACCCGTTGCCCCGCTGCCCCGCGATCGCACGTTTTTACCCCAAGATCAGTGGGGTGCTCAGAGCATTTTATAGTCATTGCAATTGAGGCTGAAACAACACCCTCACCTCTAGCCCCTCTCCCGCTCTGGGCGAGGGGAGTGAAAAACTGTATCGTTCTTATTTGGATTGACCATGCAGCTGCAAACCCTAGCCGGAAGGTCTAGCTTAACCACTGCGTCATCACATCGCGATCGTGGGTGATGTAGCCAGCCTGCCGATAGACGGTTTGTGCCCGTTGATTCTTGTGGGCGACGGCCAAATGGAGGGCTTTGATCCCTTCTCGGCGACAGATGTCTGCCATCAGAGCCAAGGCCACTTTGCCGATCCCCTGGCCACGATAGGCTGCCCGTAAATATAATTCATCGATCCAGGCATCCCGCCCGTGGAACTCCAGGCTGAAACCAAACGTTAAGACCACATAGCCAGCCACTTCCCCAGCCACGTAAATCAGGTGGATCAACCCATAGCGCGGTTCTTGCAGGAGGGTTTGGAGGGCTTGTTGGGCTACAGATGGCTCAAATGGCAATTCTTCGATCACATAAAATTCCTGCAACAACTCAAGAAGTAAATCGATATCGGCAGGACCTGCCAGGGTAAACGTTGCCGCCATCTCCATACAGTTATCTCCAGGACAGTTATCCCTAGGTGTCGTCATCGCCACTGATCGCAAGTTACCGTTATGACCTCGATTGCACGCCTGGGCGGTCGTTTGCGAAGACCGTTTGATCAGTGTGTCCACCACCGCCCGCAGATGCTCGGCTGCAAAGGGTTTCGTGAGATATTCCGTAGCCCCCGCGACCCGACCCTGGATTTTGTCGAAGGGGCGATCGCGGGCAGTTAGCATAATGACGGGCAGACTACGAAATTGCTCGATGCTTCGGATAATGCGGCACACTTCCAGACCATCAACATCCGGCATGGACACATCTAACAAAACCAGATCGACTGGCTCATAGTAAATGCGGGCCAGGGCTTCGATGCCATTCTCGACGGTAATAATGCGGTAATCCGGCTCCAGCGCCCGTCTGACCATCGTATGACTGAGGGGCCGATCGTCTACTGATAGAACCGTTGGAGCTGTATAAGAGCTAACGGGCATGAATTACCTCCCACTGTTGGCAGGGTTCTCCTTGGAATACTGTTTTGACGCTCTATTTTCAGCGTGCCCCGTTTGGTTGGCTTGTGTTGATGCCTTCATAGAGCTTCACAACTGTATTGGATTGTGTGCTGAATCATGAACGTCCCAGTCAGCTTGTGGATTCAGTAGGTGGCTGGGGTAGATGCTTGCAGGCAACTTCAATTAGTAATCTGGGATTAAAATTAGTAATCTGGGATTAATAATCTGGGTTCGGACAGTTCAACTGCCGCAACCCGTCAGATGACGCTAGCTATCAGCGCAGGATTTGGATTTGGGGGGTACCCCTCCGTTATTTGGTTCAGGCAGATGTCTCTGAAGGCAGCTTGACCAGTTTTGCCACCACTTCACGCAGATGCTCGGCTTCAAAGGGTTTTGTGAGGTATTCCGTAGCCCCCGCGACCCGGCCCTGGATCTTGTCGAAGGGACGATCGCGGGAGGTCAACATAATAATGGGC
>CAZHXN010000091.1:3828-15760 GCA_964536415.1 uncultured bacterium
GTATGGAATTGTTCCAGAGTGCGAATCGTTCGGCACACCTCTAGACCATCCACACCGGGCATGGACACATCTAACAACACCAGATCAACGGTCTCATGGTAAATCTGTGCCAGGGCCTCGACGCCATTGTCTACCGCGATGACTCGGTAGTCAGGTTCTAACGCCCGCCTGACCATTGTGTGAATGACAGGACTATCATCCACTGCCAGCACGACCGGAACGCTATGGGAGCTAACAGGCATGGACACCTCCCAGCATTTTTCCTGCGGAGACGCTACGCGAACGCAGCGTTCTCCTTTTACACTGTATTCTTAGGATTCCCCGTTCCGTCCGTTTGTGCTGATTAGTTCATAGAGCTTAACGACATTCAGCGTAACGTTAGATTTCCTAAAGATTTGACTAGAGGGGAGGGCATCTAAATCAATATTCTCTCTAAATCAATCTAAATCAATATTCTCTCTAATGATCTCATGAGTGAGGCAACGATCGGGGTTGCGCGGGCGAGGGGACTACGGTGTTAGCTAGCGGTGTTGTTAGCGTTGTCGAATTCAGGTGAAGGATGGCTGAATCGGGGATTGATTGGGGTCTGATCGCGCCTCAGTCAGGCATGAATCGGCATGACCCGGACGGGTGCACCGGTTGCGATCGGGGTTCCCACGGGGACGATCGCTAGGGCATTGGCCTGGGCTAGATTAATCAGGTTGCCAGAACTGTGACCCCCAGCCACTAAGGCAAAACGATACCCTTGCGTGTCTGGTGTTAAGCATCCCCACAGATAACTCTCCCGCCGCTGATCACCGGGCAAGTCCTGATGTGTGGTTGCCCAAATCCAGGCGGGTTCCCAGGTGTTGGCTAATCCCGCTAATTTCTTGAGGGCCGGTTGCACAAAGCGCCAGTAGGTCACTAGGGCCGATACAGGATTGCCGGGTAAACCAAAATAGAGGATAGAGCGCGCTGAAGCTGGGGCCGGGAAGGTGGCGACGGTCAGGGGTTTTCCCGGTTTGATGGCAACGGCGTTAATGGCGATCGTGCCCCCCAACTCAGTCAAAATCGGGGTCACGTAATCATAATCTCCAACGGAAACGCCGCCAGAGGACAACACGACATCGGCCTGGGCGATCGCCTGAGCGATCGCGGCTTGAAGGGCTTCGGGGCGATCGGGCACGATGCCCAGGGGAATGGGATCAGCCCCCATCTGTTGCACCAGCGTGGCCAGGGCATATTGGTTGGAATCCACCAGTTGACCGGGTTGGAGAGGGCAATCCGGTGCTACCAGTTCATCCCCCGTTGAGAGAATCGCCACCCGTGGTCGCCGATAGACCGTGATCTGGGGACACTGGGCGGCGGCTAAGACGGCGATCGCAGCGGCTTGGAGCCGAATACCGGCGGGAAATAATGGCGCTCCGGCCCGATGAAAACTGCCTTGGTGGCGGACAAAGGCTTGAGGGTGGGGGGCTTGCTGGATGGTGACGGTATCCCCCTGGCGTTGGGTGTGTTCCTGGATGACGATCGTGTCAGCACCGGGCGGAAGCATGGCACCGGTAAAAATGCGGGCCGCTTGTCCAGCTTGCAGGGGGGTTCGGGGGTGCGAACCTGCCGGGATTTCCGTCACAACCGTGAGTAGCACGGGGCGATCGGGGCTAGCCGTCTGCACATCGGCATACCGCACAGCATACCCATCCATTGCGGAGTTATCCCAGTGGGGAAAATCCAGGGGGCTGATCACGGGGAGGGCGAGAATCCGTCCGGCTGCCGCGAGGAGTGGTACAGTTTCGCGATCGGACTGGGGGTTCAGGGGTTGGGTGAGGTCAAGGATAGTGGTGTAGGCGCGATCGACAGGAATCATGAACAGATGAGGGAACTTTGATGAGGGACGATCGAGAGACCCAACAAGCAATATATAAGCAGACCGCGATCATTAAACGGAAGTATCGCCAATCGCCCTGTCCTCCTAGCCCCCCGCAAACGGGGGGCTAGGAGCGAGAGCGGTTCCCCTTTTCCCAGCTTGGGAGAAGGGATGAGGGCCTTCGGTTTAATTCCCCCCCTACTTATCGATTCGTAATGGGCGCAAATGGCAACAACGATGCTCTCAGTCAGCCTGCTAGCAATACTTTTAAGAGCATAATTTTAAGAGCATAAGAGCATAAGTTTTAAGACCATAAGTTGGTCGGTATTTCAAGGGGGGATTGCTTAGGGGGCATGGTGAACCACAGAGATCGGTTCGCGCACGACAATACCACCCAGTACCATTTCCTGGACGATCGGCAAAAACTGTTCAATTTTTTCCGTGCGATCGATCACCGTTGCCACCATAGGTAAATCGGAAGAAAGCTCAATGATTCCTAGCAACTTAATTTGGTGATGGCTTTGTTTGCCATAGCCCATAACCCCACGGACAACCGTTGCCCCAATCAACCCTTGTTTACGGGCCGCTTCTACCAGGGCCAGGTGAATGGGTTTGCCATGCCACTGGTCGGACTCACCCACATAGATCGTTAAGCGTTCAAAGTCTGACATCGTAATCTCCTGATAGGGGGGATCAACAATCGGGCTAATGGGTAATACGGGTTTGAAAGGGGTATCGGGAGCATGGTGCATGACCAGAATTGGCTCCTTGACCACCAACCCCTGGTTGGGCAGTAACCGACGCACCTGGGCGAGAAATTGGGCGATCGCAGTGGGGTGATCAATCACTATCAGGATCATGATCAGATCCGGGGCCAGTTCCATAATCCAATCCACACTAATGCGACCCCGTCGCTGACTATACCCCACAGCACTACGGAGAACCGTCATCCCGGCCATACCCATCTGACGAGCCACATCCAGGATCTGCTCATACAGTAGCTGTCCTTTGATCTGCTCCCCTTCCGCTACATAGATCGTTAGTTGCTCGGCGGTTTCTATTGCATTAGGCGTATCCATTGATTCTTCCCTAGCTCCTTTTTCCCAACGCCTATACAGCTTTTCCCAAGTCTCTGAAGGACAGAGGCACCTGATGAACAATTGGCTTGAGCCAATTGCCTGCCCCTCACTGAGGTGACAACGCCTATAATTGCAAAGCCAAGACAACCCCAATTTCAACACAAATAAGTCCCAAGAGGGGACTGCCTAACCAATAGATAAGGGCTTTGCGATAACTACCGGTCTTGAGGAGATTAGCGGTATCTAACTGGTAGGTCGAAAACGTGGTATAGGACCCTAAAAATCCGACCAGGATCAAAAAATTTAGGTGGGCTGGCTCACCGAGTTGGGATAACCAGACAGCAAAAAATCCCATCAATAACGACCCAGATAGGTTAATAATTAATGTCCCGTAGGGAAAACTACTGCCCAACTGTTGGGTAAAAAACAGTGTGAGATAGTAGCGACTGAGTGCGCCGGGAATGGCACCGATCGCGATCGCCAGGGGTATCCAAATGCCTGTATCCATAGTGATTTCAGCTATCCATCTTTACCGATCTCTAGTTTTCATAGGCTGGGGGGGTGTCTCCTCCGATGACAGGCGAGGGGGATCTGGTTCCAGAGAAGCTTCCCAATGATTCAATAATCTCTCGGCGAGTCGGCTACCCACTTGCAGGCTCAGAAGGCCCAAAAGGGTACTTCCACCCCAGTAGATCAGATCAGCCGCAATTTGCCGCTTGATTAATAGTTTGGCCAGTTCCAGTTCATAACTGGAAAAGGTCGTATAAGACCCTAAAAAACCTGTCAGTAATAGTAATCGCAAGTCAGGATGCAGGTTAACCATCTTCCCCAGGGAAAGGGTGACTAAAAAGCCCATCAGTAGGCAACCCGTCACATTCGTAAGCAGGGTTCCATAGGGAATGCCAGTCGTAGTTACGGGTGTGAGGGTCAGTCCCACGTAATATCGACTTAAGGCTCCGGCCACTGCCCCTAGGGCGATCGCCATCACTGGACGCATCATCGGCGTTTCCCTCTCTGTATTGCTAACCTTACCTAAGCCATCCGGGCCAACACATCGTCCCCTTCCACCAGCAGGACGGGCAACGGACTGATTTCCAGGACCGCCTGGGAAACCGATCCCACTAATACATCTTCTAACAGGCGATGGCCCCGTTTCCCCATAATGATTTCCGCTACGTCGTAGGTTTGGGCCGCGTGTAGAATCCCCTCCGGGACAGGTTCATCCACGGTCACAAATTGGTAACGGATATCCGCCAGAAGCTGACGCGCCCGATCGCGCAACTTTTCCACACCCACCGGATCATCCACCCGCACCACATGCAGCACAATCACCTCCGCATCACTGCGACGGGCCAGTTCTGCCGCTTTCCGTAACACGGGGGTGGCCAGCAGTGAGGTATCCACCGCCGCCAGCAGAACGATGCGACGGGGAATGGCTACCTTGGTCGGGTCAACTTCACCCCGTTCTAGTAATTTCGGGGCAAAGGTTGGAATTGCCCAAGCTCCCAAAGGAGCCGTTACCAGGATTGACAGCGCCGCGATCGCCAGGATCGCTTCCCCCCCTGCGAGGCCGTGGGCCAAGGGTACCGCCCCGATCGCAGCCTGCACCGTCGCCTTAGCCGAATTGCCTGGCAGCAAAAATAAGCGTTCTTGCCAGGTCCAATTACTGCCCAGTGTGGATAGATACCACCCTAGCGATCGTCCGATCAGCATCCCGATCGCCAGGATTAACAACCCCACGCCCAGCGTATTCCCCAGCACCTGGAGTTGAATACTGGCCCCTAGCAGGACAAAGAGAAAAATCTCCGCGATCGTCCACAGGCTGTCAAATCCCCCCCGCAGACGACGCGCTAAGGGGGCATCCAATTCAATCAGGAAAAATCCCGTTGCCATCACCGCCAGATAACCGGAGAAAATCGGCACTGCCTCAGCCAGAATCACTAACAATAGGGCAAAGGCCGCCGCCACCATGCCATCCTGCACCGCTGTTTGGGTCCAGTTTTGCTTAGCCAGGAGGGACACCAATAGCTGGGCCAGCAACCAGCCCAAGAGTACCCCCAGCGTCACCTGCAACAGGATTTGCAAAGGAAGCAGTTGCCATGCACTCAGGTGAGTCCCGTCCGGCAGGGTGATGCCCGCCGCCGTCCCCTGGGAGAGAAACGCCAGCAGCAGGCTGAACACCAGCAACAGCAGGACATCCGAGAGGGCACTGCCCGTCAGAATCGCATCGGGAATGCCCTTTTTCACCCCCCAACCCAACCGTTTCAGCCGCAGCATCCCCGGTACAATCACGGCGGGTGACTCGGCTCCCAGGATGCAGCCCAGGAGTAACCCTGTCGCCCAGTCAAACTGCAAAAGCCACATGGCCGCCAGCGCCACGGCGATCGCCTCGCCGCTGGCGGGTAAAAAGCCTAACCGCAGGGCGACACTTCCCTGTTGGGCCAGTTTTTCCCGATCCAGCCCCAGCCCTGCCTTCATCAAAATCACCATCACCGCGATCGTGCGCAAGGCATCCGCTGCGTCCAAGACCTCCGGGCTCAGCACATGGCCCCCCTGGGGACCGAGGAGAATACCCACCAGCACCATTCCGACCAATGCCGGAATTTTGAGCCGACGGGCAATCTGCCCAACCAAGAAACCCATCAATAAAATCCAGATCAGACTCGCTAACATCACGCCACGTTGGCTGTAGATTGCATCGATTAAACAACGTGACTTGCTACAGAAAAAGCGATCTAGGTAACCAGACCCCTACTTTTCCGCCACAAGTCGGAACAGTAGGAGCCATTAGCCTCGGCATTGGGATTACCCCTGGGTTAAGACAACCATGAGTCGCGTTCACTCTCAGGAATGACCGGAGGCGGTTCTGGCGAGCTCCATCGCCACCTTTTGCTATCTCTTTCTACTTTACAGGGTTTGTTCCAGCCTTGATCGCTGCGATCGCGTCAGGTGGAAAACTGGGATCAGGTTAAGAACTTGTTAAGCCGCGTCGCTTTTCCCAATTCTGCCGTTACCGTAGAGGGCGAGATACCTCCTAACTGCGTCTTTTAGCCCTGGCTCGCGTTTGCGGAAAAGCAGGGCTTCTATTTTGTTTAGCTTAATTGTCCCGTGTTCACCCGATCGGAGGACGCTACGGTAGGACGGCAATCCTAGGTAGCAAACGGCACAGTAAAAGTAAGCCAGTTTGTTACAAGGCAGGACATCATGGACAGGAAAGCTACCCAAGCATGGCACCCTTCGCACCCAACGGCGGCTCTGGAACCCGGTAACCGGGGTGAGGCTGCGCGATCGCTGCACTTGCGCCTGAAAAATCTCCATAACGCCGGTGCCAACCTCAGCCAAGCCGATCTGATGGGGGCCAATTTACGGGGGATGGATCTGAGCCATGCCAACCTGCGCGGGGCCAATTTGATGGGAGCAGATTTAAGCAATGCCAATCTTCAATACGCCCACCTGGATGGAGCAGACTTAAGGAGCAGCAACCTCCAGAATGCTGTGTTAACCGGGGCTAGCCTTAAGGATGCCGATCTCTTTAACGCCAACTTGGGGGCTGCCTGTCTGAAGCAAGCGGATTTGAAAGGGGCCTATTTATTCAAAGCTGACCTGCACGACACCAACCTGGAGTGGTCGGATCTGCGTTGGGCCAACCTTCGCCACGCGGATCTAACAGCGGCCTGTCTTCATCGGGCGAACTTGGCCCAAGCCGATATCCGAGATGCGATTTTGCAGGATACACAGTTAGCGCAAGCAAAAATCGGCGAGTGCAATCTTCATCTCGCCCACCAACTGCATCACTAAGCTCCTGGCAGGCCGTGGTCAGCAACGCACTCCCCACCGGGCCTGCACAATACCGTCATTAAGATTGTGACTTATATCACTTTATACGCCCTGATTAATCACGTTTCTGACTCAGGGAGATCACTAAGTAGACAGACTGAAATCACGATTATCTAGCGATAAAATCACAGCCCATTTCCCGTAAAGATGGGACAGTATTACTGCGGAAATCAATCCTGACTGAATCGCGGGTGTTTTAACGCCTTACCGTAGATTCCTCTAGATCGGGTGCGCTTCAACCGTACTTCTCAGGTTCAGTAACAAGCTGTTGGATCGCCTGTTCTAGTATTAACCTTCTATCGCATATGTAGTGCCATGAACATTACCTCTCCTCAATTGTTATCTGCAATGCATTCTCCTCAGTCAGCGCCAGCGATGCCCACGACCTCCTTAGCGAGCGTGGTTGAGCAAATTTTCCAGGCTCGTCGAATTACCCGGGATCACCAGCAACTAATGATGCAACTGCTAGAAGGAGATGCATTGAATGATCAAAACCAAGCACTGATTAATCAGGTTTATGAGGGACTTCGTAAAGGTTTATTACGAGTTGCTTAAATTTAATGGAATATCAAAGGCAGCAGTTCCCAACTGATTGTAAATTTACATTATGAACCTACATTGAAGGCATTGAAGGACGCAACTCTCGTTAAGCCATACTTCCTCTTTCGTTTTCTTTAAGGTTTTTGGGGACTTGCTGTCCGCTAGCACCTTGCTGAAGCTGTTGGAATGGTAGCTACGGGCTTTAATTCGGTTTTCGTAAGGATTTGAATGTCTTTTATGAGTGGACTAAAGTATGAGTGGACTAAAGACCGTGGTTACTATTCAGCAGGCCTTTAAAAAATAACCTTAAGATGATACTATCAAATGATACTATTGATACTATCAAAAACCTGATACTATCAAAAACGTTAATAACAACTACTCATGAGTTAGCTGAATTTGGGGTTTCTTATCACAAATCGGCTGCTCAGTTAGTCGTCCATAACAAAGTGTTGGTAAAAGGCCAGAGTTTCTCGTGTAGAGCACGTCAGGTTGCCCTTAGAGTGTGTCGGGAAAACCGCGATCGCGGTGAATTTTGCCTGTTAGTCGAGGATGGCAACTTGCTGACCCTCTGGCGACAAACCGGCAGTATTCAGCCTGTTCACGCCTGCTCTGTTCCTCTATTCTCGGCTGGGTTATTCGCCAGTTGCCCAATCGGGGAGTAAATTACGAATTGATACTAAGGTTGATACTAAGGTTCCCCGCTCACTGCGAATTATGCGGATGGGACCCACGATTGTTCGATAATAGGGGGTAATGATGCTGGTTTGGAGGATGGCCAATGCTGCGTCCCGTTCCGATCCTGACGCTATTAACCCTGTATGCGCTACTTCTTGGTGAGTCGCAGGGGGCGATGGCTGCTTCTCCTGCCCGCCTAGCACAAACCTCACCAGCTAATAACACGTTACTTGCCCGCGTGGTGCCAACGGTTAATCAGTTAGCAAACGAGACTACGGAGGTGGTTGAACCGGGGGAGGCCGGTGCGGATGTCCAAGGGACGAGCGCGCCCACGACTGCACCAGCTCCTTCAGAGCGTCTTAACCATGCTTATACCTTGAGCCAACAGGGGTTACAACAACAGCAACAGGGACAGTGGCGGGAAGCCTTAGCGGCTTTTTCCCAAGCCTTGCCCATTTACCGGGAAGTGGGCGATCGCGACAGTGAAGCGACAACGCTGAATAGCATGGCGGCTCTCTATCGCGGGCTGGGCCAGTACCCCCAGGCGATCGCCCATTACCAGGAAGCCCTGGCAATTTTGCAAGCATTGGACGAACCCGCCAATACAGCGATCGTCCTCGGTAACCTGGGACTGGTCTATGACAAACTGGGGCAGTATGACCAAGCCCTCAAGTATTTTGATCAGGCCCTAGTGCTGAGTCGGCAAGCCCAGGACCCCCGTGGGGAAAGCTTTGCCCTCAATAACATTGGCCTTGTTCATGCCAAGCAGCGCCAATACGATCAGGCATTGTCCTATTATCTTCAAGCCCTTGGCATCCGGCGACAAATTGGCGATCGCACCGGAGAAGGAGCAACACTGCATAACATTGGTCAGATCTATGACCAACAGGGTGACCATACCCAATCGCTGGCGACCTACCAGCAAGCCCTGGCAATTCTCCAGGAGGTGGGGAATCGGCCTGCCCAAGGATTAACCCTCAATAACATTGCCAGCGTCTATCGGCAGATGGGGAATCAAGTCGAAGCCCTGGCTTATTACGAGCAAGCCCTGGCGATCCATCGGGAGGCGGGTCACCGTTCCAGCGAAGGCGTCACCCTGAATAACATTGGGACCACCTATCTCCTGCTGGGGCAGTACGATCAGGCATTAGACTATTTTCAGCGTGCCCTGGCGATCCAGCAGGAAATTGGTAATCGCCCGGAAGCCGCACAAATCCTAGTTAATCTGGGTAACCTGTACGAAGAAAAGTCCGATGAGCAAACGGCGTTGACCTATTACCAGCAAGCCCAAACCCTCTTCCAGGCGATCGGGGACACCGCTGGCCTTAAGTCTACCCAAATCCAAATTGATACCCTTCAGGCCCCGTAATTCATTTCTCCCCATCTGTCATGTCCCCAACTAACCTTCTCATCCGTCAGGCCCAGATCCTGCTTCCCAATAGTGAATTCCTCCGGGGAGACGTGCAGGTCCGGGAGGGCCGCATTGCTCAGGTGGCGGCCACGATCGCGCCAGCCGACGACGAACGCCTGATCGATGCCGAGGGACTCACCCTGTTGCCAGGTGTGATTGATCCCCAGGTGCATTTCCGCGAACCGGGATTGGAACATAAGGAAGATCTCTTTACCGCCAGTTGTGCCTGTGCCAAGGGCGGCGTTACCTCGTTTCTGGAGATGCCCAATACCCGTCCCCTGACGACGACCCAGGCGGCCCTGGATGATAAGCTACACCGAGGGTCCCAGAAGTGTTTGGTCAACTATGGCTTCTTTATCGGCGCGACCCGTGAGAACCTGCCCGATCTGCGCACGGCCCAACCCACACCGGGGATCAAGATTTTCATGGGTTCGATGAAGGGTCCCCTGCTCATCGAACAGGAAGCGGATCTAGAACCAATTTTTGCGACGGGCGATCGCTTAATTGCAGTCCACGCGGAAAACCAGGCCCGGATTGAGCAACGCCGCCAGCAGTTTGCCGGGATTACCGATCCGGCCATCCATTCCCAAATTCAAGATAATCAAGCTGCCCTAGAGGCGACCCAACTGGCCCTAAAACTCTCTCGCAAATATCGACGACGCTTGCATATTCTGCACTTGTCCACAGCCGAGGAAGCGGACTTGTTGCGGCAGGAGAAACCCCCCTGGGTCACGGCGGAGGTCACCCCCCAGCACTTGTTGCTCAACACCAGCGCCTATGCCACGATCGGGACCCTGGCGCAGATGAACCCGCCTCTGCGATCGCCCCACGATAACGAGGTTCTTTGGCAGGCGCTGTTGGACGGTGTGATTGATTTTATTGCCACGGACCATGCCCCCCATACCCTGGAAGAAAAGGCCCAACCCTATCCCAACAGCCCATCGGGGATGCCGGGGGTAGAAACCTCATTGCCTTTGCTGTTGACCCAGGCGGAGCAGGGGCGTTGCACCGTGGCCCAAGTGGCGAACTGGATGTCTACAGCAGTCGCCCAAGCCTATCAGATTCCCAACAAGGGGCTGATTGCACCGGGCTATGATGCTGATCTGGTGCTGGTGGATTTGGCGACAGAACGGCCCGTGTTGCGATCGGAGTTGTTGACCAAATGTGGTTGGAGTCCCTTTGAAGGTTGGCAGTTGACGGGTTGGCCCGTGGTGACAATCGTCGGTGGGCAGGTGGTTTACGAGCGGGGACAGCTTAATTTTGACGTGCGGGGCAAACCCCTTAGCTTCGTGCAAACCCAGTAGGCGGCGGTGTCTGGTGGCCAGGGTCTGATGACAGCGTGTGGTTTTGTGACATAGCGCCACCCCAAAAATCGCAGGGTATATTAACAATGGAGCCATCCCTATAGCTGCGAGAGATCGCCATACTCAGTCGAGCACTGAATCTGTGGGATAGCGGTCTCGGCTGTTCCAGCCGCAGGCCAGATGCCTACCCCACTGGCCGCCTTTCGATCTACGGGGAATTGGGTGTCGCAGGTCGGCGAGCGATCGTCTCCGGACCCAACCGGGAGAATCGATGGCAAGGAGCGGTGATTTTCGCCAATGCCTTGGTTAAAATCAGGGAGAAGCTCCGGCTGGTCCCACAACTTGGGATAACGGATAACGCCAAGCGGGTTAACAGCAGGTATAAGGTGCATTTTCGGTCAGACCCTAGTAATGAGGTGGATAGGTCACACAGCAGTTCATCAACACTGCCCTTATCAAGGAAGCGGGTTTACGACGCAGTTGGTCATTGACCGTATCACGTTGGGATATCCCCATGCACAGTAAAGCAACCGACTTAGACGTGTCTGAACAGCGGATTCTCTCTGCAATCGTGTTTACTGATGGTGTCGCCTTCAGTGCCCGAATGGCTGAGGATGAAGAAAATACCCTGCGACTCATTCGGCGCGATTTGGCGCTCATGCGTAAGGTCTGTGATTCCTTTGAAGGCAAGGTTCTTAAGTCCACTGGGGATGGCCTGTTGATGAGTTTCAATAGTGCTTTGAAGGCAATTGAATGCGCGATCGAAATTCAGAAATTATTATACGATAACGCAGTCACCTTACCCCCTAATCAGGTTTTGGCCCATCGGATCGGGATTCATCTTGGCGATGTTTTTATTAGTAAAGGGGATGTGATGGGCAACGGGGTTAACATTGCAGCGCGACTTCAGGCAGAGGCAAAACCCTGGGCAATTTGTATTTCCCAAACCGTATATGATGTTGTACGCCGAGAAATTTCTATGGAAGCGACATATCTGGGGCCTCGACACCTGAAGAATATCCCAGAACCCATCCCTGTCTATGAAATTTTCCCCGTCCAATCGGAACAATTAGCAGGTGTAATCGTATCGCCCGTTGCACTGGCTGATGACAGTGAATCCCTGCCCAAGGCGATCGCACGGCTTGCCCAAGATCCGGATGCCGCACGGATCAAGAAACTCTTGTATGCACTTTGTGAAGAAAAGTGGGAGAAAAGTGAGCAGGTCCTGCAACAGGCA
>CAZHXN010000092.1:0-15137 GCA_964536415.1 uncultured bacterium
CCCATTGCCTGGGCTGTCTGGGCGTGCTGCACCAGCATCCGGTGCTCCCCGTGGACGGGCATAAATAGCTTGGGCTGAGTCAGCGCCAGCATCAGTTTTTGGTCTTCCTGGCAGCCGTGGCCAGAGACGTGAATCCCCTTATCGCGCCCGTAGATGACCTTAGCCCCCTTCATCATCAGCTTATCGATCGTGTTTACCACCGCGATCGTATTCCCCGGAATGGGGTTAGCTGAGAACACCACCGTATCCCCCTGGCGAATCTGGATCTGGCGATGTTCCCCGTTGGCAATGCGGGTAAGGGCTGACAGGGGTTCCCCCTGGGAACCAGTAGTTAGGATCAGTACCTGATCATCCTTGAGTTGCCGGACGACATTCCAGGGTTGCAGCAGGTTATCCGAACACTGGATGTAGCCGAGCTTACGGGCCTGGGCAATAACATTGAGCATCGATCGTCCCTGGACTGAGACCACCCGGCCATGCTTCTGGGCCAGTTGCAAAATGATGTTGACCCGATGCACGGAGGAGGCAAAGGTGGTTACCAAAAGGCGACCCTGGGCTTCGCGGAAAATGCGATCGAGGTTGGGATAAACCGACTGCTCCGAGGGCGTAAACCCCGGTATCTCAGCATTAGTCGAATCACTAATCAGGCACAGAACCCCTTTCTCCCCATATTCCGCCAACCGTTGCAGGTCAAACCGTTCCCCATCAACAGGGGTATGGTCAATCTTAAAATCACCCGTGTGGATAATCACGCCGATGGGTGTATGGATGGCAACCGTAAAACTATCAGCGATCGAGTGGGTATTGCGAATAAATTCCACAAAGAAGGATTCCCCCAGTCGGATCACATCCCGTGGTTGGACCGTCCGCAGTTCCGTGCGATTCGCAACCCCTGCTTCCTCTAACTTGCCCTGTAACAACGCCATTGCCAACCGGGGGCCATAAATGACCGGAATTTCAAACTGGCGCAGGTGAAAGGCAATACCCCCAATATGGTCTTCGTGGCCGTGGGTGACGATCATGCCCTTAATGCGATGCCGGTTTTCCAGCAAATAGGTCATGTCGGGGAGGACAATATTCACCCCATGCATCCCATCGGTCGGAAAAGCCAACCCGGCATCTAACAAAATAATTTCGTCGTTATATTCAAAAACACAGGTGTTTTTGCCAATTTCATGCAACCCACCGAGGGGAATGACTTTAACAACAGAAGTGGATCTGTTTTTACTCATGTGTGTCCTTAGAAACAGTAAAGATCAATCAAACAACGTTCAAATCTGGCACATCGGATGCAGGCGGCTGTTGGGAAGTGGCGCACCAACCAGCGCCCGCTTTGGCCCTATGCGGGTCGGCTCAATCCAGGTCCATCTAGGTCTTTTGGCGTCAATGTATACCGAAGCATCTCCTATGTCGATCAATAGAGGCTGGGTGTCACCAGTCGTTATCAATTTTGTTTTTGCTAGCGTCTTCCACTCAAGGCTGGTGTTAAGGTCCGTGGTCCCTATCTTGCCCGTAGGAACTGAGTCAAGGTCTCTCAGGTCTCTCAGCCGGACCCTGGGTTAAGCGACCGCGCCAGACGGTCAGGTTCGGGGAAGCGGATGTCTGCCAAAGGAGCCAGCTTATGTTCGGCCAAATCAGCATCATAACAGGGCAAGGTCAGATAGTGTTGTTTTTAGCAGGGCTTCTGCCTCCGGCGTAATGTCACACAAGGGTAATCGCGGCGCCCCAACGGCCCATCCCCGTAGCCGTAGGGCTGCCTTAACTGGAATGGGGTTAGTCATGGTAAACAACGCCTTAAACAAGGGGAACAACCGCAGGTGCAGTTCGCTCGCGGTAGATACCTCACCGGCCTGAAAGGCTTGCACCATTTGCTGAATCAAGGGTCCGGCCACATGACTAGCGACGCTGATCACCCCCTGACCGCCCACTGCCAGTAGGGGCAAGGTGAGGGAATCATCACCGGAGTAGAGGGCAAATTCTGGGGGCGTTAAGCGTCGGATTTGGCTCACCTGATCGAGATTACCACTGGCTTCTTTAATCGCTACAATATTGGGAATTTCCGCCAAACGCACCACCGTTTCCGGCTGGAGGTTTTGTCCAGTCCGACCAGGAATGTTGTAAAGAATCAGGGGAAAGTCAGGATTAGCTGCCGCGATCGCCCGAAAGTGTTGATACAGCCCTTCCTGGGGGGGTTTGTTATAGTAGGGCACTACTTGCAGGGAACCCGCTAGTCCCAACTGGGCGGCCTTTTGGGTGTGGGTCACTGCCTCCGCTGTGGAGTTGGACCCAGTACCAGCAATGATGGGGACACGATCGCCCACCGCTTGCTTCACCACCCGGAAGAGTTCGTATTCTTCGTCCCAACTGAGGACAGGGGATTCACCAGTGGTACCGCAGATCACCAGGGCATCGCTGCCATGATTCACCAGGTAGTCGGCCAGCTTTTCCGCAACGGCATAGTTGACCTGCCCCTCCGCATCGAAGGGCGTAATCATCGCCGTCATCACCCGCCCAAAATTCACCACCCGTTTATCCTCAACCTATCGTTATCGATTGCACCCCATCCATTTCCGGGTCACCCCAGGGCCGGCCTGACACCGAGATCGTCGCCCCAGTCGGTCCCGTGGGATTGAGTCACCCCTTCGCTGGCTCATCCCGTGTGCCGCATGAGCCACTGCCCTGGCTAGACCTCCCCAACCACTTGGGGCCGGGGCGCGAACAGATTACGGGCGACCAATAACTCGGCAATCTGCACGGCATTCAAGGCAGCACCCTTACGGATTTGGTCGCCACTGAGCCACAGTTCCAACCCACAAGGGTGGGAGAGGTCTTGGCGAATCCGGCCCACCAGTACATCATCCTGACCACTGGCATCCAGGGGCATGGGAAAGGCATTGGCCTGCCAGTCTTCCACCAGCTTCACCCCTGGTGCTTGGGCAAGGGCTGCGCGGGCCTGCTCAACCGGGAAGGGCTGGCTGAATTCCAGGTTAACCGCTTCGGAATGGGCACGCAAGACGGGAACCCGCACACAGGTCGCCGTAATTTGTAACTCAGGGGCCGCAAAAATTTTGCGCGTTTCCTGAATCATCTTCACTTCCTCTTCGCAGTACCCCTGCTCATTCAGGCTGGAGTTGTGGGGGAAGAGGTTAAAGGCGATCGGGTGGGGGAAAATCTTCGGCGCAGGGGTTTCCCCGTGCAGCACAGCTTGGGTCTGTTCCGTCAGTTCGAGCATGGCCTGGGCACCGGCTCCACTCACCGATTGGTAGGTGGCCACAATAATCCGGCGGACGGGCTGGATCTGGTGCAGGGGCCAGACGGCCATATTCATTAGAATCGTCGAACAGTTGGGATTGGCAATGATGCCGTGGTGCTGGGCGGCGGCATCGGGGTTGATTTCGGGAATGACGAGGGGCACTTCCGGGTCCATGCGGAAGGCACTGGAGTTGTCCACCATCACGGCTCCCGCCGCCACGATCGCCTCGGCCCACTGTTTCGAGGTTTTACTGCCCGCCGAGGCTAACACCAGATCCACGCCCGTAAATGCGGATGCTTCGACCGGCTGTACGGGTAGCGCTTCACCTTTGAAGGGTAAGGTTTTCCCCGCCGATCGCGGTGATGCCAGCAGTTTGAGATCAGCCAACGGGAAGTTACGACTGTCAAGCAGTTCCAGTAACTCGGTACCCACAGCCCCTGTGGCACCCAAAATGGCAACTCGGTAGGACCGTTGCAAGCGCTCTGCCTCCTTAAGATTTCCTAAAAGTGATGGCCTAAAATTTTTGAGAAGGGTCAAGGATTACAAAAAGATTAAGACCAAGTCCACTCGCATCCCGACACGCAGCCAAAGGCTGGAATGAGCCTGCCTTTCAGATTATCGCATCCCAGGGGTTCCGCCGACCACTTCGAGCCTGGTTTCACCCGATAAGGCTAGTGAGTGGCCCCAGCCATTGGCAGGAAACTGGCTCCCGCTAGGAGGCATACTTACAGCGATCAAGGGGTAATCACAGGCCCAATCCCAGGGGCTGCGATCGCGGACAGATGCGAACATGAGAGAATAGAGCGATCGTGATATCCTATATCCTCGCCAGTGGTCCAACCCATTGGTTGACGGTGGACGTGTGGATACCCCATTGCCAGGGTTATGATCGTCGGAGTCTGGGCGAAAGCGTTCCCTTGACCTTACGGGATCAAGGCGCAGTCGTAAACGGCCCGGTTGGACAAGTGTGGGTGGCGGGGGCGAGGAGTGCTCCGTTGCGGATGATTGTGTTGTTTTGAATTGGACTGCGACAGTTGACAGGAGTATTGATGAAAGTTACCCAGGAAAAGTTACCTGCTAGTCGTCTTGAACTGGAAGTAGAAGTCCCGCCCGAAACCTCGAAACAGGTGTATGAGCGGGTGCTACAAAAGTTTATGCGCACCGCAGAAATTCCCGGCTTCCGCAAGGGCAAAATCCCCCGCCCGATTCTCCTGCAACGCATCGGGACCCGACGGATCAACGCCGCTGTCCTAGAGGAAGTCATCGAAACGAGCCTCAAAGCCGCGATCAAACAGGAAGAAATTCCTGCGATCGGGGAGTTTGACCTGCGCTCCGATTTTCAAAAACTGGTCAATGACTTTACGCCAGGAGAACCCATGACGTTCCGTGCCGTCGTGGATGTGGTACCAGAGGTGAAAATTAAGCAATACACGGGCCTCTCAGTACAAGCCGAAGAAGTTAAATACGATCCTCAGCGGGTTGATGACACCCTGGAAAACTATCGATCGCAACTCGCCACCCTGGTTCCCGTGGAAGGCCGTCCGGCCCAGATGGGCGATACGGTCGTGGTTGACTATAAGGGCCAGCTAACCGAGGAAAGTCTGGCGCGGTTACGGGCGCAAGAAGGGTTCGATGAAGCGGATCTGGAGATTCCCGGTCTCAGTCAAACTGATTTCCAATTGGAACTGAAGGAAGGACGTTTCTTAAAAGATTTCCTCGACGGTATCGTTGGGATGAGCCTGGGCGAGGAGAAGGCAGTAACGGTGCCTTTCCCAGAGGACTATACCAATAAAACCTTGGCAGGACAGTCGGTGATCTTTACCATCACCCTCAAGGAACTCAAGGAAAAGGAACTCCCCGATCTGGATGACGATTTTGCCCAGGACGTGAGCGACTTTGAGACCCTGGCCGAATTGCGCGAATCCCTGGAAAAGCGCTTCCAGGAAGAAGCCGAAGAAGCCTGCAAGGCCAACCGTGAAGACGCCCTGCTGAATGGTTTGCTGGAGCAAATTGAGACAGAGTTGCCGGAAACCTTGATCCGCCAGGAAATCCAGACCCTCTTCGCCACCCAAGCCCTTCGCCTGAGTAAGCAGGGCATCGATATCAAAAGCCTCGTGACCCGTGAAAACGCGCCCGCCATCCAGCGCGAATTCTGGCCCCAGGCCGTTGAGCGCCTCAAGCTCTTTACCGCTCTGGAGGAGATCGCCAAGCGGGAACAACTCCAGGTCGATCCGGAGAAGCTTCAAGAGCAAATCGCCACCATGGCAAAGGAGCTAGGGAATCAACCCTATGATCCCGATCGCCTCAAGGAAATCGTGGAGAAGGATTTGCTGCGGGAAGAAGCGCTGGCCTGGTTAGCCGAACACAACACGATCGAGTGGGTACCGGAAGGCACCCTCAGCCAGGATGACGAGGACGATCTCTCGGAAGCTGACGCTGTATCTGAGCGCGAGGATACGGATGCAACGGCGACTGACACCGAGGCAACAGGAGCAGCAGAAAGCACTGACCGTTAGGCGTTCGTGTAAAAAGTTGAGGGTCGCCTGTTAGTCCCTGGAGAGTTAGGGCATAATGAGGTCAGAGAACCTCGATCGATCTCACCCGCTCTAATCCCCAGAAACTTCCCTGTATCTGTATGAGTTGATGGGCTGATTGATTAAGGTAGCGGTTGTCTTGTTTCGCCAACTCGTGTTGTTTCGCCAACTAGGTGGTTGATGTCTCAATTCAAGTATTTGCTACACAGTCGTTCCCGATCGCCGGAGATCTTTGCCACTGCCGAGGCCAATGTGGTGCCGATGGTGCTGGAGCAGTCCGGGCGCGGTGAACGGGCCTTTGATATCTACTCGCGCCTGTTGCGGGAGCGGATTGTTTTTCTGGGGACCCCTGTTGATGATGCGGTTGCGGATTCGATCGTGGCCCAACTACTGTATCTAGAAGCTGAAGATCCGGAAAAGGATGTCCAGCTTTACATCAACTCTCCGGGGGGTTCCGTCACAGCGGGCATGGCGATTTATGACACGATGCAGCAGATCCGTCCGGATGTTGCTACGATCTGCTTTGGGTTAGCCGCCAGTATGGGGGCCTTCTTGCTCACCGCTGGCGCACCGGGTAAGCGCTTGTCACTCCCCAGTTCCCGCATTATGATTCACCAACCTCTAGGGGGTGCCCAGGGTCAAGCGGTGGATATCGAAATTCAGGCCAAAGAGATTCTGTACCATAAAAACCAGCTTAACCGCCTGCTGGCCTTCCATACTGGGCAACCCTTAGAGCGGATCGAATTGGATACCGAACGGGACTTTTTCATGTCCGCAGAGGAAGCCAAGGACTACGGCCTGATCGATCGGGTCATTTCCCGCAGTTCCCAAGCTGCCTCTACCCTATCCCCTGTTACAGCCGTCAACTGAGAGGCAGATATGTCTAAGTACGACTCCCATCTCAAGTGCTCATTCTGCGGCAAGTCGCAGGAACAAGTTCGTAAGCTGATTGCTGGACCGGGAGTCTACATCTGCGACGAATGCGTCGATCTCTGCAATGAGATCCTGGATGAGGAACTGTTTGATGCGGCGGGAAGTGCGGCCCCCCAACAGGCAGTTTCGCGCAAGGATCAAGCCTCTGAGAAACAACGCACCCGTTCTGCCCCCCTCACCCTCAGCCAGATTCCCAAACCCAGGGAAATTAAAAAGTATCTGGATGAGTATGTTATCGGTCAGGACGAAGCCAAGAAGATTCTCTCAGTTGCAGTCTACAACCACTACAAGCGCTTGAGCTTTGTCCAATCCCAGACATCAGGCAAAACCACTGCCGAGGATGGGGTTGAGCTACAGAAGTCGAATATTCTGCTGATTGGTCCCACGGGGAGTGGCAAGACGCTGCTGGCCCAGACCCTCGCCCAGATTTTGGATGTGCCCTTTGCGGTGGCGGATGCGACGACGCTGACGGAAGCGGGGTATGTGGGCGAGGATGTGGAAAACATTCTGTTGCGGCTGTTGCAGGTGGCGGACCTGGATATTGAAGAAGCCCAGCGCGGCATCATCTACATTGATGAAATTGACAAGATTGCCCGTAAGAGTGAAAACCCGTCGATTACCCGTGATGTGTCGGGCGAGGGGGTCCAGCAAGCCTTGTTGAAAATGCTGGAGGGGACGATCGCCAATGTGCCACCCCAGGGGGGGCGTAAGCATCCCTACCAGGATTGTATTCAAATCGATACGAGCAACATTCTGTTTATCTGCGGTGGGGCCTTCGTTGGTCTTGATAAGGTCGTCGAGCAGCGCACGGGCAAGAAATCGATGGGCTTTATTCAACCGGGGGATACCCAGTCGCGGGATAAACGGATGGCTGACACCCTCAAGCAGGTGGAACCGGAAGATCTTGTGAAGTATGGCATGATTCCAGAGTTTATTGGCCGGATTCCGATGACTGCCGTGCTCAATCCTCTGGATGAGGAAGCTTTGGTGGCGATCCTGACCCAGCCGCGCAATGCCCTGGTGAAGCAGTTCCAAAAGCTGATGAAGATGGACAGTGTCCAGTTGGAGTTCAAGCAAGATGCGGTACGGGCGATCGCGCGGGAAGCCTATCGCCGCAAGACAGGGGCACGGGCACTGCGGGGGATTGTCGAAGAATTGATGTTAGAGGTGATGTACGAATTGCCCTCGCGTAAGGATGTTACCCGCTGTACGATTACCCGCGAAATGGTTGAGAAACGCTCGACTGCTGATCTTCTGCTCCACCCTTCTTCGTTGCCCAAACCTGAATCGGCCTAGGGGCAGCAGGGGGCACGATGGCATCTCTTCCGATCCGGGGCGTCAACCACTATTACGAGTGGATCACAACGGCTGCGGCCAATGGGCGTACTGGGAAACCGGTCATGGTCTTTCTCCACGGCTGGGGTGGGTCCTGTCGGTATTGGCAGGGGACGGCACAAGCCTTGGCGGACCAGTTTGATTGTTTACTTTACGATTTGCGGGGGTTTGGTCAGAGTCGATTACCGCTGGACCGGGCAGTATCGGGGACGGACGATCGCGCTACCCTCGTTAATCGCTACGCCCTGGAAACCTATGCTGAGGATTTGCTGACGCTCCTGGAGCAGTTAGACCTCGATCGCGTTTACCTGCACGCCCATTCCACCGGGGCCTCGATCGCGCTGTTATTTTTGAACCGATATGGCGATCGGGTTGAGCAAGCCATTCTCACCTGTAACGGTATTTTTGAGTACGACGCCCAAGCCTTTGCGGCCTTTCATCGGTTTGGCGGTTATGTGGTGCAGTTTCGGCCCCGCTGGCTGGTGAAAATTCCTGGCATTGAGCGGCTCTTTATGGCCCGTTTCCTCCACCGTCCCCTGGCCCAAGCTTTGCAAATGGCCTTTCTCGAAGATTTTCTGATGGCGGACTATGCGGCAGCCCTGGGGATGATGCTGGCGGCGGTGAGTGAGCAGGCGGCCTTGACCATGCCCCAAGAATTTGCCCAGTTGCAGGTGCCCACCCTGTTGATTTCAGGGGAGTACGATCAGATTATTCCTGCTGAGATGGGGCGCAAAGCAGCGGCCTTGAGCGATCGTATTACCTTTGCCGTGATGCCCCAAACGGCCCATTTCCCAATGCTGGAAGATCCAGTGGCCTATCTTCATCAGGTTCAAGCCTTTCTTCAGGGACAACCAGCTACCTGTTAGGATAGATACATAATTTGATGATGGGTACTTAAGACGATCGGTGATCCGATTCGTGATGACGACTAAAGTCGTCACTACAAACGATCTACCCAGTTCGTAGTGCTGACTTCAGTCAGTATGAGTTTTACGATAAGCCTTTCATTGGAGAACTGATATTAGGCTGATAATTATCGCAGGTGGGTAGCTTTTAGACCTGTATAATCGCCGATCGCCTTGAGATTGATTGCAGCCGACTTTAATCACCATTTTTATTGACAAGATATTGATTCTCACCTTCCTACTTGGTCTGTTGCCCGTGAACCCACCGCCTTCTGATCCGCCGGTTGACCCGAATGCTTGCCCGGTTATGCCCTCTCACTCGGTCCCAATTCGCGAAGGAGATGCGGCCTTTGCGATTGTCCAGGAGGCGGTTTTGGGTCTCTGGGAAGTGGTCAACAATTTAACCCGGATTCGGCCACCCAAACAGGAGCGCTATCGCGTTACCGTCTTTGGCTCGGCCCGGATGCATCCCCATGATCCCCTCTACAAAGGCGTGCGTCACTTGGCGAGTGAACTGACCCGCATGGGCTGCGATATTGTGACGGGGGGCGGTCCCGGTCTGATGCAAGCGGCGAATGAGGGGAGTATGCTGGCGGACCCACAGGATTTAACAAAATCGATCGGCATTCGTGTTGATCTGGATTTTGAGCAGGCCACCAATCCCTTTGTGGAGCAGGTCTACTGCCATCAAACCTTTTTCTCCCGTCTACACCACTTTGTGCTGATTTCCGATGCCTTTGTTGTCGTTCCTGGGGGGATTGGTACGACCCTGGAAGCCCTGATGATTTGGCAATTGCTCCAGGTGCGGCAACTGCGGAATACCCCCTTCATTATGATTGGCCAGATGTGGGCTGATCTGGTGACCTGGGCCAAGCAGTATATGTTGGCCACCACGCCAACAATGGCTGACCCTGCCGATCTTTCGATTCCCAAATGTGTGGATAGCTTCGAGGCGGCGATCGCCCTGCTCCAGGTGGACCATCACCGCTGGCGTCAGGCCAATGGTCTGGCGGACTGAGCCGCGATAACACTTCATTGCTAGAACGCCCACTTCTCCCCTGAAGCAACGACAATAGGGATAGGGCCATTTGGTGCTGTAGTGGCACGGGTTGGATTACTGGCAGGAGGGAACCCCATGTATCCAGACACACCGACCAACAAACATCCCCACCGCCTCCAAAAGGTCGGCTTAGTGGGACTGACGCTCTTGTTCTGGTTGCTGCTCTTGGCAACTGCGGTTGCCTGAATCACGCGTGAGAAGGCCCAGACAGGTCGCTTTCCGGCTTCTGTGCCAAGGGGCTGGGCGTAGGGGGAATGGCATTGTAAAAACGGCGATCGCCTCCCGATCAGGGATGTACCCGTGACGGGGGGCGATCGGGCTGCTACGATGCAGCTACGGCAACGCTTACTGTAACGACTGGAAATATGAAAAAAATCTTTGTCCTGGATACCAATGTGCTCCTGCATGATCCCAATGCCATGCTGCGGTTTCAGGATAATGATGTGGTGTTGCCAATGACGATTATTGAAGAACTCGATCGCTTCAAAAAGCAACCGGAGATGACGGGGCGAAATGCCCGCCAGGTGTCGCGGAATCTCGATCGCCTGCGCCAAAAGGGTCACCTGACCGAAGGGATTCCCCTGAATGGGGGGAGCGGGGTGTTGCGGGTGGCCCTGTGTCACCGGAAGACGCTGCAAGAATTACCAGCGGAACTGGAGGGCGATCAGGGGGATAATGCCATTCTGGCCGTGGCCCTGGAACTGAAGCGCCAGTGCCAATGTCCAGTGGTGCTGATCAGTAAGGACACGAACCTGCGGATTAAGGCTGATGCCCTGGATCTGCGGGCTGAGGACTATGAAACCGACAAGGTGGATGTTGAGGAACTCTATACAGGGGCCGCAGAAGTCTGGGTCGCGCCAGCCCTGATTGATCAGTTTTATCAGCAGGGCAGCCTGACGCTGGAGACGGAATTGTTGCCCAATGAGGCTATTACCTTGGTGGATGAAACCAATCCTTCCCATACCGCCCTGGGGATAGTGGGCAATCCAGGGGAAATAGTGTCTTTGATCAAATTACCTAACACGGGGGTTTCCCGGATTCATGCCCGTAACCGGGAGCAGAAATTTGCCCTGGAACTGTTGCTGCGCGACTCGGTGCAGTTGGTCACCCTGGTGGGTAAGGCGGGGACGGGCAAGACGTTGCTGGCGATCGCGGCGGGATTGCAAAAAGTTGTGGATGAAAATGTCTACAGCCGCCTATTGATTTCGCGTCCGATCGTGCCGATGGGCCGGGATTTGGGCTATTTACCGGGCGATGTGTCGGAAAAACTGTCCCCCTGGATGCAGCCGTTGTATGACAATTTTGATCTGATTTTTGGGGTACATGAATCCTCTGGGAAAATGGGGCATTGGCAGCGGGGGCATGAGGAGTTAATCGAACGCGGGTTGCTGCAAATTGAACCCCTCACCTATATTCGCGGGCGGAGTCTACCCAAGCAATATTTAATCGTTGATGAGGCCCAGAATTTGACGCCCCATGAGGTGAAGACTATCCTCACCCGTGCGGGGGAAGGGACGAAGGTTGTACTCACTGGCGATGTGGATCAGATTGACAATCCCTATGTGGATGCGGCCAGTAATGGTCTTTCCTACGTGGTTGAACGGTTTAAGCAGGATGCCCTCGCGGGTCATATTACCTTGATTAAGGGGGAGCGATCGTCCCTGGCGGAACGGGCCTCGGTGTTGCTTTAATAGTTTTGCCAATGGGGGTAGGTTTATTTCGGTTATCTGTTAACCCGATAAATCATCGGGAGCAGGTTTATTCAAATTGTCTGTCAACCCAATAAATAACGGTAAAACTGCCCCTACAAAACCCCGAAAACGCCGACTTTGAGAAGATAGGTTTCCTTATCCGCCTTTTGCCACTGCCCGTTTTTCAGATAGGTCTCTAGCTGCTGATATTTCGACGCTTGCGCCAGCCCCTTTAGGCGTAGCATTAACGGCTCCAAATCCGGCGCAATCCGCCGGGGATACTCCTTCAGGCAAAGGTCGGCTAACGCTGCCGCCTCACTCCCCTGCTTGCACGCCTGCCGAATTTGCCGCCGCCGCGTCCCCCGCGCACACCGCTCCTGGCACACATACCAACGCCGGATAAAGGTCTCCTGTTGCTAGGGTTTATATGAGGAAGCTATTTTTACCGGAGAACTGGCGATCGCCTCTCCCCTATTAGCTGAATTAGGTCAAACTACGGCATTAACAGCTACACAAATCTTACAAGCCGGTGATTAAATCATTGATTGTGCCAAGCCTTAGATGGGCAAAAGTGGGCTTTAGTTGTTGTCCCCGGTAACCGATAATAGCGGGAGTCGCGCTTGATCCCCTATGTCTGATCTGTCCCCACTTCCCTCGATCCCTACCTGTGCCTGGAACCGTCCGATTGGTTTCGGTTGGGACCATCCCTACACGGTTCGCTATGCCAGTAACCTGGATGATGGCCCTTGGCATGGGATGCCTTTGGGGGGCTTTGGCGCAGGGTGTGTGGGGCGATCGTCAAGGGGAGAATTTAACCTCTGGCACATCGACGGTGGGGAACATATTTTTCAGACCCTACCAGCCTGCCAATTCAGTGTGTTTGAACAAGTGGGTGACCGTACCCAAGCCTATGCCCTGGGTACGGCTGCGCCGATCGATGGCAGCCTTGCTAGCTGGCAATGGTATCCCCCCTCAGATCAGACAACCTCCACCGGGACCTACTATGCGCTGTATCCGCGTAGCTGGTTTGTTTACGAAGGGATATTTCAGACAGCGCTGACCTGTGAGCAATTTTCACCCATCTGGCCTGATAACTACCAGGAAAGTAGTTACCCCGTCGCTGTGTTCCTGTGGACACTGGCCAACCCAACGGCGCAACCTATTACCCTGAGTTTGATGCTGACTTGGCACAATACGGTAGGTTGGTTTACCAATGCCAATCCTTCCCCAGAGGTGGTTATTCGGGATGATGGCAGTCCAGTTTATGACTATCAATCCCGTTGGGGAGAAAGTGCCGGAAATTATACCGAGTTGATGATGACGGGGGATGGTTTGGCTCTGGTGATGGCCCGATCTGAGGAATCCCCAAAATATCTAGACCCCCAACACACACACCCAACTGTAGGAGCGGGTTTATCGCGATCGAACATCATCCCACCCGCCGCTGCGGATCGCTATCTTCAAGAGGGGGAGGGCCAATGGGCGATCGCCACGACCCTTACCGCTAATGATGAAGGCTTCTATCACACCCGTTGGAATCCAGTCGGTGATGGCGCAGACATTTGGCAAACATTTGCCCAGGATGGCTCACTCTTAAATCATCATGATGCCACTCCTGCGACTGGGGATGAACAAATCGCTGGCGCGATCGCAGTCCGCCTGACTTTGCAACCAGGAGAGACCCGCCAGATCCCGTTTGTGGTGAGTTGGGACTTTCCCATAACGGCATTCGCCCAGGGGGTGAATTACTATCGCCGTTACACAGACTTTTTTGGGAAAATGGGCAACCAATCTGCTGCGATCGCCCAAACCGCCCTGCAACATTACCACCAATGGCAAACCCAGATCAGTAACTGGCAGCAGTCTATTCTGACTCAATCCCACCTGCCCGACTGGTTAAAAATGGCCCTGTTTAATGAACTCTACGACCTGACAAGTGGGGGGACGCTCTGGAGTGCAGGGACGGAACGGGACCCGATCGGCCAGTTTGCGGTGCTCGAATGTCTGGACTACCGTTGGTATGAAAGTTTGGATGTGCGGCTCTACGGCGGGTTTGCCCTGGTAATGCTGTGGCCAGATCTGGAGAAAGCAGTGCTGCGCGCCTTTGCTCGTGCCATCCCCCAGGCTGATCCGCGGCTACGCCTGATTGGCTACTACCTCACGATCGGTGCCCCCAGTCTCAAAGCCGTTCGCAAAGTCGCCAACGCCACCCCCCATGACCTGGGTGCCCCCAACGAACATCCCTGGGAGCAAACTAACTACACCTGCTATCAAGATTGCAACCTATGGAAAGACCTCGCCAGTGATTTTGTCTTGCAGGTCTACCGCGCCTACCAGTTTACCGACCGTACTGATGGGGAATTTTTAGCAGACTGTTGGCCCGCGATCGTGGCGGCGTTGACTTATCTTAAACAGTTTGACGTAGATAACGATGGCATTCCTGAAAATTCGGGTGCTCCCGATCAAACCTTTGATGATTGGCGTTTACAGGGCATCAGTGCCTACTGTGGGGGCTTGTGGTTAGCCGCGTTAGAGGCCGCGATCGCGATCGGACAGATCCTCCAAACCACCGATCCCAGCCTCAATGTCGGCGAACCGATCGCCCAGTTTCAAACCTGGCTGGCCCAGGCAAAACCGCTCTACCACGCCACCCTCTGGAACGGTCAATTTTATCAACTCGATAGTGGCAGTGGCTCTGATGTGGTCATGGCCGATCAACTTTGCGGGCAATATTTTGCGCGACTCCTGGGCCTGCCAGATATTGTGCCGGAGGACTATGCGCGATCGGCCCTGCGAACGGTTTATGACACCTGCTTTGTCAAATTCAATCAATCCCTCCAACGTCAGGACGAACCCATCGGCGCAGCGAATGGCGTGCGCCCTGACGGCTCCCCTGAAAATCCCAAGGCAACCCATCCC
The DNA here is from genome assembly GCA_964536415.1 of uncultured bacterium. Classification (GTDB taxonomy): domain Bacteria; phylum Cyanobacteriota; class Cyanobacteriia; order B231; family B231; genus Trichothermofontia. The sequence continues at coordinate 14,631 of CAZHXN010000092.1, forward strand.
CTCGAAGTCTGGACCGGGATTAACTTTGGTCTGGCGGCCTTTTTGGCCCAGATGGGGATGAAAACCGAGGGCCTTGCGATCGCCCAGGCAATCGTTCACCAAATCTACACCGGTGGTCTTCAGTTTCGGACACCAGAGGCAATTACAGCCAATCGAACCTTCCGCGCCTGCCATTACCTGCGACCAATGGCGATTTGGGCGGTCTATCGCCAGTTAGTTTAATGGAGCTGGGCAGAATCGAACTGCCGTCCGCAATGGGTATTAACCTTCCGATCGTTCACAGGCTTAGCCCTTCTGACCCTCAGTGCGGGGACCTGGTATTAACCCTACCCGGTCAGGGACTCTGGTGAGTCTTAGCTAAGGGGCGACCAGAGGCACCACCCTAGAGCATCCGTTGGGGTTGGTCCGTAGCCCTTAACGGAGTCGGACTACAGACGCTCGCACCTTGTTAGGGATAATTAGGCAACAGCAACTGCCTTACGAGCAAAAGGAACGATGTTGTTCGCA
>CAZHXN010000093.1:0-15093 GCA_964536415.1 uncultured bacterium
GCTCTAACCGTTGGCCCACATCTAACAATTGGACGGCAAACTTGCTAATGTCGGTCGTAATCCGGCCAAAACTGCCCATCTGCTCCGTAGGTTGTTGGCCGCAACCGTTGCCTGGAGGGCAAGGTGCTGGACCTGCTGGCTAATTTTCTCGATCACCCGTAAATTGTCTTGAAAATTATCGAGTTCCAAGTTCAGCGCTTGGCCTGTTTCTGTCACAGCCAGAATATTGTTACAGATTGCCTGTACCCCTTCTAGTGCCATTTCCAGTCCATGGACATTCTCGCACGCAAGGGTTTGGCTAATGGCCTGCAAACAACGGTGTGCTTGTGCAAGTTGCCGTGCGTGATTAAGGCTTTCCAGTTTTTGAATTTCTAACGTTTTCTTATTTTGAGCAATTTCAACCTTCTGTTGGGCTATCATTTCCGATTGTGTGGCCGATCTTTGCTTCTCTATTTCTAGCTTGGTGTGGTACTCCCGGATAATCAGTTTTTGTTGTTGGACGACCTGGTTGACGGTCATCAGGATTTGGGATTGGGCTAGAAACAGAACCTTTATATCAATTAAGGCGATCGACAGATCCCGGCGTTCTACCACAATGGGTTCCCCCATTTCCTCTGGGGACCGCTTGAGGACCATACGGACAGCCGCATCGATTTTGCAGGTATCCGGTAGTTGTAAGGGCTTCAGGTTGCGCAGGGTGAGCAGGTGAGCAATGGAGGGGACGGCAGCCGTTTGCAGCATGGTCCAACCGCCTTCCAATTGGAAGGTAGACCGAGAAATAACTCCTACTAACCGGGCACCCTGGGTCACCAAAACACCGGGTAGGTCCGGATCTTGATCAAATTGGCTGGCGATCGCGGACAGGGGTTGCTGACTATCAAAAGTGATGGTGTACGCCGGGAGAACACGCAGGGTTGAGCCCGAGCTCAGTTGACCGGGAGAAAGGATCATGATTAGGGCGAATCAGGATGACCCGCAATCAAAGGGTTAGTAAGTCAACAAACTGTTCACCGACACCAGGAGGCTCACAGGATATTCCTTCCCCTATTCTACAGTGACCGATTTTGCCAGGTTACGGGGTTGATCCACATCCAGGCCACGCCGAGCGGCGATATGATAGGCCAACAGTTGCAACGGTACAACGGTCAAGAGGGGGGACAGGAGTTCATCCACCACCGGGATGGGTAACAGGCGATCGAACACCTCACCGGCGTGCTCATCTTGACTGGCCGTCACCCCAATCAGCAGGGCATCCCGCGCCTTGGCTTCCTGGGCATTGGAGATCACCTTCTCATAGACTGCACCCGGCACTGCGATCGCCACTACAGGTACTTTGGCATCTAACAGGGCGATCGGACCATGTTTCATTTCCCCTGCCGGATAACCCTCGGCGTGGATGTAGCTGATTTCCTTGAGTTTGAGGGCACCTTCCAGGGCGATCGGAAAGTTAATTCCCCGCCCCAGAAAAATAAAGTCCTGGGTATCAACAAACTCATGGGATAACTCTTCGATATACCGCTCCTGGCTTTCCAGGATTAGTTCCATCTGGGCAGGCAATTGCCGCAAACCATCCAGAATTTGGGCGATCGCCGTTGCTGGTAGGGTCTGCCGACGGTAGGCTAACTCCAGAGCAAGGCAATAAAATGCGACTAACTGGGCGGTAAAGGTTTTGGTTGCCGCAACGCCAATTTCAATCCCGGCGTGGGTATTGATCAGGTGTTCGACGATCGTCGCCAGGGTGCTATCCGTGCGGTTGGTAATCCCTAGCAAGTGGGGTTGGTAGTCAGGAGGTTGATCCTGACGCCGTTGGCGTTCCCTATCGAGGGCTGAGAGCGTATCCGCGGTTTCCCCCGACTGAGTAACGCCGATCGTCAGGGTGTGGGGCGTCAGGGGCGGCGGCGCATAGCGAAATTCCGACGCATAGTGCACTTGGGTAGGCACCCCTGCCAATTGCTCTAGGAGATACTTCCCGACCAGTCCGGCGTGCCAACTGGTACCACAGGCCACAATCTGGATATGGGCCAGTTGATCAGCCCAGACAGCGGGCAGGTTGAGATTGAGGGGAGAAGCCTGCGACTGATCCGGTGCCCAATCGTCCCGCAGGTAGGCTTCCAAACAGGCCCGCACCACCCCCGGTTGCTCGTAGATTTCCTTGAGCATGAAGTGCTTAAAACCCTGTTTCTCCACCAGGATTGGGTTCCAGTTGAGGGTGCGGGGAAATTTCTTCAGACGATCGCCGCCAAAGGTATACACTTCAACCCCTAGGGGCGTTAATCGGGCCAGTTCGCCATTTTCCAGCGACAGCACGGCACGGGTATGGGCCACCAGAGCGGGGGTATCGGAGGCACAGAAAAATTCGCCCTGCCCAAAGCCGATCGCCAGGGGAGCCTGTTGGCGCACCGTGATTAACTCATCGGGATAGTCCGCACAGATCACCGCCAAGGCAAAGGCCCCTTCCAACTGGTTGACTGCCTGCCGCACCGCTTCTAGGAAGGGAGATTGATAGCTCAAGGATTGGCCTTTATCAGCGACGGGATGGGCCATACACTCGGCGATCAGGTGGGGGATGACTTCCGTATCCGTTTCCGATCGAAACTCGTGGCCTTTGGCCTTCAGTTCCTCCCGCAGTTCGCGGTAGTTTTCGATAATGCCATTCTGGACCACCGCGATCCGGTAGGCCGTATCCATGTGGGGGTGGGCGTTATATTCCTCTGGTTTGCCGTGGGTGGCCCACCGGGTATGGCCAATGCCTAACCGTGCGGGGTTATCCTGACCGGCTAACTTATCTTCCAGGTTTTGCAGTTTGCCCTTGGCTCGGACGCACTGAATATTCCCCTCATGCACCGTGGCAATGCCTGCCGAGTCGTAGCCGCGATATTCCAGCTTGCGCAGCCCTTCTAGTAAAATGCTACTGGCGGCCTGGGTGCCGATATAGCCAACAATGCCACACATACGCGACCACCTCCTGCCTGCTCACTTTGCTACGCCAATGGCGCATCGTCTCCATCAGCCCATTCTGCCCCGAATTTTTTGATTTGAAAACTGATAGGGCCAATCTCTAGGTAACCCAGGCTTGCCCAAGCGATCGCGCCCACTGTCGTGCCAGGGGTTAGGGGATGAGGGTCTTCGGTTTAATTAGACTCACCTAATTAATTAGAATTAGATTAATTAATAATTAATTAGACTCACCTAATTGAATGTTCGGTGTGGGACAGTTGCACAGCCGCCCCTAGTCTCCACCCATTGGCTACCCGACACGCCATGATCAAGACAGTTACAGCATAGTTACAGCGTAAACATCCAGCCTTTGTCGCCTCAGTAAGGGGCAGGCAATTGGCTTGAGCCAATTGTTCATCAGGTGCTTCTGTCCTTCAGAGACTTGGGAAAGGCTGTCGTTACAGCGTAAACTTTGATTATTTGGGCATTAAGACCCGATCGCCAACGGTGCGGAGAGGCTATCAATGGAGCGCAATCCGGTTTTACTCATTCATGGCATTAACAATACGGCTAAGATTTTCCGGCGGATGCGTACCCACCTAGAGGCGCGAGGCTGGGAAGTTCATGCCATCTCCCTCAGTCCTAATAATGGCGATGTGGGCCTAGATGAACTGGCCTTGCAAGTCGATCGCTATGTGGAGAGTACCTTTAGTCACTCGCGGTCGATCGATCTCGTGGGATTCAGTATGGGGGGCATCATCTGTCGCTATTACCTGCAAAAACTCGGTGGCTTGGCACGAGTTGACCGCTTTATTACCCTCTCATCCCCCCACAACGGGAGCCTGATGGCCTACCTGCGCTGGAATATAGGGTGCGAACAAATGCGACCCAATAGCCCTTTTTTAAGGGACCTCAATCGCCAGTTAGACCAACTTAACCAGGTTCAATTCACTTCTATTTGGACGCCAATGGATCTGATGATCCTACCGGCTACCAGTTCATCTCTACCGATCGGGACCGAAATCAAAATCCCTGTACTCGGCCATGCTTGGATGGTGAGCGACCCCACCGCCCTCCTCGCCGTCACCACTGCCTTGAGTCGGCCTCTTCACCACGATTCGTACACTCACGATTTGTACACTCACGATTCACGCAGTGCTTCCCTCAGGAGTCACCGATCGCCGTCTGCTCTTGTGCCCCAAACACAGCTTCCGGGTGAGCGTAATACTTAAATTCCAACAAATTGGCGAAGGGATCACGCAGGAAAAATGTCCGATGCTCTAACACTGTACCGGGAAAGCGATGTTTGGCCAGTTGGTAGAATTTCAAACCGTTTGCCTCTGCCCTAGCGAGAAGCGCCTGCCAATCGGCCTCGTCACTAAAGACCAAGCCAAAGTGGCGGGGATAGATTCCCCGTTGCACCGGTAGAGCCTCATGGGTAACATGGCCCACTAACTGGTGACCATACAGATTCAGAATGATCGCCTTTTCGTTCGCACGGCCTAACTCACAACCCAACCCTTCAACATAAAAGGCTTTGGCCTGTGCCACATCCGCGATCGGAAATGCCAGATGAAACAGGGCTTGACCCAAGATAACCTCCTGAACAAGCGTCCGTAGCGTTGGAGTTGGGAGTAGCGATTAGCGATGATCGAGCATGAGGCGCTAGCATGTCTCTACTTCAAGCGAAGATTAGCCATGAGACATTAGCCTGCCTTTAATTCTAAGGCAAATTCACCATATCACTATACCCGATAGGCCATACCGGCATTTAAGCAGGACAGACCTCGCAACGTTGATAGTAACGACTTTAGTCGTTACTACCAACGTTGCATCATTAATGGCGTACTGCACTAACTCGCTTGGGACACGGCGAAGGCGACATATACCAGGAAGCCCACAAAGGTCGCCGCGATCGCGCCCAGAATCGCATAGTTGCGCTTTTCGGCTCCCGTCGGTTCTTTAGCTTGGTATACCTTGGGTTCGATCGCAAAGTTGTTTAAACGTCCGCCTTCGTCAGTCGTATAGGGCATTGAAAACCTCGAAGCTAAATTAGCCAATTAGAATGTATTGATGAAATTGTAACAAAAATTGACATTGATGCCAAGGGGCAGGGTACCCGCCACCAGTTTGTCGGTGGAGCGGGGGCTTTAGACGATCCATGTTTGACTGGAGTCGGCGGTGAGGGGCAGTTCCATCCCCTCGTTGCTGGTTTCTGGCCCATGCTCATTCAGGGGAAGGAAGACGGTCAACACTTCCCCCTGCTCAGGCCGTTGGCGTACAATCAGGCGTCCGCCCAGAGCTTGGAAGAGATTTTTGGCCACACTGAGGTTTAGGCTGAGGCTACCCGTATCTGGTTGGAACATGAGAATTTGGCCGATCGATCGCGCCGTACTGCCCCTTGCTTCCTGTCCCGGTTGGCCTGAACAACGGCCTTGACGCCCACAGGATTGTAATTGCAACTTCAGTTGAGCACCCGCCAACGTCACCTGTACCTGGATATGGCTGCCAGCGGGCAAACTGCGGGTAAAGCGATCGACCAAACTGGTGAGGGCCTGATCCAGGAGGGCCGGATTGCTCACTACGGTGGGCATGGCCTCTGGTAAGTAAACCTGAAGCTTGAGATTGCGTCGGCTGGCCTGTTTTTGCCAGCGCGGGATACATTCCTGGAACACATCGCCTAGGGAGGTGGGGGCCAAACACATGGGGGCTGCTTCCACAGGACGCGTTTCCATTTCAACCGCTTGGAAAATTAGTCCAAAGCGATCAATCTGCTCAGTACATTCGTGGTCGATTGTTTCCAGGCGTTGGCGGACTTCTGGTGCCAGGTCACGGCGACGCAGCAACGATCGCACAAAGGTCCGGATCGTGGCCAGCGGCGTCCGCACTTCATGGGCGAGGGCCTGGAGCAGGGTAATATCGGCGTTTGTGCGACTTTCGACACGGGGGGGTGTCCCAGGGGGTGAGGCCCCGATCGTGGCATGGAACTTAGCCCGCTGCCGCCGCACGTTGGATTTTTCAGGAGGCTGTGATCGGACTGTGTAGGGCTGGGCGGGTTGCGGTTGGGGTAGATGGTGCAGGAGCGATCGGGTGAATTGCGTCACCGTGCGATAGTCGGGGGCCACTGGGGTAAACTGCCGGATGCTCGCGGCGAGGGGGAGCAGATGATCAGGGGCCGAGAGGCAGAGGCGATCGTGAAGACTCTGCCAAGCCTGGGCAACCACATCAGGGTCAAAGGAAAACAGAAAGGCGGGTAAGTGAATGTTGGCGGTACCGTAGCCCGGTTCACTCTCGCGAAGCGGATGGCGGGTACGACGCAACACCATGACCAGGCTGAAGTGGGGGGTTAGGGCAAGGCAAAAGGGTTCCTGTACTTGTGGATCATCAGCCAGCAGGGGAAGGAGATGGGGATCGATCGTCTTCGCTTCCTGCGTTCCGTCTGTAGAGTGGCTCCCGGTATGCTCCGAAGCGGGGAGCAAGGTCCGTTGGTGTTGGTGCTGGTAGGTCTCTGTGGTCAGCAGCCAAGTTTGATAGTGTTGGGTAAGGCTGGGATCAGCCAAGATTGGTAAGGGACCGAAGATAATGAGGCCCTGGGGGGTCCCGGCGGGTGGGGTAGTCGGGGTGAGCAATTGGCTGAGGGCCGCGATCGCGGCATGCCATTCCCCTTCCGATCGCTGGTGGGCTTCCCGCACTTGATGGGCGATCGTCGCAATTGGGGGCAAGGGGGCGCGATCAGCGGTGAACGTGGGAGGGTGGGCACCTTCTGGCGGCAGGACACCCGCCATTGCCCACTCGCCCCCGGCAACGATATCACTTAAGGTTGGTAGAAACCATTGGGGCACGGTTTGCCTCTCCCGCACAATCTGCCTATCTCTTTGAGTGTATCGGCCTTGGGGAGATTGGGAATAGCGGTAAAGCCGTACCTGGTTGGGGCGATCGCCGTTCCCCCGTCATCGCCCCGATACTGGCGGGCGAGTCGATCACCCCAGCAGGGCGCTAATCTACTGGCTATATCGTTTTGAAGTGTGCGTGCGCATGGCACATCGCTCAAGCGACGAAACCCACTCGAAACCCGCTGTTTATTGGCATACTCCTCTTGTTGGCATACTCCTCGTTTGCACCATGACCTACGCGATCGACTTTGGTACGAGTAACACTGTCCTGACCCGCTGGAACCCAGTCACCCAACAACCGGAAGTGCTCGATCTCGACGAACTCAGTCTACGCCAAGGGGAAAATCCGCCTGTGATCCCCAGCTTGCTATATGTGGAGGATGCGGCCCAGGGACAGACGATCGTCGGTCAACCGGTGCGCGATCGGGGGTTGGATTTAAGCAGCAATCCGCGCTTTTTCCGGAACTTTAAGCGGGGGATAGGGACCCCCGTACAGGGTTTTTTGCCAGAACTGGACGATCGGGTGATCTCGTTTGAACAGGTGGGGCAATGGTTCCTGGAACGGGTGGTGACAACCCTACGCCAAATGACCCCGACAGAACTGGATGCCCTAGTCTTAACGGTCCCGGTGGATAGTTTTGAAGCCTATCGTCACTGGCTGGGCCAGGTGTGCCAAACCTTGAGTATCCCCCAAGTCCAATTACTGGACGAACCAACGGCAGCGGCCCTGGGCTATGGCATGGCTGATCGCCAATTGCTACTGGTCTTGGACTTGGGCGGGGGAACCTGTGACCTGTCGCTGGTGCGCTTGGACCTAGGGGGGCAACTGGGGGGGCAACCGGAACGCAGACCCTTGGGGTTTATCCTCAAGTGGGGCGATCGTAACCTGGCGGAAACGTCAGGCCAACGGCCTCGGCTAGCGCGGGTACTGGCAAAGGCGGGGGTAACGCGGGGGGGGGGGGGGGGGGGGGGGGGGGGGGGGGGGGGGGGGGGGGGCGGATATTGACCACTGGCTGGTGGATCATTTTGTCGAGACGCTGGGGGTGAGTGCTTCACCGCTCATAACCCGCTTGGCAGAGCGCCTAAAAATTCGGTTGTCTCACCAAACCCAGGCAACGGAAGTATTTTTTGATGAGGCCACGCTGGATAGTTATGAGTTGAGTCTCGATCGATCTCAACTAGAGGCGATTTTGCAGGCTAACCAATTCTTCCAACGGCTGGATGACGCGATGACCCAGGTGTTGCAGCAGGCCCGCCGCCAGGGCATCGAAGCAATGGATATTGATGCGGTGCTATTGGTTGGCGGTACTGCCCAAATGCCAGCCGTTCAAACCTGGGCACAAACCTATTTCTCCGCAGATAAGCTGCAAGCCCACAAACCCTTAACGGCGATCGCGACTGGGGCCTTACAACTCAATCAGGGGATTGAAGTTAAGGATTTCCTCTACCATAGCTATGGCATTCGTTACTGGAATCGGCGTGAGAATCGCCACGACTGGCATCCCTTGATCCCAGTGGGCCAAGCCTACCCCATGTCCGAGCCAGTGGAGTTAGTGCTAGGGGCGTCGGTTGAACAGCAGCCGAGTTTAGAGTTAATTATTGGGGAATTGGGGTCTGATCGGGGAAGTACCGAGGTGTATTTTGAAGGCGATCGCCTAGTGACCAGAAGTACGGGGCAGAGCCGTTCCGTACAACCGCTCAACGATCGCGAGGGTGCCCGTACAATCGCACGCCTCGATCCCCCTGGTTTTCCCGGCAGCGATCGCATCAAAGTCCAATTCTGGGTTGACGACCAGCGCTTTCTCCGGATGACGGTCGAGGATTTACTGACCCATCAGGTTTTGCTGGCCAATCAAAAAGTGGTGCAATTAAGTTAAGGCCAACCCCTTAAGGTTGACCCTTCTCACTTCACACCAAGGACGCTTATACCTAGAATGCGACCTCCGAAGGGAGGGTGAACTGCCCGCCAATCAGGCGACCCAGGGTTGCGATCGTGACTTCAGCGGTGTTCAGCGGAGCCGACACTTGCCCGCCACTGAAGACGAGGATGCGATCGCTGTACTGGACAATTTCATCCAGATCTGATGAGGTGAATACAATGGCTGTTCCAGTCTGACAGCGGGCCAACAATTGCTGCCACACCCAGAGAGAAGACTCTATATCGAGACCACGGGTCGGGTGTTCCATCAGCAACAGGTTCAAGGGCGTGGGCAACAGGGCCAATTGGGTACGCTGTTGGTTACCGCCGGAGAGGGTTTCCACCCGGGTGTTGGGGCGTCCGCGAATATTGAACCGGGCGATCGCATCCTGAGCCGCTGTTAACGCCTGTCGCCAATTCACAAACCATTGTCGAGTGGCTGCCCGCACCGCCACATGTTCTTGGATGGTGAGGCCCGCAATTAAGCCTTCCTTCAGGCGATCGGCGGGGAGGAAGCCAACACCCGCCTGCTGATAGGCCCCGTAAGGACGATGGGTGAGGTCAACCCCATTTATCCACAGGGTTCCTGCCTGGGCCGCCAATAGTCCAGCACATAGGAGTAAGAGCGATCGCTGACCACTGCCCTCCAGCCCTGCCAGCCCGATGACTTCACCCGGTTGCACCTGTAAGTCGTCAATCCACAGCGATAAGGGAGGGGCCTGCCAGATCAAGTTCTTTAACGCCAGCATGGGTTGGCTAGATGTTCGCTCAAGAATCGACTTGGGACGGGGTGGGGCCAGTTCGTGTCCAAACATCAGGGTTACCAGTTCCGCCGTGGCGCAGGGAAGGGTCCGGGAGCCAACGACCCGTCCCTGACGCATGACCGTGATCGTGTGGCAAAGTTGCTGGACATCCTCTAGCTTGTGGGAGACCAGGATCAGCGATCGCCCGGTTTTGGCCAGTGCTTGGATGGCGGCAAATAATGCCTGCTTTTGGCTGGCGGAGATACCGGTGGTGGGTTCGTCCAGAATCAGGGTTTGGACGCCCAGGGCCAGGAGGCGCAGGAGTTCGAGTTGCTGTCGTTCCCCGACGGTTAAGCTGGCAACGGGGCGATCGGGGTCGAGAGTAAACCCCAGGGAGTCGGCAAGGGTTCGTAACTGCGTACGGGCAGCACGGCGGGATACGATCCAGGGGCCTGGTTGTCCCATACAAAAGTTTTCCAGGACAGATAGGGGGGGAAAGTCCAAAGGGTCCTGGTGTAACATGCCAATGCCCTGTGCGATTGCATCAGCCGGGGAGCGGATATCTACGGTTCGCCCGTTTAAGCGAATTTCACCCCCGTCGCGGCGAATGAAGCCACTGAGGACTTTAACCAGCGTACTTTTGCCCGCACCGTTTTCCCCTAGCAGACCGCAGATACTCCCAGCAGCTACAGTGAGGGAAACGCGATCGTTGGCGAGGACAGGGCCAAAGCGTTTAGTAATGTCAATGAGTTCAACCTGCATAGACGATGCTCCTGCGCAGACGCAGTGCGAACGGATAAGGGCAAAGGTCCTGGGGAGAAGCTCTCTAATGGAGCGGGCATGGAGCAGGGTTACAGAAGATACCGGTTGGCAGCGAGGAGGGTGTTAAAAGCGGCCCCTACAGGTTCCGGCGTGCTTGCTCCATCAGTTGGGTTTGGGAATTACGTTCAGGTTCGCCAGGTTGAGGGCGGCGTTGGATGTAGGTCCCGTCGGGTTGCAAATCCCAGGCAAGGCGATTGTCAGCCAGCATCAGGTGCAGCAGATCGATCAGTTGAGTCGCCAGAGCCGGATCGGCGATCGGGGTAATCGCTTCTACCCGGCGATCGAGATTACGCGGCATCCAGTCGGCACTCCCAATATAGACCTCGCGATCGCCATTATTATCAAAATAGAAAATCCGTGAGTGTTCTAGATAACGCCCGACAATACTTACAACCCGAATGCGATCACTCACCTCTGGCAAGCCGGGACGTAGACAACAAATCCCCCGAATAATGAGATCAATTTCGACACCCATTTGGGAGGCTTCATACAGTTTAGCAATTATGATCGGGTCCACTAGGGAGTTCATTTTGGCGATGATACGGCCCGTTCGCCCCTGCTGGGCGTGATCAATCTCCCGCTGAATGAAGGCCAACATGCGATCGCGCATATTCACCGGAGCAACCAGCAGTTGACGATAGCTTTGCTGCCGGGAATAGCCAGTGAGGTAGTTGAACAAATCCGTTAGGTCAGCCCCTAATTCCTCACGACAACTGAGTAAGCCTAAATCCGTGTAGAGTTTTGCCGTTTTGGGGTTATAATTTCCTGTGCCAATGTGAACATAGCGACGGATCTGATCGCCTTCCTGCCGCACAACGAGCATGGTCTTAGTGTGGGTTTTCAGACCAACCACACCGTATACCACATGCACACCAGTATTCTCTAACTGCCGTGCCCAGTTAATGTTATTTTCCTCATCAAATCGGGCTTTTAACTCAACTAATGCAGCCACCTGTTTGCCATTGTCAGCAGCCGCAATCAGGGCCTGCACGATCGGCGAATCTCCTGATGTGCGATAGAGGGTCATTTTAATCGTCAAAACGTGGGGATCATAGGCCGCACAAACTAGGAACTGCTGCACCGATGCCGCAAAAGATTCGTAGGGATGGTGAACAAGAATGTCGCCCTCACGAATCAAAGCAAAAAATTCCTCTGTATCCTCTGGGCTAAGGGAGTCGTGACTAATTTCTAACTCTGTAAACCGTTTGAGTCGAGGGGGAACAACGGGTGTCCACGGGGGATCTTTCAACTCTGGCAGGGACAAGGAGAGAAAGTACATCAGGTCCTTGAGATTGAGCAATCCTTCCAGGGGATAAACACTTTGCTCTCCCACCTTTAATTCATGCATTAATCCAGATCTGAGATGCTCTGGCATCGCGGCCTGCACCTCTAAACGCACCACAAACCCGGCTAAGCGTCGCTTGCTAATTTCCTGCTCGATCGCCAACAATAAATCATCCGCTTCATCTTCCTGAACCGGAAAGTCAGCATCGCGGGTAATGCGAAAGACATAATACTCCTGAATATTCATCCCCGGAAACAAGAATTCCAGGTTATGGGCAATGACCTGTTCGAGGGGAACACCAACCCAGGCACAATCCTCCCCATGCTGCTGTAATGCTGAGGGAAAACTAATAAACCGAGGTAGCGTATTGGGCACTTTGACCCGTGCGATCCGCTCCTTCTGGGTCTCCGGATCTTGGACAACCACCAACAAATTCAAACTTAAATTTGACAAGCGGGGAAAAGGGTGTGCTGGATCAACCGCCAGGGGCGTCAGGACCGGGAATACCCGCTCTTCAAAAAAGTGACGTAAATAACCCCGCTGTTCCTGATTGAGATCAATATAGTTGAGCAGATACACCCCAAACTCAGTCAATTTCTGCCGTAACTCTTGCTCAAAATAGCGATGTTGTTCGGTTACAGTTTGGCTGAGCCGATCGTGGATCTCATCTAACTGCTGTTGGGGCGATCGGCCATCTGGTGTTAGCTTGCGTACATCCGCATCCACCTGCTCCATCAGGCCAGAAACGCGGACCATAAAAAATTCGTCGAGGTTCGCACTAAAAATCGCCGTAAATTTTAGGCGTTCTAGAAGCGGGTTGCGTTCATCCTTTGCTTCATGCAACACTCGGCTATTGAACTCCAGCCAACTTAATTCCCGATTCAATAAATAGTCAGCCTGGGTAAGTTTATTCGCGATCGCGGCTTTTTTCGTTTTAGGCATGATTGAGATCACTATACAATGGCAGCAGCCCTAGCTTGTGGGATAGGCGTTTTGCCTGTCTCCGTAGAGCTGCTATCGATCTGTCGTTATTAAGGCATTGAGGTTACTTAAACACGCAATGTTTAAGCTTTATTTAACAGATACCGTCCCATCACCTAACCCCAATCCCCATTAGGAACCACCCAGACACCTAGACACTAAGGTAGCACCAAGATCTGTATGGACCTTGGTGACCTTTGTGCCTTTGTGGTTTACCCACCTAATGCGTCCTGCATCCCATCAGCTAAATCGCACCTGCTAAATCGCGCAACTTAAATCACCGTACTTCTGCGAGAACAGTAAATTTTCGCGATAATCCACAGGACAATCAATCACTGCTGGCACCTCTTGGGCGAGGGCTGTCTTCAGGATGGGGACTAACTCCGTCACGGCTTCAACGCGATAACCCTTGATCCCCATACTTTCTGCCAACCGCACAAAATCCGGGTTGCCAAACTTGACAAAGGTGGATTTACCAAACTGGTTCTGCTGCTTCCACTCGATCAGCCCATAGCCGCCATCGTTGAAAATTAGCGTTACAAAGGCTGTTCCCACCCGCAGTGCCGTTTCGAGTTCCTGGCAGTTCATCATGAAGCCCCCGTCTCCAGTGACCGCCACCACCTTACGCTTGGGATATACCAGTTTAGCCGCGATCGCGCCGGGAATGGCAATGCCCATTGCCGCAAAGCCATTGGAAATCAGACAGGTATTGGGCATATCACAGTGGTAGTGACGGGCCATCCACATCTTATGCGCCCCCACATCAGAAATCACAATGTCTTCCGGCCCCATCACTTGCCGTAGATCATAAATCAACTTCTGGGGCTTGATGGGAAAGCCCTCATCGCTGGCATACTGCTCATAGTCTGCCCGGATATCATTGCGCAGCCGCAGCCCCACAGGTTCAGGTTTGCCGCTGCGATCGGCCCGTCGGGATAGCTCAACCAAGGAATCGGAAATATCCCCCACAATTTCCACCTGGGGAATATAGCTACTGTCAATTTCAGCATGGGTGGCACCGATGTGGATAATCGGGATCTCCCCATTGGGATTCCAGCGCTTGGGCGAGTATTCGATCAGGTCATAGCCCACCGCAATCACCAGATCCGTCTGATCAAACGAGCAGTTAATGTAGTCCCGCTGTTGTAGCCCGACGGTCCATAGGGAGAGGGGGTGGGTGTAGGGAATGACGCCCTTGCCCATAAACGTATTGGCCACCGGAATATGCAGACGGGTCGCAAACTCGGTGAGCGCTTCACTGGCATGGGCACGAATCGCCCCGTTTCCCACCAAAATCAAAGGATTTTGAGCATGACAAATGAGTTGTGCGGCCCGGTTAATGCTCTGATAGGCTGCATAGGTTTTTTCTAGTTCATCCCGTTTGAGGGGTTCCCCAGTGGCTGGCATCGCGGCAATATTTTCCGGCAGGTCTATGTGGACGGCCCCCGGCTTCTCCGTCTGTGCCCGCTTAAAGGCCCGTCGCACCACCTCTGGCGTAATACTGGGGCGCACAATCTGGGTATTCCACTTGGTGACGGGACTGAACATGGCCACCAGATCCAGATATTGGTGGGACTCAATGTGCATCCGATCGGTCCCCACTTGCCCCGTGATCGCCACCAGCGGTGCCCCATCCAAATTGGCATCAGCCACCCCGGTCATGAGGTTAGTTGCCCCCGGTCCCAAGGTCGAGAGGCACACCCCCGCCTTCCCCGTCAGCCGACCGTAGACATCAGCCATAAAAGCCGCCCCCTGTTCGTGGCGGGTTGTGACAAACTGGATCGACGATTGCTCGATCGCCTCCAAAACTTGCAAATTTTCTTCCCCTGGCAGGCCAAAGATATATTCAACAGCCTCATTTTCCAAACAGCGCACAAGCAACTCAGCGGTATTCATAGGGCTATTCTCCATTTAATGATTGGCGTCCCCAACCCCGATTTGAATGAAAACGCCTAACGATGGGTGAGCTATCCCCTTCCCTAGCATTCCCTAGGGACGCAACTGCCCCACCAACCCGACAAAAATTGTGATCGTGACGGGTGAACCCATAAGGCAAGCGCTGTCTAACAGGCGCACAGGGATATTGCCTCGATAGCATCATGACCCAACACTGCCAATGCATCTTCCTACCTTCCAGCTTGAGCAAAAAGGCGGAACACTGCCTAGGGAAATTGGCCAGGATTTTCAACTTTTCGTGACATACGCGACCTGCCCCAAATCTCGCCCTAGCGGGGTTGGGCGTAAGGCTTCAGAAGCTCAGGGTCCTTAAATACCCTCCAAATCCAAGGCCGAACTCGTCCCCACCCTTGAGTGATCCCTTGAGTGATCAAGACTGGTCACCGGCCCGATCGGGGCCTAGACAATCCGCTTGATCAGGGAGAGATCGATCGTGCCAAAATTGGTCGTCAGGGCTAGGTTCATATTTTCCAGCGCCTTGACTAACCACTGAACCGCATCGTCATCAAAATTTTCGGAATGGTAACAGAGGCTCGAGAAGCGATTCTCCAGGTATGG